>DASZQJ010000001.1:0-26116 GCA_035549715.1 Burkholderiales bacterium
GCCGTAGCGGTTCTCGAACTCCTCGAGCTGCCACTCCAGCGCCGGCCACAGCCCGAGGTGGTCGAGGATGCTGGGCCGCAGCTCGGTGGCGATGCGCCGCACCGTCTGGATGGCCGAGTCCACCAGCGAGGCCACGCCGGCCAGCAGGTCACGGGCGGAATCGGCCATGTCCGGGTGGCGCTTGACGCAGCGGGCGAGGTCCATCTTGGCGGCGGTGAGGGAGGCGCCGAGCTCGTCGTGGATCTCGCGCGCGATCAGGGCCCGCTCCGCTTCGCGCGCCGATTGAAGGTGGGCGGACAGCTTGCGAAGCTTGTCCTCCGAGGCGCGCAGCGCGGTGTTCGCCTGCATCAACTCCTGCGTGCGCAGCATGACCGCCGTCTCCAGGCGCGCGCGCGAGCTCCTGAGCACCGCCTGCGCCTGCTTCTGGTCGTCGATGTCCACGCAGGTCCCGACCCAGCGGACGATGTGTCCGGCGCCGTCGCGCACCGGCAGCGCCCGGGCAATGTGCCAGCGGTAGGTCCCGTCAGCGCGCAGGATGCGCTCCTCGACCTCGAAGGCCGAACCCGTGGCGAGGCTCTGCGCCCAGCGGGTCTGGTTGAGCGGCAGGTCGTCGGGGTGGACCAGCTTCACCCAGCCCCAGCCCTCGGCCTGCTCGAACCGGCACCCCGCGTAGTCCAGCAGGCGCTGGTTGACGTAGTCGATGCGTCCATCGGTGGTCGCCGTCCAGACCATGTTGGGCACGGCCGCCGCGAGCAGCTGGAAATGGGACGCCTGGGCGACCGCCTGGGTGCGGGCCGCCTGCTCGTACACGAGGTCGACCTGCTTCTTCTCCAGCGCCTTGCGTTCCGAGATGTCGCGCACCACCACGTGCGCGGCGAAGGTGCCGTTGTAGTCCAGCGGCGAGGCGAGGGATTCCACGTCCAGCACGCTGCCGTCGCGGCGCACCAGCTTGAGCTCGAACGGGGGCAGGGGCTTGCGGCTGCTCTCGAGCTGGATCCAGCGCTTCCTGAGGCCGTCGAGGTAATCCGGGTGCACGAAATCGAGCGGCGACTGGCCGATCAGCGCCTCGGGCGAGGGCTCGCCGTAGAGCCGGGCGGTCGCGGCGTTGGCGAAGACGAACTTGCCCCCGCAGCGGATGTAGATCGCGTCCTGGGACATTTCCACCAGGTCGCGATAGCGCGCATCGCTGACCTGGAGCTGGGTCTCGGCCGCGACCTGGTCGTGGATGTCGACCAGGTTGCCCACCCAGCGGACGACCTCGCCGCCGGCGTCGCGCATGGCCGAGGCCCGGACCTGGTGCCAGCGATAGCTGCCGTCGGCACCGCGCAGCCGGTAGCGCATCACGGGTGCCGCCGTTCCTTCGCGGCAACCCTGCCACCAGGTCGCCACGGCGGCTTTCTCGTCCGGGTGCAGCGCCTGCATCCAGCCGTCGCCCTGGGTCTGCTGCGGCGACAGTCCGGTGTACGTGGTCCATTGCTGGTTGCAGAAATCGTTGGCGCCCTCCGCCGTGGCGGTCCAGACGATCTCGGGAATGTGCTCGGTGAGCAGGCGTTGCCGGTCGGTGAGGCGGCGCTGCGTGGCGGAGCGCCGCGCGTGGGCGCCGGGGGAAGGGGCGCGCCGGTCGGGCGCCGCTGGGGCGCGCACCTTCATACCGCGGGTCGACATGGCCGGATCCTCCTCGTCCGCAGGGACGTCGCTGGCCCTGGCGGACGTAATGGCCGGACGGGCTTTTTCAGGGAATTACACACCCGGTCCGCGGGTTGGCGCAAGTTGCCGCGGCCGGCGCAGGGCGGGAGGCCTCAGGCCTTCATGCTCGGGTCATAGAACCGGAAGGTGTTCCGGCCACCCTGCTTGGCGTGGTACATGGCCTTGTCGGCGATGCGGATGAGCATGCCCGCGTCGTTGCCGTGGTCGGGATGGATGCTGATGCCGAGGCTGGGGGTGATGCCGATGCGTTCGCCGGCGACGATGAACTCGTGGGACAGCGACCGCAGCAGCTTCTGGGCGATGAGCGCGGCGTCGTCGCTGTGCCGCAGCTCGGGAAGGACGAGCACGAACTCGTCGCCGCCCAGCCTCGATACGGTGTCCACCTCGCGCAGGCTCGCGCGGATGCGCTCGGCGACCTGCTGCAGCAGCATGTCGCCGACATGGTGGCCGAGGCTGTCGTTGATCTCCTTGAAGTGGTCCAGGTCCATGAAGATCACGGCGGTCTTGGACTGGTTGCGCTGGGATACCGCCAGCGCCTGCTCGAGGCGGTCCATGAGCAGGATGCGGTTCGGCAGGCTGGTGAGCGAGTCGAAGTGCGCCATGCGCCGGATCTGCTCCTCCATGTTGCGGCGCGCGGTGATGTCGATGAAGGCGGCCACCGCCCCGTAGACCCGGCCCCCCGCGTCACGCAGCGGCGCCGCGTTGCCGATGAGGTGGCGGATGCTGCCGTCGTCGAAGACCAGGTCTTCCTCGAAGTCGCGCACCTCGATGCCGCGGAAGGCGGCCATCTGCACCGGCAGCTCGTGCACCTCGAGCGCGCGGCCGTTGCGGAACACCCGGTAATGCGACGGCCCGTCCGCCTCGGCCGCCGGGGAGATGTTGCTGCCCTGAGGCAGGCGCAACAGGTCGTAGGAGGCGCGGTTGCCGGTGATCACCTTGCATTCGGCATCGTGCGCGATCCACACCGCGGCGGGCACCGCGTCGAGCACGATCTTGAGCTCGGCGGCGCGCTGGCGCTGCTTGCGCTCGCTTTCCATGAGCGCGCGTTCCATGCGCTTGCGCTCGGTGATGTCGTTCACGACCAGCGACAGGCGCACCACCTTGCCGTCCTCGATCGAGGGCGAGAGGCTGACGGCGACGTCGACGAATTTGCCGTCCTTGTGCTGCCAGACGGTCTCGTAATGGAGGGTGCCGTGGCCTTCGGTCACCTGGCGCAGCAGCTTCGCGTCCTCGTTGCGCAGGAACTCGGGGATCAGGCAGGCGCGGCTCTTGCCCACCATCTCGGCGGGCGAGAAGCCGAAGATGCGCTCGGCGCCCTTGTTCCAGGTCAGCACGACGCCGTTCCAGGTCTCGCTGATGATGGCCGCGTCGGCGGACTCCACGACGGCGGCGAGCAGGCGCGGATGGGAGGAGATGTCGGGCTGGGATCCGCGCTTGGCCTGCTCTTGGGCGTAGGCCGACTCGAGCTTCGAAGGCGAGCCGTCCACCGGCTGCAGCTGCTGGCGCACGCGGCGCTCGGTCAGCGAAGCCTGGAGCGCCCGGACGATGTCCACCAGGTCCGGGTTAAGGTCGGCGTAATCCCTTGAATAATCCTTCTTTTGCACGTCGGCGTCCCCGAACGGCCGGCTGCTTTTCCAGGTTTGCACGGAGCGAAAGCGGCGTTTTTGTTGGATGTTGTTATCGGGGGCATTTGGCCATGTTTCCCGCCCCGTCGCAACGGTCCGCGCCAGACGCGGACTTTCAGCCTGTCCGGCGACGTCTGACAGCCGGATTTCGGAGTGCGGAATCACGCTGAGGCTGCCGGGCGCCGGCATTGTGGTGGCTGTCCGGTACGTCCGTTTCCCGGCCCGTCGACGTCGCGGCGTTCCGGCGACGGATGCGCCCGTCCCTTGGCTATAATCGGCCGGACGCGGCGCAGCCCAGGAGCAAGGCATGAAGATGGAAGTTTTCCGGCCCGAATTGCCGGTATTCGACAGCATCGAGGCCGAGCGCCTGCACATCAAGCAGCGCCTTGCCGCGGCCTTCCGCCTGTTCTCGAAGTTCGGCTTCGACGAAGGCGTGGCGGGGCACATCACCGCGCGCGACCCCGAGCACCGCGACTGCTTCTGGGTCAATCCCTATGCCGTTCACTTCAGCCAGATCAAGGTCTCGAACCTGTCGCTGGTGGACCACGAGGGCAGGGTGGTGCAGGGCACGCCGTGCAACGCCGCGGCCTTCGCCATCCATTCCCGCGTGCACCTGGGCCGTCCCGACGTCGTCGCGGCGGCCCACGCCCATGGCGTCTACGGCCGCAGCTGGTCGACCTTCGGGCGCCTGCTCGACCCCCTCACCCAGGACGCCTGCGCGTTCTACAAGGACCACACGATCTACCAGGAATACAACGGCATCGTGCTGGAGACCGAGGAGGGCGACCGCATCAGCCGCGCCCTGGGGCCGCACAAGGCGGTGATCATGGTCAACCACGGCAACCTCACGGTCGGCCAGACCGTCGACGAGGCCGCCTGGTGGTTCATCGCCATGGAGCGTTGCTGCCAGGCCCAGCTGCTGGTCGAGGCGGCCGGCAAGCCGCGCATCATCGACGACGAAGCGGCCCTCGCCACGCGCGAGTCCGTCGGCTCGCCCTACGGCGGCTGGGTCGCGTTCCAGCCGCTTTACCAGCGCATCGTCAAGGAGCAGCCGGACCTGCTCGACTAGGCCCGGCCCATGGCCATCGACCCCTTCGCCACCGCCGGCGAGCTGGCGGCGCGCCTGCGTGCGCATGAAACCTCCGCCTTGGACCTGCTGGAGCGGCAGCTCGAGCGCATCGCCGCGCACAACCCGCGCCTGAACGCCGTGGTCACGCTCGACGCGGAGCGCGCCCGGGCGCGGGCGCGGGCCCTGGATGCCGATCCCGGCCTGCTGGCGGACGCCCCCCTGCGCGGCCTCCCGGCCACGATCAAGGACAGCTTCGAGACCGCCGGCCTGCGCACGACCTGCGGCGCGCCGCAATGGAAGGCCCATGTCCCGGCGGCGGACGCGCAGGCCGTGGCGCGGCTCGCCGGGGCCGGCGTGGTCGTGAGCGGCAAGACCAACGTGCCCATCTACGCCGGCGACCTGCAGAGCTACAACCTGCTGTTCGGCGCGACCCGCAATCCGTGGGATTCCGCCCGCACCAGCGGCGGCTCCTCCGGCGGCGCGGCCGCGGCCGTTGCCGCCGGGCTGAGCCCCTTCGAACTGGGCAGCGACATCGGCGGTTCCATCCGCATCCCGGCCCACTTCTGCGGCGTCTACGGGCACAAGCCCAGCTACGGCCTGGTCCCGATGGGAGGCCACCTGCCGCCCCCGCCGGGGTCGCTGGCCGTCCCGGACCTCGGCGTGGCCGGGCCGATCGCGCGCAGCGCCGGCGACCTCGGGCTGCTTCTCGACGTGCTGGCGGGCGACGCCGCGCGCCTCGCCCCGCCGCGCGCGACGCGCCTTGCGGACTTTCGCGTCGCCGCCTGGCTCGACGACGCCGATTTTCCCATCGACGACGCGGTGCGCGCGCCGCTGCTTGCGGCGCTGGACGCGCTGGAGAAGGCGGGCGCGCACGTCGACCGGGCGGCCCGGCCGGTCCCGTCGCTGGCGCCGTATTTCGACCACTACCTGCAATTGCTCTGGCCCGTGACGACGGCGCACCTGACGGACAGGGCGTTCGCACGGCTGCAGGAAGCCGGCCGCGCCGCGGCGCCCGGCAGCCCGCGCGACAAGCTCGCGCGCTACAGCCGCGTCACGCATCGCGAGTGGCTGGCGCTCGACGAGAAGCGCCAGCAGGCGCGCGCGCAATGGGCGCGTTTTTTCGGGCGCTACGACGTGCTGTTGTGCCCGGTCGGCCCCGTCTGCGCCTTTGCTCATGATCCCGGCGACGACCTCATCGGCCGTTCCATCACCGTCAACGGCGCGCAGCGCTGGTACTGGGACCAGCTTGCGTGGATCAGCCTCGCCACGCTGGCGTACCTGCCGGCGACCTCCGCGCCCGTGGGCCTGTCGCGCGGCGGCTTGCCCGTGGGCATGCAGGTCATCGGGCCCTGGCACGGGGATCGCACCTGCATCGAATTCGCGCGCCGGCTCGCGGAGGTGGCGGGGGGCTTCGAGCCGCCGCCGGCATTGCGCTAGCGCCAAACGAAAACGGGCTGCCCGAAGGCAGCCCGTTTCCCGGCGTGCGCGGCGGTCAGCTCATCGTGAGCGGCACGTAGAGCCGTGCGTCCTCGCGCTGCACCAGCAGCGCCACCGTCCTGGACTTCTCGGCCTTTTGCACCAGGGACCTCAGCTGGTCGACCGACTTCAGCGGCGTGTCGTTGAGCGCCAGGATCACGTCGCCCGGCTGGATGCCGGCGCGCGCGGCGGCGCCCGAGACGTTCTGGACCACCAGCCCGCCATCGGTCTTCAGTTGCGCGCGTTCCTCGGGCGCGAGTTCGCGCACGGTGAGGCCGAGCTTGGGCGTGAGGCCCTGGGCGCCGTCGCCGGCGGCCGCGATGTTCTGCGGCTCGTCGAGCTGGCCGACCTTGACGTCGATGCTGGTGCGCGAGCCGTTGCGCCAGACGTCCAGCCGGGCGTTGCTGCCCGGCTTCATGCCGGCGATCTCGCTGGAAAGCTGGCCCAGCTGCCCGACTTCCTTGCCGTTGACGCCCAGCACCACGTCACCCGACTTCAGGCCCGCCTTTTGCGCCGGGCTGCCCGGCTCGACGCGGCTGATGAGCGCGCCCTGCGGCCTGGGCAGGCCGAAGGAATTGGCGAGCGCCTGGTTGACCTCCTGGATCTGCACGCCGATGCGGCCGCGCGTCACCTTGCCGTGCTCGACCAGCTCGTCCTTGATCTTCATGGCCACGTCGATCGGGATCGCGAAGGACAGGCCCATGTAGCCGCCGGTGCGGCTGAAGATCTGCGAGTTGATGCCCACCACCTCGCCGTTGAGGTTGAACAGGGGACCGCCCGAGTTGCCGGGATTGACGGCGACGTCGGTCTGGATGAAGGGCACGTAGTTCTCATCGGGCAGCGAACGCGCCTTGGCGCTGACGATGCCGGAGGTCACGGTGTTCTCGAACCCGAAGGGCGAGCCGATGGCCGCGACCCACTCCCCGACCTTCAGGTGCTCGGCGTCGCCGATGCGCACCGTGGGCAGGTCCTTCGCTTCGATCTTGAGCACCGCGATGTCGGTGCGCTTGTCCACGCCGAGCACCCTGGCATCGAATTCGCGCTTGTCGGTGAGCTTGACGGTGATCTCCGTTGCGTCGGCGGCGACGTGGGCGTTGGTGAGGATGATGCCGTCGGCGCTCACGATGAAGCCCGAGCCCTGGCCGCGCGCCACGGGCGGCTCGCCCTGCGGCTGCGGCGGACCGAAGCGGCGGAAGAACTGGTTGAGCGGATCGTCTTCCGGCATGCCCGGGACCTGCGCCTGCGGCCCCGCCTGCGGGCGCCTGGTCACGCTCACGTTGACCACCGCCGGGCCGTTCTGCTCGACGATCTGGGTGAAATTGGGAAGTTGCTGGACCGCCGCCGGCGCGGCCACGCTGTTCTGGGTGGCGGCGACCGCCGCGGGATGGCCCGGCAGGGTGAATGCATAAATGGCCCCGAATACCGCGGGAACGGCCGCGGCAATCAGGAGCTTTTTCGAGGCATGGCGAAACGACGACATTGCTTTGTTCTCCTGAAAATGCAGACTGGAACGGCATGGGAACGGGCGCGCGCCCGCCATGCCCTTGGTTTGAACGCTTACGGGGATTCAGACCCGCGCGGCCGCGGGGAGTTCAGCGCCGCCGCTGGTGCGGCGTGCGGCCCCCGGGTGGGGGCGGAGCGCAACCGGCCTGAACGCGGCGGGACAGTCGCCGTTGACAGGCGCCCGCCCGCCGCTACGTTTTCCGGACGCCAGCGGGTAACATCACGCCCGTGCGCGGGATGGGGCGCACGGCAGGGCATCGCACCCACAATCACAACCGGGGGACAGGATGAGCATAGTCAGCGAATTCAAGGAGTTTGCCGTCAAGGGCAACGTCATCGACCTGGCGGTCGGCGTGATCATCGGCGGCGCGTTCGGCAAGATCGTGGATTCGGTCGTCAACGACCTGATCATGCCCCTGATCGGCCGGGTCACCGGCGGCCTGGACTTCAGCAGCTATTACATCGGCCTGAACGGCCAGCCCGGCGGACTGCCGCTGGCGGAGGCGAGGAAGGCGGGCGCCGTGTTCGCCTACGGCAACTTCATCACGGTGGCGCTTTACTTCATCATCCTGGCGTTCATCATTTTCCTGATGGTCAAGCAGATCAACCGGCTCAAGCGCGAGGCCCCGCCGGCCGCGCCGGCGGCCACGCCCGAGGACATCGTGCTCCTGCGCGAGATCCGGGACAGCCTGAAGAAATAAGGTTCCCTCACCCCGCCCCGCTCCCCCGGTGGGAGCGGGCGTTCAGAACGCCTGCACGTCGGTGAAGCCCAGCGTCCGCTTGACCGCCGTGTTCTCCACCGGGCGCACGCCGGCGCGATCGAGGCGCCACTTGTCCATGTACTGGCCCGGCTTGAGCAGCTTCACGCCCATCTTCGCCAGGTAGGCCTCGTCGGCGGGATCCGAGAAGGGCCAGGGCATGCCTGCCTCGAAAGACTCCCAGAGGCCGTCCCAGTGGATCGGGATGTGCGCCTTCGGGCGCAGCACCGGCACCACCCGCTCGGCCACCGGCAGGCCGCCGGTGCCGATCCACAGGTCCACGGAATCCAGCCCCGCATCCTGCATCGCCGCCTTGAGGTTCTCGATCGGCGCCCCGTAGTCGACGCCGTCGATGACGATCGGCACATCGATGTCCACCGCGCTGGCGGAATTGTGGAAGTACCAGCTGTAGCGCCCCTGGGGCCCGTCCACCGTGAACAGGAAGCCGCGGTTGCCGCCGCCGTTGGGGAAATCCTCGGCCACGCCGGCCTTCAGGCCCCCGGTCGCGGGATCGGCGCGGGGAATGTCATCGAGCTCCACCGGGTCGTGCTGCTCCCAGTTCTTCGCCGGGTCGCCGCTGTGGTTCCAGCGTACCACCCGCATCGTGATGCCATCCCCCAGCTCGACCTTCTCGCGCCCGTAGACCGGGCGGCAGCGGTTCGCGGGCAGGTTCTCGGCCATCGCCTCGAAGCACGTGGTGATCGAGCCGATCACCGGGGCGCCGGTGAGCTTCGACCAGGTCGCCGTGTCGAAGGAATGGTCCCAGTGGCTGTGGCCGGTCAGCAGGAGCTGGAATTTCTCCGCCCCGCCCATCGCCTCCATGACGCGCTGCACGGCGGCGGCGTCGGGCTTCCACGGGGTGCGGGTGTACGCGTAGCCGCCGCCCCCGCCGTGGAATTCCTTCTCCGGGATGCGGGTGATGTAGCCGTCGGTGAGCACGCCCAGGCCGCCGAAGTCGTAGTGGATGTTGGCGATCGACATCCAGGTGATGTCGACGTGGTCCGGGCCTGCGGCCATCGCAGGTATCGCGCAGACCAGCAGCGCGGCCAGGCTGGTTCTTCTCAACATGGATTCATCCTCTCTCAAGCTTTCCATCTCACCACGAAGACACGAAGGACACGAAGGGGTCACGAAGAAAAGCAAGAAAGAAGAAAAGGCTATCGATGGTTCGGGAATGATTCGCGGGCTATTCGAACAATCATCGACTACACCCACGAGTTTTCCAACCAAAGAACTTCTTTTGTCGTTCTTCGTGACTCCTTCGTGTCCTTCGTGTCTTCGTGGTGAGACGTAATCAATAGACCCCAGGACCCTAGACCCGTCTTGCGTCGACGAAATGCTTCTTCCAGAACTCGGACTTCATGTTGTCGACGCGGACCTTGCCGCCGGAAGAGGGCGCGTGCACGAAGCGGCCCTCACCGATGTAGAGGCCGACGTGCGAGGCCTTCGCGCCCTCCTGGTCGAAGAACAGCAGGTCGCCCGGACGCAGGTTGCGGGTTGAAACGAGGACGGTCGACTGGCGCTGGCTGCGGGTGTCGCGCGGCAGGCGGATGCCCGCCTTGCCGTAGCTGTAGTTGACCAGGCCGCTGCAGTCGAAGCCCGCCGGCGTGTTGCCCGCGTACTTGTAGGGTTTGCCGACCATTTCGCGCGCGAAGTCCAGGGCCTTGCGCGCCGCCTCGTCGCTCGCGCGCACGACCGGGGTCCGATCCGGGGCCTCGGGGGCGCCGGCGCAGCCGGCAAGTGTGGCGACGAGCAGCGCCAGCACGAAGCGCGCGCTGCTCCAGTCCATGCCGATGTGCACGGGCGTCATGTGGCTTTTTCCAGCCCGCACCAGCGGGCCATGAACAGCGCGAGCACCCGGGTCACCTGGCGCACGCTCTCCAGCGACACCGACTCGTCGATGCCGTGGATGTTCGTGGCTTCGGGGCCGTAGCAGGTGGCCGGGATCTTTCCGTACAGGTGGAAGACCCGCGCGTCCGTGGTGGCGGAGCTCGCGAACAGCTTCGGCGCCGCGCCCATGACCCGGGTGTGGGCGTCGGCGAGCGTCGAGAACAACGGGCCGGCGGTGTCCGCGACGAAGCCCTCGGCCTGGAAGCCGGCATAGCGCACGCGATGCGTGATGCCCGCCAGGCGCGGATCGGCGGCCGCCGTTTCCCGCAGCCGCGCCTCGATCGCGGCGCGCGCGTCCGCCGCGGCCACGCCGGGATGGAAGCCGCAGCGCAGTTCCATGAGGCAGCGCGTCGGCACCGAGGAAGCCCATTCGCCGCCTTCGATGCGCCCCAGGTTGAAGCGCACCGGGTGCTCGAGGTGGGCGAAGGCCGGATGGCGATGGCGCGGCTCGTTCCATTGCGCTTCGAGGGTCTTCAGCCCGTTCCACAGGACGAAGGCCGCCTCGATGGCGTTGATGCCCTGTGCGGCGTTGAGCACGTGGGCGGGCTTGCCGAACACTTCCACGGACAGCCACATCACCCCGACCTGGGCGCCCAGGAGCGAATGGTCGAAGGGCTCCGGGATCACGGCGGCGTCCGCCGTGTAGCCCCGCTGCAGGCAGGCGAGCGCGCCGTTGCCGGTGCATTCCTCCTCGACGACGGATTGCAGGTGCACCGGCGCCGCCGGCTGCAGTCCGAGCGAGGCGAGCGCCCGCCAGGCGGCGACGTAGGCCGCGATGCCGGCCTTCATGTCGCCGCTGCCGCGGCCGTACAGGCGGCCGTCGCGAATCACGGGATCGAAGGGCGGCCGCGACCAGAGCTCCTCGGCGCCGACCGGCACCACGTCGATGTGGCCGTTGAGGATCAGCGAGCGGCCCCTGGCCTGCCTCGGACGGTGCGTGCCGACGACGTTGTCGTGGTTCGTCCAATGGCCCACGGCGGGCGAGTAGCCGGGGAGGTCCCGGATGTGCTCGTCGGAGACGGCGAAGCGCTCGGTCTGCAGGCCGAGGCTGCGGAACAGGTCCTGCATGAAGCGCTGCGCGCCGTCCTCGTTGCCGTTGAGGGTGGGGAAGGTCACCAGCGCGAGCAGCAGCGCGTGCAGGTCCTTCTGGGCGGCGTCGGCCGCCGCGAAGATTTCAGCCTCGAGGGCCGGATCGGGCAGGGCGGGAGCGTTCATCGTCGATTCAGGATAGCAGAGCCGACTGGTGAAAGGCATTCACCACGGAGGACGCGGCGGGCGATGAAGCGCCCTGGACATTCCCGCCAATCGCTTCCGTGCTTCTCCGTGATCCCTGTGTCCCCTGTGGTTCGGCTGGAACGGTTCAGGGTTTTGCCGTATCCGCCCACTCGCTTTCCTGCAGCAGGCGCCACTGGATCTTGCCCGAGCCGGAGCGGGGCAGGGCATCGACGAACTGCACCAGGCGCGGCACCTTGTAGGCGGCCATGTGGGTGCGCGACCATTCGATGATGCTGTCGGCGCTCACCCGGCCCGCGCGGCCCTCCTTGAGCACCACCACCGCCTTCACCGTCTCGCCGCGGCGCGCATCGGGCGCGGAGATGATGGTCACCTCCTTGATGTCGGGATGCTTGTACAGCGCCGCCTCGACTTCCGCGGGCCAGACCTTGTAGCCGGCGGCGTTGATCATGCGCTTCAGGCGGTCGGCGATGTAGTAGAAGCCGTCCTCGTCGTGGCGGCCGAGGTCGCCGGTGCGCAGGTACCTGCGGCCGTCGATCTCGACGAACACGGCCTCGTTGGCCTCCGGCCGCTCCCAGTAGCCGAGCATCAGCTGCGGCCCGCTCACCAGGATCTCGCCCTGCTCGCCCGGTCCGAGCGGGGCCAGGGTGTCGGGGTCGACGACCAGCGCGTGGGTGTCGAAGGTGGGGTAGCCCAGGCACTGCTTGCGCAGCATGTGCGGCGGGTTCATGTGGGTCTGCGACATGGTTTCCGTCATGCCGTAGGCCTCCATGTACTCGATGCCGCAGCGCTCCTGCAGCTTTTGCGCCACGGCCTCCGGCATGGAGGCGCCGCCGCCGAAGATGTTCATGAGCGACGACAGGTCGCGCCCGGCGGTCGAGGGGTGCGCGAGCAGGTCCACGACCATGGTGGGCACATTGGCCCAGTGGGTGCAGCCGTAGCGCTCGATCATGTAGCCGGCCGCGTCCGGGTTCCAGCGCGGCAGGATGGCGATGGTCGCCCCGGTGTAGACCGACACGTTCATGCTGTGCTGCATGCCGGTCACGTGGAAGAACGGTGCGGTCGCCAGCGCGACCGAATCGGCGGTGAAACCCTCCCAGAGGGCCGCGCCGATCGCGGTCGTGTTGAGCGTGCGATGGGTGTGCATGCAGCCCTTCGAGCGTCCCGTTGTCCCCGAGGTGTAGATCAGGGAGGCGAGGTCGTCCGGGCCCGCTTCGGCGGGCAGCGGCTTGTAGTCGGCCGCCATCGCGTCGGCCCACGGGACGGCGCCGGGATCGTTGAGGGCGGCGCGCGGCGCCTTCACGAACGCCGGCACGTCCATGGGCGAATCGGAGGCGATGTAATCCGAGTACGTGGCGACGATCGCGTGCTTGACCAGGCCGCCCAGCAGCGGGCGGGCCTGCGCGTAAAGGTCCTGCGCCGTGAACAGGGTCGAGGCGCGCGCGTCCTCGAAGTAGTGCACCAGCTCGTCGGTGACGTGCATCGGGCTCACCGGCAGGATGACGGCGTCCGCGCGCAGGACCGCGTAGTAGGCGATGATGAACTGGGGGGAGTTCTGCATCTGCAGCACCACGCGGTCGCCCTTGCGCACGCCGCAGCGGTTCTGCAGGAAGCCGGCCATGAGGCCGACCTGGCGGTCGAGCTCCTGCCAGGTCAGGCGGCCGTCGTAAAAGACCGTCGCGGCCTTGCCCGGGAAGCGCCGCGCGCTGATCTCCAGGTTCGCGTAAAGCGTCGTTTCGGGGACGGTGAGGTGCCAGGGGATGTGCTTGGGCCAGTGCTGCAGGTGCCTTGCTTGCATGATGCGCTTGGTTGCGGTCAGACGGTCGTTTTCCGGTTTTCCTGCTCCTGCAGCATGCGCCACTGGATCTTGCCGGTGGCGGACTTGGGCAGGCGCTCGACGAACTCCACGACGCGGGGCACCTTGTAGGCCGCCATGTGGGCGCGCGCCCATTCCATGATGTCCTCCTCCCGCGCCTTGCCGCGGCTGGCTTCCTTCAGCACCACCACGGCCTTGACGGTCTCGCCGCGCCGCTCGTCGCGGGTGCCGATGATACAGGCCTCCTGCACGTCCGGGTGCCGGTAGAGCAGCGTTTCCACCTCGGCGGGCCAGACCTTGTAGCCGGAGGCGTTGATCATGCGCTTCAGGCGGTCGACGATGAAAAAATAGCCCTCGTCGTCGTAGTAGCCGAGGTCGCCGGTGCGGAAAAAGCGCTTGCCGTCGAGCTCGATGAAGCAGGCCTCGGTCGCCGCCGGGTTCTTCCAGTAGCCCGAGAACACCTGCGGCCCGCGGGAGACGATCTCGCCGGTCTCGCGCGGCCCCAGCTCGGCCAGGGTGTCCGGGTTGATGACCCGGGCATCGGTGTCGCAGATGGGGATGCCCAGGCACTGCTTCTTGCACCGCTGCGGCGGGTTGATGTGGGTGGGCGCCATGGTTTCCGACAGGCCGTAGCCTTCCATGTACGACAGCCCGGTGAGGTCCTGCAGGCGCTGGGCCACGGCTTCGGGCATCGCCGCGCCGCCGCCGCCGATGTGCCGGATGCTGGAAATGTCGTAGCGGCCGAGTTCGGGGTTCGACAGGAAGTCGATGGCCATGGTGGAGATGTTGGTCCAGCCGTCGACCTTGTGGCGCTCGATCACGGCCGAGGCCGTGTCGCGGTCCCAGCGGGTGAGCAGCACGATGGTCGAGCCCTGGTAGATGGGCTGGTTCATGCTGCATTGCATGCCCGTCACGTGGAACAGGGGCATGCTGCACAGGATCACCGCGGTGTCGTCCATGTGCGTCCAGATCGAGCCGGACACGATGGTGCTCATGACGCTGCGATGGGTGTGGATGCAGCCCTTGGGCTTGCCGGTCGTGCCCGAGGTGTAGGGCATGACGCACAGGTCCTCCGGCCCGGCGAGGTGGGGGCCGGGCGCCAGGTTCGCCGCCAGGGCGTCGGACCACAGGGTGACGCCGGGCGCCGAAATGGCCTGCCGGGGCGCCTGCACCACCTCGGGCACCTTGAGGTCGGTGGGCGAGGCCAGCGCGTCGGAATAAGCCGCCACGACGACGTGCTGCAGGCCCTCCGCCAGCAGCGGGCCGATCTGGGCGAAGAGCTCCTGGCCCGTGATCGCCACGCGCGCATCGCTGTCGGCCACGTAATGGCGCAGTTCCTCGGTCAGGTTCATCGGGTTCACCGGCACCACCATCGCGTCGGCGCGCAGGATGGCGTAGAAGGCCGCCATGAACTGCGGGCTGTTCTGCATGAACAGCAGCACCCGGTCGCCGCGCCTGACGCCCGCCTTCTTTTGCAGGAAGCCGGCGAGGGCATCGACGTCCTGCAGGAAGCGGCCGTAGGAAAGGGCCGTTCCGTAGTAGTGGATGGCGGTCTTGTCGGGGAAGCGCTGCGCGGAATTGCGCAGGTTGGCATAGACGCTCTGCGCCGGCAGCGCGACCTCGTGCGGCACGCCTTCGGGCCAGAAGCGGTAGTGGCTGGTGATCAAGGCTCCTCCTCGGCGTGGTCCGCTGCGCGGGATCGCATCGCGGCGGCGACGCAGTATTGTGCGGGCATTCTACAAGCAGCCATGGCCCGCATACGACGGCTTGCGGCGCTGCGCTGCAGCGTAGGCCGTCGCCGGCCTTCGGCTTTACCGTCCACAGGCGTTGTGCCAGTATCGGCCCGCATTCGGATCCGGCGATTCCGACGACGGGGGAGGAAAGTTGGCGAGCACCGCGGGCGAACTGGGGCACTCGGAACACACCGGAACCGCCGCCGGCCACGGCGGCGAACCGCTGTTGCGCGTTTCCGGATTGACGGTTCGTTTCGGCGGCATCGTGGCGCTCGAAGACGTCTCCTTCGATGTCATGGCGGGCCAGATCGCCGGCGTGATCGGTCCCAACGGGGCCGGCAAGACGACGCTGTTCAACTGCCTGAACCGGCTCTATCCCTTCCAGTCCGGCCGCATCACCTGCCAGGGCCGCTCGCTGGCGCAAGTCCCGCGCCACCGGATCGCCGACCTCGGCATCGGCCGGACGTTCCAGAACCTCGCCCTGTTTCGCAGCATGAGCGTCGTCCAGAACATCATGGTCGGCGCGCACAGCTGGACGCGCAGCGGATTCCTCGCCAACGTGCTGCGCCCGCCCGCCGTTGCCCGCGAAGAGCGGCGCGTGTCGGAACAGGCCCGCGAGCTCCTGGCGCTGCTGGACCTCGAAGCCTGCGCGGGCAGCCGTGTTGCCGACCTGCCGTTCGGCACGCAAAAGCGCGTGGAACTGGGGCGCGCGCTGGCGAGCCGGCCGAAGCTGCTGCTGCTCGACGAGCCCGCCGGCGGCCTCAACCACGAGGAGGTCGAATCGCTTGCCGCGCTCATCCGGCGCATCCGCGACCGGCTCGGGGCCACCGTGCTGCTGGTCGAGCACCACATGGGCCTCGTCATGCGGCTTTCCGACAAGGTGGTGGCGCTGAACTTCGGACGCAAGATTGCCGAAGGATCGCCCGTGGAGGTGCAAGGCAACCCGGACGTGGTCCGCGCCTACCTGGGAAAGGCCGACTGATGGCGCTGCTGGAGGTGACCGGCCTGTCCGCCGGCTACGGCGCCGTTGACGTCCTGCGCGAGGTGAGTTTCTCGGTCGAGCAGGGGGGCATCACCGCCATCCTCGGCGCCAACGGCGCGGGCAAGACCACGCTGCTGCGCGCCGTATGTGGCATGCTCCGGCGGCGCGGTTCGATCCGCTTCGACGGACGCCACATCGGGAAGGACGCCACCGAGGACATCGCGCGGCTGGGCATTGCCCACGTGCCCGACGGCCGCGGCACCTTCCTCGACCTCACCACGGAGGAGAACCTGCGCATCGGCGCCTACGTGCGCCGCGACCGGGACGCGGTCGCGCAGGACATGGAACGGATGTTCGGCTATTTCCCGAGGCTGAGGGAACGCCGCCGCCAGCAGGCCGGAACCCTGTCCGGCGGCGAGCAGCAGATGCTGGCCGTGTCGCGGGCGTTGATGCTGCGCCCGCGCCTGCTGCTTCTGGACGAGCCCTCGTTCGGCCTCGCGCCGCTGGTGGTGCGCGACATCTTCCGCATCCTGCGCGCCATCAATGCCGAGCAGGGCGTGGGCGTGCTGCTGGTCGAGCAGAACGCCGGGCTGGCGCTGGACCTTGCCGATGCAGCCTATGTGCTGGAGACCGGGAAGGTCGTGATGTCCGGCACGGCCGGGACGGTGCGTTCCGACGAAGCCGTGCGGCGCGCCTACCTGGGCTACTGAATCACCTGGAGAGGGCATGGAAGCTTTCCTGCATCAGGTATTCTCGGGACTGGCGACGGGCGGCATCTACGCCAGCCTGGCGCTCGCGCTGGTGATGATCTACCAGTCGACCAACCACATCAATTTCGCCCAGGGCGAGATGGCGATGTTCTCGACCTACCTTGCATGGAGCATGATCGATGCCGGCATGCCCTACTGGTGGGCCTTCCTGCTGACGGTGTCGATCTCGTTCGTTGCCGGCGTGGCGATCGAGCGGATCATCATCCGGCCCGTCGAGAATGCGCCGGTGCTCTCCGTGGTGACGGTGTTCGTCGCCCTCCTGGTCATTTTCAACAGCGTGGCCGGCTGGATCTTCACCTACACCATCAAGACCTTTCCCAGCCCGTTTCCCGAGCAACCCCTGTTCGGCAACCGGTATGTGTCCTCCCACGAGCTTGGCTCGATCGGCATCACGCTGCTCGTGCTGCTGGCGCTTTACCTGTTCTTCCGTTTCACGCCGCTGGGCCTGGCGATGCGGGCAGCCGCCCAGAATCCCCTGTCCAGCCGGCTTGCCGGCATCCGCGTGGGCTGGATGCTCGCCCTGGGCTGGGGCCTGGCGGCCGCGGTCGGCGCCGTCGCCGGCATGCTGGTCGCCCCGATCGTCTACCTGGAGCCGAACATGATGTCGGGCGTGCTGCTGTACGCGTTCGCCGCGGCGCTGGTGGGCGGCATCGACAATCCGTTCGGTGCCGTGGTGGGGGGCTTCCTGGTGGGCGTGCTGGAGAACCTGGTGGGCGCCTATGTGATCGGCACGGAATTGAAGCTGACGGTCGCGCTGGTGTTGATCGTCGGCGTCCTGCTGTTCAAGCCTGCCGGCATGTTCGGCAGGGTCTTCGTGTCGCGCGTCTAGGGAGGGCTGAGGCTTCGTGAACCCCGCCGCCGCCCCGTTGCCTGCCGCCCCCATCCGCTACGCGGGCCTGTCCGCGCGGACGTGGAAGGCCATTGGCCTCGCCGCGCTGCTTTGCGCCGCGGCGGCACTGCCGTTCCTCGTCAGCAGCTACCGCACCTTCCAGTTCAACCTGGTGCTGATCTACGCGATCGTGCTGCTCGGGCTCAACATCCTGACCGGCTACAACGGCCAGATCTCGCTGGGCCATGGGGCCTTTTACGCGATCGGCGCGTACGTGGCCGCCATCCTGATGGACCAGTTCGGCTGGCCCTACTGGGCCACACTGCCGGTGGCGGGGGCGGCATGCTTCGTGTTCGGCTTCCTGTTCGGACTGCCGGCGCTGCGGCTGCGCGGCCACTACCTGGCGCTGGCGACCTTCGCGCTGGCCGTGGCGATGCCGCAGATCCTCAAGTACAAGCACATCGAGCACTGGACCGGCGGCGTCCAGGGCATCGTGATCCTCAAGCCGCAGGCCCCGTTCGGGCTCGGGATCACGCCCGACCAGTGGCTGTACCTGTTCACGCTCGCCGTGCTGCTGGTGATGTTCGCGATCGGATGGAACCTGCTGCGGGGCCGGATCGGCCGTGCGCTGGTGGCGATTCGCGACCATCCCGTTGCCGCCGAGGCGATGGGCGTGCCTGCCGCCTTGTACAAGACCCTGGCGTTCGGCGTGAGCGCGCTTTTCACCGGCGTGGCCGGGGCCCTCGGCGCGGTCGTGGTGCAGTTCGTCGCGCCCGACAGTTTCACCGCCTTGTTGTCGATCAGCTTCATGATCGGCATCGTCATCGGCGGGGTGGCGTCGATCTCGGGGGCGTTCTACGGGGCGCTGTTCCTCCAGTTCGTGCCCAACTTCGCGGACCAGATCTCCAAGGCCGCGCCGTGGGCGATCTATGGGGTGTTCCTGCTGGCGTTCGTGTACCTGATGCCGGCCGGGGTTGCAGGTTTCGTGCGGCTCGCGTGGATGCGGATGCGGGGCCTGCGCGGCCGGGGAGAAACTTCACCGCATCGCGCAGGCGTCTGAACGGAGGATGTCATGATGAAACGTCTGATGCTGTTGATGCTGGGGCTTGCGGCCGCGTCGAGCGCGCCGGCCGTGCTCGCGCAGAAGAAATACGACACCGGGGCGAACGACACCGAAATCCGGATCGGCAGCACCAATCCGTACAGCGGCCCGGCGTCCGCCTACGGCACCATCGGCCGCACCGAGGCCGCCTACTTCAGGATGATCAACGACCAGGGCGGGATCAACGGCCGCAAGATCACGTTCATCAGCCTGGACGACGGCTACAGCCCGCCGCGCACGGTGGAGCAGGTGCGCAAGCTCGTCGAGCAGGACCAGGTGCTGTTCCTCGCGGGCACCCTGGGCACGCCGCCCAACTCGGCGATCCACAAGTACGTCAACGCCAGGGGGATCCCGCACATTTTCGTCAATACCGGCGCCACCAAGTGGGGTGATCCGAAGAACTTCCCCTGGACCATGGGCTTCAACATCAACTACCAGGCCGAGGGCGGCATCTACGCGCGCTACATCCTCGACACCAAACCCGACGCGAAGATCGCGATCCTTTTCCAGAACGACGACTACGGCAAGGACTACGTCAAGGGGCTCAAGGACGGGCTGGGCGACAAGGCGGCGAAAATGATCGTCGCCGAAGCGAGCTACGAAGTCACCGACCCCACCGTGGACTCGCAGATCGTCACGCTCAAGGCCTCGGGCGCGGACACCTTCTACAACGTGACCACGCCCAAGTTCGCGGCCCAGGCGATCCGCAAGGTCCACGACATGGACTGGAGGCCGCTGCACATCCTCAACAACGTCTCGCTGTCCGTGGGCTCCGTGCTGACGCCGGCGGGGCTGGACAAGTCCGTCGGCCTGATCACCGCCGCCTACTACAAGGATCCGCTGGATCCGCAGTGGCAGAACGATCCGGCGATGAAGGAATACAGCGCGTGGTTCCGGAAATACTATCCGGAAGGCGACATCAAGGACGCCTTCAATGTGACCGGCTACCTCATCGCCCAGGGCGTCGTGCACGTCCTCAAGGCCTGCGGTGACGACCTGACGCGGGCCAACGTCATGAAGCAGATGGCCTCCATCCGCGACCTGCAACTGCCGATGATGCTGCCCGGCATCAAGTGGAACACGAGTGCCGACGATTATTTCCTCATCGAATCGGCCCAGCTTGCGCGCTTCGACGGCAAGGAATGGGTCCGGTTCGGTCCGGTCCTCGGCAAGTAACCCGCAATTCCGAAGAAGGCGATCCGAGCATGCCGAACGTTTCATCCTCCCGCGCATCGCGCCTGCGGTTCTGGCTGCCTGTCGCGTGCGCGCTGTCCTTCGCGGGCCCGCCGATGGCCGATGCCGCATCGAAGTATGGGCCGGGCGCCAGCGACACCGAAATCCGGATCGGCCAGACCATGCCCTACAGCGGCCCGTTGTCCGCCTTCGGCACCATTGGCCGGGCGCAGATGGCCTACTTCGAGATGGTCAACGCGCAGGGCGGGGTGAACGGACGCAAGATCCGCCTCATCTCGCTCGACGATGGCTACAGCCCGCCGAAGACCATCGAGCAGACCCGCAAGCTGGTGGAGTCCGACGAGGTGCTGCTGCTGTTCAGCTCCTTCGGCACGCCGCCCAACACCGCGGCGATGAAGTACCTGAACGCGAGGAAGGTGCCGCAGCTCCTGATCGCCGCCACCGGGATGAAATGGGGCGATCCGCGGAATTTCCCCTGGACCATGGCTTTCCTGCCCAGCCAGAAATCCGGGACAGCGGGCTACGTCCGCCACCTGCTGCAGGTCCGGCCTGCCGCGAAGATCGGCGTGCTTTACCAGAACGACGATTTCGGCAAGGACTACGTGAAGGCCCTGCGCGACCTCCTTGGCGACAAGGCCGCGCGCATGATCGTCGCCGAGGCGTCCTACGAATCCACCGATCCTTCCGTGGATTCGCAGATCGCCACGCTCAAGGGCTCGGGCGCCGACACCTTCTTCAGCTTCACTTCGCCGAAGTTCACCGCGCAGGCGATCCGCAGGGCCCGCGACATCGACTGGAAGGCGCTTATTTTCATCCCGTACAGCGCCACGTCGGTCTCGGCGGTGCTGCAGCCCGCGGGGCTGCAGAAATCCGCCGGGGTGATCTCGTCGACCTATGTCAAGGACCCGACCGATCCGCAGTGGAACGCGGATGCGGCGACGCGCGACTGGCGGGCCTGGATGAAGAAGTATTTCCCGGATGGCGACCCGTCGGACATCTACAACGTCTACGCCTACGCGAATGCGCAGCTGCTGGTCCAGGTGCTACGGCAATGCGGCGATGACCTGACGCGGGAGAACGTGATGAAGCAGGCGGCCAGCCTGAAGAACGTCGAGCTGCCGATGCTTCTGCCGGGAATCCGCATCAACACCAGCGCGACCGACTACGACCCGGTCAAGCAGTTGCAGCTCATGCGGTTCGACGGCAGGGAATGGGTCCGCTTCGGGGAGGTCAGCGGGCGCTGAAGGCGGCCGGGCGCGCAATCAGAGCGCGGCCGCGCCGGCGCGGGCGATGATGCCGTCCTGGAAGGACTGCACCCCGGAAATCCCGATCGCGCCCAGGAACTGCCCGTCCTTGACCAGCGGCACGCCGCCTTCCAGCGGCACGGCGCCGGGCAGCCCCATCATGACGAGGCGGCCTTCCGCGACGTTGTCCTCGATGGCCTTGGTGGGGCGCTTGAGCAGGATCGCGGCGCGGCCCTTTTCCTCGGCGATGCGGCTCGAGCCTTTCTGGGCGCCGTCGAGGCGCTCCAGGTACATGAGGTGGCCGCCGTCGTCGAGGATCGCGATGACCACCTTCCAGCCGTTCTTGTCGGCTTCGACGCGGGCCGCCGCGGCGACGCGCTTGGCATCCTCCACGGACAGGACGGTTTGCTGGAACATCCCGGTTCTCCCTAGTGGACCTGCGTTTGCAGCAGGTTCCTGTAAATGCGGCCGTCCTTCATCACCAGCTTGATGTTCCCGCCCGGCTGGAGGACGCGCACATCCTTCTGCGGCTCGCCGGCGACGACGATGAGGTCGGCCAGGAAGCCTTCGGCAATTTCGCCCGTCTCTCCCGCCATCATCATGGCGGCGGCGCCCGTGCGGGTCGCGGCGACCAGCGCTTCCGAATCGGAATAGCCGAAGAACCGGACGAAATGCTCCAGGTCGCGCGCGTTGGTGCCATGCGGCGTCCATGGGAAGCCGTAGTCGCCGCCGATGAGAACGCGCAGCCCGCGCTTGCGCAACTCGGCGAACACCTTCTGCGCGCACTCGAACTGGTCGACCACGCCCGACGCCCGCGCCTTCTCGTAGGTGATGCCCCACGCGTCGGCCTCGTACATCAGGTTGTGCAGCAGGCCGATGGCCGGCGCGAGGAAGACGCGGTCGCGCGCCGCCTCCAGCAGGTCGAGGCATTCCTCGTCGGCGTACTCGAGGTGGTAGAGGATGTCGGCGCCGTGCTTCAGGGCCAGCTTGATCGAAGGCGCGGCCCGCACATGAGCCGCCAGCCGCTTGCCGTGGGCGTGCGCGGTCTTCGCCGCCGCCTCGACCTCCGCGTCCTGCATCACGGTATGGTGGGAAAGCGCGGTGGGGATGGTCTGGTTGCCCGAGATGTTGAGCTTGATCGTGTCCACGCCTTCGCGGATCAGGAAGCGGCAGGTGCGCGTGACTTCCTCGGCGCCGTCCACGACGATCGCGATCGACTCGCGGTAGATGTGTGCCCGGCGCTCGTCGCCCAGGTTGCCGGTGTTCGTCAGCTCGGGGCTCGCGGCCAGCAGGCGCGGCCCGGGCAGGTCGCCCGCGGCGATCGCATCGCGGGCCGCGATGTCCAGGCGCGGCTTGGCGGAGCCGCCGCTCAGGCAGGAGGTGAAGCCCGCCTCGAGCACCACGCGCGCATGGTGCAGGGTCTGCAGGGTGTGCTCTTCCGGCGGCACGTCGCCGGTATCCGCGATCTGGGCCTTGTGCACGAACGGCAGGTGCACGTGGCCGTCGACCATCCCGGGCATCAGCGTGTGCCCGGCGATGCCGATGCGGCGCGCGCCCTGCAATTCGCGCGGGGCGCTCGGCCAGAGGCCGGCGATGCGGTTGCCCTGGACGAGCACGTCCGCGGCAAACGCGGGCCTGCCCGATCCGTCCCATACGCTGCCGCCATGCAGCAGTACGCTTTCCACGCCTTGACGTTCCTTTCGTTCGCGCCCGGCCCTGCCGGGGCATCGACCCTTCTAGGGTAACAGAGTGCGCGCAAGCTATACTTCGCCGCATAACCATAACAGCCGGAGGATGCGATGGAAGGCAAGTTCCTGCAGGGCAAGGTGGCGGTGGTGACGGGCGCGAGCCGCGGGCTGGGGCGCGCCATGGCGCTCGCCCTGGGCGAGGCGGGCGCGAAGCTGGCGCTGTCGGGACGCAACCGCGACAAGCTCGCGGAGACCCAGGCGCTGGCGAAGCAGAAGGGCATCGAGTCCGAGGTCTACCTCACGGACGTGCGCGACGAGGCCCAGGTCGCGAAGCTGGAACAGGACGTGGCCGCCCGCTTCGGCGGCGCGCACATCCTGGTCAACAATGCCGGCACCGCGGTGCGCAAGAACGTCGCCGATTTCAGCCTGGAGGAATGGAAGCTCGTCGTCGGCACCAACCTCACGGGCGCGTTCCTGGTTTCCCGGGCCTTCATCCCGCACATGAAAAAAGCGAAGTGGGGCCGCATCATCAACATCACCTCGATCATGGCCCACGTCGGCAGCCCCGGGCGCGGCGCCTACTGCGCCTCGAAGTCGGGCCTGCTGGCGCTCACCAAGTGCCTGGCGCTGGAGCTCGTCGGCGACAACATCAACGTGGTGGCGATCAGCCCGGGCTTCTACGAGACCGACCTGACGGCGCCGCTGCGCGCCGACGCGCAGAAGAACGCCGCCCTGATGGCCGCCACCCCTGCCGCCCGCTGGGGCAAGCCCGACGAGATCGGCAGCCTCGCGCGCTACATCTGCAGCGACGGCGCGGCGTTCATGACCGGCACCGACATCCTCATGGACGGCGGCTGGACGGCGCAGTAAGGCCGGAACGGCCGTGACGACGTGACGATCGTGACGCCGTGACGACGTAGAATCGCGGTGATGCAATCTGATCTGATTCATTTGAAAGTCGATTGGTAGGCATGCAAAAGGCCGGGCTTGCAGTCCTAGCGCTTCACTCACCCCGTCACGTCGTCACGGCGTCACGTCGTCACGACATTTCCTGCCCGGCGGGCAGGAAATGAGAATCCTCGTCCTCGGCGCCGGTGTGGTCGGCGTCACCAGCGCCTGGTACCTCGCGCGCGACGGGCACGAGGTCACGGTGGTCGACCGCCAGCCCGCGCCGGGGCTGGAGACGAGCTTCGCCAACGGCGGGCAGATTTCCGTCAGCCATTCCGAGCCCTGGGCCAACCCGGGCGCGCCGTTCAAGATCCTCAAGTGGCTGGGGCGGGAGGACGCGCCGTTGTTGTTCCGCCTGCGCGCCGATCCCTGCCAGTGGGCGTGGGGCCTGCGCTTCCTGGCGGAGTGCCTGCCCTCGCGCACCCGGGAGAACACGCTCACCATCCTGCGGCTGGCGCTGTACAGCCTGGGCGAGCTGAAGGCGCTGCGCCGCGAAACGGGGATCACGTACGACCACCTCGAGCGCGGGATCCTGCAGATCCATGGCGACCAGCAGGCGCTCGACGACGCCCATGTGCGCGTCGAGCTCATGCGCAGCCACGGTTTCGACATGCGCCTCAAGACGCCCGCGGAGTGCTTCGAGATCGAACCGGCCTTGCGGACCTCCAGCGTGCCGATCGCCGGCGGCACCTTCGCGCCGGAGGACGAATCGGGGGATGCCAACCGGTTCACCGTGAACCTGGCGGCGCTGGCCGCGGGCGAAGGCGTGCGCTTTCGCTACGAGCATGCGATCGAGGCGCTGAGCGTGGCGGGTTCCACCGTCGACGGCGCGGCGGTGCGTGACAGCCAGGGGCAACGGGAGCTCCTGCGGGCGGACCGGGTGCTGGTCGCGCTGGGCTCGTACAGCCGCTTTTTGCTTTCCCAGGTGGGCATCCACCTGTCCGTGTACCCGGTGAAGGGATACTCGGTGACCATCCCGCTCACGCAGCCCGACAAGGCGCCCGTGGTCTGCCTGTCGGACGAGAGCGCCAAGATCGCGATCACCCGCCTGGGCGATCGCCTGCGCGCGGCCGGGACCGCCGAGCTGGCGGATTACGACACGTCGCTCAACGAGGCGCGCTGCCAGGCCATCCTGGACCGGGTCCGGGCACATTTCCCGGACGCCGGCGACTTCGCCGGGGCCAGCCGCTGGGCGGGGCTGCGGCCCACCACGCCCAGCAACGTCCCCTACATCGGGCCGACCCGGCTTTCCAACCTGTTCGTCAACACCGGCCACGGCACCCTGGGCTGGACGCTGGCCTGCGGCTCTGGCCGCGCCCTGGCCGACCTTGTCTCCGGGCGCCCGCCCGCGGTCCAATTCCCCTTTCTGCGCCCTTGATTTTGCAAGGGATTTGACGCTTGAAGGGGCGGCCCGCACAATAGCGGTTCCCCCGCGACACGCCCAAGCAGGTCCCGGGCGCGTTTCCCACCCGATCATTTGAAAGAGCGGCATGGCTATTTTTCTGAAGAAGGGCATCTCGGCGGAGCAGGACGCCGCCGACATCGCGAAGGTTCGCAGCACCGTCGAAGGCATCCTGGCTGACATCGAGGCGCGCGGCGACGCCGCGGTGCGCGAAATGTCCAAGAAGTTCGACAACTGGTCGCCGGACGACTTCCGCATGACCAAGGGCGAGATCGAGGATTGCGTGCGCCAGCTGCCCGCGCAGGTCGTGGAAGACATCAAGTTCGCCCAGGAGCAGATCCGCAACTTCGCCCAGATCCAGCGCGACGCGCTGCGCGACGTGGAAGTGGAGACCCTGCCCGGCGTCATCCTCGGCCACCGCAACATCCCGGTGAACAGCGTCGGCTGCTACGTCCCCGGCGGCAAGTACCCGCTGGTCGCCTCGGCCCACATGAGCATCGTCACCGCCCGCGTTGCCGGCGTGAAGCGCATCATCGCCTGCGCGCCCCCGTACCAGGGCAAGCCGCACCCGGCCATCGTAGCGGCCATGAGCCTCGCCGGCGCGGACGAGATCTACACCATCGGCGGCGTGCAGGCCATCGGCGCCATGGCGCTGGGCACCGCCACCATCAAGCCCACCGACATGATCGCCGGTCCGGGCAACGCCTTCGTCGCCGAGGCCAAGCGCCAGCTCTCCGGCCGCGTGGGCATCGACCTCTTCGCCGGCCCGACCGAAACGCTGGTCATCGCCGACGACACCTGCGACGCCGAGATGTGCGCCACCGACCTGCTGGGCCAGGCCGAGCACGGCCCGAATTCCCCGGCGATCCTGCTCACCAACTCGCGCAAGCTCGCGGAAGACACGATCAAGGAAGTGGCGGAGCAGCTCAAGACCCTGCCGACCGCCGCGGTCGCCGGCAAGGCCTGGGAGGATTACGGCCAGGTGATCGTGTGCAAGGACTACGCCGAAATGGTGAAGGAAGCCGACCGCATCGCCTCCGAGCACGTGCAGGTGATGACCAAGGACCCGGACTACTTCCTGCGCAACATGACCAACTACGGCGCGCTGTTCCTGGGGCCCGAGACCAACGTCTCCTACGGCGACAAG
>DASZQJ010000002.1:0-50012 GCA_035549715.1 Burkholderiales bacterium
TCAAGCTGCTTGCTGGAAATGCCCTTCTTGGACGCGCACATCAGGTGGGTCGCGTAAACCCACTTGTGAAGGGGAATCTTGGAACGCTCGAACACGGTGCCAACGGTGACCGTGAACTGGCTGCGGCAGTCGCCGCAGAAATACAGGCCCGGACGGTGGGATTCGCCCTGGAGCTGGCTGTTGCGCTCCGTGCCGCCGCAGTGGGGACATACCGGGCCATTGGGCCAGCGGATCGCCTCAAGGTGCTGGCGGGCCGCTTCTTCATCGACAAACTTGGCTTCGGTATGCATGGCTATCTCCCTAAGGTGATGCCATTGTCCTCCCCGAATCTGCGTTTGTCAAGTATATAATCGCGACATAATAACAGTACGCCGCCCCCGGCGGGGCGCAGGCCCGCGGGCGCTACAGCGCCATCATGCGCAGGGCCGCCTTGCAGACCGCGTTGGCCGGGTCGGCGAATGCGTCGAGGATGGTGAAGTGGTTGTCGTCCGGCGTGACGATGTTGCCTGCGACCACGCCCGCCCAGCGCTGCGCCAGGAGTTCGTGCTGGTAGCGGAAGCCGTCGATCTCGCGTCCGCCGACGACGAGATGGACGGGCGCCTTGGTCGCGGGCGGCATGAACGCCGGG
Organism: Burkholderiales bacterium; assembly: GCA_035549715.1. Lineage (GTDB taxonomy): Bacteria > Pseudomonadota > Gammaproteobacteria > Burkholderiales > JACQAP01 > JACQAP01. The sequence goes on from DASZQJ010000002.1 coordinate 629, forward strand.
CTCGACTTCATCGCGTCGGGCTCGGTGAGCCGCAGGTCGACGTTGATGGACGGCGTGAGGCACAGTTCCGTCAGGTCGTAGAGGCCGCTGACGGGCATGCCCGCCTGCATCACCTTCTCCGGCAGGCCGCGCGAGTAGCGCGGCCATTGCGCCGCCATGCACATCGCGGCGAGGTGGCCGCCCGCCGAGTGGCCGGCCACGAAGATCCGGTTGCGGGGCGCGCCGACTTCGGCCGCGTTGCGGTACAGCCAGGCGCCCGCCTTGAGGCACTGCAGGACGATGTCGGCGATCTTCACCGCCGGGCACAAGGAATAATTGATGGCCGCCACGGCGGCGCCGGCCTCGACGAAAGGCCGCGCGACGAACGAATGGTCCTTCTTGTCCAGCGAGCGCCAGTAGCCCCCGTGGATGAACATGAGCAGCGCGCGGGCTTCGCCCCTGGGCCGGAAGATGTCCATCGTCTCCATGCGGTCGTCGCCGTAGGGCACGTCCAGTTCGACGTCGAGGTCGCGGCGGGCCGCCGCCGAGGCCTGCGCCCAGCGGTCGAAATGGCTCTGGAACGCCGGGACGGCCGCCCGGTTGTTGTATCGGGTTTCGTAGTACGCGGCGTCTCTGAGCATGCGGGGTCCACCTGCTTGCATTTTTCGTATTAAGGACTTAGGGCAAACGCACGGGTTCGATCGGCAAGGACAGCATCATGCAGCAATCGGCCGCCGATGAAAATTCCCCGGCGCGGCTGACCCTGCCAATCCCTTGATTCTCTTGCGGCAACCGGGTTTTGCGGCAATCATTCCGGGACCACGCCGGGGCAGGCGGGGGAAACGACCGGGGCTCGCCCTGCGCTTGAGGAGAAATCCATGTCCTTGTTACTTCGCATGATTGCCGGCTTGACCTCGTGCATGGCGCTGGCCGTCCCCGGCGCGCGCGCCGAAATGTACGCCCCGGAGCGCGTGGGCAACGGGTGCCTCGGCGGCGCGGTCGACGCGGGCGGCGATTTCCTGTTCGCCACGGTGCGCGGCCACTTCTGAAACCGTCGCGGCGGGGCGGCAGGGACCGTCCCGCCGCCCCGCAGGAAACCTTCCATGTCCCAAGGCTTCGAGCATCCGGAATACCTGGTCAGCACGCAGTGGCTGGCCGCGCACCTGTCCGATCCCGGCGTGCGGGTGGTGGACTGCACCACCCACCTGCCGCCGAAGCCGGATTTTTCCCTCTACGACGTCGTCCCGGGCAGCGCCGACTTCGAACGGGGCCATGTGCCCGGCGCGGCGTTCCTCGACATCGAGCACGAAGCCTCCGAACCGCATCCGCGCCTGCATTTCATGCTGCCGCAGCCCGCCAGGTTCGCGGCGGCGATGGAAAGGCTCGGCATCAGCGACGATACCCGGGTGGTGGCATATTCCACGGCCAACCACTGGTGGGCCACCCGGCTGTGGTGGATGCTGCGCGTATTCGGCCACGACAACGCCGCCGTGCTGGATGGCGGCCTGCAAAAATGGAAGGCGGAGAACCGCCCGCTCGAAACCGGCCCCGCTGCGCCGCGGGCGAAAGGCCGCTTCACGGCGCGGCCGCCGCGCCTGGCGCTGGTCGCCGGCCGCGACGACGTCCTTGCCGCCATCGGGGCCGCGGACGCCTGCACCGTCAATGCGCTGCGCCGCGAGCAGCACGAAGGCCGGGGCGGCGTGACTTACGGCCGGCGCGGCCACATCGCCGGCAGCATCAACATCCCCGCCGTGGAGCACCTCGCCCCGGACAATACGTTCCGCAGCGCGGCACAACTGCGCGAACAGCTCGGCCCGGCGCTTGCGGCGCCCAGGGTGATCGCGTATTGCGGCGGCGGCATCGCGGCCACCAGCGTCGCGCTGGTGATGGCCATGCTGGGCCGCGACGACGTGCGCGTCTACGATGCATCCCTCACCGAATGGGCCGCCGACCCGGCGTTGCCCATGCAACCCTGAAGGAGGAGGCAACGTGTTCAAGCAATTCAAGGTCGATCCAAAGGACTTCGACGGGCCCGTGCTGGTGACGGGCGCAGGCGGCTGCATCGGCAGCTGGGCGCTCACCCTGCTGTCGGATGCCGGCGTGCCGGTGGCGGCCATGGACCTGACGGAGGACAAGCGCCGGCCGCGGCTGCTGATGGCGGATTCCGAGCTCTCGCAGGTGCCCTGGCTCACCGGGGACATCGGCGACAGCGCCGCGGTCATGGCCGCCGTCGAGAAAAGCGGGGCGAAGGCGATCATCCACCTGGCCGCGCTGCAGGTGCCTTTCTGCAAGGCGGATCCGATCGCGGGCGCGCGCGTCAACGTGGTCGGCACGGTCAACGTCTTCGAAGCGGCGCGCAAGCTCGGCATCAAGCGCGTGGCCTACGCCAGCTCGATTGCGGCGCATGGCGTGTTCGACCCCAAGACCCTGGCCACGCTCTACGGCGCCTACAAGTTCTGCAACGAACAGACGGCACGCGTTTACGCGCAGGACTGGCAGATCGGCAGCGTCGGCCTGCGCCCGGGCGTGGTCTACGGTGTGGGCCGCGACCAGGGCATGACCTCCAAGACCACGGTCGCGATCCTCGCCGCCGCTGCGGGCAAGCCGTACACCATCCCCTTCCGCGGCCCGGTGTCCTGGCTGCACGCGGGCGAGGTCGCCAGCGCGTTCATCAAGGCCGTCTCGAAGCCCCGCGGCGGCGCCGAAGTGTTCGACATCAACGGCGTGGCCTCGACTGTCGAACAGTCGATGGAAGTGCTCAGGCGCCTGGTGCCGGAGGCAAGGATCGAGGTCTCGGGCGAGGCGCTGCCCTTCCCCATGGCCCTGTCCGACCAGCCGGTGCGCAATTTCCTGGGCGACTACGGCACCATTTCCCTCGAGGACGGCATCCGCCAGACCTGCGAGGTGTTTCGCTCACTGCTCTCCAAGGGTTTGATAAGTGCGGACAATTTGTCCTGACGCGGCAAGCCCTGCCGCGTTGCATTCCATTGCGTGTAGCAATTTTTCTTACAAGCTTAAGTATTTGTAAGAAAACTCTGAAGAATTAGGGGCTTATGTGGCGCCGCGCATTGACTCGCGGCGCGCATATCGGCGAAACTCCGACCGCGCCGTATTGCAGGCACCTGAATTGTTGTCGCGGGGAAATGCAGGTTTCTCCGGTCCTTGGGTAGGGAGAGACAAAAAACAGGCGGTGCATGCAGGAAACAGGTACGACCACCAAAAAACGGAGGAAACCAAGCATGAAGAAGTCAGTCATCCTCGCCGCGCTGCTGGGCCTGATGAGCGTTGCAGGCACCAACGCGTTCGCGCAGAAGCTCTACTGGACCACCAGCGGCATGTTCGGCCCGTTCGACATCCGCGGCCTGATCCCCGCGCTGCCGGCCGACAAGTCCCGCGACATCACCATCCCGGTGAGCATGTGGGTCCTCGACCACCCGAAGGGCCTGGTCGTGTTCGACACCGGCAACAACGTCGCCATCTCCGACGGCGCCGACAACTGCAAGAAGTACTGGGCTCCCGGCAACTGCGACTTCCTGAAGCCGAGCCAGACCCGCGCCGACGTCATCGACGCACAGCTGAAGAAGCTGGGCTACTCGCCCGACAAGGTGAAGGTCGTCGTCACCTCGCACACCCACCTGGACCACGTCGGCAACATCGAAATGTTCCCGAACGCCATCCACGTGCTGCAGAAGAAGGAGCTGTACCAGGGCTGGTGGCCCGAGAAGTTCCAGGGCCGCACCACCCCGGGTTCCTTCGTGATGGCCGACCTGGACAACGCCCGTGAGTTCAACTACCTCGAACTCAACGGCGACTACGACCTGTTCGGCGACGGCAGCGTGATGATCCTGGCCACCCCGGGCCACACGCAAGGCCACCAGTCGATGAAGGTCAAGCTGCCCTCCACCGGCACCGTGATCATCTCGCAGGACGCCATCTGGATGCAGGAAAACCTCGACGGCTATCCGGCCGGCCTGAACTACAGCGTCCAGGACTACACCAACTCGGTCAACCGCCTGAAGCACATGCGCGACCTCGAAGGCGCCCAGATTTTCATGGCGCACGACGGCGACCAGTTCAAGTCCAAGGGCAGCAGGTGGTATAAGTAAGTCAGGTCCTCCTGACGGAAAAACCCCCCGGAGAAGCGGGGGGTTTTTTTTGTCCCCAGAATCCCCGCTCCACGGTTGCAATGATCGCTCTCGAATCGGTTTCCAAGCGTTACGGCGCACGCACCATCATCCACGGCATCTCCTTTACCGTGGAAAAGGGCGAGATCGTCGGCTTCCTCGGCCCCAACGGCGCCGGCAAGACCACGACCATGCGCATGATCTCGGGCTACACGACCCCGTCCTCGGGCACGGTGCGCGTGGCCGGCTACGACATGGCCACCCAGAACGAGGAGGCGGCCCGCAAGCTTGGCTACCTGCCCGAGCATCCCCCGCTCTATGACGTGCTCGACGTCAGCGCCTACCTGCGCTTCATCGCCAGGGTGAAGGGCGTGCCCCGTTCGGGCATGAAGTCCCAGCTCGACCGCGTCATCCAGGCCTGCCGCCTCGAGGCGGTGACCCGGCGCGAGATCTACAAGCTGTCCAAGGGCTATCGCCAGCGCGTCGGCCTCGCCCAGGCCCTGCTCGGCGATCCGGAGGTGCTGCTGCTCGACGAGCCCACCGCCGGCCTCGACCCGGGGCAGATCCAGGAAACGCGCGAAGTCATCCGCAGCTTCGGCGAGAACCATGCCGTGCTGCTCAGCACGCACATCCTTCCCGAGGTCACGCTCATCTGCCGGCGCGTGGCCATCATCAACGACGGCCGGCTGCTCGCCATCGATTCGCCCGCCGCCCTGCAGCGGGCCTCCGAGCGGACCAACCAGGTCAGCCTGCTCGTCTCGGGCCCCGCCGCCGCGATCGAGGCGGCCATCCGCGAGGTCGACGGCGTGCACGGCGTGCAATCGCGCCCGAATGGCACGCGCGGGGAACTGCTCTCGGTCGAATGCCGGGTCGACAACCGCGAAGGCGTGGAAGCCGCCATCGCCCGCGCCGTGGCGTCCCGCTGGTCGCTGCACCGCCTCGAGCGCCAGCAGCCGACCCTGGAGAACATCTTCCTGCGTTACGTGGGCGAAGCGCCCGGCCATCCGGAATCCATGCAATGAACGGACTCGTCGCGATCTACCAGAAGGAGCTGGCGCAGTATTTCCGCTCGCCGATCGCCTACTTCGTGATTGCCGTGTTCCTGCTCGGGACCGGCTATTTCTTCATCTTCAACATGTTCCTCACCGGCATCGGCACCATGGACCAGACGCTGCAGAACATGGGCATCCTGCTGATCACCCTCATGCCGGTGCTCTCGATGCGCCTGTTCTCCGGCGAGTACAGCGGGCGCACCATGGAACTGCTCGCCACGCTGCCGCTCAAGCCGTGGCAGATCGTGCTGGGCAAGTACCTGGGGGCGGTCACGATCCTGCTGGTCATGACGGCGGCGACCTGGATCAACCTCGTCCCGCTGTTCCTTTACGGCAATCCCGAGGCCACGACCATCCTCTCGGGCTACCTCGGCTTCGTGCTGCTCGGGATGGCCTGCCTCGCCGTGGGGCAGCTCTTTTCCGCGCTCACGCAGAACCAGATCATCGCCGCGCTCGTCACGGTGTGCGTGCTGCTCGGCTTCTGGTTCATCGGCCACCTGCAGTCGTTCCAGGGTTCCGAGTTCCTGCGCAACCTGTTCGGCTATCTTTCCTTCTCGGTGCAGTTCGGCGACTTCATCCGCGGGCTGGTGCGCACCGAGGCCGTGGCGTTCTACCTCATCGTGGCGGCCATCGCCCTCACGCTGAACGCCAGTTACCTGCAATGGCGGCGCTGATGGAACGCTCCTTCCGCTCTATCCTCATCCTGCTTGCCGGCCTCGCCCTGCTGGGCGCGGCGGCGGCGGCCAATGCCATCTTCGTGAACGCCGCGGCTGCCGCCGCGGCACTGGGAATCGCCGGACTGGGGCTCACCGCCTGGAGCGCCCACGCCCTGCGCGCCGAGCTGTGGGGCCTGGTGCGCCAGCGCCGCGGCGAGATCCTGCTGTACACGATCGGCATGGTGGGCGTGCTGGTGGCGCTCGCCTACTTCTCCTTGCGCTTTCCGGCCCGCATCGACCTGTCCGAGGCGAAGCTCTTCTCGCTCTCCCCGGCCACCGTGCACATGCTCAAGCGGCTGGAGAAGCCCGTGCACATCGTGTTCTTCCACGACCGCATGATGCGCGAGACCGTCGAGCTGTACGAGCAGATGGCGGCCACGTCGGACAAGGTCACGGTCGAGTTCTATGACCCCATGGTCAACCCGGCGCAGGCGCGCATGCGCGGCGTCGAGTTCCCGGGCACGGCCATCATGGAAAGCGAAGGCCGCCGCATGGTGGTCAACGGCCCGACAGAGACCGACATCGCCAACGGCATCCTGCGCATCTCGCAGGGCGTGCAGCAGACGGTCTGCTTCCTCGACGGCCACGGCGAACCCGACCCCTTCAGCCTGGAGTCGCACGACCATACCGAGGGCAACGCCGGCCATTCGCACGGCCTCGGCGCCAAGCTCGTCATGCACGAGCGCCACGGCATGGCCAAGGCCCGCCACGGGCTGGAAGCCATGAACTTCGTCGTCGAGAAGATCACCCTGCTCCAGGGCGGGAAGGACCTTTCGCACTGCGCCGTCCTGGTCGTCGCCGGTCCCAAGGCCGCCCTGCTGCCCATGGAGGTCAAGGCGGTCGACAAGTACCTTGCCGACGGCGGCAATGCGCTGTTCATGCTCGACCCCTTCGTCCGCACGGGCCTCGAGCCGGTGCTGATGGAATTCGGGATCGTGCTCGACGACGACATCGTGCTCGACGAGGCAAGCCACTTCTGGGCCGACATCTCCGCGCCCGCCGTCACCGACTACAACCGGCACGAGATCACGCGCGACCTGCCCCTCACCTTCTATCCCGGCGCCCGCTCGCTCTCGCCGACGCCGGAGCGCGTCCCCGGCACCTCGGTGCGCCCGGTGGTCAATTCGTCGAAGCGCAGCTACGCGGGCACCGACCGCGAACGCGCCAACTACGATCCGAAGACGAGCCGCGGCGGCCCGCTCACCCTGATGGTGACGGCCAACCGCAAGCCGGAGTTCGTCGAATCGACTGAGGCCGTCGTCCGCCGCCTGCGGGAAGGGGAGGCAGCGGCCGGCGCCGCCGCCGGGAAGCAGGCCGCGGACAAGGCGAAGAACAGCTCGCGCATCGCCGTCATCGGCGATTCCGATTTCGCCACGAACTCGTTCTTCCACATCCTCGGCAATGGCACGCTGTTCGTGAACACCGTGAGCTTCCTCGCCGCCAAGGAGAACCTGATCGGCATCCAGCCGCGCACCTACGACCGGCCGCAGGTCAACCTGACCAACACGCAGATGAAGGGCACCTTCTTCCTGTCCATCATCCTGATCCCGGCGCTGATGGCGATCATCGGCATCGCGGTCTGGTGGAGGCAGCGATGAGCGGCGGCCGTCCGAGCCGGCGGCTGGTCGCCGTATGGGCGCTGCTCGGCATCCTGGTGGCGGTCATCGCCACGATCCACCACGGCGACCGGGCCGCCAGCCGCCAGGAGGGGGAGGCCCGCGACGAACGCCGCCTGCTGCCCGCCCCCATCGCCGAGATCGGCGCGGTGGAAATCCTCAACAAGGGCACGCTGTATCGCTTCGAGCGCGACGCGGCCGGCGCCTGGTTCTACCATGGCGTCCATGCCGAAGCCCAGCAGCAGCACGCGCACACCGTCGATCCGGCGGCCGCCGAACGCATCGAGAAGGCCCTGGCCGGGTTCGGCCGCGCCCGCAAGGAGCGCGAATTCGCGCTCAACGTCCAGGCCGACGAATTCGGCGTCACCCGGCCGGACATTTTCATCATGGCCTACCTGCCGAATTCCCCGCAGCCGCTGTCCCGCTACGCAGTCGGCGTCGTGGCCCCGGACAATGTCAGCCGCTACGTGCTGCCCGTGGGCAGCACCACGGTCGTGACCATCCCGGATTTCCAGATCACGAACCTGCTCCAGCTCATCGCCAGCTTCGAGCCCGGGGCACCGGCCGCCAACGCGTCGCGCTGACCGGTTGGCGTTGCGGCAGGCGCCCGCCTTATCATGCGCCTGCCCGAAAGCCCCCAACCCATGATCCGCTTCACGCTTTGCCTTTTGCTCGCCCTGCCCGGGCTGGCCGCCGCCCACAGCGGCGGGACCACGGGCATGGCCACGATCCATGTCGCGGGCGAGACGGTGCGTTACGACCTGACGCTGCCGGATGTGCCGCCCGGCCCCCTGGCCGACCGGATGCAACTTGGCCGTCCTGACGCCACCCCCGACTACCGTCCGCTCGTCGAGGCACTAAGCGACAGGATCCGCATCCGCGCCGGCGGCCGCGACTGCACGCCGGCCGAAGGCAAGGTCACGCCGCCCACGGCAGCCGCGCTCAGCCTCACGGGCTCCGTGACCTTCCGGTGCCCGGACACGGTCCGCCGGCTGGAAATCCAGGACGACCTGCCCGACGTGCTGGGCGCCGATCACCACACCATCGCGCTCATCGTCTGGCCGGGCGGCACCCATTCGGTGGCCTTCGGCGCCGAAAGCCGCCATGCCGAGCTGGCGATCGGCGCCGATGCGCCGGGCATGAAAGGCGCCGGCAGCTTTTTCGTGCTTGGCATCGAGCACATCCTCACCGGCTACGACCACCTGTTGTTCCTGCTGGTGCTGATCCTGCGCGGTCGCGACCTGCTGCAACTGCTCAAGATCGTCACCGCCTTCACGCTCGCCCACACCGTGACGCTCGGCCTGGCGGCCTACGACGTCGTGACGCTGCCCGGCGCCCTGGTCGAAGCCGTGATCGCGCTGTCCATCGCCTACGTCGCGGCCGAAAACCTGTTCCCCCGGTTCGCGATCTCGCGGCGCTGGGCCGTCAGCTTCCTGTTCGGCCTGGTGCACGGCTTCGGATTCTCCTCCGTGCTCAAGGAGATCGGCCTGCCGAAGGAAAACCTGCTGCTGTCGCTGCTGAATTTCAACCTCGGCGTCGAGGCCGGCCAGGCGGCGATGGTCGTGGCCGCCCTGCCGCTGCTGCTGTACATTCGAAAGCGCCCGTGGGAACAGCGCTTTACGGTGGCAGTGTCGGCCGCCGTCCTGGTCGTCGGCCTGGCCCTGTTCGTGGAGCGCGCCTTCTTCGCCTGACCCCGCATTACCGGCTGCAATACGGGCCCTTCCCGTGAAATTCTCCGGAAACCGGCCAATTCGATACTTCGCCAGCGGCAATCCGCTTTTCCCCGGCAGGTCAGCGCCGGGGCGCTGGAAGTGCCGTCGACAAGATCAACCGGAGAGGAGAATCGGCATGACCAGCGTATGGAAACACTGGCGCCTCGCGGCCACGGCACTCGCCGTGATGGCGGGCGCAGCCACGGCACAAGCCCAGGACACGCGGCTCTACGCGTTCAGCTCGGGCGCGCTCACGATCGGCAAGGGTGTGCTGCAGAACTTCGCGACCATGGACCCGCCCATCCAGATTCCCGTGGGCTTCTACGTCATCAAGCACCCGAAGGGCAACATCCTGTTCGACACGGGCAACAACGACAAGCTGATCACCGACCACAGCTGGTGGCCGATGTACGACTCGCTCAAGCCCGCCATGACGCCGGAAGTCGCCATCGACGTGCAACTGAAGAAGATCGGCCTCACGCCGGATGACATCAAGTACGTGGTCTGCAGCCACCTGCACCTGGACCATGGCGGCAATGTGGGCAAGTTCCCGAACTCCACGATCATCGTGCAGAAGAGCGAGATCATCAATGCGTTCTGGCCCGAGCAGGGCACCGGCGGGCCGTACATCATCGGCGACGTCATGCCGCTGCGCGCGCCCAACAGCAACTACCCGAACGCGGTCAAGATGATCCAGCTCGACGGCGACCTCGACCTGTTCGGCGACGGCAGCATCGTGATCAAGCGCTGGGTGGCGCATACGCCGGGCAGCCAGATGATGACGGTCAAGCTCAAGAACACCGGGTTGATCATCCTCACCGGCGACAACGTCTACTTCCGCGAGAACGTGGACAAGAGCATCGCGCCCAACCTGGTGCTCGCCTTCGACCCGGCCGGCTACTACAGGGCCTACGAGTGGATCCGCATGATGATGGCCACGCAGAAGGCGGAATACTTCACCGCGCACGACCCGGATGCCTTCAAGGCACTGAAGAAGGCCCCCGCGTACTACGACTGAAATCGGCACTTCGGCGAACAGGCCGGGACGGAAAACCGTCCCGGCCTGTTTGTTTGCATGCGTTAACATTCCCCAATGACTCCCGTGATCGTCGCCTCCGGGCTGACCAAGTCCTACGGCCCGCGCCTGGCCGTCGACGGGGTATCCTTCGACGTGCAGCCCCACGAGGTCATGGGCCTGCTCGGGCCCAACGGCTCGGGCAAGAGCACGATCCTGCGCATCCTGACCGGCTACCTGAAGCCGACGTCGGGCACGGCCCGCGTGGCGGGCTTCGACGTCGTCGGCCAGGGGCTGCAGGCGCGGGCGCAGCTCGGCTACGTGCCCGAGGACGTGCCCCTCTACACGCACATGCGCGTGGGCGAATTCCTCGCCTTCATGGGCCGGGTGCGCGGGGTCCCGGAAGGCGGCCTGCCCAGGGCCATCGACCGCGCCGTCGAGCGCCTGTCGCTGCAGAAGGTCCGCGACCTGCTGATCGCCAAGCTCTCGCGCGGCTACCGGCAGCGCGTGGCCATCGCCCAGGCCCTGCTCGGCGAGCCGAAGCTGCTCATCCTGGACGAGCCGACCAACGGCCTCGATCCGCGCCAGATCATCGAGGTGCGCGAACTGATCCGCGACCTCTCGCGCGAGCTGTCCATCCTCGTCACCTCGCACATCCTCGCGGAAATCGAGAAGGTCGCGCACCGCGTCGCCATCCTGCTCGACGGACGGCTGCTGACGGTCCATGCCCTGGGCTCGCAGCAGGGCGCACGCCTGAAGGTTCGCCTGCGCGACACCACCGAGGCGCAGGTCCGGGCGAAACTGGCCGTCCTCCCGGGCCTGCGCATCGCCGAAGTCCTGGGCGCAGCCGGCAGCTACGTCGTGGAACATGACGGCGCGGCCGCCGGGGCGATCGCCGCGCTCGTGGGCGCCGGACTGGCGATCGAGGAGGCCACCCCGGCCGGCAGCGGCCTGGAGGCCTTGTTCCTGCGCCTGACCGAGGGCGCGCGCGCATGAAGGGCTTCCTCCCGCTGCTGGGCAAGGAGGTGCGTGCCCTGTTCTATTCCCCGGTGGCCTACGCCCTCATCGCGGTGTTCCTGCTGCTGATGGGCTACTCGTTCACGCTCACGTTGTTCCTGAACAAGTACGCCACGCTGGTCCACATCTTCTTCCAGTCCGCGGGCCTGCTGCTGCTCATCGTGCCGATCATCACCATGCGGCTGTTCGCCGAGGAGCGCAAGGGCGGCACGCTGGAGCTGCTGTTGACGGCGCCGGTGAGGGAAAGCCACGTGGTGCTGGCCAAGTACCTGGCGAGCATGGCGGTCGTCCTGGGCATGATCGTCCTGACCGGCGCCTACGCCGTCGTGCTGGGCCTGTTCGGCTCCCCGGAGTGGGGGCCGATCTACAGCGGCTACCTCGGGCTCGCGCTGCTGTCCTCGACGCTGGTCGCGATCGGCCTCGCCGTCTCGGCGCTCACCTCGAACCAGGTCGTCGCGGCCATCGTCACCATCGGCATCTCCTTCACGCTGTGGATGATCGATTCGCTGGCCGGGATGATGCCCGACTGGCTCGAGCGCATCCTCATCAGCCTGTCCCTGCTGGCGCGCTTCACGCCCTTCGCCACCGGCGCAATGTATACATCCGACTTCGGCTTCTTCCTGGTGAGCACCCTGCTGGCGCTGTTCCTGGCCATGCGCGCGCTCGCCCGCCGTTGACCGTCATGCCCGCCACTCGTCCCTCGCCACGCATCACGGCCTGTTCCGTCACTGGTCACCGGCCACCGGTCACGGTTTGTCCGGTCACGCCCCACCTGTCACTCGTCACGGCTTTCTAGATGGAACACGGCGGCTACGAGGCGGGACCTTTGCTCTGGACGGCGGGATGGCTGGTCGCGCTGGCCGTCCTGTTCTTCGCCGGGCTGCGCATTCCCCTGCAGACCCGCCTCTCGCGCTGGCGCTCGTTCCTGTTCAACGCCGGCGTCGTCGTCGCCGCGGCCGGGGTCGCGGTCCTGGCCACGGTCGCCCTGCTGCTGCACGACGTGCACGTGGACATGACCAGGGAGAAGATCTTCACCCCATCCGCCCAGGCCATGTCGGTCGTCGACCAGCTCGCCCGGCCCGTGCGCCTCACGTACTTCTACCGCGGGCAGGACCCGGCCGGCCGCCGCACCAAGGACGTCGTCGAGGTCATGGGACGCCGCAACCCGATGCTCGCCGTCCGCACGGTCGACCCGGACCGCGAGCCGTCCGTGGCCCAGGCCTACGGCGTTCGCATGGTCAATGCCGCCATCCTCGAGGCCGAGGGACGCAAGGTGGTGGTGCAGACCACCGACGAGGGCGAGATCGCCATCGGCATCCAGCGCGTGCTGCGTGAAAAGGTGATCGTCGCCTGCTTCCTGGAAGGCCACAACGAGCTGCCCATGGACAACTTCGAGTTCCATACCCACATGGAGGGCATCGCCGGGCACAGCCACGACGACGCCTCCTCCAAGGTGATCCAGACCACCGGGCACGGCATCGGCCGCCTGCGCCGGGCGCTCGAGGCCCAGGGCTACGAGTCGCGCAAGGTCATCCTCGCCACGTCGCCGCAGGTGCCGAAGGACTGCCAGGTGCTGATCGTCGCCAACCCGCGCACGACCTTCCTGCCGGCGGAAAGCGCCGCCATCGAGGCCTACCTGCAGCAAGGCGGCGCGCTGTTCGCCATGTTCGACCTCGGCTTCACGCTGGAGCCGCGCCTGGCCGGCCTCGTGTCGAAGCTGGGCGCGACGCTGCCCATGCAGGCGGTCGTCGATCCGCTGAGCCACTACTCCACCGACGCCGAGATGGTGGCCGTGGCCGCCTACGATCCGCATCCCATCACGAAAAACGCCTCGATGAGCTTTTATCCGGGCATGCGGCCGCTGGTCCCCGTCCCGCCCGCCGCCGGGGTGCGCGTGGCCCCGCTGCTGACGAGCAGCCGCGACAGCTACGTGCGCAGCGTGCAGCCCGTCGCCATCCGCGACGCCGGCGGTCATGCCACGCAGGCGGCGCCGGCGAGGGGGCCGCAGCTCATGGCCATTGCGGCCGAGGGCACCCTGGAAAGCGGCGCCCGCGAGTTCCGCGCGGTCGTCGTCGGCGACGGCGACTTCGCCAGCAACTCCTTCCTGCCCTACCTCGCCAACGGCGACGTGGCGCTGGGCATCGTGCGCTGGCTGGTCCGCGAGGAGCGCGCCGCCACGGTCTCCAGCCGGATCCCCGTGCCGCCGATGATCCTGCTGACCGGTGCGCAGATGACGCTGATCTTCATCGTCATCGAGATCCTGCTGCCGCTGTCCGTGCTGGCCATCGGCGCGATCGTGTGGTGGCGCCGGCGATGAAGCGCGCGCCGCTGCTGGTCGCGGGGGCTGCAGCCCTGGCGCTGGCCTACCTGGTTGCCATGGTGATCGCGGGCGCGCTGCCCCAGCAGAAGCAGCTGGTGAAGTTCGAGGCCCGCGGGCTGATGAAGCCGGCGCCGGAGAGCATCGACCGGGTGACGATCGAGGTCGGGTCGCGGTCCGCGGCGCTGAAACGCCAGGGCGAGGGCTGGAACGTCGAAGGCGGCGTGCCCGTCCCCGCCGACCTTGCCAGGCGCGTTTCCATGGCCGTGCAGTTCATGAACACGTCCGGGCCGCTGCGCACCATGGATGCGCCCGAGCTGACGGGGTCGAACCTGCGCGATTTCGGGCTGGATCCGCCGCGCCTGCGCGCCACGCTCTATCGCGGCAACGAACCCGTGATTGCGCCGGTGTTCGGCGCCCGCAATCCTGACGACACGGCGCAGTACATGAGCCTGGCGGGCAAACCGGACATCTACCTCATGTCGCGGTTCGTGGGCCAGGAGTGGGAAGCCGTGGCGCTGGGCATCGGCCTGGCGCGGCCGCCTAGCGCTGCACCGTCAGGACGGTAAAGCCCTCCCCGATCAGCTCGCGCCCGATCGCCCCCTTCAGCCCCGCGTCGCGCAGCAGCTTCTCCTGCTCCTCGCGCGTGGGGATCACGTTGCCCCAGAGCAGTTCCTCGAAACCCGTCTGCAGCGGAAAGCGGAACTCCGGCCGTCGCGCCTCCTCCAGCGTCGTCGGGTAGGTCTCGTCGATGATCACCATCCAGCCGCCCGGCCTGAGGGCGCGCGCCGCGCCCGCGACGACCGCCGGACGAATGCCGGGCCCGATCTCATGCAGCACCTCGATCATCACCACCGCGTCGAAGGCATTGGTCGCATCGTCGACCTTTTCCTTGTGCGCGCTGACACGCCCCTCGAGCCCGGCCTTGCGGATCTTTTCGCGCGCCGCGGCGAGGCTTTCGTCGTCGATGTCCACGCCTGCAAGGCGCGCATTGGGGAAAGCCTTCGCCGCCTGCAGGAGGAAATTCCCGGTGCCGCAACCCACTTCGAGCAGCGCGCCACCTGCGGCGAGCCGGTCAGCCAGGCCGGCGAGGCTGGGGAGGATTTTTTTTGCAGTGACGACCTGCAGCCCCTGCGTCGATTCGGCGATGGCCTGGTTGAAGTGCTCGCCGCGGCCCTGGAACGGCCTCGACTGGCCGGTCCTGAAGGCCTCGCGGCAGCGGCGGAAATCCTCGGCGGCGACCTCGGTGCCCAGCCGCACGTAGCCGCCCAGGTAACGGGGGTGGGTGGCGCTGGCGAGGATGGCGTCCATGTGCGGGGCCAGCCGGAAGCGGCCCTGCTCGTCCGCATCCAGGAGTTCCAGGCCATAGGCCGTCCTGCACCAGACGCCGACGTAGTGCGGCTGCAGGCCCAGCTTCGACGCCAGTGCCGCGGCCTCCTGCCCGGGCGACTCGGCGAGCGCGCGGAACAGCCCCAGGTGCACGCCGAGGTCGATCAGATGGATGGCGTTGAACCCGCGGCGCCATTCGAAAATGCGCGCGACCTGGGAATCCGCCGTGATGTCGTTGCCCTGTGCCATGCTCCGCCCCTTTTTATCGGCAAGGGCGCCAGTATACTGGCGCAAGCCCCGGAGCTCGCCCGCATGCCTTACTTCCGATCCTGGATCCTGTTGCTCGCCCTGGCCCTGGCGAATGCCGCCTGGGCCGGCGCCGAAATCGGTGCGCCCGCGCCGCCGCTGCGCGGCACGCTCTTCTCCGGCCATCCCCTCGACCTGCAGGCCCTGCGCGGCAAGGTGGTGCTGGTGAACTTCTTCTCCAGCTACTGCAAGTTCTGCGCGTACGAGATCGGCAACGTCCAGACCTTCTACGAAAAGCACCGGGCCGAGGGCTTCGAGGTCATCGTGGTGGCCATCGACGACCTCGCCGACCGCGCCCGGGTCGAGGGCATGGTGGGGTCCTACGGCCTGCAAGGCATCATGGCCGACGACCTGGAACGCAGCGGCTTCGAGCGCCGCTATCCCACGCCGACGGCCTTCGTCATCGACCGCAAGGGGGTGGTGCGCAGCCAGACGCGGGGCGCCAAGCTGCCCTTCTGGTTTGCAGAACAGGTCACGCCCCTGCTCGCCGAGCCATAGCGCCGCCCGGAGCGCGCAGGGGTTCAGTGGATCAGCTTGCTCGGCGTGGTCCCCAGCACCTTCTTGAAGTGCCGCGTCAGGTGGCTCTGGTCCGCGAAGCCCACCGATGTCGCGATCTCCGCCAGCGAGTATCCTCCGCCGCCGGCCAGGATCAGCGCGCGGGCGCTGTTGACCCGCGTCTGGATCAGGTACTGGTAGGGCGAGATGCCCATCGCGCGCTTGAAGGTGCGCGCGAGATGGAACGGACTCATGTGCGCCGCGGCCGCCATGTCGGCCAGCCCGATGTCGGTGGCATGCTGCGCCTGGATGAACGCCACGGCCCTGGCCACCGCCCGCGGGATGGGTGCCGGCGCCTCGGCCGGCACCGGCCCCGGGGTGTCGAGGTAGTTGCGCAGCAGGTGCACGGCCAGGATCGTGGCCAGCGACTCCGAATACAGCCGGCTGCCCGCGTCGCCGCGCACCGTCTCCCTCGCCAGCGCGGCCGCAATCGTGGAAACGGCGGGATCATGTTCGCGCTCCGCGAAGGCGAGCCTCGCGTCTTCCGGATCCAGGCCAAGGTTCTCCTGCGCCACCTGCCGCAGGAAGGCCGGCTGCAGGGCGAGCAGCGAAAAGCTGATCCGCGATTCCCAGCGCCAGTGGATGGGCGTGCCGCTCGGCACCACCGCGACGAAACCCGGGGCCAGTTCGTGGCGCACCGTGCCCGCGGCCGACGCCCGGACCAGGGTCCCTCCGCCGAGGCTGACGAAGACCAGGTGCTCCGTGGCGCCCCCGGGCAGGTCCCGGCTCGACGGGCCGACCTCGCGGCGCTCGAAGTTGAGCAGGGTCCAGCCCAGGTTGCGGCTGCTCACCTGGACGCTTTCGGGGCGCACCGAGGCGAACTCGACCGCGCCCGTCCCCCGGCGCGGCGCGTGGAGGATGGCGGAGAGCCGGGGCGTTGCGAGTTGCGCGTGCATGGAAATCTCCTTGTTTGCGCCGGCCTCAGGCGAGCAGGCCGTCGCGCAGCGACGGGTGCTCCACCTGGTCGGCACCAGAGCCGGCGCGATGCGCCAGGCTGTCGCCGGGACCAGGCTCGGGTTGCGGCAGGCGGCTGCCCTGCAAGGTGGCCGCGACGAACGCGGCACCCACCAGCAATAGACGTGCGGTTGTCATGTGGGCGGGCTCCCGGGTCAGGCGGCGGAAGCCAGCGGCATGACGGTGGATGCAGCGGCAACCGCCGTGGCGCGCGCCGTGATGGATCGTTTCACCGCGTTCTCCGCGCCGTCCCGATCCCCCATCATCCGCAGCGTCCGCACCGTCGAGGCCCAGTTGAAGGGGCTCTCCGGCTTGAGTGAAGTGCGCTCCGCCAGGAGGGCGCGGGCAAGCGGCAGTCGGCCGCCGCGAATCGCCGCCTCGACCAGCGTCAGGGGGATGATGTCGCGCTGCGCGTGGCTGCCGCCGAAGCGGGAGGCCACGAGCCGCAGCGGCTGCAGCAGCTCCACCGCCGTGCCGTAGTCGCCCGCGCCGAAGGCATGCAGCGCGCGGCAAAGGGGCAGGCCGACTTCCCAGGTCATGCGGCCGTTGGTGCCGCCGGCTCCCGCGCGCGCCTGCAGCACCTCCAGCAGGCGCTGCGCGCTTTGCCCGCGCCCGGCGCCGACGAAAGCCATCATCGCGTGCGCATCGTTGAAGGCGTAGTAGCCTTCCTCGAGGCGCGGCTCCCAGGCATCCGCGATCCCTTTCCAGCGATCACCCAGGTCGGCACCGCGCAGGTGCAGGCGCCACAGCAGGGCCGAGGCGTCGACCATCTCGAGCACCACGTTGCTGCCGGGCTTGCGCACCGCCGTGTCGTAGAGCTCCACGGCGCGCGCCTCCTCGCCGCGGTCCATGTGGAACAGGGCCAGGTGCCACCAGTTGTGGTAGGCAAGCCCGTTGTCGGGCGCCCAGTCCCCGGCGCGCGAGTTGAGCCACTGGATGCCCTCGTCGAAGCGCCCCTGCATTTCCATCACGTGCGCCACCGCGTGCACCGCCCAGGGATCGCGCCCGTTCAGGGCCAGCGCCTTGCGGCCCGCGGCCTCGGCCTGCGCATACAGCGCCGTCTCTTCCAGGCCGAACGCGTGCATGCCGAGCACGAAGCCGTAACCCGGCACGCCCTCGCCCCAGTGGGGCAGCACCTGTGCCACGCGATCGCGCAGCATCGAGGACTGCCCGAGGAAGAAGTCGCCCACGTGCGCGACCTGCAGCGCCAGGGCGTCGCGCGGGTACTCGACCAGGATGTCGCCGTAGAGCCGGACCGAGCGCTCGAAGTTGCCGTTCAGCCAGGCGTCCGCCGCGGCGATGTGCATGCGCTCGCGCTCATTGGCCCGGTGCACCAGGCCCTGCGCCGCCCGCACGCTTTTCACGAGCATCGGCTCCGCACCCTTGTCACTGGACATCACCATGAGGGCCGCGCGAAAGCAGTGGCCCATGACGAATTCCGGGTCCTCCTCGAGGGCGCGGTCGATCGCGGCCAGCGGATCGCCGTAATACCCGTGCAACAGATGCAAGGCCGCCTCGTAGCGGTCCAGGGAAACCCGGTTACGGGTGGATACAGCCAGGTCCCTGCAATCCTTGAGTGCCATAAAATAGCCCCTTTCCTGAATCGGTCACCCCGGCAGCGCGCCGGGTACGCTGCGCATCCTGGGGCGGCGCCGTGATTGCGGCAGGACGACGGGCGTGAAAATGGCGTGAAAGCCGGCCGCGCCCCCCCCATCGTCACCACCGGGCGACACCCGTGACACAACTGCGTCTGCAACTGCTGGGCGGATTCGAGATGCTGGGAGCTTCCGGCGAGCCGGTGCTGCTGCCGCCGAAGAAGGCCCGCGCCCTGCTCGCGTTCCTCGCGCTGTCGGACGGCCGGCCGCAATCCCGCGACCGCCTGGCCGCGCTGCTCTGGGAAGAGGCCGAAGAGGGCCCGGCGCGCACCAGCCTGCGGCAGGCCCTCACCGCGATCCGCAAATCCCTGTCGGACGCGGGGGTGGAGGCACTGGACGCGGACGCGGAAGCCGTGCGGCTCGATTGCTCCCGGCTCGGGATCGACGCCCTCGAGTTCCTGGAGCGCGCCCAGTCGGCGCGGGAGGAGGACCGCCGGCACTGCGCCGCGCTCTACCGCGGCCACCTGCTCGATGGCTTCGACGTGCGCGCGCCCGCGTTCGAGGACTGGCTGCGCGCCGAGCGCGAGCGCCTGCGCAACCTGGCCGCCGACGCGCTGGCCGGCGTCATGGACGACCAGATGCAGGCCGGGCAGCACGGCCCGGCGCTCGCCGCCGCCACCCAGCTCCTGTCCCTGGACCCCTTGCGCGAGGACGTGCATCGGGATGCCATGCGCATCTACGTGGCCCAGGGCCGGCATGCGGCGGCCCTGGAGCAGTACCGGCGCTGCCGCGAAGTCCTGCGCCTGGAACTCGGCATCCCCCCCGAGCCGGAAACCGAGAGGCTGTATCGCGAGATCCTGCAGCATCGCCATGCCGCGGCGGCCGGCGTGGAGGACGCGGGCCCGCCGCTGCCGGCCGCCGCCGAGCCGCCGCGCAGCGCCGACGCCCCGCTCCTGCGCCATGCCACCGTGTTCCTGGTCGACATCGCGGGCTTCACCGCCTTTGCCGGCAGCGCGGATCCCGAGGACCTGCACGACTTCCTGCTGCGCTACCGGGAGCTGGTCCGGGCACGCGTGCGCCAGTACGGCGGATCCGTCACCAGCTACATCGGCTCGCGCCTGATGGCCGTGTTCGGCGTGCCGGTCGCCCACGGCAACGACGCGGAGCGCGCCATCCTCGCGGCGCTGGCGATCCGCGACAGCGTGCCCATGATGCACAACGCCGCCGGCAGCCAGCTCCAGGCGCAGGTCGGCGTGGCCGGCGGGCGCGTGCTGGCGAGCCACGACAGCGGCGGACTGACCTTGACCGGAGGGCCGGTGAGCATCGCGGCGCGCATCATGGAAGCCTGCGCCGCCGGCGAGATCCGCGTGGCCGGCGACGTGCGCGAAGCGGTGGGCGAGCGACTGAAGGCCGAGCACCTGCCGGGCGCCACCGTCAGCGGCATCGAGCGGGCCCCGGCCATCTGGCGCGTCGCTTCGCTGCGGCGCGGCTTCGATGCGGGCAATCCGCGCCCGTTCTTCGGCCGCGGCATCGAACTGCAGCAGCTCGTCGGCATGCTCGAGGGCTGCCGCACGGCCAGGGCCGGTCGCGTCGTGCTGCTGCGCGGCGACGCCGGGATCGGCAAGAGCCGCTTGATGGAGGAATTCGCGAGCCATGCGCGCGCCGCGGGCTTCGACCCGCATGTGGGCCAGGTCCTCGAGTTCGGGGGGGACCCGCTGTCCATGCTGGTGCGCAACCTCATCGGCGTGGGGGCCTCCGCCCATCCCGGGGAGGTCTCCCGGGCCCTGGAGCAGGCGCCGGTGACTTCCGAGTTGCGCCGCTTCCTCGCCGAAATGACCGGGATTCAGGCCGGCGGCGTCCCCGGCGGCAATGACGATGACGTCGACGGCAGCCGGCGGCAATCCGGCCGGCAATCGGCGCTCAAGGAACTGGTGCGCGCCCTGGCCATGCGGCAGCCGCTGCTCATCGTCGTGGAGGACATCCACTCGGCCTCGCCGCTCACCATGGACAGCCTCGCCTGGATTGCCTCGGCCACGCGCCACTCGCCGGCGCTGCTGGCCATGACGACCCGCACCCAGGGCGACCCGATCACGCCCGCGTGGCGCAACGCCAGCCATTGCGCGCTGACGACCATCGACCTCGGGCCGCTCGCCGACCCGGACGCCCTGAAGATGGCGGCGCGCTATGCCGTCGACGACCCCGCCTTCGTGGAGAGTTGCGTGCACCGGGCGGAGGGCAATCCCCTGTTCCTGGACCAGTTGCTGCGGGCGGGACGGGCGACGGGCAGCGCCGTGCCGGGGTCGCTCCAGAACCTGATCCTGGCCCGGCTCGACAGCCTCGACCCGAAGGAACGCCAGGCGCTGCAGGTCGCCTCGGTGCTGGGCCAGCGCTTTCCCCTCGAAGCCCTGCGCCACCTGCTCGACGACCCTGCCTACACCGCGGACCGGATCCGCGACCAGGGCCTGGTGCGGGACGAAGGCGACGAGCTCGCCTTCGCGCATGCGCTCATCCAGGAAGCGACTTACGGCTCCCTGCTGCGATCGCGGCGCCTGGCGCTTCATACCGCCGCGGCGCGCTGGTACGCGGATCGCGATGCCGTGCTGCGCGCCCGCCACCTCGGGGCCGCCGGGGATCCGGGCGCATTCGAGGCGTACATGGAGGCGGCGCGCAAGGAAGCCGCGGCCTACCGCATCGAGCATGCCCTCGAGCTCATCTCCCGGGCACTCGCCTTCGCGGCCACCGAACGCCAGCGCTGCGACCTGTTCCTGCTGCGGGGCGAGTTCCAGCGCGACCACGGCCAGACGGCGAAATCGGTGCAATCCTTCGGCGAGGGCCTGCACCTGGCGCAGGACGACGCCCAGCGCCTGCGCGCGTGGCTCGGCATCGCCGGCGGGTTGCGCACCCTGGACATCTACGACCGGGCACTCGCCGCGCTCGACAATGCCGCCCGGCTCGCCGTCGCGCTGGATGACCGCAAGTCGCTCATGTACGTCCAGTCGCTGCGCGGCCACGTCTATTTCCCGCTCGGGAACATGGACGCCTGCCTGGGCGCGCACGAGCAGGCACGGCGCCTGGCCACGGAAGTCGGCACGCCGGCGGACGAGGCGCGCGCGCTGGGCGGCCTGGGCGACGCCTATTACCAGAACGCCCGCATCCTGACCTCGCGGGACTATTTCGAACGCTGCATCGAGCTTTCCCGCCGCCACGGGCTCACGCGCATCGAGGTCAACCACCTGCCCATGCTCGGCATCGTCAGCATGTACTGCAACGAGGTCGGCAGGGGCATCGCGGCGTGCGAGGAAGCGATGGAAAAGGCGATGCGCATCGGCGACGTGCGCAGCGAGGTCCTCGCCCGCCTGGTCCTGGCCGGCCTGCACCAGACCGCGGGACGCGACGAGGAATGCCTCTCCCACTGCGCGCGCGCCCACGACCTCGCCCGCCCGCTGGGCGCGGCCCGCTTCGAGGCGGACGCGCTCACCGGCCTCGGGCTCGCCAGCCACTACCTGGGACGCGCGCAGGAAGCCCGGCGCTACCTCGACCAGGCCCACGCGATGGTGGAGCAGATCGGCCCGAACTACACCGGGCCCTGGGTGCTGGCCGCGATCGCGCTCGCCAACGACGACGCCGGGGTGCGCCGCGAGGCATTGGCACGGGGCGAGGAGCAGCTCGCGCTGGGTTGCGTCAGCCACAACTACTTCCATTTCTACCAGCTCGCGATCGAGGTCGCGCAGCAGCTCGGCCAGCCGGAGGAAATGCTGCGCTATGCCGAAGCCCTGGAGCGCTACACGGCCCGCGAACCCCTGCCCTGGACCGACTTCATCATCGCGCGCGGCAGGGCGCTTGCGCGCCACCTCGGCCGCGAGCGCGGCGGCGACCTGCGCGCCGAGCTCGACGCGCTGCGCGCGCGCGCCAGGGACGCCGGCCTGGGGACCGCGCTCGCCGGCATCGAGGCCGCGCTCGCGGCGTCCTGAATCAGGCCTGCCGCGCCCGCGGGCGCAGCAGGTCGAACACCAGGGCCGTGCCGGCGAGGATCAGCGCGCAGCCGGCCAGCATCACCCACGTGACGCGCTCGCCCAGCAGCAGCGCGCCCCACAGCATCCCGAAGGCCGGCATGAGAAACGTGACGGTCATGGCCCGCGTCGGGCCCACGTCGGCGACCAGGCGGAAATAGAGGACGAAGGCGACGGTGCTGCACAGGAGCGCGAGCCCGAGGATGCCGGCGACCACGGTGGGCGTAACCGCGCCCTGCGGCGGGGCGAGCGGCGTCAGCGGCAGGATCACCAGCGCCGCGCCCAGCAGGCTGCCCGTGGCCAGGCCCTGCGACTTGAGCACCCGCCGGGTCTTGCGCAGGTAAATGCCGGCCAGCGAGTAGCACATCGTCGCCAGCAGGCAGGCGCCGCTCGCCAGATACAACATCGGCTCCGGCTGCGGCAGGCCGAGCCCCATCACCAGCCCCACCCCCACCACGCCGAGCAGCAGGCCGGCGACCTTTTTCAGCGTGAGCCGCTCGCCGAGCCAGAGGGCGGAAAAAACGGCGCCCCAGAAGGGCGCGGAGGCATTCAGGATCACCGCGTACGAGGCGGACAGGTGCATGCTGGCAAAGGCGAACAGCATGAAAGGCAGCGCCGAATTGAAGGTGCCGACGACGAGATAGGCGCGCCAGTGCTCGCGCAGCTGCAGCTGTGTGCCGGCGATGCGGAACCAGAGCAATAGCGCCAGGCCGCCCAGCAGCGCGCGCAGTTCCGCGGTCACCAGTGGCCCGAGCGCGGGCGCGCTGAGGCGAAAGAACAGGAAGGAGCCGCCCCAGATCGCGGCAAGCCCGACCAGCCGGGCGAGATCGGGGGATTTCATTCCGGGACGCTACACGGGAGGGGCCGGCCGGCGCGGGACCTGCAATGCAATCTCAGGCGCCGATCCTTTGCCTGTCGGCAACGACTTCCACCTTGTGCGTCCAGCCGTACGGGTCGGCGGCGCGACCGTACTGGATGTCGGTGAGACCCTTGTACAGGTGGCGTGCAACCGGACCAGCCTCCCCCGTGCCGACCTTGTGGTCCCTGCCCCGGCAGCCGAAGCGGCCCACCGGCGAGACCACGGCGCCGGTGCCCATGCCGAAGGCCTCGGTCACCCTGCCGGCGTCGATGTCGGACAGCAGCTCGTCGATGTCGATCCTTTCCTCCGCGACGGTATAACCAAGGTCGGGCGCCAGGCGCAGCAGCGAATCCCGGGTGACGCCACGGAGGATGGCGCCCGTCAGCGCCGGCGTGCGGATGTGCGTCCCGTACACGAAGGCAATGTTCATCGCGCCGACCTCGTCCACGTAGCGGCGCTCCACCGCGTCCAGCCAAAGCACCTGCTGGTAACCGTCCCGTCCCGCCTGTTCGCTGCCGGCGAGGCTCCCGGCATAGTTGCCGGGGGTCTTCGCCTCGCCGGTGCCGCCGCGAACGGTGCGGACCAGGTCATCGGAGACGCCCACGGAAACCGGCCGGAAGCCGCCCGCGAACAGCGACGCGACCGGGCTCAGGATGATGTAGTGCAGGTAATTGCGGCTGGCCCGGACCTCGAGGGAGGTTTCCGTGCCGACCATCACCGGACGGATGTACAGGGCGGCGCCTTCCTGCCGCGGCACCCATGCATGTTCCAGGCGCACGAGCTCCGCGATTGCCTGCACGTGCTCGTCGACGTCCACGACGGGCATCGCCAGGCGCTCGGCGGAGCGGTTGAAGCGCTCGGCATTGCTCTGCGGCCGGAACAGGTTGACGTGTCCGTCGGGGCGCCGGTAGGCCTTGGTGCCTTCGAAGATCATCTGGCCGCACTGGAAGGCCCCGGCCGCCGGGTCGAGCGACAGCGGGCGGTAGGGGCCGATGGCCGCATCGTGCCAGCCTTTGTCGGGCGTGTAGCGCCGGGTGAACATGCGCCCGGTGAAATGGCGGCCGAAGCCCAGGGGTTCGGGCAGTTGCGTGGGGGCCGGCCGGTGGCCGTCTTCGATGCGAATGTCCATTGTGCTCATGCGTGGTCGCGCCCTCCAAGGAAATGCGTGGCGAGCGCCTTCCATTCCTCTTCCAGGCCGGTTTCGGCCGCCTGCCTTCCTGCGCGCCGGTACCAGTAGCCGGCATTCGATGCATCGCCCTCGACCCGGTGCAGGTGGGCATGCACCCACGCCGACGGCTTCTGCTCCTCGTGCGCCTGCACGATCGCGTGAGCGCGGTGCCAGTCGCCCTTGCGCAGGTGCCAGAGCGCTTCAAGCATCGGCGTGCAGCCCGCCGGCGGCGATTTCCCGGTGGTGCTCTGGATGAATTCCTGCAGGGTCATGCGGGCTCCGGCGGCAGGCCGCCATTATCGGCGGATTCTGGCGTTCGCGCGCAGGCATGGGGGCCATGGGACCCGCGGACAAAGGCGAGGCGGCCAGGAACGGCGTCGACGCTGCGTTGCCCTCGATGGCCGGACCGGCTCGCATGGAAAATCACGTTGCCGCCACGGGGGACACGGAAGTCACGGAGAGCCCGCGCCCGATGCCCGATTTCCTCCGTGGTCCGGGATCGGGACCTGCCGGAACCGGGCCTCGCCCGCCGGATCCCTGCGGAACCCGTGCCCGCAAGGCGTCAGGCGCGTGCGGCGCGCGCGTCGAGCTCGGCCCCCTGGTCGGTCTGGAACTCCTTCTTGACGTACCGGGTGCTGTAGCCGTTGAACAGGTGGCCGAGCAGGCCGCGATCGAGGTCGCTGGTACCCATGTACCAGTCCGCGACCGGGTAGGTCAGGTTCATGTTGCGCTCCATCATGATCGGCTGGCTGTGGTGCGCGGCATGGTGGCGCCGGATCGTATTGACGAAGGGCATGTTGCGCACGAACCAGTTGTCGTGCACGTGGCAGCACAGGTGGAAGGTCTCGTAGTTCAGGTAATAGATCGGCGTGAGCATCATCAGGATGTAGCCGGCATTGGCCGACCACGCGTAGCCGACCACCACCGCGACGGGCAGGGTCAGGAGCATGAAGACCAGGAGCGCGTAGGGCGGGAACAGCACGATGCGCCACTCGCGGTTGGTGTCGTAGGTCATCACCTGGGCCGTGAAGTACTGGTGGTGCTGGTGCGTGTGCCGGTGGTAGACGGGCATCAGCAGGCCCTTGATGGGGCGGTGCATCGCGTTCTTGTGCAGCCACCATTCGTTCCAGTTGTAGAACACCAGCACCGGAATCACGAACAGCAGTTCCCAGAGGGTCGGCTCGCGCACCTGCGAGGCGCACCAGGCGATCACCGCGACCCCGGGCACGAAGATGGAAAGCAGGTGGCCCCAGCCGTTGTACCAGGAGGCGATGTTGCGCTTGTACTCCTCGCGAAAGGCGGCCTGCTTCGGCGTCAGCGTTGCGGCGGTCATGGGCTCTCCCTGGCGCGCCGGGCCTGGCGCGCACCTGATATATCAGTTGCATGCAACCCTACCCGGCCCGGGGGCCCGGGTCAAGCGCGCACGGGGTCGGCGGTCGAGCGGGTGAAGGCTTCGATGTAGTCGATGAGGGCGTCGGAAGCCGCGGCGGCGGCCGCGCCATCGCCGTTCGCGATGGCGCGGGCGACGGCGGCATGCAGCTTGGCGGCCAGCGGCATGTCGGCGGCCTGCCGGTAATGGATGAACCAGAAACGGCGCGACAGCGCATGCATCAGCGACATTGCGCCCGAGGCGTACTCGTTGCGCGCAGCCACCAGGCTGAGCTCGTTGAAGGCGCGGTCCGTGCGCATGAAGGCCGTCTCGTCGCCCGCCTTCGCCGCCGCTTCGAACCCCTTCGCCAGCCCGGCGAACCGTGCCTGCTCCGCCGCGGTGGCGCGGCACGCCGCCGAGCGCGCCACCAGGCGCTCGATCTCGCGGCGCACTTCCAGCAACCGCAACTGTGCGCCGACGTCGACTTCCGACACCACGACGCCCCGCCGCGGCAGGATGTTGACCAGGCGCTCGCGCGCCAGGCGGTGCAGCGCCTCGCGGATCGGCGTGCGGCCGATGCCGAGCTGCGCGCTCAGCGCCGCTTCCGACACCACTTCCCCCGGCGCGAGCTCGAGCGTGACGATGAGCTCCTCCAGCCTTGCGTACGCCTGGTCCGTGAGGCTGTGGTCGGCGGCGGGCCGCTTGCGGCCGCCGGCCGCAGGACGCTTGGTGGCCATCGATGGCATGGGAATGCGGCGGCAAGCCGCCACGACGGGGCGATTATGCCCAAACCGGCGTCAGCGGTGATGGCGGCATTGCGTTATGCTCTGCCCTCCTCGCCCTGCCGCACGCGCATGACCACCACCACCGCCACGTTTCGCAACGACGCCCAGGTCATCGGCCTGGTCGGCCTTGCCCACGGCACCTCGCACTTCTTCCACCTGTCGCTGGCCCCGTTGTTCCCCTGGCTCAAGGACGCCTTCGCCGTCAGCTACGCCGAGCTGGGCCTGCTGATGACGGTGTTTTTCATCGTCTCCGGCGTGGGACAGGCGCTTGCCGGCTTCGTGGTCGACCGCTTTGGCGCGCTGCCGGTGCTGCTCGGCGGGATTGCATTGCTCGGAATCTCGGCCATCGGCCTGGCGATGAGCCCGGGCTACGCCTGGCTGGTGGTCTTCTCCGGCGTCACCGGGCTGGGCAACAGTGTTTTCCATCCCGCCGACTTCACGTTGCTCAACCGCCGTGTCAGCGTACCGCGCCTGGGCCATGCGTTCAGCGTGCACGGCCTGACCGGCACCCTCGGCTGGGCAATCGCCCCCGCCTTCCTCGCCGGCATCGCGAGCGTCGCCGGCTGGCGCATGGCACTGGCGGGCGCGGCGGTGCTCGCGTTCTCGGTGTTCGCGGTGCTGCTGGCGTTTCGCCACCTGCTGGACCCGCGCGAGGTCCGCGACGCGGTGGCATCCCCGGGCCGCAAGGGACAGGTCCGCGAGGGGGCGCTCGGCTTCATGAAAGCGCCCGCGGTCTGGATGTGCTTCGCTTTCTTTTTCATCTCCTCGATATCGTTCGGGGGCGTGCAGAGCTTCGCGATCACGGCGCTGGTCGAGCTCTACGAGGTTCCGCTGGCGTTCGCGACCGCGTGCATCACGACCTACATGCTCGCGACGGCCGGGGGCATCGTCGCGGGCGGCTTCCTCGCCGCGCGCACCCGGCAGCACGACAAGGTCATCGCCGCGGCCTTCGCGATTGCGGCCGCGATGTCGGTGCTGGTGGCGAGCGCCCTCCCGCCCGCGCCCGCGGTGGTGGTCCTGATGGGGGTGATCGGCTTCGGCTCGGGCGTGGCCGGGCCCTCGCGGGACCTGCTCGTGCGCGCCGCGGCGCCGAAGAACGCGACGGGCCGGGTCTACGGCGTGGTGTACTCGGGACTGGACATCGGGCTGGCGGGCGCGCCGCTCATGTTCGGCATGCTCATGGATGCCCACCATCCGGGCTGGGTGTTCGTCGGCATCGGCCTGTTCCAGGCGCTGTCGCTGGTGGCCGTGCTGGGGGTGGGAGAGCAGGCAAAAACTTCGAGAACCGAGGCGCTAGGCACGAGGCACTAGGCACTACCGACGCGATCTAAAGCCTGGTGCCTGGAGCCTCCCGCCTTGTCTCTTAGCGCAACCTGCCTATCGCTTCCTTCGCCAGGTCGGACAACCCATCGCCGCCGCCGTCCAGGTGCGCGAGGATCTCCTTGCGCATGCGCGGGTCCCAGAAGCGCCTGATGTGGGTCGCCACGCCATCGACCGCCTGGGCGTGATCCGGCTCGGCCTTGAAGAAATTCCCGATGTCGTTCGCCATGCGAACCAGGCGCTGGACGTTCATGCGCCCGCCGCCAGCCGCCTGCCCGCATCCGCATAGACCACGCAGCGGTCGCCGCGGGCAAAGCCCGCCAGGGTGAGCCCCGCGTCGTTCGCCACGCGCACGGCCAGCGCCGTGGGCGCCGACACCGCCGCCAGCAGCCCGATGCCGGCCATCGCGGCCTTTTGCACCATTTCATAGCTCGCGCGGCTGGTCACGAGGGCGAAGCCCTGGCTGCGGTCGACGCCGCCGGCCACCAGCGCGCCGATGAGCTTGTCGAGCGCATTGTGGCGGCCCACGTCTTCCCGCACGAGCTGCAGGTTCCCGGATGCGTCGGCCCAGGCCGCCGCATGAACCGCGCCGGTGGCCGCATTCAGGGGCTGGCGCGCAGGCAGCTCGCGCATGGCCCGGGCGATCGCCGGGACGCCCACCTTCAGGCGGGACTCCACCCGTGGCACGTCGTGCATGGCCTGTTCGATGGTCTGCGCGCCGCACAGGCCGCAGCCCGTGCGCGCCGTCATGTTGCGCCGGCGCCCGGCGAGGATCGCGACCCGCTCCGCGGGCACGCTCAGGTAGATGGAATAGCCCGCCTGCTCCGGCACCACTTCGAGGCCGCCCAGTTCGGCGCGGGAGCCGATGACGGCCTCGGTCAGGCTGAAGCCGAGGGCCAGGTCCTCCAGGTCGCAGGGCGAAGCCATGACCACGACGTGCGGAACGCCGTTGTAGACCAGCGCGACCGGCACTTCCTCGGCCACCTGCTCGGTGACCGGCGTTGCCACGCCCTCGCCGATCCGGATCGCGTCGAGGGCACGGTGCGCGCCGGCAGCCACGTCGAATTCGCGTCGGGACATCAGGCTTTGGTCGTTTCCCGATGCGGCAGCAGGTCGAGCTGCTCGGTCGTGAACTGCTGGAAGCGCTTCTGCCACGCGGAGGGCTGCGTGACCTGGGTCACCTGCACCGCCGTCACCTTGTACTCGGGGCAGTTGGTCGCCCAGTCCGAATTGTCGGTGGTGATGACGTTGGCGCCGGAGCCGGGGAAGTGGAAGGTGGTATAGACCACGCCCGGCTGCATGCGCTCGGCGATCCTGGCCCGCATCACCGTCTCCCCGGCACGGCTGGTCACGCCGACCCAGTCGCCGTCCTTGATGCCGCGCTGCTCGGCATCATGCGGGTGGATCTCCAGGCGGTCCTCGTCGTGCCACAGGTTGTTCGCCGTGCGCCGCGTCTGCGCGCCGACGTTGTACTGCGACAGGATGCGTCCGGTGGTGAGGATCAGCGGGTACTTGTTGTTGGTGCGCTCCTCCGTGGGGATGAACTCGGTGACCACGAAGCGCCCCTTGCCGCGGACGAACTCGTCGGTGTGCATGATGGGCGTGCCTTCGGGCGCCTGGTCGTTGCACGGCCACTGGATGCTGCCCAGCTCGTCCAGCCGCCGGTAGCTCACGCCCTTGAACGTCGGCGTCAGGCGCGCGATCTCATCCATGATCTCGGAGGGATGGGCATAGTCCATCGGGTAGCCGAGCGCATTCGACAGCGCCACGGTCACCTCCCAGTCTTCCATGCCCGCCAGCGGCGGCATGACCTTGCGCACCGGGGAAATGCGCCGCTCCGCGTTGGTGAACGTGCCGTTCTTCTCGAGGAAGGACGATCCCGGCAGGAACACGTGGGCGAACTTGGCGGATTCGTTCAGGAACAGGTCCTGCACCACCACGCACTCCATGGAGGTGAGCGCATGCGTCACGTGCTGGGTGTCCGGATCGGACTGGGCGATGTCCTCGCCCTGGATGTACAGGCCCTTGAAGCTGCCGTCGATGGAGGCATCGAACATGTTCGGGATGCGCAGGCCCGGCTCGTCGTCCAGGCGCACGCCCCACTCCTTCTCGAACTGCGCGCGGGTCGCGCCGTCCGACACGTGCCGGTAGCCGGGCAGCTCGTGCGGGAAGGAGCCCATGTCGCAGGACCCCTGCACGTTGTTCTGGCCGCGCAGCGGATTCACGCCCACGCCCTCGCGGCCGATGTTGCCCGTGGCCATCGCCAGGTTCGCGATGCCTATCACCATGGTCGAGCCCTGGCTGTGCTCGGTCACGCCCAGGCCGTAGTAGATCGCCGCGTTGCCGCCGGTCGCGTACAGGCGGGCCGCGCCGCGCACCAGCGCCGCGGGCACGCCCGTGACAGCCTCCATCTGCTCCGGGGAATTGCGCGCTTCCGAGATGAAGTCCCTCCATTTGGCGAACGCCCCCGCCTCGCAGCGCGAGGCGACGAAATCCTCGTTGACCAGGCCCTCGGTGACCACCACGTGCGCCAGCGAATTGATCAGTGCGACGTTGGTGCCCGGCTTGAGCTGCAGGTGGTACGCGGCCTCGACATGGGGCGTGCGCACGATGTCGATGGTGCGCGGGTCGGCGACGATGAGCTTCGCGCCTTCGCGCAGCCGGCGCTTCATGCGCGAGGCGAACACCGGGTGGCCGTCGGTCGGGTTGGCGCCGATGACCATGATCACGTCGGACTTCATCACCGAGTCGAAATCCTGGGTCCCGGCGGACTCGCCCAGCGTCGTCTTCAGGCCGTAGCCGGTCGGCGAGTGGCAGACGCGGGCGCAGGTGTCCACGTTGTTGTTGCCGAAGGCCGCGCGCACCAGCTTCTGCACGAGGTAGGTTTCCTCGTTGCTGCAGCGGGACGAGGTGATCCCGCCGATGGCGCCGCGCCCGTACCTGGCCTGGATGCGCTTGAACTCGGCGGCCGTGTGGGCGATGGCCTCCTCCCAGGAGACCTCCTTCCAGGGATCGGTGATCTTCGCGCGGATCATCGGCCTGGTGATGCGGTCCGGGTGGGTCGCGTAGCCGAAGGCGAAGCGGCCCTTGATGCAGGAATGCCCCCGGTTGGCCTTGCCGTCCTTGTTCGGGACCATGCGCACCAGCTCCGCGCCCTTCATCTCGGCGCGGAAGGAGCAGCCCACCCCGCAATAGGCGCAGGTGGTCACCACGCTGTGGTCGGCCTGGCCCTTTTGCACCACGGATTTTTCCATCAGGGTGGCGGTCGGGCAGGCTTGGACGCAGGCGCCGCAGGAGACGCATTCCGAGTCCATGAAGGACTCGTTCGCGCCCGCCGCGACCATGGAGGCAAAGCCGCGGCCGTCGATGGTGAGCGCGAAGGTGCCCTGCACCTCCTCGCAGGCGCGGACGCAGCGCGAGCAGACGATGCACTTGCTGGGATCGAATTCGAAGTACGGGTTGGAGGTGTCCTTTTCCGCGTCGAGGTGGTTGGCGCCGTCGTAGCCGTAGCGCACTTCGCGCAGCCCGACCACGCCGGCCATGTCCTGCAGCTCGCAGTTGCCGTTCGCCGGGCCGGTGAGGCAGTCGAGCGGGTGGTCGGAGATGTACAGCTCCATCACGTTGCGGCGCAGGTCGGCGAGTTTCGGCGTCTGCGTGCGCACCTTCATGCCCGGCGCGACGCTGGTCGTGCAGGACGCCGGGTAGCCCTTGCGGCCCTCGATCTCCACCAGGCACAGGCGGCAGGAGCCGAAGGGCTCGAGGCTGTCGGTCGCGCACAGCTTGGGCACCTTGACCCCCGCCTCCATCGCGGCGTGCATCACCGAGGTGCCCTCGGGCACCGACACCGGCACGCCGTCGACCTCCAGCGTCACCAGCCTCTGCGACACGCGCGCGGGCGTGCCGTAGTCGGCGGGGTTGTTGAGCGAGACGTTCGTCTGGACGGACATGGGGGTCACTCCTCGCGTTCAGGCGGCCTTGCGCCTGGCCGCAATGCCGAAATCCTCCGGGAAATGCCGGAGCGCGCTCTGCACCGGGAACGGGGTCATCCCGCCCAGCGCGCACAGCGAGCCGTTGATCATGGTGTCGCACAGGTCCTCGAGCAGCCCGACGTCGCGGCCGTGGTCCTCGCCGCGGACGATGCGGTCGATCACCTCGACGCCGCGCGTGGACCCGATGCGGCAGGGCGTGCACTTGCCGCAGGACTCGATCGCGCAGAACTCCATCGCATAACGCGCCATGGCGGCCATGTCGACGGTGTCGTCGAAGGCGACGATGCCGCCGTGGCCCACCATCGCGCCGATGGCCGCGAAGGCTTCGTAGTCGAGCGGCGTGTCGAACTGGGACGCCGGCATGTAGGCGCCCAGGGGGCCGCCCACCTGCACCGCGCGGATGGGCCGGCCGGTGGCCGAGCCGCCGCCGAAATCGTAGAGCAGCTCGCGCAAGGTGAGGCCGAAGGCCTTTTCCACCAGCCCGCCGTGCTTGATGTTGCCCGCGAGCTGGATCGGCAGCGTGCCGCGCGACTTGCCCATGCCGTAGTCGCGGTAGAACGCGGCGCCGCGCTCGAGGATCACCGGCACCGAGGCGAGCGTGATCACGTTGTGGATGAGGGTGGGCTTGCCGAACAGGCCCTCGATCGCCGGCAGGGGCGGCTTGAAGCGCACCATCCCGCGCTTGCCCTCGAGGCTTTCCAGCAGCGAGGTTTCCTCGCCGCAGATGTAGGCGCCGGCGCCGCGCCGGGTCTCGAGCTCGAAGGCCTTGCCGCTGCCCAGGACGTCGGGGCCGAGGAAGCCGGCCGCGCGCGCCTGCGCGATCGCCTGCTCCATGGCGGCAATCGCATGCGGATACTCGGAGCGGATGTAGACGTAGCCCCGGGTTGCGCCCACCGCGAGGCCGGCGATCACCATGCCTTCGATGAGCATGTAGGGATCGCCCTCCATCACCATGCGGTCGGAGAAGGTTCCCGAGTCGCCTTCGTCGGCATTGCAGACCACGTACTTCTGGTCGGCGGCCGTGTCGAGCACCGTCTTCCACTTGATGCCCGCCGGGAAGGCCGCGCCGCCGCGACCGCGCAGCCCCGCATCCATCACCTGGGACACGACCTTCGCGCCGGGAAGCTTGACCGCGTTGCGCAGGCCTTCCCAGCCGCCATGGGCGCCGTAGTCGTCGAGGCTCAGGGGATCGGTGATGCCGATGCGCGCGAAGGTCAGGCGCTCCTGGTTCCTGAGGTAGGGAATGCTTTCGGTGTTGCCCAGGTGCAGGCGATGGGCCGCGCCGTTCAGGAACCCGGCCTCGAACAGCGAAGCCACGTCGGCCGCGGCGACCGGCCCATAGGCGACCCGCCCCTTGGCCGTGGCCACTTCCACCATGGGCTCCAGCCAGTACAGCCCGCGCGAGCCGTTGCGCACGATGCCGACGTCGGCGCCGCGCCGCGCCGCCTCGCGGGCAATGGCGGCCGCCACCGCGTCCGCCCCCACCGACAGGGCCGACGAATCGCGGGGAACGTAGATGCGCACGCTCATTTGGCGCCTTCCAGCTGGCCGAGGACCTCGTCGAAGCGATCGGGGGTGACGCGCCCGACCAGCTGCCCATCGACCTGCATCGCCGGCGAACAGGCGCAGTTGCCCAGGCAGTAGACGGGTTCCAGGCTCACCGCGCCATCGGCGCTGGTCTGGTGCAAATCGATGCCCAGGCGCGCGCGGGCGTGGGCGATCAGCTTGTCCGCCCCCATCGACTGGCAGGCCTCGGCGCGGCAGAGGTGGATGGTGTGGCGTCCCGGGGGCGCGCTGCGGAAGTCGTGGTAGAAGCTCACCACCCCATGGACTTCGGCCCGCGACAGGTTGAGCGCCGCCGCGACCTGCGGCACGGCCTGCGCCGGCACGTGGCCGAGCGCCTCCTGGATCCCGTGCAGGATGGGCAGCAGCGCGCCCGCGAGGTGGCGGCGCTGCTCGATGACACGCCCGATGACGGCGGCGTGGTCGGACTGGGGCATTTCGACTCCCTCCTCTTGCGCTGGCGGTGGCCGCGGGTGCATCCTGCCGCCGAGCATCCTTCGCCTGTTATGCAAATGCTTGCATATCAAAGAAGCTGAGCTATGCTTTAGAAGGGAAAACCTAACGCTTAGGGTGCTGCGACACAATATGAATAAGCGTACATATCGAGGAGTCCACGGGTGAGCAAGATCGTGGTTCGGCCCGCCTGGCTGGTCAGCAACGAGGCCGGCGACGAACTCGACCAGCAGTTGTTCCCGGTGCTGCAAGCCATCCACGACGCAGGCAAACTCACCCTGGCCGCCGAGCGCGCGGGCATGTCCTACCGGCATGCCTGGAACCTGGTCGGCCGCTGGTCGACCTTCTTCGGCAGTCCCCTGGTGAACCTGGAGCGCGGCCGGGGCACCACCCTCACCCCCCTGGGCGAAAAGCTCCTCTGGGCAGAGCAGCGCATCAATGCCCGCCTCGCGCCGCAACTGGAAAGCCTTGCCTCGGAACTGAACCTGGAGATCAGCAAGCTGATCACCACGGCCCGCTCGACCCTGCGCATCCATGCCAGCCACGGCTTCGCGGTGGCCAAGCTGCCGGACCTGCTCCGGGAACATTCCAGCATCCAGCTCGACCTGCGCTACCTGGGCGCCCAGGAGTCGCTCGCCTCGGTCTCGCGGGGCGCCTGCGAGTTCGGCGGGTTCCACGTCCCGGAAGGCAAGCTCGGCGAGCAGGCCCTTGCCCAGTACGCCAAATGGCTGCAGCCCGACCGCCAGAAGCTGATCCACCTGGTGACCCGCACCCAGGGCCTGTTCCTGGCGCACGGCAACCCGCGCAACATCCGCTCCGTGGCGGACCTCGGGCGGCGGGGCATCACGTTCATCAACCGCCAGCGCGGGTCCGGCACGCGCCTGCTGATCGACCAGCTGCTCGAGGAGGCGGGCGTGGATTTCCAGCGCCTCGAGGGCTACCAGACCGAGGAATTCACCCATGCCGCCGTCGCCGCCTACGTGGCCAGCGGCATGGCCGACACCGGCTTCGGCGTGGAGCCCCCGGCCCGCCAGTTCAACCTCGACTTCATCCCCGTGGCCAAGGAGCGCTATTTCCTGATCTGCCGCGACGAGACCCTGCAGATGCCCGAGGCGGCGCAGATGGTCGAGATCATCCGCGGACCCGCTTTCCGCGGCCTGATGGGCGGGCTGCCCGGCTACAGCGCGCCGCGCGCCGGCGAGATCGCCAGCATCGAGGAGACGTTCCCCTTCCTCGCGGGCCGCAAGTAGCCGGACGCGCGTGAGGCGTCAGGCGTGAGGCGTGAAGCGCCAAGACGGGGTTGCGCTTAACGCCTCTCGCCTCTCGCCTCTCGCCTTCCGCCTTCCGCCTCACGCTCACGCTAGAATCCGCGCGTGACCCCCGCTGAGCCCTCCCGCCGGCATGCGGCCGTCGTCCTCGACGGCGTGCAGAAGACCTTCCCGAACGGCACCCGCGCCCTTGCTGCGGTCGACCTCGAGATCGGCGAGGGAGAATTCCTCGGCATCCTGGGCCCGTCGGGTTGCGGCAAGAGCACGCTGCTGCGCCTCGTCGCCGGCCTCCTGCGCCCCTCGTCCGGAGCGATCCGGCTGTCGCCGGCGGTGCGCGCGGCGCCCGTCGGCTTTGTCTTCCAGAGCCCGACGCTCATGCCGTGGGCGAGCGTGCAATCCAACGTGCGCCTGCCCCTCGACCTGCAGGACGTTCCCCGCACCGAGGCCGACGCGCGGGTCGCGCGGGCACTCGACCAGGTGGGATTGCGCGACTTCGCGCATTTCCACCCGCGGGAGTTGTCGGGCGGGATGCAGATGCGCGTCTCCATCGCCCGCGCCCTGGTCACCGGGCCGCGCCTGCTCCTGATGGACGAACCGTTCGGGGCGCTGGACGAGATCACGCGCCACCGTCTGGACCGCGACCTGTCCGCGCTCTGCGCCCGGGAGGGCCTCACCGTCGTCTTCGTCACGCACAGCACCTACGAAGCGGCCTTCCTGTCGACGCGGGTCCTGGTGATGTCCTCGCGCCCGGGGCGCATCCACGGCGGGCAACCCGTGGACGCCGCGCTGCCGCGCGACGACGCCTTCCGCGCTTCACCCGAATTCACCCGCACGGCGGCGCGGCTGTCCGCCATGCTCGCGGCCGCGATGGAGGAAAAAGCGGCATGAACGTGGACGACGAGCGTTTGCCGGGCCGCATCCTTTCCCTTCTGGCGCCCGTGCTGGTCGGGGCCGGCCTCCTTCTCGCCTGGCAACTGGCCGTCGAGCTCAACGACGTGCCGGTCTACATCGCGCCCTCGCCGCTGCAGATCCTGCGCACCCTCGTGCACGACTGGGGTTTGCTGTCGGGGTCGCTGCTCGTCACCTTGCAGGTCACGCTCGTCGCGCTGCTGGCCGCGGTCGTGCTGGGTGTCGGGTTGTCGATGCTGTTCGTGCAAAGCCGCGTGATCGAGGCGGCCCTGCTGCCCTACGCCGTCATCCTGCAGGTGACGCCCCTGGTCGCGATCGCGCCGCTCATCATCATCTGGGTGGACGATTCGCGCGCGGCCCTTGTGATCTGCGCCACCGTGGCGTCGATCTTCCCGGTGATCACCAACACGACGCTGGGGCTGCGCAGCGTCGATCCGGGCCTGCTCGACCTGTTCCGCATGCACAACGCCACCCGCGTGCAGACCCTGCTGCGGCTGCGGGTGCCGAGCGCGGCGCCCTATTTTTTCGCCGGGCTCCGGGTCGCCGCGGCGCTGGCCCTCATCGGGGCCGTGGTCGCCGAGTTCGTGGCCGGCACGGGCGGCACGCGATCCGGGCTCGCCTACCAGATCCTGCAGTCCGGGCTGCAGCTCAACATCCCGCGCCTGTTCGCGGCGCTAGTCCTGATCACGCTCACGGGCATCGCGCTGTTCGGGATCGTCACGCTGGCTTCCCGGCTCGCCCTGCGCCACTGGCACGAGAGCGAGCTTCCCGCGGAACGCTAGGACTCCCCGCCCCACGGCCGGCGTACACTGCGGGATCGATCCTGCGCAGGAGTCATGAACGATGAAAACCTTCGCCCGCCTTGCCGCTTTCCTGGCGCTGGGCCTGGTCGCCGCCGCCGCGAACGCCCTCGACAGGGTGACCTTCCTCACCAACTGGTACGCCGAGGCCGAGCACGGCGGCTTCTACCAGGCGGTCGCCGAAGGCACCTACGCGAAGCACGGGCTGGACGTGAAGATCGGCATGGGCGGCCCGCAGGTCAACGTCTACCAGTTGCTGCTCGCGGGAAAGGCCGACTTCGTGATGGGCTACGACATCGCGACCGTCAACGCCATCGAGCAGGGCCTGCCCCTCGTCACGGTCGCCGCCAATTTCCAGAGCGAGCCGGTCGGATTGATCGCGCATCCGGACGTGCGCAGGATCGAGGACCTCAAGACCCGCACGCTGCTGATCGGCCAGGCGAGCGAAACGACGTACTGGCCCTGGCTCAAGGCGAAGTACGGGTTCACCGAGGCGCAGAAGAAGCCCTACGCCTACTCGGTGCAGCAGTTCCTGGTGGACAAGAGGATCGCCCAGCAGGGCTACATCACCTCGGAGCCCTACGCCATCGAGAAAGGCGGCGTGAAGCCGGTCATCTTCCACCTCGCGAAATACGGCTATCCCCCGTACGCCCAGACCGTCGTGACCCTGACCCGCACCGCGAAGGACCGGCCGGACGTCGTGAAGCGCTTCATCCAGGCCTCCGCGGAAGGCTGGAGGAGCTACCTGAAGAACCCCGCCCCCGGCAATGCGCTCATCCGCAGGGACAACCCGCAGATGGACGACGAGCAGCTCGCCTTCAGCGTCGACAAGCTCAGGGAGTACGGCATCGTCGACGGCGGCGATGCGCGCAAGCTGGGGCTGTTCACCATGACGGACGCGCGCTGGAAGCAGACCTTCGAGTTCATGCGCGACGCGAAACTGGTCAAGCCCGACGTCGACTACCACAAGGCCTACACCCTGGAGTTCGTGAAGCAGGTCAAGGTCCTGCCGTGACCGGATGCTGAAGCGGCTCGACAGCTACGAGGCGGTTTGCCGCGCCTTCCGCTGGGACATTCCCCCGCGCTACAACATCGGCGTCGACATCTGCGACAAGTGGGCCGGCGACCCGGCCCGGCTCGCGCTCATCCACGAGCACCGCGACGGCAGGATCACGCGCTACGCCTTCGCCGACCTCAAGCGCCTTTCCAGCCAGGTTGCGCACGCGCTCGCCGCCCGCGGCGTGAGCCGGGGCGATCGCATCGGCATCCTGCTGCCGCAGGAACCCGAGACCGCGCTGGCCCACATCGCCGCCTACAGGATGGGGGCGATCGCCGTGCCGCTGTTCACGCTGTTCGGCGTCGAGGCGCTTCGTTACCGCCTCGTGGACTCGGGCATCAAGGCCGTGGTGACCAACGCGACCGGGGCCGCCAGGCTCGCGGCGCTGCGCGCGGACCTGCCAGCCCTGGAAACGGTCCTCTGCATCGACGGGCCGGTGGAGGGCGCGCAAGACTTCCATGCCGCGGTGGCGGCGATGCCGGAGCGCTTCGATCCCGTCGACACCGCCGCCGACGATCCCGCCCTCATCATCTACACCTCCGGCACCACGGGGAACCCGAAGGGCGCGCTGCATGCGCACCGCACCCTGCTGGGCCACATGCCGGGCGTGGAGCTGTCGCACGATTTCCTCGGGCAGGCAGGCGACCTCATCTGGACGCCCGCGGACTGGGCCTGGATCGGCGGCCTGGTCGACGTGCTGTTCGCGGCCTGGCACCTGGGCGTGCCCGTGGTGGCGCGCCGCTTCGAGAAGTTCGACGCCGAGGCCGCGTTCGACCTCATGGCGAGGCACGGGGTGCGCAACGCCTTCATCCCGCCGACCGGGCTGAAGATGATGCGCCACGTGGCCGACCCGGGGTCGCGCTGGAAGCTGGGACTGCGCTCGCTCGCCAGCGGCGGCGAATCCCTCGGGGCGGAGCTGCTGCAATGGGGCCGCGACACGTTCGGCGTGACCATCAACGAGTTCTACGGCCAGACCGAGTGCAACATGACGCTCTCGTCCTGCGGCGCCCTGTTTCCCGTGCGCCCGGGCGCGATCGGCAAGGCGGCGCCGGGCCACGAGGTGGCGATCGTCGACGACTCGGGCAGGCGCCTGCCGCCCGGCCGCATCGGCAACATCGCCGTGCGCGCCCCCGATCCCGTCACCTTCCTCGGCTACTGGAACCGGCCGGAGGCGACGCAGGAAAAGTACGCCGGGGACTGGCTGGTGACCGGCGACACCGGCACCGTGGACGAGGACGGCTACTTCACGTTCGTCGGCCGCAACGACGACGTGATCACCAGCGCGGGCTATCGCATCGGGCCGGGACCGATCGAGGATTGCCTGCTGGGGCATCCGGCCGTGCGCATGGCGGCGGTCGTGGGGGCACCCGACGCGCAGCGCACCGAGGTCGTGAAGGCCTACGTCGTGCTGCGCGAGGGATTCTCGGGCAACGACGCGCTCACCCGCGAATTGCAGGACCATGTCCGCACCCGCCTCGCGGCACACGAATATCCGCGCCAGGTGCGCTACGTCGAATCCCTGCCGCTGACCACGACCGGGAAAATCATCCGGCGCGAGCTGCGCGAGCGCCGCGACTAGCGGGCGTCCGGACGAAAGCCGCCGCCGTTGGCGCGGAATTCACGGCGTCCGCCGCCACCCCGGTTCTCCTGGCGCGCGGCGCGGCCTTCCATGTTGCGCTCGACGCGCGGTCGCGCTTGCGGCGCGGCCGCCCGGCCTTCGGGCGCGGCGCGTTGCTGCCAGCGCTGCGATTGCGCCTGGGGCGCCTGCTGCACCCGGGGCGCCGCCTGCACGCGCGGCGCGGCCTGAATCCTCGGCGCGGGCGGCTGCGGCCCCGCCTGAATCCTTGGCGCGGGCGGCTGCGGCCCCGCCTGAATTCCTGGCGCGGGTGCCTCCGGCCCCGCTGTGCGGCGTTCGGGAATGTCCCGCGATTGCGCCGCCGACTCCCGGCGCTGCTGCCAGCGATTGCCCTCGTTGCCGCCGAATTCGCGACGCTCCTGCGAACGCCAGTCCCGGCGCTCGGGGCGGCCCGCAGCGCCGCCCGCCGGTGCCGGTGCCTGCGGACGCGCCTGTTGCGCCCCGGCCACGGACCCGCGCTCGATGGCGGATCCGCGCGCGATGCGGTTGTCGCCCTCGCGGCGCCATTGCGGCCGCTCGCCGCCGCCATTGCCCGCCGAGTCGTCGCGGTTCCAGCGGCGGTTCTGGCCCTGGATCCTCGGCAGCTCGCCGCGCGCCCGGGCGCGCTCCACGTAAGAGCCGTCCTCGCTGCGCCGGCCCGGGCCCTGGATCGCCGGCGGGTTGCCCTCGCGGCGATGCTCGCCGATGAAGTTGCCGCGATCCGCACCGCGCCGGTCACCGTTGCCGAAATCCCTGCGGCTGCCATCCGGCCGCGTGACGAAACCGCGGCCCCGATCGGGCGCTCCGGCGCGCTCGATGCGGGCAGGCTCCGGCCCGCGCACCCGCGCCACCGCGTGGCGGTCCCAGCGGCCATAGACGTTCGTCACATTGGTGCGATGCACGTTGACGCGATTCACGGTGATGTTGTTCACCACGACGGTGGTGCGATGCGCCGGGCGGTAGTACCAGGGGCCCCAGGCCGGCCGCAAGCACGGCGCCGGCGGATACCAGAACGCCGTGCGGTAAGGCCGCCACCAGGGATGCCACCAGCTGTGCACGTAGCTGAAGCCGAACCCCCAGGTGAGTGGCGCGCTGTACCAGACGGCGCCGATCCAGGGCCGGTAGTACCAGCCGGTGCCATAGACCACCACATTGTCGCTGGACACGTAGGAACCCACGTAGCCGGGCGTGTAGCCCACGTACACGTACTCCGGCGTGGCGTCGTAGACGCGGACGTAGGTCACGTAATGCAACGGCGAGCTGCGCGGGATCGAGTAGACGACCGCCGGCACCGAGGCGGCCACGGACCACGGCCCGAACGGCGAAGTCGCCACGAACCACACGCCGTTGTCGAGCGCGTAGAAGGCGTCGGCGTCGACGCGGATCACCGGGATGGGGGCGTTCGCCGCGCGCTGCAGCGACGTGCCTTCGATGGGCACGAAGGACGGCGTGCCGTCGTAGGTCACGGTCAGGCTGGCGGCACTGCGGGTCACCGTCGCCACCTGCGGCACGCTGTTCTCGATCGCGGCTTCGCGCGCCTGCGGCGTCCCCGCCACCGAGGCGCGCACGCTTTCCTGCGAGTGCGTCGAGGGGATGCGGGCGAAGTCGCCCGGCAGGCTGGCGGCCGAGACGTACTCCCACGCCTCCGGGCCCAGGTTGCGCGCCCGGAACCAGCGCCCCGAGATCAGCACGTAGTGCGTCTGCGTGGCCGTGTCCAGGAAGATGCGGTTGGGCGAGTTGGTGACGTACAGCAGGCGCGTGCCTTCCACGGGCGAATACTGCGCGGGGCCGTCGGTCTGCAGCAGTTCGGCCTGGTCGGTGGTCACGTAGATGGCCGGCGATCGCGGCGCGCCGTCGCGGGCGGCGCCCGTCCCGTCCTCGTCGTCGGGCTCCAGCAGGTCGACCTGGTTGTCCTTCACGGCCACCTGCTTCGCCTGCTCCAACGGTGCGGGCGCGCTGGACACGGCGGTCCAGGGACCTTCGAACTTCGTCGACTCCACCCAGTGGTCGGAGACATGCAGGTAATAGCGGCCCAGCGCCGGGTCGAGCACGAGCAGCGCCCGGGTGTTGACCACGCGCTTGAGGTTCGTGTCGGGCACGTCGCGCAGCACCGGCGTGCCGTCGATCGGCACCAGGATCGCGGGCGCCTGGCTGAAGATCATCCGCGGCACGTCGTTGCGCAGCGGCTGGGCGGCAGACTGGCGCGCGGCCTTGTCGATCTCGAGGCCGGCCTCCAGGCGCGATTGCGCCACCTGCCAGGTCTTCGCCGCAAGCTGCGCACGAACGGCGTCCGCGTACACGCCGCCGGCGCCGCCGCTCGCGGTCGGAAAGTCGGCCTTGGCGACGGCGAAGTCGCGCACCTCGACCTGGCCGCCGGGACTCGCGCTCGTCTGCGCGGTGATCCAGACGATGCCGAACTCGGGCGAGGCCGCGCCTTGCGGCGTCACGGCGACCGCGGCGCGTGCTTCGAGGCGGTTGCGCTCCCACTTGTCGAGCTGGGGCGGGTAAACGACATAGCCGGCGCCGCCCGATTCGAACTTCACCGGCCAGGCGCCGTCGGGCACGGCCTGCACCCGGGTCACGCCGCCGTCGTCGTCCTCGTCAGCGGCGAATGCGCCCGCCGGCAGCAGGCCCGCGACCATCGCCAGGGCCAGGGAAATGCAGCGAAGCTTTTTCATGACGCGCCCTCCTCATGCGGTTGCGGCGGTCGGCCCGGCAGCTGCCGAAGGCAGGCGTGCCGGCGATGTCGGTATGAGGGAACAACGTAAATGAAAGTTGCGCGTTGACGCGGAACGAAATGTCACGGAGTGTCACGCGCGGCGCGTGATTCCCCCGTCGCTTCAGGGCGTCAGGCGGGGGCGCAGGGGGCGCAGCGGGAACTCGCCCAGCTTGACGAAGCGAAAGCCCCGCGCCTGGAGCAAGGCCAGGCCGGCGGCCAGGCCTTCGGCGGTGTCGGACTCGGGCCGGTTCACGTGGGCAATGATGATGTCGCCGTTCTTCACCTTCTTCAGCCGCGCCACGATGCGCGCCTTCGGCAGGCTCGCGCCCGCGTCCGCGTTCACGGAAAAGCCCGCGACCTTGTAGCCCATCTGCTCGATGACCCGCAGCGATTCGTCGTCGTACTCGGCGGTGGCGCCCCGGTACCATCGCGGCGGCGCGCCGGTGGCCTTGGCGACCGCGCTCGCGCCCTGCGAAACCTCGCGCTTGAGGTGGGCCACGTCCAGCTCGCCGGCGATCCCGTAGACCAGCGTGTCCCGGCCGATGAACGCCGGCACGTGGTTCGCGCCGTGGTTCTCGATGTCGAACAGGTCCGCATTTCCCACCAGCTTCGCGAGCGCCTGCGGATTGCGCCGCAACCACCTGCGCGTGGCGAAGATGGTGGCCGGGATGCGATGCTCGACCAGGAAGTCGACCAGCTCGGCATCGAAGGCGCCGCCGCAAGCGTCCAGGGTCAGGGCCGCGACCCGGGCGCCGTCGGGCAGGTCAAGGACCTGGTGCAGTTCCCTGGGGCGGGATTCCGCGCAGGCCAGCCCGCAGGCGGCGAACAGCAGGGCGAAAAGGATCGTGCGCATGGGACCTTAACGGCCGCCCCGGCATTCGGTTGAATGTGCGCTGGCCGGCATCTACGGCAGGAATCGCCACGCCAGCCAGAGCCAGGCGATCAGCAGCGTTGCCACGGTCACCGGAATCCCGGTGCGCGCATGGCGGCGCCAGTCGATGCGGATGCCGCGCCGGGCGGCGGCGTCCACCACGATGATGTTGGCGATGCTGCCGACGATGAGCAGGTTCCCCGCCAGGGTGCTCGCCAGCGCCAGCAGCGGCCCGCCCATGTCGTGGCTGGCGACCGGCAGCAGCAGCATGACGGCCGGCACGTTCGACACGATGTTCGACAGCACGAAGGTGGCCACGAACAGCGGCCCGGCCTGGTGCAGGTCGATGCCGAGCCCGGCGAGCGCTTCCACGGCCCGGTGCACGAGGC
Source organism: Burkholderiales bacterium (assembly GCA_035549715.1). Classification (GTDB taxonomy): domain Bacteria; phylum Pseudomonadota; class Gammaproteobacteria; order Burkholderiales; family JACQAP01; genus JACQAP01. The sequence continues at coordinate 44,060 of DASZQJ010000002.1, forward strand.
CGGTCCTGTCGAGCGCATGGTTGACCACGAACAGCCCGACGAACAGCACGAGCAGTTGCCAGTCCACCAGCCCGAGCATCTTGTGCGAATGCAGCTTGCGGCTGAGCATGAGCACGCCGGCCGCCGTCAGCGCGACCACCTCGCGCGGGAACGGCCCCGCGAGGAACAGGACGAACACGACCGCCGCCACGCCGAGCCCCTTGGCCGTCTGCCAGGGATCCATCTGCGGGGGCGGCTCGCCGTGGGCGGGCACCGCGGCGGTGGCGGCTTCCTCGTGCTCGAGCGCCCACGCCCCGCGGGTGCGCCAGGCGATCAGCCCCCAGACCACGACGAGTCCCGCCGCCACCGGGACGGCCGCCTCGAGCAGGTAGGCCGGGAAGGACAGCTGCAGCTTTTCCCCGATCAGCATGTTCTGCGGGTTGCCGATGAGGGTGAGGGCCGAGCCCACGTTGGCGCTGCAGGCGAGCGCCAGCAGGAAGGGGACCGGGTTCAGGCGCCGCGCGAGGCAGATGTCGACGAGCACGGGCGCCATCGCAAGGCAGATGACGTCGTTGCTGAACACCGCCGACAGGGCGGCCACGATGACCACCAGCGCCGCCAGCAGCCCGGGCGGCGACAGCGGCAGGTTGCCCGTGAGGTGGGTGACCCGGGCGTAGAAGCCGCCCATGCGCAGTTGCGCGGACAGGACCATGAACGCGAACAGCAGGATCAGCGTCGGCACGTGGATCGCCCGCCAGGCTTCCTCCAGGCTGAGCGCGCCGGCGCCGACCAGCGCGATGGCCCCCAGCAGCGCGATGCCGGTGCGGTCCAGGGACAGGTAGGGCAGGCTTCCCAGGATCATGCCCAGGTAGACCACCGCGAAAACGAGGAGGATCGTGGCTTCCATTTCTTGTTCCCTGCTTTCCCGCGGAGTCTACGCGATCCCCTGCGGCGGCCATACCCCTCGCGCCCGGCGCCGGCCGGCGCCCGTGCGACAATGGCGCGACACCGCCAGCGGAGGACGACTTGGGCAATGCATTGAACACGGCGCAGATCGCCGGCTACCGGCGCGACGGCTATGTCTTTCCCGTCCCCGCCCTCACCCCGGCCGAGGCCGCCTCGGTCCGCGACGCCATCGAAGGCTTCGAGCGCAGCACGGGCGCGGTCGCCGGCCACGTGATCCGCAACAAAGGGCACCTGAAGCTCAGGCGGCTCTACGACCTGGTGTTCCACGACAAGGTGCTGGACGCCGTCGAGTCCGTCCTCGGGCCCGACATCCTGTGCTGGGGGTCGAGCCTGTTCGTGAAGGAAGCCCACGACCCCGGCTTCGTGGCCTGGCACCAGGACGCCTACTATTGGGGCCTGGAGCCCGACGACGTGGTCTCCGCGTGGATCGCCCTCTACCCCAGCACTCTCGAGAACGGCGCCATGCGGGTGATCCCGGGGACCCAGACCATGCCCCCGCTCTCCCACCGCAAGTCGGCGGCCGGCAGCGCGAACATGCTGTTCACCCACGAGGAGTTGGCCGACGACGTGGACGAATCGAAGGCGGTGGACATCACGCTCGCCCAGGGCGACATGTCGCTGCACCACGTGAAGATCCTGCACGGCTCGCCGCCCAACCGCTCGGGCGGCCGGCGCATGGGCTACGCCATCCGCTACGTGGCCCCGCACGTGAAGCAGCGCGGCGACGTCAATTCCGCGACCCTGGTGCGCGGCACGGACCGCTACGGCTATTTCGCGAAGGACCCCGTGCCCACCCGCGACATGGAACCGGAGATCGTCGCCTTCGTCGACCGCCCGCACGGCGGGGTGCCGCGCGGGAAGGCCGCCTGAGCCCTCAGCGTCGCCGGGACGCGGGATTCCTGCGCGACGCCTGCCACATGTGGAAAGTGACGGGCGCCGACGCCGCCACGACCCGGCCGGAGTCGTCGAGCAACCGGACTTCGAGGACGTGCTCGCCGCGCGCGATCCCCGCGAGGGCGACCGACAGCGCCGACGTGTCCGGCGCGGCCGGCTGGCCGTCCAGGAGGAAGCGCAACCGCGCCCCCGGCGGCAGGTCCTCCCCATCCAGGCGGGCCGTCACCGACACGTTGCCCGCGTTGTCGTGGACCGTCGTGCCCTCCACGGGGCTGGTGATCTCGATGCCCGCGGCCCGGGCCGGCAGGGCGAGCCCCAGCCACAGGGCGATCGCGATGGAAAACCCCGATAATCCCTTCATGGCAATCCCCTCCTTCGTTCCCGGTTGGACAACGCCGGCACCCGGACGATCCCGGACCCGCCGATGCCCGTACCCGGGTGCGCGCCCATGAAGAACGGCGGCTGGCTGCTCATCGTCATCGGCCTGGTGCTCGGTCCCGCCTATTTCTACGCCATCGACAAGGTGAGCGGCGACGCCGGCCCCGTCCACTCGCTGACCGAGCGCAACGCCCGCTGGATGCTGCCCGACGGCGCCATCCTGCGCCTGAAGAGCGGGCTGGCGTGGAAACCGCTGGAGCTCGAGCTGCGTCCGGAGGACAACGGCCACCGGTTCCGGCTCACCTTCGACATGATGCCGCGTGAGGACATTCCGTCCGGCGTCCATAACAGCTACATCGTGAGCCTGATGCAGGGCGATACCACCGTGTTCGAGCGCAGCTTCGAGCTGGCGGGCTCCGGCGCGGTGACGCAGACCCTCGATGCATTCGATGTCCTCTATCCGGGCAGCTACGTGCTGCTGGTCGAGGAGGCGGGCACCCCGCCGCTGGGCGTCGCCGCGGTGAAGGTGGCAGTCCTCACGCGCGTGGAAAGGCCCAGGATGTGGCTGGCGTGGTCGGGGCTCGCGCTCATGGCCATCGGCATCGGACTGGTGTTGCGCGACAGGATCGGCGGTCGATCGCAGCGCTGAGCGCCGGATCCGGGCAGGAAAGGAGGGCGCCGTCATGGCCGGGCTGGCGGCCTGCTGGCTGCTGCTGCACCACCACGGCAGGATCTTCGGCGTCGCCGTGGGTCACTGAAAACCCGGGAACGCATTGAAAATGCGTCCCCAAGAATGAGGAGGAGAACTTGGCAATCCCCGCAGTCCTGATGGAGTACATCGACGGCCTCAAGACCCACGACATCGCGAAGATCGCCGGCACGATGGCGCCGGAGCTGAAATTCATCTCCGCCACGCGCATCCTGGACAAGGAGCCCGCGCTGAAGATGCTCACGGCGCTCTACACGGGCTTTCCGGACTGGAACTACAAGTACCGGGAAGTCGAGGACCGCGGCCAGGGCAATTACGCGGTCAAGTGGGACCAGGGCGGCACCCACACCGGCACCTGGGCGATGCCGGGCATGGACCCGATCCCGCCGACGGGACGCACGGTGCGCATCCCGGAACACTACTTCTACTACCGCGTCGCCAACGACAAGCTGACCATCATCTTTCCCGAGCCGTTCAAGGGCGGCGCGCCGAGGGGCATCCTCGAGCAGATCGGCGTCGCGTTGCCGCCGCTGTAGGCCTCAAAGCCAGCGCCGGACCCGGGCGGCGTAGTCGGCGAAGGATTGCCCGAAGAGTGCATCGAGCGCCCGTTCCTCGGGCCGGATCTGGAACCGCGTGATGTACGCGACGAACGCGGCGATGCCCGCGAAGGGCAGCAGGGCGGACAGGTGCGCCGCCCACGCCAGCAGCACCAGCGCCATGCCGACGTACATCGGATTGCGCGTGACCCGGTAAATCCCGCCCGTGACCAGGCTCGAGGCCTTTTCCGGACGCAGCGGATTGACCGTCGTCCTCGCCCGCCGGAAGGCCAGCAGGCCCAGCAGGTCGAAGGCAATGCCCGTGGCCGCCACGATGGCGACGAGGGCGAAGTGGAATGCCGGCTGCAGCGTCCAGCGAGGGCCGGCGCCGGCGACGCTCCACATCGCAGCCGCGACGACCAGCGCGACGACCGGGGGCGGGATCCTCCGCTCGAGCCAGGCCATGGCGTCAGGTGCGGCTTGCCGGCTTCCCGCGCGGCCCGATGGCGCCGGTCGAGGCGCGGTCCAGGAGGCGGCGGAACGTCGGACACTCCAGGTGGTTCTTCGCGGGACACGCGGCGGCATGGCGCAGGCCGTCCCGGATCGCCCCGAGGCGCCGGATCGTCCGGTCCAGCGCCTTCGCCTTGTCGGCCAGCCTGGCGCGGTCGATGCGCGGCTTGCCGTCCGGCGCGAACATCTGCCCGATCTCATCGAGGGTGAAGCCGGCGGTACGCCCCAGGGATATCAGCGCCAGCCGCTCCAGGATGTCCGGGCCGTAGGTGCGGCGCAGGCCGCGCCGGCCGGCGGCGGCGATCAGCCCCTTCTCCTCGTAGAACCGCAGCGTCGAGGCGCGCACCCCCGAGCGTCGTGCGACTTCCGCGATGTCCATCTTTTCCCTTGACCTCAAGTCGACTTGAAGTTGCATAGTGCGCCTGCAACCCGACGAGGACAAGGAGAAGACGATGACAGCAGCAAGCTTCGTGGCAGGCGCCGCCATGGTCGGCATCGGCGCCACCGCCTTCATGGACGCCGTGGCCGCCGGCCGCAGGACCCTGTTCGCAACACCGGCGCCCGACTACGGCCTGGTCGGCCGATGGATCGCGTGGATGCCGCGCGGGCGCTTCGTGCATGAGGCCATCGCCCGGACGCCAGCCGTTGCCGGCGAGCGGGCGATCGGCTGGACCGTCCACTATCTGGTGGGCATCGCGTTCGCCGCCCTTCTGCTCGCCTGGCAGGGCCCCCAGTGGGCCTGCCGCCCGACCCTCTGGCCCGCGCTCATGGTCGGCGTCGCCAGCGTCGCCGCGCCGTTGCTGCTGATGCAGCCCGGGATGGGCGCGGGCATCGCATCGCGCCGGGCGCCGAATCCGAATTCCGCGCGCCTGCGCAGCGTGGTCAACCACGCGATCTTCGGGCTCGGGCTTTACGTCGGCGGCTGGGCCGCCGGCGCCATCGCCTGCGCCTGAATCGCCTTCCCTTTCACTTGCCTGCAACCAAAGGAGTCTGTCATGCGCATTCCTGCCCGCTTCTCGCCCATCGTCTTCGGCGCCCTGCTCTCGGCCATCATGGTCGGACTGGTTTCCGCCTTCGTTCTCGTCACCACGCAAGGCCTGCACGCGGGACTTCCCGGCCAATGGCTGCGCAGCTGCGCGACGACCTGGCCGGTGGCCTTCCCCACCGTGACCCTGGTCGCTCCCTGGGTGCGCCGGGTCGTCGGCCGGTTGACGGCCTGACGGCGCAAAGCGGGATTCCGGCGCGGGGCCGGAGGCGAAGGCAAGGCGCTAGGCTGCCCGGGGGATCGAGTACGTGCCGACGACGTGGGCGACCGGCTCGTCGACGCCCTCCGAATAGAGGGACACCTCGCCCACCGCGAGAACCTTGCCGAGCTTCATCAGCTTGCATACCCCGAGGATGGCCTTGTCGGCCGCGGGCTTGCGCATGAAGTTGATCGTCAGGCTGGTGGTGACGGTCAGGGGCACGATGCCGATCTCGCCGAGGATCGCCACGTACAAGGCGACGTCCGCCACCGTCATGAGCACCGGGCCGGCAACCGTCCCGCCCGGGCGCAACTCCGCATCGCCGATCTCGTGGCGGATGGTGGCGGACTTGTTGCCCACCTCGACCACGGTGCATTTGGTCTGGGGAAATTCCTTCTTCAGGAACTGCGCGATCTCGGTTTTGGTCGCCATGCGCAAGCGGAACGGGGGAACGGGATGCGATGGGACGCCAGTGTACCGGGTCCCGAAGCAATCCCACCGCCGCCGGGCTCAGGCCACCTGCCGGGGCGCCTCCGGCCGGCCGGCCAGCTGCGCCTCGATCTCCGACCAGCGTGCCCGCACCTTGGCGAGGTGCTCTTCCTTCACGTGCCCGTAGCCGCGGATGTGCTCGGGCAGGGTCGCGAGGTCGAGGACCAGGGGCAGGTTGTCCCGGGTGAGGCCCGCCAGCGCCTGGTCGATCGAAGCCCTGTATTCCTCGATCAGCCGGCGCTCGGTGC
>DASZQJ010000003.1:0-27562 GCA_035549715.1 Burkholderiales bacterium
TGCCGTACATACGTCCAGTATTAACCAAACCGCCAAACCCGGCAGGTCCGCACTTCCCCAGCGCAATGGGGTGCATCAACTCTTCCGATCCCGCAGGCCTCGCGTCGCCTTGAGATAACGTTCTTCACCCGCATCGCCAACCAGCTCCTGCTCCGCGCGCGTGCGCAGGGCCACATCCAGCATCTTCAACCGCTGCACCGGCTCGGGATGGTCGCGCAGCTCGCCCTGGAGCGCGGCATAGCGCGGCCGCTGCCAGGCCTCGAAGCGCTGCAGGGCGACCACCATGCCGTAGCTGTCGTAACCCGCGCGCCAGGCCAGCGTGGCGCCGTCGCTGTCGGCCTGGATCTCCTCGCTCTGGCCGATGCCCGCGCGCAGCGCGCCCGACTGCATCATCGCCTGCTGCTGCTGCATGAGGCGCTCGACGCTTTCCAGGTAGGGCGCGATCGCCGAACTCGAGCGGCGCGTCTGCTCGCGGGCGGTCTTCATCGAGGCCTGCATGTCCTTGTTCTGGTACACCCAGCGCAGGTGGTGCTTGCGCACCACGTGGGAGATCTCGTGGCCGAGCACGCCGGCCAGCTCCGATTCGCTGCCGAGCAGCGCCAGCATGCCGCGCGTGATGAAAACGTAGCCGCCGGGGATGGCAAAGGCGTTCACGGCATCGCTGTCGATCACGGCGAACCGCCAGGGCAGCGAGGGCCTTTCCGATTGCAGCGCGATCCACAGCCCGACCCGGTTGACGTACTGCTGCAGCGCCGGGTCGTCGAGCAGCTTCTGCTGGCCGAGCAGCGCCGGCACCATCTCCAGGCCGAGCGCCGCCTCATCCGGGTCGCTCAACTCGAACTGCGAGTGCACGCCGGACGGGTTGCGGCGCATCTCCTCGCGCTGCTCCCGGTCCGCGTCGTCCAGCACCCTGGCCATCCGCGGGTCCTTGCGCAGCTCGCGCTGCATTGCCTCTTCCTGCTCGCGCTGCGCGCGCATTTCCTCGCGCGCCTGCTTGAGCTGGGCGGCCTGTTCTTCCGGGGTCATGGCGGCGTAGGCGTCGGATCTCGCCTGCGCAGCGGCCATGCCCTCGCTCGCCTGGCGCATCGAGGATTCCATCATCTCGTTCGCCTGGCGCATGCGCTCGTTGATGAACTCCTGCTGCTGGCGCATCTGCGCTTCCGAGGGGCCGCGCGACACCCCGCAGCCCGAGGTGAGCAACGCCAGGGCGCAGCAAAGGACGGCGCGCCTATTCATCGAAGAAGTCGTCCGGCAGCCGGTCGGGCGCCAGGACGTCCGCGGGGTCGAGGTAATCGAGCGCGCGCGCCTTGAGGCCCGCGGCGCGCGCATAGCCGCTGGCGTCCTTCGCCGCGACGGCGTACCTGCCCAGCTTGTCGATCTCGGAAGCGCCCGGCGTGCCGGCCAGCAGCTCTTCCTCGGAAAAGCCGCGCACGCCGTTATCCTTCGCGGCTTTCGCGCGATTGAGCGGCGGCAGTTTCCCCGGCGGCGGGTCGAGGCGTACGTCCATGAGCCGCACCCAGCCGCTGGCCGGCCCGGCGCCGACGCGGACCCAGCTGCCCTCGCGGGCCAGCACCTGCAGCGGCTGCTTTTTCGTGAGCTTGCCCGTGGCACGGGCCGATGCGGCGGGACGTTCGAGGAGGTCGGCGGCGCGGGCCGCGAAGCCGGTTTGCGCCGCCATGGCGGGCAGGGCCGCCAGCGCAATCAGGAAAACAGCCAGGAAGGTCCGTTTTCCCATGCGCGCGGCCGGCTCAGTTGGACGCGACCTTCAGCTTCCTGGTGAGCTTCTGGAAGCGGTCCGCGTTCTGCGTCGCCTTGAGGTTGTCCAGCGTGGCCATGCCCGGGGTCAGCTTGTCCAGGCGCGCCTGCGGCAAGGGGTGGGTCTTGTAGAGCAGGGACAGGAAGTTGTCCTTGGGATCGGCGGTCGCCAGCGTGGTCAGCACCGCCGGCAGCCCGTACGGGTCGTAGCCGGCGCGCGCCGCGAGCACGACCCCGACGCGGTCGGCCTCGAACTCGTCGCTCTTGTCGAGGCCGCGTGCGTACAACTCCTTGGTGGGTCCCGCGAGCTGGCGCACCAGCTCCGAGTGCTTGTCGGACGAGGCGGCGAGCCCCTCGCCCAGCAGGTTCACCAGCGCGCCCTTGCGCAAGGCGTTGAGGTGGTGCTTTTTCGTGACGTGCGAGATCTCGTGGCCCAGCACGCCCGCCAACTCCGCTTCGTTGCGCAACTGCTTCATCATCCCCTTGGTGACGATGATGTAGCCGCCCGGCGCCGCGAAGGCATTGATGTGGTCCGAGCTGTTGACGCCGAAGCGCCAGGGCAGGCCGGGGCGCTCCGACTGCTGCGCCACCCACATGCCCACGTCGTTGACATAGGTCTGCAGCTCGGCGTCGTCGAGCAGGGGGGAGGCGCCCAGCAGCGTTTCGGCCATGCTGCCGCCGATCTGGATCTCCTCCGGCTCCTTGACCTCCTTGAGGTTGCCGACGTTCTTCGCGATGGCGGAGAGGTCGATGTTGTTGACGTTGAAGCCGCCGCCGGACTGGCAGGCGGTGAGGGTGGCCACGCCGGCGCATGCGAGGACCAGGGCGATGCGGCGCGCGCTCATTTCTTCCCCTTCACGGGCTTGCCGTTCTCGTCGAAGTAGGCCGCGTCCTGGGCGGTGAGCTTGCCCGCCCGCGCGAACTCGCCCGCCGCGTCTGCCGTCACCGAGTAACCCTTCATTTTCTCGACCTCGGCCGGGTTGGGCTTGGCATTGGCAAGGTCCTCCTCGGAGAAGCCGCGCACCCCGGTGGTCACCGTCGCGTTGGACGTGGTCCGCGGCCGGGCGCCCACGCCGATGGCGGAGAGCAGGTTGCCCCCGGTTTGCGGCCTGGCGTCCGGGCTGCCCAGGCGCACGGACAGCAGCCGCACCCAGCCCGCCTTCGCATCCCTGGCCTTGACCTGCATCCAGCCGCCCTGGCGGGTGACGATCTCGACGACGGTCTTTTCAGGGAGGGTGGCCACCGTCGTGGCGTCGGTGAAAGGCTTGTCCTTCACCTCGGTCGCGCGCAGGGTGTAGCCGGTTTCGGCGGCATGTGCCGCCGGGAGGGCGAGGAGAAAGATGGCCAGCAGCCATCCGGGGAGGGTTTTTGCCGCGTTCATGCGGTCTTCCTTTTCGGTTCGAACAACTGCACTTCCTGCGTCCTGCCCTTCACTTTATAGAGTCCGCGCGCTTCAAAGTCAAAGGCATCGGGGCACAGCTTCATGGTGTCCTCCGACACGAGCACCCGGGCCACGCCCTTGGTCAGGCCCTCGATGCGGCTTGCCAGGTTCACCGTGTCGCCGATCGCCGTGTACTCGCGGCGCTGCTCGGAGCCGATGAGGCCGACCACCGCCGGGCCGGAATGGATGCCGATGCCCACGTCCAGGCCATCCGCGGCCGCGCCGAAGTCGGCCTTGAACGCCTCGAGCGTTTCCGACATCTGCAGCGCGCACTCGATGGCATGCTCGGCGTGCTTCGCGTCATCCAGGGGCGCGCCCCAGATCGCCATGATCGCGTCGCCGATGAACTTGTCCAGGGCACCGTTGTTGCGGAAGATCACGCCGACCTGGCGCCCGAAGTAGCCGTTGAGCAGCTCCACCACCTGCTGCGGGGTGCGCGACTCCGACAGCGTGGTGAAGCCGCGGATGTCGGAGAACAGCACGGTGATCTGCCGGCTCTCGCCCTGGCGGGACAGGCCGCCGTGGGCCACCAGCTCCCTGACCACGTGCGGGTTGACGAAGCGCGAGAACTCGCGCACCGCGTGCTCCCGTTCGCGCCGCTCGCGCAGGTACTCCTGCAGGGCGGCGAGGAAATAGAAGGCCCAGGCGAACGCCAGCGGGCGCAGGACGGGCAGCGACCTCAGGTGGCCCGCGGCCACGTACTCGGCTGCCAGCAGCGCGATCGTCGCCAGCGCCAGCGCGCCGCCGACCGGCAGGGTGTTCACGCGGAGCCGGAAGGCGGCGAACAGCAGCACGAGCAGGACCAGCGCGACCGCGAGCGGCCAGGCGGTCGGGGCGGCGCGCAGGTAGTTGGCGTTCTTGAGGTTGTCGATCGCGCCGGCCAGGATGTCGACGCCGTCGTAGTTGTCCCTGACCGCCGTGGGCCGGATGTCGTGCAGCCCGGTGGCGGTGACGCCGATGACCACGATCTTGTCCTTGAACTCCTGCGGATCGCGCGTGCGCTTTTGCCTGCCGAAGTCCTCGTAGAGGTCCGCATAGGACACGTGCGGCCGGCCGGCCTTGCCGCCCGGCCAGCTCAGCAGGATGGAACCGGTGTCCGGCACGGCCATCCCCAGGTCCTGCGCCACCCGGGCGGGCAGCGACGGGATCTTCCAGCCGTAGGCCTCCTGGTAGACGTGGTAGCGGCGGCCGATGCCGTCCGGATCGGCGAGGAAATTGATGGTGCCCAGGTGCCAGCTTTCCGGGGCGAGCGCCCGCGGCAGGCTGACGTTCAGGGTGGCGTCCTTGTCGGCGCCGGGTCCGGCAAAAGCCCCCAGGGCCGCCTGGATCTCGTCGATGCGCACCCCGTAAGGGTCGCCGGAGGCGTCCTGGCGCGCGGCCGGGAAGTAGATGTTGGGGTGCCCGGCAACGGACTGGTTGAACATCTCGTCCGCATCGAGGCGGAAGATGTCCGGCTCGAAGAACATGATGTCGAACACGATGGCGCGCGGCTTTTGCGCCAGGAGGCCCTCGACCAGCTCGCCGTGCACCGAGCGCGGCCAGGGCCAGCGGCCGGCCAGTTCCGCCATGCGCTGCAGGCTCGGTTCGTCCGCGGCGACCACCACCACGTCGGGATCGGGCCGCAGCTTGCCGGCGTTGGCGGCGACGAAACGGTCGGAAAACCGCGCCTCGGGGCCCTGCAGCCAGTCGAGCGCGAGCAGTTCGAGCGCGGCCGCCGCGACGACGGCGGCGAACAGGATGACGAGCGAATGGCGGGCGAGGCGCGGCACGCGCGAAGTCTACGAAATTGCAGGGAAAAGGTAAAAGGGAGAACGGAAAGGGGAAAGGTCAAAGGGGAAAGTAAAGGCAAACGCCTTGCGGCCTCCGACAAGGCCCCACTTTTACCTTTCACCTTTCACCTTTCACCTTCCTGAAGCCCGAGGCGATTCCATATCGCGCTGGTGGCCCCCGCCTGGTTGAGGGTGTAGAAGTGCAGCCCCGGCGCGCCGGCGGCGAGGAGCTTGTCGCACAGGGCGGTCACGACATCCAGGCCGAAGGCGCGGATCGAGGCGGTGTCGTCGCGAAAACCCTCGAGCCGGGTGCGCATCCAGCGCGGGATCTCGGCGCCGCAGGCATCCGAGAAGCGCGCGAGCTGCGAGAAATTGCCGATCGGCATGATGCCGGGCACGATCGGCACCGCGATGCCGGCCGCGTGGCATTCGTCGACGAAGCGGAAATAGGCATCGGCATTGTAGAAGTACTGCGTGATCGCGGAGTTCGCGCCGGCGTCGACCTTGCGCTTGAAGTTGCGGACCTCGTCGGCGGCATTGCGCGTCTGCGGATGGAATTCCGGGTAGCAGGCCACCTCGATGTGGAACCAGTCCCCGGTCGATTCCCGGATGTAGGCCACCAGTTCGTTGGCGTACCGGAACTCGCCGCTGGCGGCCAGCCCGGAAGGCAGGTCGCCGCGCAGCGCGACGAGATGCCGGATGCCGTTGTCCCGATACTTCGCGAGGATGGCGGCGATCTCCGCCTTGCTGCTCGCCACGCAGGAGATGTGGGGCGCGGCGTGGTGGCCCGCGGCGCGGATCTCCATCACCGTGTCCAGCGTTCCCTGCCGGGTCGAGCCGCCCGCCCCGAAAGTCACCGAGAAAAAGCGCGGCTTGAGCTGCGCGAGCTGCTGCCAGGTCGCCCGCAGCTTCTCGCGTCCCTCCGCGGTTTTCGGGGGGAAGAACTCGAAGCTGAATGCCTGTGACGAGTGACGAGTGACGGGTGACATGTTCTTCTTCTACTTCGTCTTGGACTGCAGGGATCGAATCAACCCGCTCAGCAACGCGAGTACGTCCGCCAGGGCCTGCTCCGCCAATGCCGCATCCTTGACGTATCCGAGTTCGCGGCACAGCATCAGTTGCGTTTCATTCTCGGCCAGGGAGCCGCGCGCCACATACAGGCTTTGCACGAACTCCTTGCTGCTGCGCCTGGCCGCGCCTTCCGCGATGTTCGATGGCACCGAAATTGCCGCCCGCCGCATCTGCGCCGTAAGGCCGAACTTCTCGACCTCCGGCAGGGCTTCGGTGAGACGATAGATGATCTTGACGAGTTCGATAGCCCGTTGCCATGCCACGAGATCGTGATGGCGGCGAGGTGGTCTCGCCGCCGGGGTATTGCTCGTCACGGGTCACCCGTCACTCGTCACATCAGTAACGATAGTGCTCCGCCTTGTAAGGCCCCGCCTTGTCCACGCCGATGTAGCGCGCCTGCACGTCGGTGAGCTCGGTAAGCTGCGCGTTGAGCTTCTTCAGCTGCAGGCGCGCCACCTTCTCGTCCAGGTGCTTGGGCAGCGTGTAGACGCCGACCGGGTACTTCTCCGGATTGCTGTAGAGCTCGATCTGGGCGATGGTCTGGTTGGCGAACGACGAGGACATCACGTAGCTCGGGTGGCCGGTGGCGCAGCCGAGGTTCACCAGGCGGCCCCTGGCGAGGATGATGATGCGCCTGCCGTCGGGGAAGATGACGTGGTCGACCTGGGGCTTGATCTCCTCCCACGTGTATTTCGACAGCGAGGCAATGTCGATCTCGTTGTCGAAGTGGCCGATGTTGCAGACGATGGCCTGGTCCTTCATCTTCCTCATGTGGTCGTGGGTGATCACGTGGAAGTTGCCCGTGGCCGTCACGAAGATGTCCGCCTTGTCCGCGGCGTAGTCCATGGTCACGACGCGATAGCCTTCCATCGCCGCCTGCAGCGCGCAGATCGGGTCGATCTCGGTGATCCACACCTGGGCCGACAGCGCGCGCAGCGCCTGGGCCGAGCCCTTGCCGACGTCGCCGTAGCCGCATACCACCGCCACCTTGCCCGCCACCATCACGTCGGTGGCGCGCTTGATGCCATCCACCAGCGACTCGCGGCAGCCGTAGAGGTTGTCGAACTTGGACTTGGTCACCGAGTCGTTCACGTTGATCGCCGGGAACTTGAGCATGCCGTCCTTGGCCATCTGGTAGAGCCGGTGCACGCCGGTGGTGGTCTCCTCGGTCACGCCCTTCACGTGGTCGAGGCGCGTCGAATACCACTTTGGATCCTTCGCCAGCTTGGCCTTGATGGCGGCGAACAGCGACGTTTCCTCCTCGCTCGCCGGCCTGGCGATCAGCGAGGCGTCCTTCTCGGCGCGGGCGCCCAGGTGCAGCAGCAGGGTCGCGTCGCCGCCGTCGTCGAGGATCATGTTGGAGTAGCCGCCGTCCGGCCACTCGAAGATGCGGTGGGTGTACTCCCAGTACTCGTCGAGGGTCTCGCCCTTGACCGCAAACACCGGCGTGCCGGTCGCCGCGATGGCCGCGGCCGCATGGTCCTGGGTCGAGAAGATGTTGCACGACGCCCAGCGCACCTGGGCGCCGAGGGCCTGCAGGGTCTCGATCAGCACCGCGGTCTGGATGGTCATGTGCAGCGAGCCGGTGATGCGCGCACCGCGCAGCGGCTGGGTGGCGGCGTATTCCTCGCGGATCGCCATGAGGCCGGGCATCTCGGTCTCGGCGATGCGGATTTCCTTGCGGCCCCAGTCGGCGAGGCCCAGGTCGGCGACGTGGAAATCGCCGGACTTCTTCGGGTTCAGGACGGCGGACATCGAACTCTCCTTTGCAAAACGGAGCGCACAAAAGCAAACGGCGCTCACAAACCGGTTGAGGGATTTGTGAGCGCCGTTGGAGTTCCTTGCTGAGCCTGGCCTTACGGGAAGGTCGCAGCGCCCCTCAGCGGACGAGCATTATAGGCGGGGCCGCCCGCCCTGGGTAGGGCAGGCCGCGCCGGCCTAGGCGGCGGCCGTCTGCTTCAGCCCCGCGTCGGCCTTCAGGGCCTCCACCTTGTCGATCGCTTCCCAGGTGAATTCCGGCTCGTCGCGGCCGAAGTGGCCGTAGGCGGCCGTCTTCTCGTAGATCGGGCGCAGCAGGTCGAGCATGGCGACGATGCCCTTCGGGCGCAGGTCGAAGTGCTTCTGCACCAGTTGCGCGATCTTCTCGTCGGAAATCCTGCCGGTGCCGAAGGTGGTGACCATCACGCTGGTGGGCCGCGCCACGCCGATCGCGTAGGACACCTGGATCTGGCACCGGGACGCGAGCCCGGCGGCCACGATGTTCTTGGCGACGTAGCGCGCCGCATAGGCCGCGGAGCGGTCGACCTTCGAGGGATCCTTGCCGGAGAATGCGCCGCCGCCGTGCGGGGCCGCACCGCCGTAGGTGTCCACGATGATCTTGCGCCCGGTAAGGCCGCAGTCGCCCTGCGGGCCGCCGACGACGAAGCGGCCGGTCGGGTTCACCAGGTACTTGACCTCGCCCTTGACGAGGTTCTTCGGCAGCACCGGCTTGACGATCTCCTCGACCACGGCCTCGCGGATCTTCTCCAGGGAGACGTCGGGCGCGTGCTGGGTGGACAGCACCACGGTGTCGATCGAATCCGGCTTGCCGTTGACGTAGCGGATGGTGACCTGGGACTTGGCGTCCGGCCGCAGCCAGGGCAGGCGCCCGTCGCGGCGCAGGTCCGACTGGCGCTCCACGAGGCGGTGCGCGAGGTGGATGGCCAGCGGCATGAGCACCGGCGTCTCGTCGCAGGCGTAGCCGAACATCAGGCCCTGGTCGCCGGCGCCCTGGTTGAGCGGATCGTCGTGGGCCTTGTTCACGCCCTGGGCGATGTCGGGCGACTGCTTGTCGTAGGCCACGAGCACCGCGCAGCCCTTGTAGTCGATGCCGTAGTCGGTGTTGTCGTAGCCGATGCGCTTGATGGTGTCGCGCGCGACCTGCTGGAAGTCCACCACCGCGTTGGTGGTGATTTCCCCGGCCATGACGACCAGGCCGGTGTTCACCAGGGTCTCCGCCGCGACTCGGGCGTACTTGTCCTGGGTTAAGATAGCGTCAAGTACGGCATCGGAAATCTGGTCCGCGACCTTGTCGGGGTGGCCTTCGGAAACCGACTCTGAGGTGAAGAGGAAATCGCTCATTCGGAGACTCTGCAAGGATTCGGGAGGGCCGGTCAGGATAGCAAAATCCCGCCAAAAGAACAAAACGGAAAACCGAACAAGTTCATGTTCATAGGGCTGCTGCGGCTGCTCGCCAGACTGCCGCTTGCCTGGATCCACGCCGCCGGGAGCGCCGTCGGCTGGATCACCTATCTCGCCTCCCCGACCTACTCCGCGCGCCTGCGGGAAAACCTGCTCCGCAGCCGCCTCTGGCAAGACGAAGCCGGGTTCGAGCGCCTGCTCAGGCAGAACATCGCCGCCTCGGGCAAGGGCGCGCTCGAGCTCGTCCCGGTCTGGTTCCTGCCCAAGGACAGGGCCGCCGCGCTCGTCGTCTCCGACGCGTCGACGCCATTGATCGAGCGGGCGGCGGCGCGCGGCCGCGGCATCATCTATCTCACCCCGCACCTGGGCTGCCCCGACATGGCGGCGATCTGCGTGTCGAAGCACCGGCCCCTCACCGTGCTGTACCGCCCGCCGAAGGTGAAGGCGCTGCAGCCGCTCATCGAGGCCGGCCGGCGCAGCGACCGCGTCTCCCTCGCCCCCACCAGCCTCCAGGGCGTGCGGCTGCTCCTCAAGGCGCTCAAGCGCGGCGACTCCATCGGCATCCTGCCCGACCAGGCGCCCAGCATGGGCGACGGCGCCTGGGCCGACTTCTTCGGCCGGCCCGCCTACACCATGACCCTCGTCGGGCGGCTGGTCGAATCGACCGGGGCGGCCGTCATCATGACCTTTGCCCGGCGCCTGCCCCGCGGCGCCGGCTATGCCTTCGAGGCGGAGGAAGTGACGGGTGACCTGCGCGGACCGGAAGGCGTGCGCGCGCTCAACGCCGCCGTCGAGCGCATGGTCGCGCGCGCGCCCGAGCAATACCTCTGGGCCTACAACCGCTACAAGGTGCCGGCCGGCGCGCCCCCGCCGGACACGGACGGCAAGGCGGCGGCGTGACGCGGCTCGCCATCGGCCTCGTCTGGCTGCTGCGCCTGCTGCCCTTCCCGCTGCTCGTCGCGGTCGGCCGCGGGCTCGGCCTGCTGCTGTACGCGGCGGCGCGTGAGCGCCGCGAGGTCGTGCTGACCAACCTGCGGCTGTGCTTTCCCGAGCGTTCCGAAGGCGAACGGCGCGCCCTCGCGCGCGCCCATTTCCAGGCGCTCGGGCGCGCCATCCTCGAGCAGGGCATCGGCTGGTGGTCCTCGCAGGCGCGCATTCGCCGCATCGTGCGCGTGCGTGACGAGCACTACCTGGCGGGCGCGGCGCAGGGGCAGGGGCAGGTCATCGTGCTCGCGCTGCATTTCGTCGGGGTCGACATGGGCGCCATCCGCATGTCGGGCGAGTACAGCATGGCCACCCTCTACTCGACGCAGAAGAACGCGGTGCTCGATGCGCTGCTGCGCAAGGCGCGCACCCGCTTCGGCCGCAACCGGCTGCTGTCGCGCCTGGACGGCATCCGCCCGGTGGTACGCGCCATGCGCGAAGGCTGGTCGCTGTTCTACCTCCCCGACATGGATTTCGGCCCCGGGGATTCGATTTTCGTGCCCTTTTTCGGCGTGCAGGCCGCGACCATTCCCGGGCTCTCGCGCCTGGCGAAACTCACCGGCGCCCGGGTCGTTCCCTTCGTCACCCGCCAGCTGCCGGGCGCGCAGGGCTACGAGGTGCGCTTCTACCCGCCCTGGGACGATTTCCCCACGCACGACGTGGTCGCGGACACCCGGCGCATGAACGCCTTCATCGAGGCGCGGGTGCGCGAAACGCCGGAGCAGTACTACTGGGTGCACAAGCGCTTCAAGACCCGCCCGCCCGGCGAGGCGCGCTTCTACTGATGTTCGCCAATCCCGAACCCGCCGCGATCTGCGACCTGCTGTCGCAGGTGAAGACCATCGCCGTCGTGGGCCTGTCACCGCAGCCGTCACGGCCCAGCCACCGCATCGCGCGGGCCCTGCAGTCGCGCGGCTATCGCATCATCCCGGTCCGGCCCCTGGTGCGGGAGGTCCTCGGTGAGCGCGCCTACGCGCGCCTGGCGGACATCGGGGAACCGGTGGACCTGGTGGACGTGTTCCGCAACGCCCGCGAGATCGACGCGGTGGTCGACGATTGCCTTGCGGCCGGGGCGAAGCGCCTCTGGATCCAGCTCGGCATCGTCAACGAGCCGGCGGCGCTGCGCGCCCGCGCGGCCGGCATGCAGGTGGTGATGGACCGCTGCCTCTGGACCGACTTGAACGGCATCTGCGCCGGCGTCCTTCCTTCCCCCCCGGCGGCGGGGCGCTAGAATGGCGGCGATGACGATTCCCGCCCCGCCAGGATGCGCCCGGCTGCCGCCCCCGACCCGATGCGCCTGAAGTTCACCAAGATGCAAGGCGCCGGCAACGACTTCGTCGTCGTCGACGCCACCCGCGCCCGGCTCAGCCTCGGCGCGCAGGCCATCCGGCGCCTCGCCGACCGCCATTTCGGCGTCGGCTTCGACCAGATGCTGGTGGTCGAGCCCGCACGCACGCCGGACACCGACTTCTACTACCGCATCTTCAACGCCGACGGCGGCGAGGTCAGCCAGTGCGGCAACGGCGCCCGCTGCTTCGTGCGCTTCGTGCACGACAAGAAGCTCTCCGACAAGGCCGCCCTCCGGGTCGAGACCCGGTCCGGGATCATCGAGCCGCGCCTGGAACGCGATGGCCGGGTCACGGTGAACATGGGCGCCCCGGCGTTCGAGCCCCGCCAGATTCCCTTCGACGCCCCGGCGCGCGCGCCGGGCTACCGGATCGACGTCGACGGACGTCAGGTGGAGATCTTCGCGGTCTCGATGGGCAATCCGCACGCGGTGCAGGTCGTCGCCGACGTCGAGGCCGCGCCCGTGCTCGCCCAGGGTCCACTGGTCGAACGCCACGGGCGCTTTCCCGAAGGCGTCAACGCCGGCTACATGCAGGTCGTCGACCGGCACGCCATCCGCCTGCGGGTGTTCGAGCGCGGCGCCGGCGAGACCCTGGCCTGCGGTACGGGCGCGTGCGCCGCGGTCGTCACCGGCATCGCCGCCGGCCTGCTGGATTCGCCCGTGAAGGTCGCCACCCGCGGCGGCGAGCTCGAGATCGCGTGGGCGGGCGAGGGACAGCCCGTGTGGATGACCGGGCCCGCGCTGTCCGTGTTCGAAGGCGAGATCGAATTACAGGAGTAAAGGGAAAGCCATGAGATCGGAAGACGTCGCCCGCTACCTGCAGGACCACCCGGAGTTCTTCGAGCAGCACGCCGACATGATGGCGGGCATCAACATCCCGCACCCGCACGGCGGGCGCGCCATCCCGCTGTCGGAACGGCAGATCATCAGCCTGCGCGAGAAGAACAAGATCCTGGAGTCCAAGCTGCGCGAGCTGGTCGAGTTCGGCGAGGAGAACGACGCCATCGGGGAGAAGGTGCACCGCGTGGCGCTGGAGCTGATGCGGGCGTCGAGCCTCGAGGCCCTGCTCAAGGCGCTGTACTTCAACCTGCGCGAGGATTTCGCGGTCCCGCACGTCACGCTGCGGCTGTGGAGCGAATGGGACCACGCCCCGATGCCGGAATTCGGGCCGGCGAGCCAGGAGGTGAAGGTCTTCGCCGAAAGCCTCGCCCACCCCTATTGCGGCGGCAAGGCGATGTTCGAGACCGGCGGCTGGTTCGGCGCGGACGAGGCGGTGCTCAAGTCCTTCGCCTACATCCCCCTGCGCGACGGCAAGGCCTTCGGCCTGATCGCCCTGGCGAGCGAGGACCTCCAGCGCTTCTACCCCGAGATGGGCACGCTGTACCTCAAGCGCCTGGGCGAGCTGGTCAGCACGGCGATCGTGCGCTACCTCTAGCGACATGGCCGGGGAAGGCGAAGCCGCGCAGGCACCCCATCCCTGGCTGCAAGGCTTTCTCGCGCAACTCGAGCAGGAGCGGCGCCTGTCCCCGAACACCGTCCTCGGCTACGGCCGCGACGCGCGCCTGCTGCTGGAACTGGCCGGCGACACGCCGCTGCAGGCGCTGCAGGTCCACCAGATCCGCCGCTTCGTGGCGCAGCTGCATGCGCGCGGCCTGGGCGGCCGCTCCCTTGCCCGGCTGCTGTCCGCCTGGCGCGCCTTCTTTGCCTACCTCGCCCGCGACCACGGCTTCGAGCGCAATCCCTGCGCCGGCGTGCGCGCGCCCAAGTCGCCGCGCACCCTGCCCAAGGCGCTGTCGCCCGACGAGGCCACGAAGCTGGTGGCCATCGAGGGCGACGAGCCGGAGACCGTGCGCGACCGCGCCATGCTCGAGCTGTTCTATTCCTCGGGCTTGCGCCTGTCGGAGCTCACCAGCCTCAAGCCCGCGGACGTCGACCTGCGGGATGCCACGGTCCGCGTGGTCGGCAAGGGCGCGAAGACCCGCGTCGTGCCGGTCGGCGAGCACGCCCTCAAGGCGATCGAAGCCTGGCTCCCCGTGCGCGCCACGATGGCGGCGCCCGCCGAGGACGCGCTGTTCGTCAATCGCCGCGGCAGGGCGATCAGCCCGCGCGCGGTGCAGTCGCGCCTGCGGGCCTGGGCCGCGCGCCAGGGCCTGCCCATGCACGTGCATCCCCACATGCTGCGCCACTCCTTCGCCTCCCACGTGCTGCAGTCGAGCGGCGACCTGCGGGCGGTGCAGGAGATGCTCGGCCACGCCAGCATTTCCACCACGCAGGTGTACACGCACCTGGACTTCCAGTACCTGGCCAAGGTCTACGACCAGGCCCACCCGCGCGCCAAGCGCAAGGCAAAGACATGAGCCGCCGAGGACACAGGGCGCACAGGGCAGATCATGAACGGCAAGGGGATCATCCGGCGCATGCCAATGGACGCCGCTTGTCCCTGATCCGGTTTCTGTTTGTTCTTTCTCCGTGCGCTCCGTGTCCTCCGTGGCAAGTGCCTTGAACAAGATCACGCTCAAGCCCGGCAAGGAGAAGTCCCTGCTGCGCCGCCATCCCTGGGTGTTCTCCGGGGCGGTCGCGCGCGTGGAGGGCGCGCCGGCGGCGGGCGACACGGTGCGGGTCGTCGCGGCGGACGGGCGGTGCCTGGCGCTCGCGGCGTGGAATCCCGAAGCCAACATCCGCGCGCGCGTCTGGACTTTCGAAGAGGACGCGCGCATCGACGCCGCTTTCTTTCGCGGGCGCCTGCACCAGGCCATCGAGCTGCGCCGCCGCCTCTGCCCGCGGGGGCCGCGCGAAGCGGAACGCCTGGTGCATGGCGAGTCGGACGGCCTGCCCGGGCTCATCGTCGACCGCTACGCGGACGTCCTGGTGGTCCAGTTGTCGAGCGCGGGCTGCGAGCGCTGGCGCGAAGCGATCGTCGCGGCCCTGCGCGAGCTCACCGGCGCGCGCGCGATCTACGAGCGCTCCGACGCCGACGTGATGGCGCTCGAAGGCCTGGCATCCCGCACCGGGCTCCTCGCGGGGACGCTCGATTCGCCGGTGGTCGGGATCGAGGAGAACAGCGTGCGCCTGAACGTGGACGTCGCGACCGGCCACAAGACGGGTTTTTACCTCGACCAGCGCGACAACCGCATACGCGTCGGCTCGCTGTGCGGGGACCGGGACGTGCTCAACTGCTTCAGCTACACCGGGGGCTTCACGCTGCAGGCGCTGGCGCACGGCGCGCGGTCGGTGGCCTCCGTCGATTCCTCCGGGCCGGCGCTGGAACAGGGGCGCGCCCACGTGGCGCTCAACGGCCTGCCGGCGGATCGCTGCGAGTGGCTGGACGCCGATGTGTTCCAGTGCCTGCGTAAATTCCGCGACCAGGGCAGGACCTTCGACCTGATCATCCTCGACCCGCCCAAGTTCGCGCCCACGGCCGCGGCCGCGGAGCGGGCCGCGCGCGGCTACAAGGACATCAACCTGCTCGGCTTCAAGCTGCTGCGCCCGGGCGGGCTGCTCGCCACGTTCTCGTGCTCGGGCGGCGTGTCCGCGGACCTGTTCCGCAAGATCGTCGCGGGCGCAGCGCTCGATGCCGGCGTCGACGCCCGCGTCGTCGAGCAGTTCCACGCCACGCCCGACCATCCCGTTTCCCTCGCTTTCCCGGAAGGCGAGTACCTCAAGGGCCTGCTGTGCACCGGGGGGGAACCCTCGAGGATGGACGAATGAAGTGCCTGCGGGCGGGGCTTTGTCTGTTCCTGGGGATGCTGACCATGGCCAATGCACGAAGCGCTTCGCCGGTGGAGGTCTGGCTGGAAGCCGCACCCGCGGACGGCAAGGTCGTCGTCCAGGCCTTCGCCAGGGGCGGTCCGGTACCGCAGCTCCGCTATGAATTGAGCGCCGACAAGACCGCGGGCAGCGGCAGCTCGACCACCCGCCAGGCCGGCCTGCGCAAGCTCGCCTGTTGCGATCCTGTCGTGCTGTCGACGATCTCGCTGGGCGGCGGCGCGAACGACCGTTACCGGATCACGCTCAAGCTGTTCGCCGGCAACGAACTGCTGGCGCAAACGTCCCTCGACTGGCCGGAGTGAAAGGCGGTTCGCGTAGAATCGCGAACCCATGCCGAACACCCGACTCTTCCTCGTCCGCCACGGCGAAACCGACTGGAACGTGGCCGGCCGCATCCAGGGCCACACCGACACGCCGCTGAACGCCCTCGGCCTCGCGCAGGCAGAGGCCACCGGCGAGCGCCTGCGCGGGGAAACCTTCGACGCCGTCTACTCGAGCGACCTGCAGCGCGCCTACCGGACCGCGCTGCCCGCGGTTGCCGATGCTGCCCGCATCGTGCGCGAGCCGCGCCTGCGCGAGCGCCACCTCGGCGTGTTGCAGGGGCTGGACGGCGATACGGGGCCCTCGACCCAGCCGGCGGCCTGGACGGCCTGGAAATCCCGCGATCCGCAGGCCGCGCTCGAAGGCGGCGAAAGCCTCGCCGAATTCGCGCGCCGCACGGTGGCCTTCATCGAGGAAACCGTGGCGCGGCACGCCGGCGGACAGGTGCTCATCGTCACGCACGGCGGACTGCTGGACGTCGCATACCGGCACGCGACCGGCATGGCGCCGGCGGCAAAACGCGACTTCCCGATCTACAACGCGTCCATCAACATCCTCTGCCACGACGGCCGGCGCTGGGCGGTGGAAACCTGGGGCGACGTCGCCCACCTGCCGAAATCGCTGGACGACGATTGAGGCCGTGACGGCAGGAACGGCCGTGACGACGTGACGATCGTGACGGCGTGACTGCCGTGACTGTCGTGACTGTCGTGACGACGTGACGGCGTGACGGCGTGACTGCCGGAAATGCCTTGGCGCTTTTCGGGATTACGTCGTTACGACAGTCACGATCGTCACGTCGTTACGATAGTCACGATCGTCACGCCGTCACGTCGTCACGCCCGTCACGGTTTCACAAACCCCGGCCTTCGCCCGACGAGCTTCTCCAGCCGGATGAGCTCCGCATCGGTGTGGTTGGCGAATTGCGCCTTTTGCATCATCGTCCCGTCCTTCATCTGCGCGTAGACGACGTTGGGCGTGTGGTAGCCGGCAAGCACCAGGCGCTTCTCGCTGCGATGCTGGTCCTCGATCACGACTTCCCCGTAGCAGGTGCACACGTAGGTCTGCTCCGGCGAGGCCTCGAGGTAGACGCCGGTGCCCCGGATGCCGATGGTCGCGGTCGCGGTGAGCAGCTGCCGCTCCCGGCCCTTGCCGAAGACCCCGAGCACGCCGCCGGTGAGCATGCGCAGTCCCGTGAGCACCGCGGACTTCGCCTTGCCGAGGATCTCCAGCTCGGTCGAGGGCCGCAACAGCAGCACGTCCCGGCTCATGATCACGACGGCGCTGCCGCCTGCGCCGGTGGTGACGACATCGAGCGGCCTGACGGTCGCGCCGCGGACCGCCGCCCGGCCGTTGATGGCGACGCTGCCCTGCGCCTCGCGCAGTTCGCCCGCACCGGCCGAAGCCGGCAGGAGCAGGCCCGCGCCGGCGGCAATGGATCGCAGCAGGAACGCCCGGCGGGGCCGGGAATGGACGGGGCAGGCGCGCATGGCAGGCTCCGGGAAATGGACTTGCGCCATGATAAGCGCATCACAACGGGGCATGACGGGGCCTTGGCCGAGGCGCGGCTTCGGCGCTACACTGGCCGCCGCCCCGGGTCCGATCCATGAAGCCGCAACGCCTGTTCCTTGTCCTGCTCGCCGCCCTGCTGCTGTTTGCGCAGCAGGCCGCCTATGCGCACGCGGTCTCGCACCGGGCGGGCGGCGAGCCGCCGCCCAAGGAGCAACTGGGCCACGCCCAGCTCTGCGGCAAGTGCGTCAGCTTCGAGAAGCTGTCCGCGGCCGCGCCCGCGACCCTTGCTGCGCCGCTGTCCCTTCCCCTGCACTTCGCGCAACCGGTCGAGGTCGTCCGGGCCTTCCGCCCGGCCACGGTTGCCGCCTTCCAGAGCCGCGCCCCGCCCGTCCTCCGCTGACCGGAAGCCTTGACGCCCGCCGCTGACCGGCGGCGCGTCCGTTCGTTCCCGTTCACTGGAGACATT
The DNA here is from genome assembly GCA_035549715.1 of Burkholderiales bacterium. Lineage (GTDB taxonomy): Bacteria > Pseudomonadota > Gammaproteobacteria > Burkholderiales > JACQAP01 > JACQAP01. Next base: position 17,616 of record DASZQJ010000003.1, read on the forward strand.
CCATGTTGCGCACGAATTTCGTGGCGGCCGCCATGGCCGCTGCGTATGCATTGCCCGCCGTCGCCTTCGCGGCGGAGGACGCCGACATCCGCGCCATCCGCGAGGAGATCAAGTCCCTCAAGGAGGGCTACGAATCCCGCATCCGCCAGCTCGAGAATCGCCTGCAGGCGGCCGAAAAGGCGCCCGCCCCGGCGGCGGCGGCGCCGGCCGCATCCAGCGCCTTCAATCCGGCCATCTCGCTGATCCTGGGCGGCCAGTACAGCCACCTGCAGCGCGATCCCGAAACCTGGCGGATCGGCGGCTTCGTGCCCGGCGGCGACGAGATCGGCCCGGGCAACCGCAGCTTCAACCTCGGCGAATCCGAACTGACGGTCTCGGCCAGCATCGACCCGTACTTCTCCGGCTATTTCGTGCTGGCCGCGACCCCGGAAAACGAGGTCGAGGTCGAGGAGGCCTACGTCATGAACAGCGGCGCCCTGCCCGGGCTCTCGATCAAGGCCGGCCGCATGCTCTCCGGCTTCGGCTACCTCAACGAGATCCATGCGCACGCCTGGGACTTCGTCGACGCGCCGCTGGTGCACCAGGCGTTCCTCGGCGGCCAGCTCAAGGAGGACGGCGTGCAGGCGCGCTGGCTGGCGCCCGTGCCCGTGTTCGCCGAGGTCGGCGTGGAAGCCGGGCGCGGCGCGAATTTCCCCGGCACCGGGCGCAACTCGAACGGCCTGAACTCGACGATGGTGTTCGCGCACCTGGGCGACGACATCGGCGCGAGCCACAGCTACCGCATCGGCGCCTCGTACCGCGCCACCAGGGCGCAGGATCGCGCCTACGTTGACACCGACTCGCCGGGCAACGAGGTCACCAACGCCTTTACCGGCGACAGCAGGATGTGGGGCGTGGACTTCGTCTGGAAGTGGGCCCCGAACGGCAACCCGGTGGAGCGCAACTTCAAGTTCCAGGCCGAGTACATGCAGCGGCGCGAGGACGGGCGCCTGGCCTTCGACACGGCAGGCGCCAACCTTTCCGACGGCTACCGCTCGCGCCAGTCGGGCTGGTACGTGCAGGGCGCCTACCAGTTCATGCCGCGCTGGCGCGCGGGCCTGCGCTACGACGCGCTCGACAGCGGCAAGGTTGACATCGGGCTGGTGGACAACGGCGCGCTCGGCGCAGGCGATTTCCCGCTGCTCGCCGCCAACGACCCGCGGCGCGCCACGGCCATGGTCGATTACTCGCCTTCGGAGTTCTCGCGCCTGCGCCTGCAGTTCTCGCGCGACGAGGCCCGCTTCGACGAAGGCGACAACCAGGTGTTCCTGCAGTACGTCATGAGCCTGGGCGCGCACGGCGCACACAAGTTCTGACCGCGGCCGACCACAAGGAGAAACCGATGAAAACATGGCTGGGAACTCTTGCCGCGGCAGGGCTGCTCGCGGCGCACGTCGCGGCGCACGCCGCGCTGAACGTCTTCGCCTGCGTGCCCGAATGGGCCGCGCTGGCCACCGAGCTGGGCGGCGACAAGGTGTCCGTCTACCAGGCTTCCAACGCGTTGCAGGACCCGCATCGCATCGAGGCGCGGCCGAGCCTGGTCGCGCGCATGCGCGGCGCCGACCTCGCGATCTGCACCGGCGCGGAACTGGAAGCGGGCTGGCTGCCGGTGCTGCTGCAGACCGCGGGCAATGCCAGGGTGCAGCCGGGCAAGCCGGGCTTCCTCGCGGCGGCGGAACTGGTCGACAAGCTCGAGGTGCCGGCGCGCCTGGACCGCGCCGAGGGCGACATCCACCCCGCGGGCAATCCGCACGTCCACCTCGATCCGCACAACGTGGCGAAGGTGGCGCTGGCGGTGACCGGGCGCCTGCAGCAGATCGACGCTGCCAATGCCGCCTACTACGAAGCCCGCGGCAAGGACTTCCAGGCCCGCTGGGCGCAAGCGATCGCCCGGTGGGAGAAGGCGGGCGCGAACCTGCGGGGCAGGAAGGTCGTGTGCCACCACAAGAGCGCCACCTACCTGCTGCACTGGCTGGGCATGACCGAGGTGATGAACGTGGAGCCCAAGCCGGGCATCCCGCCCAGCACCGGTCACTTGACCGGGCTGGTCGCGCGCCTGAAGGCGGAGCCCGCGGACCTGGTCATGCGCGTCGCCTACAACGATCCCAAGGCGACCGAGTGGCTGGCGCAGCGCACCGGCCTGCCGCTGGTGGTGCTGCCCTACACGGTGGGCGGCACGCCGGAGGCGAAGGACCTGTTCTCGCTGTTCGACGACACCCTGGCAAGGCTGGAAAAGGCGGGGCACTGACATGGCGGCCCTCGACTTCAGCATCCTGCTTCCCGCGCTGCTCGCGGGCCTGCTCGTCACCGCAACGCACGTCCCGCTCGGGATCCAGGTGCTGAACCGGGGGATCGTGTTCATCGACATCGCCATCGCCCAGATCGCGGGCGTGGGCGTGATCGCGGCCGCCTTCTTCGGCCATGAGGAGAACGCCGTGGCGGTGCAGGTCTCCGCGCTCTCGGCCGCGCTGCTCGGCGCGCTGCTGCTCACCTGGACCGAGAAGCGCTGGCCCGAGATCCAGGAAGCGATCATCGGCTGCGTGTTCGTGCTCGCCGCGACGCTGGAAATCCTGCTGCTTGCCGGCAACCCGCATGCCGGCGAGCATCTCAAGGACATGCTGGTCGGGCAGATCCTCTGGGTGAGCCATGGCCAGCTCGTCGCCGTCGCCATCTTCAGCGCAGTGGTGCTGGGCGCCTGGTTCGGCGCCGGCGCGACGCGCCTGGGCCGCATCGGTTTCTACCTGCTGTTCGGCCTCTCGGTGACGGCCTCGGTGCAGATGGTGGGCCTCTACCTGGTGTTCGCCAGCCTGATCGTGCCCGCGCTGGCAACCCGCAACGCCCGCCGGCTGCGCCTGGCGAAGGCCTACGCCGTCGGCGCGCTGGGCTACCTGTTCGGCCTCGTCGCCTCGGCGCTCTTCGACCTGCCCACCGGGGCGATCATCGTCTGGGCGATGGCGGTGGTCGCCATGGCGTTCTCCGGCCTGGAGCGCGCACCCGCCGCCTCGGCCCCTTGAAGTCTTTAGTAGAATCCCAAAATCGGATGTAGGCCCGCCGCTCCCGCAGTCGGGCCTTTGCGTCTTCCCCCCGTCCCCGGAACATGACCGAGCAATTTCACGGCACCACCATCCTCTCCGTCCGCCGCGGCAACAAGGTCGCCCTGGGCGGCGACGGCCAGGTCACTTTCGGCAACGTCGTGCTCAAGGCGAGCGCGCGCAAGGTGCGCCGCCTGTTCCACGACCGCATCCTGGCCGGGTTCGCCGGCGGCACCGCCGACGCCTTTACGCTCTTCGAGCGCTTCGAGGCCAAGCTGGAAAAGCACCAGGGGCACCTGTTGCGCTCCGCGGTGGAACTGGCGAAGGACTGGCGCACGGACCGCATCCTGCGCCGGCTCGAAGCCATGCTCGCGGTCGCAGACCGCGAGTCCTCGCTGATCATCACCGGCAACGGCGACGTGGTCGAGCCCGAGCAGGGCCTGGTCGCGATCGGCAGCGGCGGCCCCTACGCCCAGGCCGCCGCCAAGGCGCTGCTGGACAACTCCGACCTGCCGCCCCAGGAGATCGTCAAGAAGGCGCTGACGATCGCCGGCGAGATCTGCATCTACACGAACCAGAATCATGTGATCGAGGTACTTGAGTGACGAGTGACATGTGACCAGTGACTCGTTGAAACGAGGCTTTGGCATTCCTCACTTGTCACCCGTCACCTGTCACTTGTCACTGAACACCATGTCTTCAATGACCCCCCAGGAAATCGTCCACGAGCTGGACAAGCACATCGTGGGGCAATCCGACGCCAAGCGCGCGGTCGCCATCGCGCTGCGCAACCGCTGGCGGCGCCAGCAGGTGCCGGAGCCGCTGCGCCACGAGATCACGCCCAAGAACATCCTGATGATCGGGCCCACCGGCGTGGGCAAGACGGAGATCGCACGGCGCCTGGCCAGGCTCGCCGAGGCCCCGTTCATCAAGGTGGAGGCGACCAAGTTCACCGAGGTGGGCTACGTCGGCAAGGACGTGGACTCCATCATTCGCGACCTCGTCGAGACCGCCATCAAGCAGGCGCGCGAGATCGAGACGCGCAAGGTCCGCCATCGCGCGGAGGACCTCGCGGAGGAGCGCATCCTCGACGCGCTGCTGCCGCCGGCGCGCGCCATGGGCTTCCAGGCCGGACCCGAGGACGACAAGGGGGCCGCGGACCGGGACTCGGCCACGCGCCAGAAATTCCGCAAGAAGCTGCGCGAAGGCGAACTCGACGACAAGGAGGTCGAGGTCGACGTGGCGGCGGCGCAGCCGCAGATGGAGATCCTCGCCCCGCCCGGCATGGAGGAGCTCACCTCCCAGATCCAGGGCATGTTCCAGAACCTGGGCGGCGCGCGGCGCAAGACGCGCAAGCTGCGCATCGCCGAGGCGATGAAACTCATCACCGACGAGGAGGCTGCGCGCCTGGTGAACGACGAGGAGCTCAAGCTCCGGGCGCTCGCCAACGTCGAGCAGAACGGCATCGTGTTCATCGACGAGATCGACAAGATCACCAGCCGCCAGGAAACGGGCGGCGCCGAGGTGTCGCGCCACGGCGTGCAGCGCGACCTGCTGCCGCTGGTGGAAGGCACGACCGTGACGACCAAGTACGGGATGATCAAGACCGACCACATCCTGTTCATCGGCAGCGGCGCCTTCCACCTGTCCAAGCCCTCGGACCTCATCCCCGAGCTGCAGGGCCGCTTCCCGATCCGGGTGGAGCTTTCCAGCCTGTCGGTGGACGATTTCGAACGCATCCTCACCGCGACCGATGCCTGCCTGACGCGCCAGTACCAGGCGCTGCTGGAAACCGAGGGGGTGAAGCTCTCGTACCGGCCCGACGGCATCCGCCGCCTCGCGCAGATCGCCTGGCAGGTGAACGAGAAGACCGAGAACATCGGCGCGCGCCGGCTCTACACCGTCATGGAGAAGCTGCTGGAGGAGGTCTCGTTCGAGGCGGCGAAGCGCCAGGGCGGGGAGGTCGTGATCGACGCCGGCTACGTGAACGAGCGGCTCGACACCCTCGCGGGCAGCGAAGACCTGGCGCGATACGTGCTGTAGTTTCGTTGCCCGGGGCGGCTTCGGCTTCGTTGCCCGGGGCGGCTTCCGTTTCCCCGCGCACGGGATTTGCCCATAATGCCCCTCGACATCAACAGCCGCAGCCCCTCCATGGCCAAAGGCACGTCGTACACCCTCGAAGTGCTGCCCAGGCTCCCCCAACGCCTGCAGCGGCTGCAGGAGATCGCCGGCAACCTCTGGTACAGCTGGGACCGGCCGGCGCAGCTTCTGTTCTCGCGCATGGACGAGCGCCTCTGGGAGGAAGTGGGGCACAACCCGAAGGCCTTCCTCAAGCAGGTGGACGAACAAAAGCTGGTCGAGGCGGCGGACGACCCGGTGTTCCTCGCCAGCTACAACCGCGTGCTCTCGGCCTTCGATTCGTACAAGGGCGAAAGCCTGCGGCGCAACGGCTCGGAGTGGCTGCGCCAGAACGACCTCATCGCCTACTTCTGCGCGGAGTTCGGCTTCCACGAAAGCCTGCCGATCTACTCCGGCGGCCTGGGCATCCTCGCCGGCGACCATTGCAAGTCGGCGAGCGACATGTGCCTGCCCTTCATCGGCGTGGGCCTGCTCTACCGGCAGGGCTACTTCCGCCAGACCATCGATTCGGACGGCAACCAGCAGGCGCTGTACTCGGACTCGGATTTCGGCGACCTGCCGGTGTCGCCGGTATTGCACGAGGACGGCAGCGAGGTGCGCGTCCAGATCGAGTTCCCGGGCCGCATCGTGCACGTCAAGGTCTGGAAGGCCGTCGTCGGCGCCATCACGCTCTACCTGCTCGACACCGACGTCGAGCCGAATTCGGCGCAGGACCGCGACATCACCCACCGCCTCTACGGCGGCGACCGCACCACGCGCATCGAGCAGGAGATGGTGCTCGGCATCGGCGGGGTGCGGACGATCAACGCGCTGGGGCTCAAGCCGACCGTCTGGCACATGAACGAGGGCCACCCCGCCTTCATGGTGCTGGAGCGGGCGCGCACGCTGATGGGCAAGGGCCTGTCCTTCGACACCGCCTGGGAGGCGGTCGCCGCGAAAACCGTGTTCACCACGCACACGCCCGTGCCCGCCGGACACGACCACTTCAGCGAGGAGGCGATCCGCGCCTACCTGTCGGGCATGCAGGAGGCGCTGGGACTCTCCGACGAGGCGTTCCTCGGCCTTGGCGGCGCCGGCGGCGGCGGCGAGTTCAACATGACCACGCTGGGCATCCACGGCTCGCGCCACCAGAACGGCGTGAGCCGCATCCACGGCGGCGTCTCCCAGCGCATCTGCGCGGGCCTCTGGCCGGAGCTCGAGCCGGCGGAGAACCCGATCGACTACGTGACCAACGGCGTGCACGTCACGACGTTCCTCGCCCCCGAGTGGTCGGAGCAGTTCGAGAAGTTCCTCGGCTTCGACTGGTCGCGCCACGCGACCAACCGGGGCTACTGGCAGAAGGTGGCGGAGATCCCCGACCACATCTTCTGGAGCGTGCGCCAGTCGCTGAAGTCGCAGATGCTGCAGCTGGTGCGGGAGCGGGTGACCCGCCAGCACGTGCGCAACCGCGGCTCGGAAGCCCACCTCGACCGCCTGCTCAAGCTCGCCGACCCGGTCAACCCGAACGTGCTCACGATCGGCTTCGCACGGCGCTTCGCGACCTACAAGCGTGCGACGCTCCTGCTGGAGAACCTCGACTGGCTGCGCCGCATCCTCGGCGACGAGAAGCGCCCCGTGCTGTTCCTGTTCGCGGGCAAGGCGCACCCGGCGGACGTGCCGGGGCAGGACCTGATCCGGCGCCTGAGCGAGATCTCGCGCATGCCCGAGTTCGAGGGCCGCATCCTGCTCATCGAGGACTACGACCTCGCGCTGTCGCGGCGGCTGGTGTCGGGCGTGGACGTCTGGCTCAACAACCCGGTCTACCCCCTGGAGGCGAGCGGCACCTCGGGCATGAAAGCCGGGATCAACGGCGTCATCAACCTGTCGGTGCTCGACGGGTGGTGGGACGAAGGCTACGACGGCGCCAATGGCTGGGCCATCAAGCCCGTGTCGGAAAACGTCGACGAGGCGCGGCGCAATTTCGAGGAAAGCCGCACGCTCTATGAGCTGCTGCAGGACCATGTCGTGCCGGCCTACTACCGGCGCGGGGAGATGGGCTACTCGACCGAGTGGGTGCGCATGGCGAAGCATTCCATCGCCACCCTGCTGCCGCGCTTTTCCTCCACGCGCATGGTCAACGAGTACCTCACGAGGTTCTACCTGCCCGCCACGCGCCAGGGGCGGCGCTACGACGAGGCCGGCTACGCGGCGGCGAAGAAGGTGGCCGAATGGAAGGCCCACGTGCGCGCGCACTGGCAGTCGGTCGGCCTGCGCCGGCTGGACGCACCGCGCAGGAGCATCGCCTACGGCGATGCCATCCGCTTCGAGGTCGCGGTCGCGCTGGGCGGCCTGCGTCCCGAGGACGTCGCGGTCGAGCTGCTGTTCTGCCGCGACTCCGACGACCCGGCGCCCCCGGCCCGCTACCGGTTCGAGTCCGCGGGCGTCAGGACCGGGGAGGGCGAGCACCGCTTTGCGCTCGAGTTGACCCCCGAGCTGTGCGGCAAGCTCGAGTACCGCATCCGCGCCTACCCCCACCACGAGTTGCTGACACATCCGTTCGAAATGGGCATGATGCGCTGGCTCTAGGCGGGCGCCCATGTCCATCCGAATCGACCGGCTCGACCACTTCGTCCTCACCGTCGCCAGCATCGACGCGACCTGCGCGTTCTACGCGCGCGTGCTCGGCATGGAGGTGCGCCGCTTCGGCGAAGGCCGCACCTCGCTGCACTTCGGCGCCTCCAAGATCAACCTGCACCAGCGCGGACGCGAGTTCGAGCCCAAGGCCGACCAGCCCACCCCCGGCTCGGGCGACATCTGCCTGATCGCCGCGACACCGCTCGACGAGGTCATCGCGCACCTGCGCGCCTGCAATGTTCCCATCCTCGAGGGCCCGGTCGAGCGCACCGGCGCCACCGGCGCGATCCGCTCGGTGTATTTCCGGGACCCGGACGGCAACCTGGTCGAGGTGTCGAATTACACGCGTGAGGCGTGAGGCGAGAGGCGAGAGGGGAAAGAGCCTCAGGCCCTTACGCAGTCCTCAGCACTCAGTACTCAGTCCTGCCTTTCCCCCTCTCGCCTCACGCCTCTCGCCTCTCGCCTTACGTCGTTCTGGCATCCGGAATCGGCCGCCATCGTTGACACCCCCTGGGTCGGGACATAGCATTACGCACGCTGAATACCGGCTTTTCCCTGGCGGCACCGCTCCCGGACTGCCCGCCAAATCCAGCCCCTGTGGTCAACCGCGCGAGTGGCATCACGTTTCAGTAACGCCGGGTCATGGCTCCCGGCGCAGCCAGCCGGGCAGCCCCATGGGACGCCCGATCAGAACATAACGAGAACTCGGGAGGAAAACATGCGTCATTCCCTCAAGGGCGCCCTGGTCGCGGGCGTCGCAGCATCCCTCATCGGCGTTACCACGTGGGCGGCGAACACGGTCAAGGTCGGCCTGATCGCGGAAATCACCGGGCCCAACGCGGAAGCGGGCGTGTACACCATCAACGGCGCGAAGCTCGCCGTCGAGGACATCAACAAGAAGGGCGGCATCCTCGGCAAGCAGGTCGAGCTGGTGATCGAGGACAACCAGTCCACCAATCCCGGCACCGTGCTCGCCTTCTCCAAGCTCGGCGGCAACAAGGACATCCCGGCCATCATCGGGCCGATCCGCAGCACCCAGACCCAGGCCGCCTCGCCGGCCATCGCCAAGCTCGGCATCCCGACGATGATCGGCGGCACCGACCCGAGCCTGACCAAGGTCAACAACCGCTGGCTGTTCCGCTGCCGGCCCAACGACCTGTACTCCTCGCGCGTGATCGCCGACTTCGGCGTCAACAAGCTGAAGCTCAAAAAATGGGTGATCGTGCACTCGACCGACGCCTTCGGTTCGGGCGGTGCCAAGGCGCTCACCGACGCGTTGAAGGGCTACGGCGTCGAGCCGGTGCTGGTGCAGGGCTACACCAACAACTCGCAGGACTTCACCCCGGTCGTGCTCGCCATCAAGAAGTCCGGGGCGGACGTGATCGGCAGCTACATGACCAACTCCCAGGACGTGGGCATCTTCGCCAAGCAGCTGCGCCAGCTCGGCGTGACCGCCACCTGGATCGGCTCGCCGTCGATCGTGACGGACACCGCGATGAAGCTCGCGGGCGACGCCCTGCACAACACCTACGGCATCGCCGACTTCAACCCCGACGCCAACCCGGCGGCCAAGGCATACGCGGCGGCCTACCGTGCCAGGTACAAGCTCGAGCCCGACGTCTACTCGAGCTGGGCCTTCGACGCGATGAACGTCATTGCCGCGGCGCTGAACGCCGCGAAGAGCGACAAGGCCGAGGACATCCGCAAGGCCATCGTCGGCATCAAGGGCTGGAAGGGCGTGGAAGGCACCTATAATTTCGACGAGAACGGCGACGGGCTCACCGGCTACAACATCGTGAAGAACGAGGCCGGCAAGGTGAAGTTCGTCGAGCACATCCAATTCGACAAGTAGCGCGCAGGCGGCCGGGCGACCGGCCGCGCCGCAGGGAGGAGGCGCTTGGACGCGCTAGCCAATAATTTCCAGGTGCTGTTCCAGGGCCTCGCCCTGGGCAGCATCTACGCGCTCGTGGCGCTGGGCTTCGTGCTCATCATCCGCGCGACCAACGTCGTCAACTTCGCGCAGGGCGATTTCGCCATGCTCGGGGCCTACATCATGGTCGCCTTCCTGGCAGGGCTGGGCTACCCGTACTGGCTGTCCTTCCTGCTCGCCCTCGTGGCGATGGG
>DASZQJ010000004.1:0-6993 GCA_035549715.1 Burkholderiales bacterium
ACCTTGAGCGATTTCACCTTCGCGGCCAGCTTGGCGGCGAAGGCGTCGTACACCTTGTCCTGCACCAGGATGCGGTTGGCGCACACGCAGGTCTGGCCGTTGTTCCTGTACTTGGAGATCATCGCGCCTTCGACGGCGGCATCGAGGTCCGCGTCGTCGAACACCAGGAACGGCGCGTTGCCGCCCAGCTCCAGCGAAACCTTCTTGATGGTGGCCGCGCTCTGGGCCATCAGCTCGGCGCCCACCTCGGTGGAACCGGTGAAGCTGATCTTGCGCACCGTGGTGTTGGAGGTGAGCTCGCCGCCGATCTCCTTCGCGCTGCCGGTGACCACGTTGATGACCCCTTTGGGCACGCCCGCGCGCTCGGCAAGCTCCGCCAGCGCAAAAGCGGAGTAAGGCGTCTGGGTGGCCGGCTTGATCACCACCGTGCAGCCCGCGGCCAGCGCCGGGCCGGCCTTGCGCGTGATCATCGCGGCCGGGAAGTTCCACGGCGTGATCAGCCCGCACACGCCCACCGGCTGCTTGATCACGACCAGGCGCTTGTCGGCCTGGTGCTGGGGGATGACGTCGCCGTAGGTGCGCTTGGCCTCCTCGGCGAACCATTCGATGAAGGACGCCGCATAGGCGATCTCACCCTTCGCCTCGGGGAGCGGCTTGCCCTGCTCGGTGGTCATGATCAGGCCGAGGTCCTCGGTGTGGGCGATCATCAGCTCGAACCACTTGCGCAGGATGTTCGACCGTTCCTTGGGCAGCTTCGCCCGCCAGGCCGGCAAGGCCGCGTTCGCCGCCTCGATCGCGCGCCGCGTCTCCGCCGCCCCCATTTTCGGGATCGTGCCGATGACCCCGCCGGTGGCGGGGTTGACCACGTTGATCGTGGCCTTCGAGTCGGCGTCCAGCCACTGGCCGTCGAGGTAGGCCTGCTGGCGGAACAGCCGGCCGTCCTTCAGATGCGGCGCCAGGTTTTTTTCGTGAGGTGCGTTCATCGGAAATCTCCTTGCATTACGTAACTGTCGTGACGGCGTAACTGTCGTGACGGCGTGACTGTCGTGACGACGTGACGACGGGACGGCCGGGACTACCGGGACTACCGGGACTGCCGTGACTGTCGTGACGGCGGGACTGCCGTAACTACCGGGACGGCGCGTTTAATGCCATTCTACCTTTCGGTTCCGGATTCGAGGCTCCGGATAAGGCCTCGAAGCATCTGGGCGGATCGGGCGACCAGCGCATCGAGGCGCTCGAAGTCCGCCGCCGGCAACAGGCCGACACGGCGCGCGATCTCGAGATGCGTCTCCAGTTCGCTCGCCGAACCCAGGGCGACGAACAGGAACTGGCGGTACTCGCGTTTTCCCTGCCTGGCGGCACCTTCCGCTATGTTTGCGGCCAGGGATACGCCGCAACGCCTCATCTGCGCGGTAATGCCGAACTGTTCTTCCTTCGGGAACCCCCGCGTAGCCTCGTAGACCTGTTCGGCCAGATCCACCGCAAGCTTCCAGACGTCCAGGTCCTTGTGCGATTTCACGACGGCAGAGAAGTTCCGGCCTTTACGACCGTCACGTCGTCCCGGTAGTCCCGGCAGTCACGGCAGTCACGGTAGTCCCGGCAGTCACGATCGTCACGCCCGCGGAACCTTCTTCAGAAGGTTCCCGGATACGCTCCCCCGTCGATCAGGAAATTCATGCCCGTGATGTAGCCGGCCTGGGCGCTGCACAGGTAGGCGCAGGCATCGCCGAACTCGGAGGCGTTGCCGAAGCGGCCGGCGGGTACGGTCTTCTGGCGGGCGGCATGCACTTCCTCGAAGGGCTTGTTCTGCATCCTGGCCATCGCCACGCTGCTGCTCTTGAGGCGGTCGGTGTCGAACATGCCGGGCAGCAGGTTGTTGATGGTCACGTTGTGGGCGACGGTCTTGCGCGCCACGCCGGCCACGAAGCCGGTGAGGCCGGTGCGCGCGCCGTTGGACAGGCCCAGCACGTCGATCGGCGACTTCACCGCGCTGGAGGTGATGTTGACGATGCGCCCGAACTTGCGCGCGATCATGCCGTCCACCGTGGCGCGGATGAGCTCGATCGGCGTGAGCATGTTCGCTTCCAGCGCGGCAATCCACATGTCGTGGGTGTATTCCCGGAAGTCGCCCGGCGGCGGCCCGCCGGCGTTGTTGACCAGGATGTCGGGGCTGGGGCAGGCGGCGAGCGCCTCCCTGCGGCCGGCCTCGGTGGTGATGTCCGTGGCGATCGCGGTCACCTTCACGCCGGTGGCCTTGCGGATCTCGTCGGCCGTGGCCTCCAGCGCCTCCCGGCCCCGCGCCAGGATGGTGACGTTGACGCCTTCACGGGCGAGCGACATCGCACAGCCCTTGCCCAGCCCCTTGCTGGCGGCACAGACCAGCGCGGACTTTCCCTTGATGCCCAGATCCATGGATTGTTTTCCTCTTCTCGGTATGGTGGCGGCGGGTGCCGCGGCGAACCGGAATGCTGACGCATGGAGGGGGGATTTGCAAACCGCAGGTGCGTTCCGGAACGGACGCGCGAGGCCGGCTATAATCCGGCCGCAAATGCGTGCGCCATCCCTCCGAATCCCCGCCCTGTTGCTGCTCGCCGGCCTCGCCGGCGGCTGCGCCCACGGCCCCAACCCCGGCGATCCCTACGAGCCCTTCAACCGCAAGGTCTACGCCTTCAACGACGGGGTGGACAAGGCCGTGCTCAAGCCGGTCGCGAAGGGCTACGTGGCGGTGGTGCCGCAGGTCGCGCGCCGGGGCGTGACGAACTTCTTCAACAACCTGGGCGTGATCGTGACGACGTTCAACGACGCGCTGCAGGCCAAGGGCACCAAGGTGCCGGTGGATTTCGCGCGCTTCACCACCAACCTGGTCTTCGGGCTCGGCGGGCTCATCGACGTGGCGAGCGAGCTGCAGATCGAGAGCCGCAACGAGGACTTCGGCCAGACCCTGGGCTACTGGGGCGCGGAAAGCGGCCCCTACCTGGTGCTGCCCTTCTTCGGTCCCAGCACGGTGCGCGACGGCGCGGGCCTCGCGGTCGACTTCGTTGTCAGCCCCTTCTTCTACATCGAGGACGACGAGGCCGGGGTGCGCTGGGGCCTGTTCGCGCTCGACGTGATCGACACGCGCGCGAACCTGCTGCAGGCGGAGAACTTCCTCGATGCGGCCGCGGTGGACCGCTACAGCTTCCTGCGCGACAGTTACCTGCAGCGGCGCGAATACCTCATCCACGACGGCAACCCGCCGCGGCAGGCCGGCGCCTCGCAGCAGAAAAGCCTGCGCGAGCTCGAGGAGGAGGACCTGCGGGACGACGACACGTCCGTGCCGCTGCGCATGGCGCCGCGGCCGCGCCGCCCCTGATCAGGCGCGCCGGGCGTCCTCGCCGCCGGACTGCGGCGGCGCCTCGGGCACCGTCCTGGGCAGGAGGAAATCCAGGGGTGACGCCAGCAGCCGGCGCAGCAACCTCATGCCCAGCACCCCCATCTCGCGCGCGCCCAGGTCGTAGGCCCGCGAGGCGGTGTACAGCGACAGCAGGAAGCTCACGCTCAGGTTGAGCACGAACATCGTCGCCACGCCACCCAGCGCGAGGAAGAACCAGCCGCGGGTGAACCAGTCCTCCAGCCCGCTGGCGCCGAACGCCAGCATGCCCGATGACAGCGTCACGTGGCGCACGTCGATCGGCAGCCCGAGGAACTTGCCCAGCACCGGCGCCATGCCGAGCATGAAGCCCAGCGAGATGTTGGTCGCCCACCCCGACATGTTGCGCGAGACGATGCCCGCGGCCTTCGCCATGCGGGGCCGGCCCAGGCGCCGGCCGAGGGGGTGGTCGGCGATGCCCTGGGGCAGGCGCCGGTAGGCCGACCAGTTGTCGAACCAGCCCCCGACCATGGCGGCCGCCCACAGCACCACCCCGGTGAAGGCGGCGTAGAAGACCGTGCCGCTGTTGACCGGGCTCAGCGTCTCGAAGAGGTGCTGGGCCTCGTCGACACCCAGGTAGTTCCTCCCCAGCAGCGCCTGCCACAGCGCGTTGAAGGCGAAGGCCCCGAGGAAGACCACGGCCACGTTGGCGACCGCCGCGGCGACCTGCGAGCTGGAGATCCGCGTCATGAAGTCCACGACGCTGTCCAGGCGCGCCGTGCGGTCCCGGTTGCGCAGCAGCGAAGCCAGCGTGGCGGCCGTCATCGCCGGCTGCTTGGTGGCCAGCACCAGGTGCAGGTGGTGCAGGAACAGGAAGCTCACCGCGTAATTCAGCCCCGAGGCCAGCCCTTCGACGAACAGCGGCAGGCCCGCATGGGCCACCTCGAGCTTGACCGCCGCCGTGAACACCGTGAGCAGCCCGCCGCCCGCGGCCGCGAGCCAGATCATGCGGTACTCGGAACGGCTGCCGGCGACATAGTGCTCGCCGGTCTTGCCCGAGCGCTCCACGATCTTGCGCTCGAGCATCTGCATGCTCGCGCGGAGCAGCTGCCGCACGCTGCGGTCGCGCTTCGCGGCCAGCATCAGTTCGACGAGCAGCCGCTGCACCGCCGCGCTGTGCGCCTGGCCGGGCGGGGCCGAGGCGACCTCGAGCATCAGGTCCATGCGCGACAGGCAGCGGTCCAGCACCTCCAGGCCGTAGACGATGTCCACGCTGACCCCGTCGGCATCGAGGCGGTGGGTGATCTGCGCCATCTCGGAGCGGCAGCCGGCGCAGTCCTCGCGCCACGCCTGCACCAGCGGGCTGACGTCCTGCCCGGCAAGCCAGCAGTCCATGAGCGCGTGGCTCGCCTGCGCCAGGCGGTAGAAGGGCGAGGCGGCGACGGCCGCGGCATGGCTGCGCGCGCGCAGGTTGCCGGCCAGTCCCTGCGCCTGCACGCGCACGGCGAGCAACCGGAAGCCATCGGCGAACGCCGCCCGCAGCGGGGCCCAGGATTCCCGGCGTCCGGCCGGCGCCACCGCCTCGGCCAGCTGGTGGAACTCCGCCTCCGGCAGGTTGCGCATGCGCTCGATCGCGTCCGTGCTCGAGTACAGGCGCCCCATCAAGCGCGACAGGTCGTGCTCGTCCGAGGGTTGCGGCAGCAGCTTCGCCAGTACTCGGTTGGACAGTTCCTTGAACAAGCCCCGGTCGCCGGGGATGCCGGCCTCGCCGAACAGGTTCACCCCTTCCGTCTCGGACAGGATCCCGGCAAATGTCTCCTGGACGCCCGCGCGGGCCTGCGCCACGCCCGCGAGCACCTGGCCGATCATGTGCAGGCGCGAGCGATCGGGTGCACCGTCGGCACCGGTGCCCGTGGCCCGGCTCCACTCGACCAGGGCGACCAGCGCGTCGAGGCGCGCGGCCAGGGTTTCCGCCGCGGCGATCGCCTGGAAATGCGCGGCGACCTCCGTCACGGCAAGCGCCTGGCGCAACTCCGGGGGATAGAAGGCGACGATGCGGTCGTGCAGGGAGGTGGCGTCCTGGCCAAGGGCGCGTGGCTCGTTGGGCATGGGGCGCACGCTAGCACAGGGGGGAGAAGGGGCGAAAGGCGTACTGAGTGCTGAGTGCTGCGTGCTGAGTGCTGCGTGCTGAGTGCTGCGTAATGTCCAGCCGGGTTAGTCCTTGACACTTCAAACCGGGTTAATGGTTGACACTTTTTCAGACGGCATCATGCAGCTTGCCTTCTCGTTCATCGAATCGGGCCAGCCAAACGGGTCCGAAGTGCACCGACCAGATGCCGTCGCCCTCCGGCTCCAAGCCCAGCGGCTCGCCGACCAGGACCTGGCTCACAAAGATAAAGCCGCGCCGCCAACTCAAGCACCCGTTGGCGCACACCTTCAGCACCCGGAAATGGCCGGGGTATTCGATGGCCGGCATGCGCTCAGGGTAGGGGCGCACGGAGCGTCGGTAGCACGAGGCCGGCACCTCGCCATCGAGTGCACGGTGCGGCCGCTCCTCGTTGTATTCGCGCCGAAAGCGTTCGAGCTGGCGCTGCTGGGCGCCCAGGTTGGCCGCCGGCGGTCGCGTGGCCTCGGCCTTGAGCGTGCGATGCATGCGCTCATGGCGCCCGTTTTGCTGTGGCCGGCCGGGCTGGATGCGCACCGGCTGGATTCCCAGCTTGATCCACCAGGCCGAAAGCCGCGACAGCCCGCCAATGCTGCAACTCGCAAAGGGCGTGCCGTTGTCGGTGAGGATCTGGCGGGGCAGCCCATAGGTGCGAAAGGCCTGCTCGAAGCCGGCACGCGTGCCCCGATAGGCCACGCTGTGCTGCCCGCGGCAATGCAGCAAGTAGCGCGAGCAGCCATCGGCAATGGTCAGCGGATAGCAGTACCGATGGTCGCGGGTGAGAAACTCGCCCTTGAAGTCGGCCGTCCACACGTCGTTGGGCGCGTGCATCTGCACATAGGGTCGCCCCGGATGGCGGCGCGCGGCGCGCCGTCTGCGGGGCGTGACCAGCCCGTGGCGATTGAGGATCTCGCCCGCCGTGGAGGCCGCGGGAAGTTCCAGCCCCGGCATCAGCTTCGCCAGCCGACTCAACAGCGTTACCGGCCCCCAGTGCGGGTGCGCCTGGCGAAGCTGCACCAGCGCCTGCTCCACTTCCTGCGGCGTCTTGTGCGGACAGCTCTTCGGGCCGCGCACCCGATCCTGCAGCCCCGCCAACCCCTCGGCCTGGTAGCGCTGCCACATCGTGTGCCCGGTCTGCCGGCTGATGCCGAAGCGCTCGCATAACTCGCTCATCGTGAACAGCCCTGATTCGAACTCCTGCACAAAACGCGTGCGTTCCTTGATCACATCCGTCTCCAGCCATGGCATGGGGCACCTCCTTCCGGTGCCCATGATCCTTCACACGACTGTCAACCATTTACCCGGTTTACACTGTCAAGAATAAACCCGGTTCATACCTTACGCAGCACTCAGTACGCAGCACTCAGTACTCAGTACTCAGTACCCGGAACTCGCGGCTTCCCCTACTCCTTGTACGGCTCCACGCTGCTGGCCTGCATGGCGTAGCCGACGTCGATGTCGGCGGCGCCGTCGACCA
>DASZQJ010000005.1:0-2088 GCA_035549715.1 Burkholderiales bacterium
ATCGAGTTCAAGGACTACGAGACCGCGCTCGCCTGCTACAACTCGCCCGAGTACGCGGAGGCGTTGAAGCATCGCGCCCCGCCCATCGCCGACGGCGACGTGATCGTCATCGAAGGCTACGACGGCCCCCAGCCGGCCTGAGGCGTCTCATCCAACCGCAAAGGCGCGAAGGCGCAAAGGAAACGCAAAGGAAGGCAAAGGCAACCAAGGGGGTGTGATACTGCGGGTCACTTGCCGCATGAACGCCAATTTTGCGCTGCGACTGGCGAACCGGAGCATTTGATCCGCTTTCCTGGTTTTCTTTGCGGTTCCTTTGCGCCTTCGCGCCTTTGCGGTGAAGGTTCAGGCGGGAACGAGCCGCAGGTGCGTGATCTCCGAAGGCGCGCCGAGGCGCTTGGGCGGCCCCCAGTACCCCGTCCCCCGGCTGACGTAAAGCCGCAGCCCGCCGAGGCGGTACAGCCCGGTGCTGAACGGTTCGAACAGCTTGACCACGTAGTTCCAGGGAAAGAACTGGCCGCCGTGCGTGTGGCCGGACAGCTGCAGGTGGTAGCCGGCATTGCGCGCGGCGAGCGCGGTGCGCGGCTGGTGCGCGAGCAGGACCTTGAAGGCGCCGCCCGGTGCGCCGGCCACGGCCCCCGCCGGGTCGCTGCGGTGCGACGGATCGAAATGGTGCGCGCTCATGTCCGTCACGCCCGCCACCACCACCGCGGCGCCGTCGTGGTCCAGCACGACATGCTCGTTGAGCAGCACCGACAATCCCAGGCGGCGCATCTCCTCGATCCATGCGTGCGCGCCCGAATAGTATTCATGGTTGCCCGTCACGAAAAACGCCCCGTGCCGGGCTCTGAGTTGCGACAGCGGCTGCGTATGGGGTGACAGGCGGGCGACGCTGCCGTCCACGAGGTCCCCCGTGACGGCCACCATGTCCGCTTCGAGCGCGTTCACGGCGCGGACGATGCGCTCCACGTAGTCGCGCTTGATCGTGGCCCCGACGTGGATGTCCGTGATCTGGGCGATGGAAAACCCCCGCAGCGCTTCCGGCAGGCCTTCGATCGGGACCTCGACCGTCCGCACCCGCGCCCGGCGGCGGGCATTGAGGTAGCCGAGGGCGGTGACCAGCAGTGCCAGCGCGGGCACGGCCAATGCGCTCCACTCGCGCAGCTGCTCCATCCAGGGCAGACGGATGACCGCGCCCGTCGCCGCGTAGCCGCCGATGAGGATGAAGTCGCGCAGCAGGGTCAGCACGATCAGCGACGAGAAAAAACCCATCGCCAGGAATCCGGCGCCCGCGAGCTGGTCGGCGCAGGGATTCTGCTTGTTGCGGCGCGCATATTCCGCGAACGGCAGCATGGCGAGCGACAACCCGAGCACCAGGACCATCGCCGCGGCGCCGGCGATCCCGAACGGCATGTCCGGGACCAGCCGCCAGCCCATGTAGAGGTGGAACAGGAAGACCAGGAAAAACAGTCGGATCATGCGGACGCGCGGGAGGTGCGCAGGCAGGCCCCGGGCGGGGGCGGTGCAGGAAATCTAGGGGCGCGAACGCCGGAAAACAAGCCCCTGTCCCGCCAGCGCGAAGGCCGTCTCCCGGTCGATCCAGTAACGCCAGGGCCGCGCCGCCCAGTACGCACCGGCGAAATCCACGCCGACGCGCGGCCCGCGATGCAGGCGGCGCCGGGCGACTTTCACCCCTCGATCCTCGAGCCGGATGCGCCTCGACGTCGTCGCGTCCAGACCGTTGAGCGCCTTGTCGATGCCCAGGAACGAAGTCACGCGCCCGGGCCCGGCCAGGTAGCGCGGCTCCCCGTGCGGCTCGGCGAGGACCCCTCGTATCAGCACGCCCTCGCCCAGGTCCCTGCCGGCGGTGGCGAAATTCAGCATCCAGTGCATGCCGTAGATGAAGTAGACGTACACCGTGCCGCCGTCGCCGTACAGCGGCTCGACCCGCGCCGTGCGGCGTCCCTTCGCCGAATGCGCGGCGAGGTCGCGCGGCCCCTTGTAGGCTTCGACCTCGACGATCATGGCGGCGACTTCGCGGCGCCCCCGGCGATGGACGATGAATTTCCCGACCAGGCCACGGGCGACCTC
>DASZQJ010000006.1:0-13693 GCA_035549715.1 Burkholderiales bacterium
GACCTGCGGCGCTTCGGGACGGGCACGGAACCGGTACACCTGCGCCGCGGGGACGGGCTCGTGAAGGCGGCCGAGCTGCGATGCGGCGCCATCGCGACGTCGGCGCCGCTTGCCGCGCATGCCGACCGGCTCGCGCAGCCGCTCGGGAGCATTTTCGATCCGCGCAGCGCCACGCCCTGGAAGTCCGGCGGCGCCGTCATGGTGGCCGCACCGTCCTGCATCGCGGCCGACGCCTTGACCAAGGTGGCCGCGCTGGCCGGCCCCGCCTGCGAGCCGCTCCTGGCCCGGTTCGGCGCGCGCGCCTACTGGGACAGTGCGGGCAGCCAGAAGTAGTGACCAGTGACGAGTGACGAATGACTCAGAAGCAGTGACGAGTGACGCGTGACGGGTGACAAGTCAAAAAAAAGCGTTTGAGTCAAAGACGACAGCGGTACGCTTTGCTCGTCACTCGTCACTGCTTCTGAGTCACTCGTCACTCGGCGTTCGCCCGGCGCCTTCAGACCGGGATGCCGAGCTCGGTCGCCTTTTTCTCGAACTTCGCCAGCAGGGAGGTCACGCACTTCACGAAGCGGGTGTCGATGTAGCCCGTGCCCAGGGTCGCCACCCATTCGTGCGGAATGTTCGCATCCTCGACGCTGACCGCCTTGTCGGCGGTCGAGAGCGTCAGGACATGGGTCTCGTGGGGACCGGGGCCGCGGTCGATGTCGAATTCCACGTTGAGCTGGCGCAGGTTGAGCCCGCGCCGGGTGGCCAGCACGTAGACATCCTCGCGCGCCCCCCGGATCACCCTGGCGTAGCGCGCTGCGTCGACGTTCGTCATGGATCCGCGATCTCCCGGTGCGAAGCCGTCATTCTACGATGGCCGCTCCATCCTGCAGGTCGTGGGCAGGACGGTGTCCTTGTACTCGATCCGCGTGTCCGTCTTCCAGCCGTATCCCGTGCCTTCGGCGTCGTACTTCACCGGGCCGCCCTTTTTCGTGAACGTGGCGATATAGATCGGCTGCATGAGCTGGTGGTCGTCACCACGCATCCAGACTTCCCCGGTGTCGCTCTGGAACTTCATGTTCTCCAGGGCGCGCGCCACCTTCAGCGGGTCGGTCGACTTCGCGTCCGCCATCGCCCTGGCGAGCATGTCGAGCTGGGTCTTGGCCGTGTTGTAGTAGAAGTCGTCCTTGTACTTCCTGCGGAAGTCGCTGGCGAACTTCTCGATCCTGTTGTCGGCGATGTTGGCGTGCCAGGTGAACACCTGGGTGACATGCCCGGCGCCCGCCGCGCCGATCGAGCTCGGCGCACCCGCGTTGTGCGCGTTGATGGTGTAGTAGATCACGTCCAGCCCGGCGTCCTTGCTGGCCTTGATGAGCAGCGACAGGTCGGGGCCCCAGTTGCCGGTGATGACGCCGTCCGCGCCCGAGGACTTGATCTTGGCGATGTAGGGGGAGAAATCCTTCACCTTGGCGAGCGGATGCAGGTCGTCGCCCACGATCTCGATGTCGGGGCGCTTCCTGGCCAGCATCTCCCGGGCCGCCTTGCTGATCGCCTGCCCGAACGCGTAGTCCTGGTTGAACAGGTACATCTTCTTCACGTTCTTCCTCGCCGCGATGAGCGAGGTGAGCGCGTCGACCTTCATGTCCACGGTGGCGTCGAACCGGAAGTGCCAGAAGTTGCACTTCTCGTTGGTGAGCGCCGGGTCCTGGGCCGCGAAGTTCATGTACAGCACCGAGCTTCCCGGGTTGCGGGTGCTGTGCTTGGCCACCGCCTCGGAAAGCGCATGGGCGTTGTTGGAGCCCCCGCCCTGGGTGACGTAGCGGATGCCCGAATCGACCACCTGCTTCACGAGCAGCGTGGTCTCCTGCGGGCTGGACTTGTTGTCCATGTGCACGATCTCGAACTGCACGCCCCCCTGGGCATTGATCGCGGCGGCGGCCGCGTCGATCTGGCGGCCGAAGCTCTCCCCGACCAGGGCGAAGGGCCCGCTCAGGGGGTCGATGTGGGCGATCTTCACGGTTTCCGCGGCCATCGCCGCGGCAGGGCAGCACGACAACAGGGCGGCCAGGACGGGGGCCAGGGCAGGCTTGCGCATGCGGTTCTCCTCGGTGGTTTTGATTTTGACGCCTGATTGAACGAGTATAGCGGGCGATCCGGCAATCCGCCGGCCAGGGGGTCCGAAGGGGGAAACTTGGACGGGGCATACCTCAGCAAGCACGCCTGCAGCGTTGCCGCCATGCGGCAGCTGGCGCGCAGGCGCCTGCCGCGCGCCGTGTTCGATTTCGTCGACGGCGGCGCGGAGGACGAGATCGTGGTGGGGCGCAACGAGGCGGCGTTCGACGACGTTTGCCTGCTCCCGCAGCCCATGCGGGGCACCACGCGGCGCGACCAGGCGCTCGAGCTGTTCGGCCGCAAGTTGTCGGGGCCGGTGCTCATCGGCCCCACCGGCATGACGGGCATGCTCTGGCCGCGAGGTGAAATCCTGGCGGCCCGCGCGGCGACCGCCGCCGGCATCGTCTATGCGATGAGCCATGGCGCAACGGTCAAGCTGGAGGAGTTGGCGCGGGAAGTGCCGGAAGGCAACCTGTGGATGCAGGTATTCCCGTACAAGGATCGCGGCCTGACCCGGTCGTTCGCCGAGCGCGCGCATGCCGCCGGCTTCCAGGCGCTGGTGTTGACCATCGACAACCAGGTGCTCGGCCAGCGCGAGCGCGACGTGCGCAACGGCTTCACCATTCCGCCCCGGTTCGGCCTCCGGGGCCTCGTCGACATGGCGCGGCATGCGCGCTGGCTGCTGCGGCAGGCGCGCGCCCCGCGCCTGGCGATGGCCAACTACATCCATGAGGGCGATACCGGCGTGTTCGCCATCGGGTCGCGCATCGGCGGCTGGATGGATGCGAGCGCGAGCTGGAAGGAAGTCGAATGGCTGCGCGGCTTCTGGAAGCGCCCGTTGGTCCTCAAGGGCGTGCTGCACCCGGAGGACGCCCGGCGGGCCCTGGCCCTCGGCATCGACGCCGTGGTCGTTTCCAATCACGGCGGGCGCCAGCTCGACGTGGTGCCCGCCTCGTTGCAGGCCCTGCCCGCCATCGTCGATGCGGTGGGCGGGAAGATGCCCATCCTGATCGACGGCGGCGTGCGGCGCGGCGGGGACGTGGTCAAGGCCCTGGCGCTGGGCGCCACGGCCTGCCTGATCGGGCGGCCTCACCTGTGGGGCGCGGCCGTGGCGGGGCAGGCCGGCGTGGCCAGGATCCTCGAAATCTATCGCACCGAGATCGACCGCGTCATGGCACTGGGCGGCTGGGACGACCTGGCCGCGATCGACCGTTCCATCGTGTTCGATCCGCAGGTGCGCGGTGGTTCCCTGCTGGGCGCCGTGGGCCGCAAGCTCACGGCCATCCTGGGTTGAGGCGGTGCCGGGGAAGGGGCGCTCGGGGATGAACGGGGCGTTGCGCGCGAACCTCGGCAAGCGGGCCGGGGTGATCTCCGGCCTGCTGGGCATCCTCTGCGTGCTCGGCGAGTTCTGCTTCCTCCTGCCCGACCTGCTGGTGACCCGCGATGCACTGCCGTTTTACCGCGCCAACATCGACGTGTTCCGGGGCATCCTGCGCGCGAGCATCGTCATCACCATGGTGCTGGGTCTCGCCAGCGTCCTCCTGCTGCGATCCCGCGCGCACGGGCTGCTCGGGATCGGGCTGGGCCTGGTTGCCCTGGCGATGGGCGGCGCCGAGGCGCGCGCGATCCCGGTCGGCGCCGGTGCGTTCTCCGCCGGCCTGGACTACTTCGTGCTGGAGCTTCTGGTGCTCGGCCTGCTGTTCGTCCCCATGGAGCGCCTGTTTCCCCTGCGGGAGCAGAAGATCTTCCGCCCCGGCTGGCAGACGGACCTGAAGCACTTTTTCGTCAGCCACGCCGGCGTTCAGCTGCTCTCCTTCGCCGCCATGATCCCGGTCCAGACGCTGTTTGCATGGGCCCTGGACCTGGATTTCCACAAGGCCGTCGCCGCCCAGCAGCTGTGGCTGCAGTTCGTGGAGATCCTGCTGGTGGTGGACTTCATGACCTACTGGGTGCATCGAACCTTCCACCGCGTGCCCTGGCTGTGGAACTTCCATGCCATCCACCATTCGAGCCGGCAGATGGACTGGCTCGCGGGCTCGCGCATGCACCTGGTGGACGTCATTGCCACGCGCGCGGCCGGCTTCCTGCCGGTGTTCGTGCTGGGGTTCGCGCCCGCCGCCCTGTATGCCTACCTCGTGTTCGTGTCCTTCCATGCGGTCTACATCCACGCCAACGTGCGCTGGCGCTGGCCGGGCTTGCGCTGGGTGGTCGCGACGCCGGAATACCACCACTGGCACCACACCTCGGACGAGGAGGGCATCGACAAGAACTTCGCGGGCTTCCTGCCTCTGTGGGACGTCGTCTTCGGCACCGCGCACCAACCCGGCCACTGGCCGAAAAAATACGGCACCGTGAAATTCCAGCCGCCCGAGACCTACGTGGGCCAGCTGCTCTATCCCTTCCGCCGTCACGGCGAACGCACCCCCTACGGCTGATGCGCGATCCGGCGCCGAGCCCTGGCCTGTCGCGCTACGGCGCCCCGCAGCGGGCCCTGGAGATCGCGGGCATCGCGGCGTTCGCCGTGCTGGCGACCTGGAGCCTGGCGAGGCTGGCGGCGGCGCCCGGCTTGACCCCCATGCTGCTCGTTGTTTCCGCGGCCCTGGGCTGGCTCGCGGCGGACTTCCTCAGCGGCCTGGTGCACTGGGGTTTCGACACCTGGGGGAGCGTCCGGACCCCCGTCATCGGCCCGGCCTTCATTCGCCCGTTTCGCGAGCATCACCACGATCCGCAGGCGATGACGCGCCACGACTTCATCGAGACCAACGGCTCGAGCTGCCTCGCCTGCGTGCCGCTGTTCGCGGTCGCGGCCGTCGCACCGCTGCACTCGCCGGGCTGGGCCTGGGCGCACGCGATCGCGATTGCCACGGCGCTGGGGGTGCTCGCCACCAACCAATGCCACAAATGGGCCCACACGGATCCGCGGCGCCTGCCGCGCGTGGTGCGGCTCGCCCAGCGGCTGCGCCTCGTGCTCCCGCCCGAGGCCCATCGCCGGCACCACGCGGCGCCCTTCGACTCCCACTACTGCACGACGAACGGCTGGCTCAATACGCCATTCGAACGCATCCGCCTGTTTCGGAAGCTCGAATGGCTGGTTCGCCAGGCACGAGGCACGAGAATTACTTCCTCCTGCAAGACTTTGAGAACTTGGGTCACCAGGTGCGCCAGCGCCCCAGCTCCTGTGCCTCGTGCCTCGCGCCTCGTGCCTCGCGCTTGGCGCCTATATCGTTCGATCCTTCGTTTCCCTCGCCGCCAGCGTCGCGAAGAGCGCGACGATGCCCATCGCGAGGAAATAGGCCACGATCGGTTCGAACGCATTGTCGTACTTGAGCAGCAGCGTCGAGGCGACGAGGGGGGCGAGCCCGCCGCCCAGCACGGTTCCGATCTGCTTGCCGAAGGACACGCCGCTGAAGCGCACGCGGGTGTCGAACTGCTCGGCGAAAAAGCTGCCCTCCGGTCCGAACATCAGCGGGTGGATGAGGCCGGCGGCGAGCACGATGGCCAGCGTCACCAGCAGCGGGTCCCTGGTGCCCAGCATCACGAAGAACGGGTAGATGTAGAGCAGCGTGGCGATCACGCCCGCCAGGAAAACCGGCTTGCGCCCGACCCGGTCCGAGAGCGCGCCGAACAGCGGCACGCAGAAGAAGGCGAGGCAATTGGCATAGAACACCGCGTCGGTCATGACCGTGCGGGTCATGCCCAGGCCCTTGATGCCGTAGGAGATCGCGAAGATCGCCGTCAGGTAGAAAAAACTGGTCTCCGCCAGCGAGACCAGCAGGGTGATCGTCGTGGGCCTGGGGAAGCGGCGAAAGACTTCGAGCAGCGGCAGGCGCGCGACGTCCCGGCTGGCCGCGATTTTCGCGAAACTGGCCGATTCCTCCACCTTGAGGCGGACATACACGCCCACGGCCACCAGCACGATGCTGACCAGGAAGGGCGCCCGCCAGCCCCAGGAGAGCAGGTCCTCCTCCGGCAGCCGCGAGACCAGGGTGACCGCCAGGGTGGCCATGACGATGCTGAACGGGCCGGCGGCATACACGAGCGAGCCGAAGAAGCCGCGCCGCCCCTGCGGCGAGTTCTCCACCGTGAGCAGCAGCGCGCCGATGGACTCCCCGCCCAGCGCGAAGCCCTGCAGGAAGCGCAGGACGACCAGCGCCAGGGGTGCCAGCAGGCCGGCCTGCTCATAGGTCGGCAGCAGGCCGATCAGCGTGGTGGCGATGCCCATCAGCAGCAGGGTGACCAGGAGGATGGACTTGCGGCCGATGCGATCGCCGAAGTGGCCGAACACGATGCCACCCAGCGGCCGGGCGATGAACCCCACGGCGAAGGTCGCGAACACCGCGATGGTGCCGACCTTTGGATCCAGTTTCGGGAAGAACAGCTTGTCGAAGACGAGCGGCGCCAGGAAGGCATAGATGAAAAAGTCGTACCACTCGATCGCCGTGCCGAAGCAACTGGCCAGCACCAGGCGCGTGTAGACGCGGGGCGAAGCCCCGCCGGTCGCTGCGGATTGCATCCTTCCCTCCCTGAAGGAGCGAGTTGAAAGCCGAAAGGTGAAAGGTAAAAGCAAGGGCCAGGCGTTCTTTCGGCCACTTTCCCCTTTTGGCTTTGACCTTTCGCCTGTTCCTAGTGGGGTATTTCCCCCAGCACCGTACAGCGCCGCACGACGCGCCGCTGCGTGGCCGGATCGTACTCGGTGGCCCGGTGCTGCAGGCAGCGGTTGTCCCAGACGATCATCTGCCCCGGCGTCCAGCGGTGCCGGTAGGTGAGGTCGTCGTGGATGGCCAGGGCATTGAGCGCCTCGATCAGCGCGCGGCCTTCGTCGTAGTCCATGCCCAGGATGTATTCCGCATGGTCGCCGAGGAACAGGCATTTGCGGCCGGTCTCCGGATGCGTGCGCACGACCGGGTGATCCACCGGCGGCACGGCCTTGCGCTGCGCCTCCGTCATCGGCGCCTCGCCGTGCCGGCGATTGCGCGAGAAATCCAGGTTGTGCACGGCGCGCAGGCCTTCGATGGTGCGCTTCCACTCGGGCGTGAGGCGCTCGTAGGCGCCGTACATGTCGCAGAAATGGGTTTCGCCGCCTTCGCCGGCGGCGATTTCCGCATAGATGATCGTCGCCTGGCCGGTGACACGCTGCCAGGAGCCGTCCGTGTGCCACACCAGCGTGCCCCTGTCGGGAAATCTGCCGTTCGGGTTGCCGTCCTCGTCGAGGTTGGAAAGGCGGTAGAGCTCGGGATGCTCGACGGCGTGGTACTGGTTCATGACGTGGATCTGCACCTCGCCGAAGCGCCGCGCGAACTCCACCTGGCGTGCCGGCGGCAGGTCGCCGGTGCGGAACAACAGGACCTGGTGCGCCAGGAACGCGTCGTAGATCGCGCGGAACTCATCGCCCGTGACGCCATGCGCGGGATTGATTCCGGTGATTTCCGCCCCGATGCCGGGGAGCGGCCGCGCTTCCATGCTTTTCACGCCTCACTCCTCACGCCTATCGCCTCACGGATGTCCCTCAGTCCTCGATCGCCGCGTACACGAGCTGCTTGAACATCCGCCGGAAATAGGGCCGGATCGGGCTGGGCGCCTGCATCATCATCACCGCGGTGATCTCCTCCCTGGGATCCACCCAGAAGTACGTGCCCGCGTAGCCAGCCCACATGAACTCGCCCGCCGAGCCCGGCACCCCGGCCACGCCCGCGCCCTGGCGCACCGCGAAGCCCAGCCCGAACGTATAGCCGGGGACGCCGAGCAGGAGTTCGCCGGGCGTGACGGGCGCGGCGATGCGGGTGCCGAGATGGTCGGAAGTCATGAGGGCGACGGTGCTGCGGCTCAGGACGCGGGCGCCGTCGAGCTGCCCGCCATTGAGCAGCATCTGCGCAAAGCGCAGGTAGTCGCCGGCGCTGGACACGGCCCCGGCGCCGCCGGAATCGTTCGCGGGCTGCGCGCTGACGTCGATCAGCGCGATGGGCTTGTTGGCGATCGGGTCGGTGGCCAGGGGTTGCGCCAGCCGGCCCAGCCTGGCTTCCGGCACCCAGAAGGCGGTGTCGCCCATCTTCAGCGGCTTGAACAGGCGCTTGTCCAGGAAATCGCCGAGGCGCTCGCCGGACGCCGCCTCGACGACGCGCCCGAGCACGTCGCTTGCGAGGCTGTATTCCCAGACGGTGCCGGGCTGGTGGGCGAGCGGGACCTTCGACAGGCGCTCGACCTGCTCCGCGGGCGCGAGGTCGCGGGCGTCGTAGTCGATGGCGGTCTTGTAGATGCCGG
The DNA here is from genome assembly GCA_035549715.1 of Burkholderiales bacterium. Classification (GTDB taxonomy): domain Bacteria; phylum Pseudomonadota; class Gammaproteobacteria; order Burkholderiales; family JACQAP01; genus JACQAP01. The sequence continues at coordinate 8,356 of DASZQJ010000006.1, forward strand.
CCCGGCCCAGCGCCTCCTTGACCGGCGTGTTTTGCGTGATCTCCCCGTAGGCGAGCCCGGCGCTGTGGCGCAGCAGGTCCTGCACCGTCATCTCGCGATCGGCGGGCACCTGCGTGTAGGTGATGCGGGCGAACTCCGGATCGGCCTTCGCCACGCTGACCGTCATGCCCTTGAAGGCCGGCAGGTACTTCGAGACCGGGTCGGTGAGCTGCAGGCGGCTTTCCTCGACCAGCATCATGGCCGCCACCGAGACCATGGGCTTGGTCATCGAGTAGATGCGAAACAGGCTGTCCTTCGCCATCGGCGTGCCCGAGGCCTTGTCCTGCATGCCGACGGCTTCCGCGTAGACCAGCTTGCCCTTGCGCGCGACCAGCATCACGGCACCCGGGAACTTGCCGGCGTCGATTTCCTGCCTGAACGCGGTGGCGATGCGGCCGAGTTTTTGCGCGGACATGCCCACGGAGGCGGCGGGCGCGGGCGGCAGGCCCTGCGCCCAGGCGCAGGTCGCGGCGAGCAGGCCGAGGCAGAGGACGGCGAGGCGGTTCAGGGGGACGCAATGGCGCAGCATGGACTCCTCCGGATTGTTCTTGTGGATGCTCCCGCGCAAGTTAAGGCGGGCGGCGCGGCGCTGTCAATCGCCCGCCGGAAGGCCAAAAAAAAAGCGCCCGTTCGCGAGAACGGGCGCAACCTCACTACGACCCCGCTGCGGCAGGGCCTGTTTCCTGTTACGCGGACTTCAGCTGGTCGCCAAGCGGCAGGCTGCGGATGCGCTTGCCGGTGGCCGCAAAGACCGCGTTGATGAACGCCGGCGCGAACGGCGGCACACCCGGCTCGCCAACCCCGCTCGAGGGGACCTCGATGGTGTTCTCGATGATGTGGGTGTGGACGTTCATCGCGCCCTGGCCGATGCGCAGCACGGGATAGTCATGGAAGTTGTTCTGCTGCACGCGGCCGTTCTTGAACGTGATCTGGTTCAGCTTGGCCAGGCTCAGACCCATGACGGCGGCACCCTCGATCTGCGAACGCACGCGCTCGGGATTGATGATGAAGCCGGCATCGATCGCGGTGTCGACGCGAGGCACCGTCACGTTGCCTTCGTCATCCACCGCCACTTCCACCACCGTCGCGACGTAGGTCACGAAGCTGCGCTGCACGGCGATGCCCAGGCCGTGGCCCTTCGGCATCTGCCTGCCCCAGCCCGCTTCCTTGGCGGCGCGCTCGACGACGCGGCGCAGGCGCCCCGTGTCGATCGGGTAGGTCTCCCAGGGCTCGCCGTAGTTCCACAGCTCGCTCGTGACCGTCTTGCGCGGGTCGACGATGCGGGCCGGCCCGATCATCTCGAGCAGGAAGTCCTTGGGGTCCTTGCCCAGCTCGGCCGCCAGCTCCGCGACCATCGACTGCATGGCGAACGCGTGCGGGATGTTGTTCACCGAACGGAACCAGCCGATGCGGGTTTGCGCGACCGCTTCGCCGGTCTCCAGGCGCAGGTTCGGCACGTTGAACGGCGTGTCGATCAGGCCCAGGCCCAGCTCCAGCGCGCTTTCACGCTTCGGATCCGGCATGAAGTTGGACATCAGCGAGGGCGAGACGCTGCGATGGCGCCACGCGATCACCTTGCCGTCCTTGTCCAGGCCGGCGGTCACGTGCTGCAGCGAAACGCTGTGATAGAACGAGTGGTGGATGTCGTCCTCGCGGGTCCAGACGACCTTCACCGGCGAGCCGCCCATGGACTTCGAGAGCAGCGCCGCCTCCAGCGCGAAGTCGCACTTGGACTTGCGGCCGAAGCCGCCGCCCAGCAGCGTGACGTGCACCGTGACGTCGTCTTCCTTCATCCCGAGGGTCCTGGCGACGTCGCCGCGGGTGCCGCCGGGGCTCTGCACGCAGGCCCAGACCTCCGCCTTGCCGCCCTTGATCTGGACGGTGGCCGCGGGCGGCTCCATCGGCACGTGCACGCCGTGCGGGATGTAGTACTCGCGGTCGATCACCTTGGCGGCGCCGGCGAGCGCCTTGTCCACGTCACCTTCATTGCGCTCGACCTTGCCGGGCTGCTTGCCGGCGGCCTGCATCTTCGCCTTGTAGGTGTCGGAGTCGTAGTTCGCGTTCGGGCCGTCGTTCCAGGTCACCTTCAGCGCCTCGCGGCCCTTGATCGCGGCCCAGGTGTTGTCGGCGATGACGGCCACGCCGCCCAGCGGCGCGAACTTCGCGGGCATCGGCGTCGGGGCGATCTTCACGACCTTGACCACGCCCGGCACCTTCATCGCCGCGGCTTCGTCGAAGGACTTCACCGTGCCGCCGACCACCGGGGGACGCGCGACGACGGCGAACTTCGTGCCGGCGACGTGGATGTCCTGGGCGTACATGGCATGGCCCGTGGTGATGTCGTGCAGGTCGGTGATCTGCACGGCGCCCTTGCCGATGTAGCGGAAATCGGCCGGATCCTTCAGCGCGACGTCACGCAGGTTCGGCGTCTTGAGCTTCGAGGCGGTTTCCGCCAGCTCGCCAAAACCCAGCTTGCGGCCGGTCGGCGTGTGGACGACGGCGTGGTTTTCCGCCCTGCAATCCACCGAGGAAACGCCCCAGACGACGGCGGCTGCCTGCTCGAGCATGTGGCGGGTCGCCGCGCCGCACAGGCGCATCGGCTGGACGAAGTGGCGGATGCTGCGCGAGCCGTCCGTGTCCTGGTTGCCGTACTTCTGCTCGTTGCCCTCGGCCTGGACGATCCTGACCTTGGACCAGTCGGCTTCCATTTCGTCGGCGACGACCATCGGCAGGCTGGTGCGCGAGCCGGTGCCCATCTCGGAACGGTGGGTGACGATGGTCACGGTGCCGTCGCTGGACAGGGACACGAAGACATGCGGATCCCACACCACGCCGCCCGGCATGCCGTCGGCGCCGGTCTTGTAGGCGTTGACGGAGCCGCCGTCGGCGAACGCGGCGCCCGGCAGGAACTGTGCTGCGATGACGAGCGTGCCGCTGCCGGCGATGCCCTTGAGCAGGTTGCGGCGGCTGACGTTCTCGATCAGGGCCTGGCTGTGTTCGGTTTTCATCTCAGGCCTCCTGGGCGGCGGACTTCACCGCGGCGAAAATGCGTTGGTAGCAGCCGCAACGGCAGATGTTCCCCTGCATGGCGGCGAGGATGTCGTCGTCGGAGGGGTTCTTGTTCTCGTTGAGCAGGCCGGCGGCGTTCATGATCTGGCCGCACTGGCAGTAGCCGCACTGGGGCACGTTGGCCGCGCGCCAGGCCTTCTGCACCGGGTGGTTGCCATCGGGGGACAGGCCCTCGATGGTGGTGACCTTGTGGCCGGCCACGTCCTTCATGACGGTCACGCAGGAGCGCACCGCCTTGCCGTCGATGTGGACGGTACAGGCGCCGCACAGGCCCGCGCCGCATCCGAACTTGGTCCCCGTGAGTCCGAGCTCGTCGCGCAGGTACCACATCAGCGGCATCTGCGGATCGCCCTCGAAATTCTTGTCCTGCTGGTTAACCGTGACTTTCATTGCTGCTTCCTCCTTCGAGCTCTGAAGTAGTTCTGGTTTTGTTTTTCCACGCGCCTCGAGACGGCTGGAGCGACCAGCCAGGCGGCGTCCAGACTCTACTCCGGGAATAACGCCGTGTATACACAGGAGGAATTAACTTTCAACGCGGGAGCATTTGGGCGGCGGCCATGCGGCACTGCGCAAAATTCTGGATGCCGGAACCGCGGGCGACGTTACGCGCGACCAGATGCGAACGCCTCGCAGCTGGGCCAGGGCGAACTCCGCGATTTGAAAGGAAAAGCCCGGGCGGGCGCCCATGACACGGCGTCATCCGGCCGAGACGAGGTAGTGCTCGATCCGGGGCCTGAGGTCGGCGGGGATGGGAATGGCGCGCTGCGCGCCCAGGTCCATGAAAACGATGGTCTGGCGGATGGCGAGGTGTTCGTCGCCGTCCCTCTCTTTCTTCCCGCTGTAGGCGAGCTGGACGGAAGCGTTGCCGAGCTTGGCGACCCGCAACTCGAAGCGCAGGGTGTCGCCGATGCGCAGGGTTTTCGCGAAATCGCACTGGATGGAGACGGTCGGCGTGCCAATGCGGCGCTCGCCGATGAGCACCGGCAGGCCCTGGCCGAGGCCCTGGGCCAGCCAGTCCTCCATGGTCGCGTGCGCGAGGTCGAAGAAGCGCGGGAAGTACACGATGCCCGCCGGGTCGCAGTGGGAGAAGCGGATCAGCTGCTCGTGGACGAAGACCTGGTTCATGGCTTCCTGTCGTCGGGTTGCCGCCGGCATCCGCGCGGCGCGTCGTCTATTATCCGGGTTCTTCAATGATCGCATCGGGAACATGACAAGCATGAATATCGCTTCCATCGAAACCGTCGTCCTGCGCATCCCCTACACCAGCGGCGGCTCCACCGACACCGAGCAATGGGGCGGCAAGGCCTGGCAGACCGCGGACGCGCTGCTGGTGAAGGTGGTCACCGGCGACGGCATCACGGGATGGGGGGAGGCCTTCGGGTACAACGTCATCCCGGCCACCCGGGCGGCCATCGAGCAGATCCTGGCGCCGCTGCTGGTCGGCAGGCAGGCCTCGAGCATCGAGGCGCTGATGCTGGAAGCGCAGCAGAAGCTGCACATCTTCGGCCGTGGCGGCCCGGTCATCTACGGGCTGTCGGGCATCGACATCGCCCTCTGGGACATTGCCGGCAAGGCCGCCGGCGTGCCCGTGCACCGCCTGCTGGGCGGCTGCCGCGCGCCGAAGCTCGACTGCTACGCGAGCCTGATCCGCTACACGGACCCGAAGACGGTGGCGAAGAACACCGCGCGCGCCGTCTCGCAGGGCTTCCGGCACGTGAAGCTGCACGAGGTCGAGGTGGCGCCGGTGGCCGCCGCGCGCGAGGCGGCGGGCGCCGATGTCGGCATCATGCTGGACGTGAATTGCCCGTGGACCGTGCAGGAGGCGCTCGACATGGCGCGCCGGCTCGGCCCGTCGAAGTTGCGCTGGCTGGAGGAACCGGTGTGGCCCCCGGAGGACCTCGCCGGCCTGGCGCGCGTGCGGGCGGAGGGCGGCATCCCGGTCGCAGCGGGCGAGAATGCCGCGACGCTGGTGCAGTACCAGCAGATGATCGCCTCGGGCGCAGTGGATTACGTGCAGCCCAGCCCGATCAAGATGGGCGGCATCACGGAAATGCGCAAGGTGTTCACGCTGGCCGCCGCGCAGGGCGTCACGGTGATGCCGCACAGCTTCTACGATGGGCCCGGGCTGCTCGCCGCCGTGCACGTCAACGCGGCGCTGGGGCAGGGTTCGCTGGTGGAATGGCGCTACTTCGACCTGGAAGCGAAGCTGTTCGGCGCGGCGGGGGTGCCC
>DASZQJ010000007.1:0-11848 GCA_035549715.1 Burkholderiales bacterium
AGCCGGAAGTCGTCGAGCTCGGGCGCGCGCTGTTCTTCGAGACGCGGGTGTCCACCGACGGCAAGGGCAGCTGCGCCGGCTGCCACAACCCCTTCCTGTACGGCACGGACGCGCTGCCGCGCTCCGTCGGCATCGGCGGCAGGGTCATTCCGCGCAATGCCCCCACCGTGTTCAATACCGCGCTGCAATTCCTGCAGCACTACGGCGGCAACCGCGCGGACGTCGAGGAGCAGGCGCTCAAGGCCCTGGTGAGCCCGCTTGCCTACGGCAACGCCGATTTCGCGGCCGCGGAAAAGCGCCTGCGCGCGCTTGCCGGCTACCGGCCGATGTTCGAGAAGGCCTTCCCGGGCGAGGCGGAACCCGTCACCGCGGTCAACTGGAGCAAGGCCATCGGCGCCTACGAGCGCACGCTGATCACGCCCGCACCCTTCGACCGCTACCTGCGGGGCGATACCGCGGCGCTCCCGGCCCGGGCGAAGCAGGGGCTGGAGAAGTTCATGGCCACCGGCTGCGCCGGCTGCCACAACGGCGTCACCGTGGGCGGCACGATGTTCCAGAAGTTCGGCATCACGGCCGACTACTGGACCCTGACCGGCAGCCAGGAGATCGATCTGTTCAAGGGGCGCGACAGGGGCAAGTTCCAGGACACGAAGGACGAAGCGGACGCGTTCATGTTCAAGGTGCAGCAGTTGCGCAACGTCGCGGTCACGCCCCCGTATTTCCACGACGGCTCGGTCGCCGAGCTGGGTGAGGCGGTGCGCATCATGGCCAGGCTCCAGCTCGGCCGCGACCTGGGCCAGGACGACATCGGCGACATCGTCGCCTTCCTCGAGAGCCTGACCGGCGAAGTCCCCGCCAATTTCGCGGGCGTGCCGAGCCTGCCGGCGGCGGCGTACAAGTACTGACCCCGGGGCCTGGGCCGGCGCATTCGTCGGCCCAGGCACGGTCCGGCTGCCTTGTTTCGGACGTGACCGGGATGACTTGCGCCCTTGCCTGCGTGCCCCTAGGCTCTCGCCCCTGCGGCGCCACTGCGAACCGGGCCGCCCATCCCAAGGAGCAAGCATGGTTTCCACGATCAAGACCCTGGCGCTGGCGGGCCTATTCGCCCTCGCGCCGGCCACGTTGACCCAGGCCGACCTCAAGGTCGACGGCCGGGGCTTCGCCACGCTGCAGGCGGGCGAGGAGGCCTGGAGCGAATATCCCGGCATTGCCGGCATCAGCCGCATGGTGGTCTACGGCGACCCGTCGAAGGCCGGCGTCTACGTGATTCGCGCGAAATTCGCCCCCGGCGTCATGAGCATGCCCCACACGCACCCGGAGGACCGCCTGGCCACCGTCATCCGGGGCACCTGGTGGAGCGGCACCGGCCCCGATTTCGCGCCGGACAAGACGGAGCCGATGCGCCCCGGCGCCTACATGCTGCATCCGGCGGGCGAGGCCCACTTCGACGGGGCCAGGGAGGAGGAAGTCATCGTCCAGCTCATCGGTTACGGCCCCAGCGGCACCAAGTTCATCCGTCCCGAGCTGGGCACGGTGGGCCGCTCGCTGCAATGAGGCCGCGCCCGGTCGAGGCGATGCGCTGATGGCCCCGCTCGACGCCAGGAGGGGATTGCAGAGGCTATGCATCGGTGCGCTGGCGCTGGTCCACGCCCTCGGCATGCTCGGTGCGCCCTTCGCCGCGAATCTGCATTTCGGGCAGCCGGATGCGTCGGATCACCAGGATTTCCATGCCGTCTGGGAGGCGTTCAAGTATTTCGCCGCCTCTGCGGCCTGCCTTGCCATCGCGCTGGTACCGCTGCGGCGCGGGGAGCCCTGGGCATGGTGGACCATGCTGGTCGCCTGCGTGGCGCTGTTCGGCGGGGTGTTCGTGGCGCATGCACTTTCGAACGGCGGGCCCGCCATCGACCATTGGTCCTACGGATCGTTCCTCGTCATTTCCATCCTCGCGCTGGCCGTGCTGCGGCGCTTTCCGCCGGCGCCAACCGGCCGCTAGGACCGGAGGGGTCCGTCCGGTCGGGGCAATCTCGCCAGGTGCCCGCTCAGGCTTGCGCCGGGCGCGTGCTGCCGAAGCGGCGCAGCCCTTCGACGTCGAGCACGTCGATGCCGGCGTAGCCGACCCGCACGAGGTTCAGGCGGTCGAGCGCCTGCAGGGCCTGGTTGACCCGCTGCCGGGAGACCCCGGTGAGGTAGCCCAGCTCCTCCTGGGAAATGCGCAGCTGGCGCGAATACCCCGGGTAGAGGATGGGGTTGAACAGCTCGGCGAGGTGGCGCGCGACGCGCGCGTCGGTGTCGAGCAGCCGGTCGTGCTCCACCATGCCGATGAACTGGCCCAGGCGCTCGTTGAGCTGCTCCAGCAGGAAGCGGTTGAACGCGATGTTGGAATCGAGCAGCCATTCGAAGGTCGCCCGCGGCACCCGCGCGATGCGGCTGTCGCGCAGGGCAACGGCGTCATAGCGCCGCGGCTCGGTCTTGAGCAGCGAACCCTCTCCGAACCAGCTGCCTTCGGGCATGCCCGTGAAGGTCACGGACTTGCCGTCGGCCGAGACCGCGTTGACCTTGACCAGGCCTTCCACCACCCCCAGCCAGGCATCGGCCGGCTCGCCCTTGCGGCACACGGAGGCCCCCGCCGGGCAGCTTTGCTCCGCCGTATCCGCCAGCACCCGTTGCAGCTGCGCCTGGGTCAGGGCCGCCGCCCAGCGCGTCGTCCGCAACATTTGGTCAAGACTCGCCATGGCGGGATTGTCTGTCAAACGACAACATCCCGCACTTGTCGCGTCTATCTTTCGCGCAGCCAACGCGCGAAGATGCTACAAAGGCCGCCCGAGCGGCCCGTTCCGCGCCCCCCGGAGGAGACACCCTTGCCAGCCGCCGCATCCGGCCCGCCGGCCGATGCCCTGACCTTCCCACGCCTCTTGCGGCACCACGCCCGTGTGCGCGGTGAGCGCACGGCCATGCGCGAGAAGGACCTCGGCATCTGGCAGAGCTGGACCTGGGCGCAGTCCGCGCAGGAAGTCCGGCGCCTCGCCTGCGGCCTGGCGGCGCTGGGCTTCCGGCGCGGCATGAACCTGGCCGTCATCGGCGACAACCGGCCCCGCCTCTACTGGGCCTTCGCGGCCGCGCAAAGCCTCGGCGGCGTGCCGGTGCCGCTCTACCAGGATGCCATCGCCGAGGAGATGCGCTACGTCCTCGACAATGCCGAGATCGAGTTCGCGATCGTCGAGGACCAGGAACAGGTCGACAAGCTGCTCGAACTGCTGCCGCACTGCCCGCGCCTGCGTCACATCGTCTACGACGACCCCCGCGGGTTGCGCAACTACACGCAGCCGCAACTCCTGGCCTATGACGCGCTCGCCGCGCAGGGAGAGGCCTGGGATCGCGAGCATCCCGGCGCCTTCGATCGCGAGGTCGAGGCCGGCCGGCCCGACGACACCTGCGTCATCCTCTACACCTCCGGCACCACCAGCAAGCCCAAGGGTGTGTGCCTGACGCACGCCGCACTGATCGCCGCCGCGCAGGGCGACATCGCGCTCGACGGCTTCGACGAAACGGACGAGGTGCTTTCCTACCTGCCGATGGCCTGGGTCGGCGACCACCTGTTCTCCTACGGCCAGGCGCTGGTGGCGGGCTTCACCGTGAACTGCCCCGAATCGTCGGAGACGGTGATGACGGACCTGCGCGAGATCGGGCCGACCTATTATTTCGCGCCGCCGCGGGTGTTCGAGAACCTGCTCACGCAGGTGATGATCCGCATGGAGGATGCGAGCCGCCTCAAGCGCTGGCTGTTCCGTCGCGCGATGGAGGTGGCCCGCCGCTGCGGCACCCGGATCATGGACGGCAAGCCCGTGCCGGCGCCGGACCGGCTGCGCTATGCGCTCGGCAACCTGCTGGTATACGGGCCGCTGCGCAACATCCTCGGCATGAGCCGCATCCGCGTGGCCTATACCGGGGGCGCGGCGATCGGCCCCGACCTCTACCTGTTCTACCGCTCGATCGGGATCAACCTGAAGCAGCTTTACGGCCAGACCGAGACGGCGGCCTATGTCTGCAAGCAGCCCAACGGCGAGGCGCGCCTCGACACCGTCGGCAGGCCGCTGCAGGGCGTGGAGCTGAAGGTGGTGGAAAGCGGCGAGATCTGGGTGAAGACCCCGAGCATGCTCAAGGAGTACTACAAGCGCCCGGACGCCACCGCCGAGTCGATTTCCCCCGACGGCTACTTCATGACCGGCGACGCGGGCTTCGTGGATGCCGACGGCCACCTGAAGATCATCGACCGGGCGCGCGACGTGGGCAGGCTGGCGGACGGCTCGCTGTTCGCGCCCCAGTTCCTGGAGAACAAGCTCAAGTTCTTCCCCTACATCAAGGAAGCGGTCTGCTTCGGCGACCGGCGCGACAAGGTCTGCGCCTTCCTGAACATCGACATGGCCGCGGTGGGCGATTGGGCGGAGCGCCGCGGCCTCGCCTATGCGGGCTATGTCGACCTCGCCGGCCGCCCCGAGGTCTACGCCCTTCTGCGCGAATGCGTCGAGAAGGTCAACGCCGACCTTGCCGCGGAAGCAAACCTCGCCGGTTCGCAGATCCGCCGCTTCCTGGTCCTGCACAAGGAGCTCGACGCGGACGACGACGAGCTCACGCGCACCCGCAAGGTCCGGCGCGGCTACATCGCCGAGAAATACGGCAGGCTGGTCGACGCCCTCTACGGCGGGGCCTCGCACTGCGAAATCGAAACCGAGGTCAGGTTCGAGGATGGCCGCCGCGGCAGCATCAAGGCCGACGTGCGCATCGAGGACCTGCCCCGGGTCATGCTGTCCAGGGCGGCCTGATGGCCGGCGCGCGCGCCCTGGGCCCCGCCATCCTCGGCGTCGAGGGCGTCTCGCTCGCCTTCGGCGGGGTGAAGGCCATCACGGACGTGAGCTTCGAGGTGCGGGAGCGCGAGATCTTCGCGATCATCGGGCCCAACGGCGCGGGCAAGAGCTCCATGCTCAACGTCATCAACGGCGTCTACCACCCGCAGCAGGGCACCGTGCGCTTCCGCGGCCGGGCCTGGCGGCGCATGGTGCCCTACGAAGCCGCCCGCCTGGGCATCGCCCGCACGTTCCAGAACATCGCGCTGTTCAAGGGCATGACGGTGCTCGACAACATCCTGACCGGGCGCACGCTCAGGATGCATGCCTCGCTGCTCTCCCAGGCGCTGTACTGGGGCGCCAACCGGCGGGAGGAGCTGGAGCACCGCGAGAAGGTGGAGCACATCATCGACTTCCTGCAGATCGAGCACATCCGCAAGACCCCGGTCGGACGCCTGCCCTACGGGCTGCAGAAACGGGTCGAGCTGGCGCGCGCCCTCGCCGCCGAACCCGTGCTGCTGCTGCTCGACGAGCCCATGGCCGGCATGAACGTCGAGGAGAAGCAGGACATGTGCCGCTTCATCCTGGACGTGAACGACGAATTCGGCACCACCATCGTGCTCATCGAGCACGACATGGGCGTGGTGATGGACCTGTGCGACCGCATCGTGGTGCTGGACTCCGGCCGCAAGATCGGCGACGGCACGCCCGACGAGATCCGTGCGAACAAGGCCGTCATCGACGCCTACCTGGGCGTCTCTCACCAGTGACACGTGACGGGTGACATGTGACAAGCAATTCGACTTCCCGCTCTGAGGCTTCCGGCAACCGCCGGCGTCACTCGTCACTTGTCACTCGTCACTCCCGAACATGACATTCTTCTTCGAAGTCCTCATCGGCGGGCTGCTGGCGGGCGTGATGTACTCGCTGGTGGCGCTCGGCTTCGTGCTCATCTACAAGGCCTCGGGCGTGTTCAACTTCGCCCAGGGCGGCATGGTGTTCTTCGCCGCGCTGACCTTCGTCGGACTGCAGGAGGCCTTCGCGCTGCCCTTCTGGGCCGCCTTCGTGCTTGCCCTGGGCGCGATGGTGCTGCTCGGCATCCTCACCGAGCGCATCGTGCTGCGGCCGCTGGTCAACCAGCCGCAGATCACGCTGTTCATGGCGACCATCGGCCTGGCGTTCTTCATCGAGGGCCTCGCCCAGCTCATCTGGGGCACCAACGTGCGGCGCCTCGACATCGGCCTGAAGGATGAGCCGATCCCGCTGCTGCTGGAGAAGTTCGACATGGCGATCAGCGTCTTCGACCTGGTCGCGGCGCTGGTGGCCGGCGTCCTGGTCACCGTGCTGGCGGTGTTCTTCCAGGTCACGCGCGTCGGGCGCGCGCTGCGCGCCGTCGCGGACGACCACCAGGCCGCACTCGCGGTCGGCATCCCGCTCAAGCAGATCTGGGCCATCGTCTGGTCGGTCGCGGGCTTCGTCGCGCTGGTCGCCGGGCTGCTCTGGGGGGCGCGCAACGGGGTGCAGTTCGCGCTGACCTTCGTGGCGCTCAAGGCGCTGCCCGTGCTGATCATCGGCGGGTTCGAGTCCGTGACGGGCGCCATCGTCGGCGGCCTCATCATCGGTGCGGCCGAGAAGCTCGCCGAGGTCTACGTCGGCCCCCACATCGGCGGCGGCATCGAAGGCTGGTTCGCCTACGTGCTGGCGCTGCTGTTCCTGCTGGTTCGCCCGGAGGGGTTGTTTGGGGAGAAAAGAATTGATCGTGTTTGAGAATCCGGTGAGGCGCGAGGCGACAGGCGGGAGGAGAAAAATGCAGAATCTCCGGATCCCGGCCCTGTGCCACACCAGGATGGCGCAAGGCGTTGCGCCCGACGCGCTTGTCCCGCCCCGCGCCTCACGCCTCACGCCTCACTGCTGGCGGAGCTGAGCGATGTTCTATCGCGAGGCGGGACAATACAAGACCAGCTACGGCGCCGACCAGGCGCTGCTGCCGATCCGCCAGGACCGCCATGGCTTCGCCCTCCTCATGGCGATCGCCGCGCTCGGCGTGCCCCTGTTCGCGAACGACTACTGGCTGACCGCGATCCTGATCCCGTTCCTGGTGTTCTCGCTCGCGGCGCTGGGCCTGAACATCCTCACGGGCTATGCCGGCCAGCTCTCGCTGGGCACCGCCGCATTCATGGCGGTCGGCGCGGTGGCGGCCTACAACTTCGAGTTGCGGGTGCCGGGCATGCCGGTGCTGGTGAGCTTCCTCCTCGGCGGCCTGACGGCCGCCGCGGTGGGCGTGATCTTCGGCTTGCCCAGCCTGCGCATCAAGGGCTTCTACCTGGCGGTGGCCACCCTCGCGGCGCAGTTCTTCATCCCCTGGCTGATCACCAAGGTCGGCTGGTTCTCCAACCACAGCGCCTCGGGCGTCATCACGGCGCAGCCCATCGAGATCCTCGGCGTCGCCTTCAACACGCCGCTGCGCAAGTACCTGCTGGTGCTGGCCATCGTCGCCCTGCTGGCGCTGCTGGCGAAGAACCTCGTCCGCAGCCGCATCGGCCGCGCCTGGATGGCGGTGCGGGACATGGACGTGGCCGCCGAGGTCATCGGCATCCGCATCCTGCGCACCAAGCTGACCGCCTTCGCGGTGAGCTCCTTCTATTGCGGCATGGCCGGGGCGCTGTACGCCTATGCCTACCTCGGGAGCGTCGAGCCCGACGGTTTCAACCTCGACCTCTCCTTCCGCATCCTGTTCATGATCATCGTCGGCGGGGTGGGCAGCATCCTGGGCTCCTTCCTCGGGGCGGCCTTCATCACGCTGATGCCGATCCTGCTCGAAGTCGCCTTGACGCAGGCCAACGCCGCGTTCAACCTGAACCTCGGCCCGGGCGTTACGTCCATGGCGCAGCTGCTGGTGTTCGGCGGCCTGATCATCTTTTTCCTGATCGTCGAACCCCATGGACTGGCGCGCCTGTGGCAGATTGCAAAAGAAAAACTCAGGCTGTGGCCGTTTCCACACTAGGAACTCAAAACGGAGGAAAGCAATGAAAACCTGGATCAAGTCGCTGGCCGCGCTGGCCGCGCTGGGCGGCAGCCTGCTGGCGGCCCATCCCGCTGCGGCGCAACAGGCCGGCACCCAGTTCATGGGCATCCTGGGCTACCGCGTCGGCCCGTACGGCGCCAACGGGGCGGCCTTCTTTACCGGCATGATCGACTACCTGAACCTCGTGAACGAGCGCGACGGCGGCATCAACGGCGTCAAGCTGTCCTGGGAGGAGTGCGAGACCGAGTACAACAACGCCAAGGGCGTGGAATGCTACGAACGCCTGAAGACCCGCACGGCGACCGGCCCCACCGCCATCCATCCCATGTCCACCGGCATCACCTACGGGCTGATCGACAAGGCCCCGGTGGACAAGGTCCCCCTGATCACGCTGGGCTACGGCCGCACCGACGCGACCGACGGCCGCGTCTTCCCCTGGGTGTTCCCCATCCTGTCCAATTACTGGGACGGCGCCACCGGCATCGTCAAGTTCATCGACGACCGGGAGCAGGGCTCGCTCAAGGGCAAGAAGATCGTGCTGCTCTACCATGACTCCGCGTACGGCAAGGAGCCGCACCCGGTGCTGGAAGCGGAGGCCGCCAAGCACGGCTTCGAGCTCAGGATGATCCCGGTGCCGCACCCGGGCAACGAGCAGCAGTCGCAATGGCTGCAGATCCGCCAGTACAAGCCGGACTGGGTCATCCTCTGGGGCTGGGGCGTGATGAGCGCGACCGCGCTGTCCACCGCGCAAAAGGTCGGCTATCCGCGCGACAGGATGGTCGGCATCTGGTGGGCGGGCTCGGAGATCGACACCGAGGCCGCAGGCCCGGCCGCCGAGGGCTACTACGCCGCCAGCCTGAACCTCGCGGGCAAGGACTTCCCGGTGGTCAGGGACGTCGAGAAATTCGTCTACGCCAGGAACAAGGGCGGCGATCCCAGGCTGGTGGGCACCGTGCTGTGGAACCGCGGGCTCGCGGCCGCGATGTTCACCGTCGAGGCGGTGCGCACCGCGCAGGGCAAGTACGGCAAGAAGCCCATGAACGGCGAGCAGGCGCGCTGGGGCATCGAGAACCTGAACATCGACCAGAAGCGCCTCGATCAGCTCGGCTTCGGCTCCATGGTCCCGCCGCTGAAGCTCTCCTGCGCCGATCACGGCGGCAGCGGCCTGGTGCGCTTCCAGAAATGGGAAGGCGGCAAGTGGAAGGCGGCCTCGGACTGGATGAGCGGCGACAGGGCGCTGATCCGCAAGATGGTCGAGGAATCCGCCGACAAGTACGCGAAGGAAAAGAACATCACGCCGGGGTGCATGAAGGGCTGACGCCCAGGCGGGAGGCAAGGGGCAAGAGGAACGCCTCTAGCCTCTAGCCTCTAGCCTCTAGCCAATCCATTGTCGCGCCCGCATCGCCAACCACGCGCCTTCATGACTTCAACTCCTGCCCCTCTGCTGGCCGTCAACAACATCGAGGTCATCTACGACCACGTGATCCTGGTGCTGAAGGGGGTGTCCCTGCAGGTCCGGGAAGGCTCGATCGTGGCGCTGCTCGGCGCCAACGGCGCGGGCAAGACCACCACGCTCAAGGCGATTTCCAACCTGCTCGCCTCGGAGCGGGGCAACGTGACCAAGGGCTCGATCGAGTTCCGCGGCCGGCGCATCGACAGCGCCACGCCCTGGGAACTGGTGAAGCTCGGCGTGGTGCAGGTGATGGAGGGCCGCCATTGCTTCCAGCACCTGAGCGTCGAGGAGAACCTGCTCACCGGCGCCTTCACGCGCAGCGCGAATCGCGCGGCCATCCGCGAGGACCTGGAGATGGTCTACCAGTACTTCCCACGCCTGAAGGAACGCCGCCGCAGCCAGTCCGGTTACACCTCCGGCGACGAGCAGCAGATGACTGCCATCGGCCGCGCGCTCATGGCGCGCCCGCGCATGATCCTGCTGGACGAGCCATCGATGGGCCTGGCGCCCCAGATCGTGGATGAGATCTTCGGCATCGTGCGTGACCTGAACGAGAAGGAAGGCGTGAGTTTCCTGCTGGCCGAGCAGAACACGAGCGTGGCATTGCGCCACGCCGACTACGGCTACATCCTGGAGAACGGCCGGGTGGTCATGGACGGCCCGGCGCAGGAGCTCTCCGGCAACGAGGACGTGAAGGAGTTCTACCTCGGACTGTCCACGTCGGGTCGCAAGAGCTTTCGCGACGCGAAGCACTACCGCCGGCGCAAGCGATGGCTGGCCTGACGGCCGTGAGGCGTCAGGCGAGAGGCGTTAGGCGTTAAACGCTTCATTACTCCTCACCCCTCACGCCTCTCGCCTCACCGAATTTATGGACTACTACGACGACCTGGAAACCCGCGACCCCGCGGAACGCGAGCGGGCGCAGATGGCCGCGCTTTCGGCGCAAGTCGCGCATGCGAAGGCGCGGGCGCCCTATTTCTCGGCGCTGCTGAAGGACGTCGACCCGGGCGCGGTGCGCGACCGCGCCGCGCTCGCGAAGCTGCCCCTCACGCGCAAGTCCGACCTGATCGAGCTGCAGGGGCGTGCGCCGCCGTTCGCGGGCATGACGGCCGTGCCCGACGGCGCGCTCGGGCGGATATTCTCCTCGCCCGGCCCGATCTACGACCCGCAGGGGCCGAAGGGCGACTTCTGGCGCATGGGGCGCGCCCTGTACGCCGCCGGCTTTCGCCGCGGCGACCTCGTCCACAACACTTTCTCGTACCACTTCACCCCCGCGGGCTTCATGATGGACCTGGGGGCGCAGGCGATCGGCTGCACCGTGTTCCCTGCGGGCACGGGCCAGACCGAGCTGCAGGTCGCGGCGATCGCCGGCCTCAAGCCCGCCGCCTACGCGGGCACGCCGTCGTTCCTGAAGATCCTCCTCGAGAAGGCCGACGAATTGAAGGCCGACACCTCCAGCCTGCGCAAAGCCATGGTTTCCGGCGAGGCACTGCTGCCGCCGGTGCGCGACTGGCTGAAATCGCGGGGGATCGACGTCCGCCAAAGCTACGGTACGGCCGACCTGGGACTGGTCGCCTACGAATCCGTGCCGATGGCCGGATTGATCGTGGACGAAGGCGTGGTCGTGGAGATCGTGCGCCCCGGCAGCGGCGAGCCCGTCCCCGAGGGCGAG
This sequence comes from Burkholderiales bacterium, assembly GCA_035549715.1. Taxonomy (GTDB): domain Bacteria; phylum Pseudomonadota; class Gammaproteobacteria; order Burkholderiales; family JACQAP01; genus JACQAP01. The sequence goes on from DASZQJ010000007.1 coordinate 10,992, forward strand.
GTCGGGGAGGTCGTCGTCACGAGCCTGGGCGTGGAGTACCCGCTGATCCGCTTCGCCACCGGCGACCTCTCCGCCATCGTCGCCGGCGCCAGCGCCTGCGGCCGCACCAACCTGCGCATCAAGGGCTGGATGGGCCGCGCCGACCAGACCACCAAGGTCAAGGGCATGTTCGTGCATCCCGCGCAGGTCAACGAAGTCGCCAGGCGCCACCCCGAAATCCTGCGCGCGCGCCTGGTCGTGACGCACGACGTCGCACGCAACGATGTCATGACCCTGCACTGCGAGGCCCGCGGCCGCCCGGACGGCCTGTCCGGGGCCATTGCCGACAGCCTGCGCGAGGTGTGCAAGCTGCGCGGCGAAGTCGCGTTCGAGGCACCGGAGTCGTTACCGAACGACGGCAAAGTGATCGAGGACTTACGGAAATACGACTAACCCTGAACCGCAAAGGCGCGAAGGCGCAAAGAAGGGCGCGCAAAGGGTTCGAGAACCAGTACCAATGGACCTTCCTCATCCTTGTTGATGCATGCCGGGTTTCGCTAACGATCGTCTCGTTGTTCTTTGCGTTACCTTTGCGCCTTCGCGCCTTTGCGGTTCAGCCTTAGAGAGCAATCATGTCCACTACCCCAATCAGCAACTATCCGGTACCGACACTCGAGGAGCTGCCCGCCGACATCCGCGACAAGATGCTGGCGGTCCAGCAGAAGGCCGGCTTCATCCCGAACGTCTTCCTGACGCTCGCGCACCGGCCCGATGAATTTCGCGCGTTTTTCGCCTACCACGACGCGCTGATGCTGCGCGACTCCGCCCTCACCAAGGCCGAGCGCGAAATGATCGTGGTCGCCACCAGTGGCGTGAAC
>DASZQJ010000008.1:0-29382 GCA_035549715.1 Burkholderiales bacterium
GGGGGGAGAAAGTGCGCTCGGTGTATTCCGGAACCCGCCGGATCGCTCCGTCAGGCCTCCCTTACCGCCGGTCACCCGAGCGCATGCTGTGTTTTGCAACCCCCGTGCCAAGGCCTGCCGGAACTGCAAGGCACGCGGTCAAACCTCAGTCTTAACGGGATTTTCCGGCGCGGGCCAAGACTCTGCCGGAAAGCCGGCGAGGCACGCTGGCGAGAAACGTCAGTTAAGGACGCAATGCAACGATTTGCCGCACTGCAATCGCGGCGATCGGCACGTCCTTGATGGGATAGACCGGCCGCGGCGACTTGTCCTGGTAATAGGGCATCATCTGCGGCACCAGCGCAGCCAGCGTTTCCATCCGCTTCGCCGGCGCCGGGTGGGTGGACAGGAAATCGAACCTCGACGAGCCGCCGCCGGCCTTGGCCATTTTCTCCCAGAGCGTAACCGCGGCATGCGGGTCGTAGCCCGCCTTGGCGGCGAGCTCGATGCCGATGCGGTCGGCCTCGGATTCGGCCTCGCGGCTGTTCGGCAGCTCCAGTGCCACGATGGCAGCCGCGCCCGCGGCGCTCACGGCGAGGCCGGCATAGCGGCTGTCCTGCGTCGACGCGGCCACACCCAGGCCGACCATGCCCACCTGCATCGCCATCGCCCGCGACATCTTCTCCGCGGTGTGCTTGGCGAGCGCATGGGAGATCTCGTGGCCCATGACCTGTGCGAGTTCGTCGTCGGTGGGCTTGATCTGCTGCAGCAGGCCCGTGTAGATCGCCATCTTGCCGCCGGCCATGCACCAGGCGTTGACCGTCTTGGGGTCGTCGATGACCTTGACGCTCCACTCCCAGCCCTCGGTTTCCGGCCGGTACTTGATCGCCTGGGCGATCAGGCGCCCGGTGATCTCGCGCACCCGCTGCGCGGTGGCCGGCTGGGAGTCGATCTTGCCCTCCTTCGCGAGCGGCTTGAGCATCTCCACGTAGGCCTGCTTCGATTCCGAGATGGCGGTGTCCTCGGAAACCAGCATGAGCTGCTTGCGGCCGGTGACCGGGTTGGTCTGGCAGGCCGACAGGGCGAGTGTCGCGGCGAGGGCAAGGAGGATCGTCTTCATGGTTGAAAGCTTGGGCATGCCGTTGGCAGGAAAGTTTAGGGGCCGGGCCAACAAAAAAGCCGGCTTGCGCCGGCTTCGGCCGCCTGGCCCGGCCTCAGGCGTAAAGCCGGCTGTGGCGCGGCACCTTGGCCATCAGGTACTCCATCTGGTCCTGCAGGATGCGGCGGTTCTGCAGGATCAGGTGCTCGTAGCGATTCGGCACGTAGGGTGTGTACAGCAGCGGCATGTCCGCCTCCTCCGGGGTGCGGCCACCCTTGCGGATGTTGCAGTGCCGGCAGGCGGTCACCACGTTCATCCAGCGATCCCGCCCGCCCAGGTAGACGGGCACGACGTGGTCGCGCGACAGGTCGCGCTCCTTGTATTGGCCGCCGCAGTAGGCGCAGACATGGCGGTCGCGGAAGAACAGCGAGGTGTTCGACAGGTGCGGCTCGGCGTGGTGGTCCTTGACGAAATCGACCGCGCCCTTGATGGCGATGATGCTGTGGGTGGAAAGCTCGGAGCGCTCGCCGGTCAGCCGCGACACGCCGCCATGGTAGGTGGCGACGGTGTCCCCGAGCGACCACGCCACCATGCGGCGCGCGTAGTAGGAAATGGCCTCTTCGACCATCAGCCACCGGCTCGGGATGCCGGCCATATCGACTGCCAAGACCAAAGCCACCGCCGTCTCCTGGGATTCCGAATGCCGGGCTCCGCCCGGCGGTCGGTTTTCAATGCCGGATCCGGGCGTTGCGAGGCGCTGGGCAGCCGGATTCGCGGCAATTTGAAAAGTATAGTCACAAGAAACGCCGTTTGGGAACAGGTGTCCCCCCTAAGCGGCGGTTTTTGCGCGGCAATCGGACCTCAGGCCGGCGCGGGAACGTCGGCCAGGCTGACCTTCTGGATGGTGATGGCGTTGACCGGACAGGCGGCCTCGCACTGGCCGCAGCGCACGCACCGGGACTGGTCGATCCACAGGCGGTTGTAATAAAGCGAGTCCGTCCTGCCCGGGCTCACTTTCTCGTAACCCGTCACGCGCCCGGCCTCGTCCCGCAACAACTGCGCGATCTCGACGATGCAGCCCTCGACCGGCCTGACCTTCAGGCACTCGTCGCACAACACGCACTTGGGATCGACGATCTCGAACTTGTAGTGGCACAGATAGCAGCGCGAGGCTTCCTCGCGGGCCGCCGGCTTGCCGTAGCCGGTCTCCACCTCGGCCTCCAGCCCGCGCCTCGCCGGCGCCAGGGTGGGCATCGGATGGATCGGGATCGCGTTCATGGCGAACGTCCGGCCCGTCGTGCGGCCGCCGGGCACCTTGGACTGGAAGGGCGCGGCGGCGCGTGCGACCTTCGCGGTGCGGACCCCCTTCATGAGCCAGGCATCCACCTGGCGGGCGCATTCGCGCGCATGGCCGATGGCCTGGATCAGGGTCGAGGCGCCGAGGGCGAAATCACCGGCGGAGAAGACGTTGGGCAGCGCCGTCTGCTGGGCACGTCCGCTGGCGAGCCAGCCGTCGCGCGCGACCAGCGGCGGGCGCAGGGCCGGGTCGATCCACGCGGCCTGCGGGAACTGGCCGGTGGCCAGGATCACCGTGTCGGCGCCGATGTCGATGCCGCTGCCGGGAATCTCCACCGGCAGGCGGCGGCCGTCCGCACCCGGCTCGCCCTGGCGCGTGCGGACGAAGCGCGCGCCGATCACGCGGTGGTCGCGGCCGAGGAATTCCACCGGCGAGCAATTGGCCTCCAGGTGCCCGCCTTCTTCCAGCATTTCCTCCACTTCGCCGGGCAACACCATCATGTCTTCGCGCGCGCGCCGGTAGACCACGCCGACCTGTGCGCCGAGGCGCAGCGCGGTGCGCGCACAGTCCATCGCGGTGTAGCCGCCGCCGATCACGACCACGCGCTTGCCGACGGCGCGCCGCCCCTGCTCGTTCACCTGCAGCAGGAAGGACAGGCCGTGCTCGATGCCCTGCAGGTCCCTGCCCGGCAGGTCGAGCAGGTTGGGCCGCAGCGTGCCGGCCGCCATCACGACCGCGTCATGAGCATCCGCGAGCTGGCGCAGCGTGATGTCTTCGCCGATCGCCACGCCGCAGCGGATTTCCACGCCGGCGGCCTGCACCTGCGCGATCTCCTTGGCGATCAGCGCGCGCGGCAGGCGGAAGGCGGGAATGCCCTGGTTGAGCATGCCGCCCGGCGTTGCATGCTTCTCGTACACCGTGACCTGGTGGCCGTGGAGCGCCAGGTCGCGCGCCGCGGCCAGGCCCGCCACCCCGGCCCCGATGACGGCCACGTGCTTTCCGGTCGCCGGGAACAACGGTGCCAGGACGACCGGCGACCGCTTCCCGTAGTCCGCGGCGGATCGCTTGGAAAAGCAGATTGCCACCGGCTCGCCGTTGCCTTCCCAGCCGTGGCGGCAGGCATCCTCGCAGGGACGCGAGCAGACCCGGCCGAGGATGGCCGGGAACACGTTGTCGCGCAGGTTGATCGCGTAGGCCTCGTCGAAGCGGCCGTGGTAGACGGCCTCGAGGTAACCCGGGATGTCGGTGCCCGCCGGACAGGCGGCCTGGCAGGGAATGCTCTGTTCCAGCCAGTGCAGGTCCTGGGCGGACACGCTGTCGCCCAGGTCAATGGAAAGAGCCGTGGTGGTCTTGAAATCGCGCGCCATCGTCGAGTCGTGACTGTCGTGACTATCGTAACTGTCGTTTCGTCGTTCTGCCTGAGGACTCAGTCACGTCGTCACGACAGTCACGTCGTCACGGTTCTTCAGAACAATCCGACGACCCTGCCGTCGTCCGTGAGGTCGATTTTCGTCGCCGACGGCACCTTGGGCAGGCCCGGCATGGTCATGATGTCGCCGCAGACCATGACCACGAACTCCGCGCCGGCGGCAAGCCGCACTTCGCGGATGTTGATGGTGTGGCCGGAAGGCGCGCCGCGCGCGGACGCATCCGTGGAAAAGGAATACTGGGTCTTGGCGATGCAGACCGGGTAATGGCCGTAGCCGTCGTCCTGCAGCTTCCGGATCTGCGCCCTGACCTTCGCATCCGCGCTGATGTCGGCCGCGCCGTAGATCTTGGTCGCCACCGCCTTCACCTTGTCCCACAGCGTGGCGGAATCCTCGTAGGCAAAACGGAACGCGGGTTTCGATTTCGCGATCACGTCAACGACGGTGCGCGCGACCTCCTCCGCGCCGGCCCCGCCCTGCGCCCAGTGCCGCGCCAGCACCACCGGCGTGTCCTGCGCGGCGAGGGTCTTCTTGAGCAACTCGACCTCGGCGTCCGTGTCGTGGGTGAAATGGTTGATCGACACCACGCAGGGCAGGCCGAAGCGGTTGCGCATGTTGTCGACGTGCCGCGCCAGGTTGGCGATGCCCTTTTCCAGCGCCGCGAGATTCTCGGTGTCGAGCGCCTTCAGGTCCGCGCCGCCGTGGTACTTCAGCGCCCGCACCGTGGCCACGATGACGCAGGCGTCCGGACGCAGGCCGGACTTGCGGCACTTGATGTCGATGAACTTCTCCGCGCCGAGGTCGGCGCCGAAGCCGGCTTCGGTGACCACGTAGTCCGCCAGCTTGAGGCTTGCACGGGTCGCGATCACGGAGTTGCAGCCGTGCGCGATGTTGGCGAACGGGCCGCCGTGCAGGATGGCCGGGTTGTTCTCCAGTGTCTGCACCAGGTTCGGCTTGAGCGCGTCCTTGAGCAGCACCGTCATGGCGCCATGGGCCTGCAGGTCGCGGGCGCGCACCGGCTTCTGGTCTCGGGTATAGGCCACGACGATGTTGCCCAGGCGCTCCTTCAGGTCCTGGAGCGAACTCGCCAGGCAGAAGATCGCCATCACCTCGGAGGCCACGACGATGTCGAAGCCGTCCTGGCGCGGGAAACCGTTGCCCGGCCCGCCAAGGGATACCACGATGTCGCGCAGCGCCCGGTCGTTCATATCGAGCACGCGCTTCCAGGTCACGCGGCGCACGTCGATGCCCAGCTCGTTGCCATGGTGGATGTGGTTGTCCACCATGGCCGCCAGCAGGTTGTTGGCGAGCTGGATGGCGTTGAAGTCGCCGGTGAAGTGCAGGTTGATGTCTTCCATCGGCACCACCTGTGCGCGGCCGCCGCCGGCCGCCCCGCCCTTCATGCCGAATACCGGGCCGAGACTGGGCTCGCGCAGGCAGACCAGCGCCTTCCTGCCGATGCGGTTGAGCGCGTCGCCCAGGCCAACCGTGGTGGTGGTCTTGCCCTCGCCCGCGGGCGTGGGGCTGATCGCGGTGACCAGGATCAGCTTGCCGTCGGGCCGGTCCCGCAGCGAATCGATGTAGTCCAGGGACAGCTTGGCCTTGTAGTGGCCGTAGGGCTCGAGGTGCGCCTCGGGGATGCCGAGGCGCTCCTGCGCCAGCGGCACGATGCGCTTGAGGGTGGCCTGCTGCGCGATTTCGATGTCGGAAAGCACGGAGATTCCTGGTGTGGTGGGTTGTGCAAAAAACAGGAGCGGCAGACTGCTCTGCCGCTCCTTCGATCTGTCGCCGGGCCTACTTCGACGGCCCCGTGTGGCCGTCCTCGGGATGGATCATGGTCGTGCCCCCGGGACCCTGGCCGATGAGCTGCAGGATCACCTCCTCGTCCTTGGCGCCGTCGAAGTGCACCTGGCCCGCGGGGTGCTTCATGAAGCCGCCCGCCTTGACGGGCTTTGTGGCCCTGGGATCAAAGGTTTCCCCGGTGCCCGTCCACCACGTTCCCTTGATCACGATGGCGTAGCGGTCGTCGGGATGGAAGTGGGGGCGCGACATGACCCCGGGCGGAAACCAGACCCGCACCACGTACACGCCGGGCTTGGACGGATCGCCGGCGATGACCGCCATCTTCACGCCGCTGTAGCCCGGAGCCTCCTTCCACTGCACCTCTTCCGGCTGGATGCGGATGAAGCCGTTCTCGTCAGTCTCGGCGTACAACAGGCCGCTGGGCAGCGCCGCCGTGCCCGCGAGCAGGGCCGCCGCCGCCATTGCACGAAGTGAAATCATGGTCTCCTCCCGCTTTCTGGTAGCGCGGAGTGTAGCGCGGCGCCGGGCCTATGGGGAGCCGGCGGCAGCCATGGTGTCGAGCGCGAGGTGGGCCAGCGAGCGCACGCCGAGGAGCAGCGCCGATTCGTCCACGAAAAAGCGCGGCGAATGGTTGGGCGCGCACAGCCTGCGGTCGGTGCCGGGCGGGGTGATGCCGACGAAGTAGAAGAACCCCGGGACCTTCTGCTGGTAATAGGAAAAGTCCTCGTAGCCGGTGATCTTCTGGCCAAGGAAGACCTTGTCCGCGCCGGCCACGCGCCGGAGCGTCGGAACCACGCGCTCGGTAAGCGGCACGTCATTCACCGTCACCGGATAGGCATTGTCGAAATGCACGCTGGCCGTTGCCTCGGCGCTCTTCGCGATCAACTCGACGGTATTGCGGATGCGCGCGTGGATGTCGCGGCGCATGTCCTCGTTGAAGGTGCGCACCGTGCCGAGCATTTCCACCCGGTCGGGAATGATGTTGTCGCGCACGCCGCCGCGGATCGCCCCGATGCTCAATACGGCGGGCTCCAGGGTCACATCGACCTGGCGGCTGACGATGGTCTGCAGGCCGAGCACGATCTGCGAGGAAATCACGATCGGGTCGACGCCGCGCCAGGGCAGCGCGCCGTGCGTCTGGCGGCCTTCCACGGTGATCTTGATGCGGTCCGAACTGGCGAGCGTCGGGCCGGGCCGGTACGCGAGGGTGCCCGCCTCGATGCCCGCAAAGACGTGCAGGCCGAAGATGACGTCGGGCTTCGGGTTCTCCAGCACCCCCTGGCGGATCATGAGCGCCGCCCCGCCCTCCTCGCCCGGCGGCGGGCCTTCCTCCGCTGGCTGGAAAATGAACTTCACGCGCCCCGCGAGCCGCTCCCGCATGCCCGCCAGGATCTGCGCCACGCCCATCAGGATCGCCACATGGCAGTCGTGCCCGCAGGCATGCATGACCCCGACCTCCTGGCCCCGGTAGGTCGCCTTCGCCCTGGAGGCGAATGGCAGGTCGACTTCCTCGATGACCGGCAGCGCGTCCATGTCCGCGCGCAGCGCGACGACCGGCCCCGGCCGCCCGCTGTCCAGCAGCCCGACCACGCCGGTGTGCGCCACCCCCGTCTGCACGGCCATGCCCAGCCCGCGCAGGTGCTCGGCCACGCATTGGGCGGTCCGCGTTTCCCGGTTCGAAAGCTCGGGGTGCTGGTGGAAATCGCGCCGCCAGCCGATGACCCGCGACTCGAGGGCCGCGGCGGCGGCGTCGACGATGGCGCCGGCCTGGAGGATGTCGTTCATGGGATCAGGGTTTGGTGAATTTGAGCGTCATGCGGTCCGATTCGCCGATCGCCAGGAACTTCGGCTTGTCCGCCTCGGGCACGTTACGCAGGTTCGGCGGCAACGTCCAGACGCCGCCCGGGTAATCCTTGGTGTCGCGCGGGTTGGCGTTGATCTCCGACTTGTTCACCAGCTTGAACCCGGCTTTTTGCGCCGCCTCGATCACGTAGGCCTCGGTCATGTAGCCCGAGTCGATCTGTTTCTGGAAGTCCGTGCCCGGCCTGGCCCGGTGCTCGACCACGCCCAGCGTGCCGCCCGGCTTGAGGGCATCGTAAAAACCCTTGAACATCGCATCGGCGGTACCGGCCTTGGCCCAGTTGTGGACGTTGCGAAAGGTCAGGACCATGTCGGCCGCGCCCCTGGGGCCCACCTGGATGTCCGGCGGGCTCATCACGAAGATCCGTGCCTTGCCGTAGGGCTCGGGACTGGCTGCCAGCATGTCGCGATAAAAGGCGTCGGTCTGGCGCAGGTAGTCGGGCGACTTGTCGGTGACGGCGGGAACGGCCGCGTAATACACCCCCTTGTCCTTCACCACCGGGGCGAGGATCTCCGTATACCAGCCGCGGCTCGGCGAAATCTCCACCACCGTCATGCCGGGTTCCAGGCCGAAGAACAGCAGCGTCTCCTTGGGGTGGCGGTACTTGTCGCGCGCCTTGTTGGCGTCGCTCCGATGCGCACCCGTCATCGCCTTGTCGACGAGGGTTTCGGCGTTCTGCGCCAGGACCGGCGCGGACGATGCGAAAGCGGCGACGCAAAGCGCCGCTGCGCGGAGGGTCAGGTACATGGTGCGGTCTCCTCTGGGAATGTTCTTGTCAACGCAGGGCGTCCTGCCGGAACTGCCGGTCCTGCTGGTGGATGCGCGCCGACAGCTCGCGCATGCGCTGGTCCCGCTCGGCGCCCATGGCGCGGGCCGGCGCCTGCACGGAGGGGATCCCGGTCATTTCCTGGCGGATGCGCCCGGCCTGCTGCTCGCCGAGCACCTGCCTCCAGGCCTGGTCCCGGGCACGCGCCAGGTCGAGTTGCTCGCGGTTGCGCAGGACCTGCGCGTCCAGCCGGGCACCGGGCAGGACGGCGGGCGCGGTCACCGGCGGCGGGTCCCCTTCCAGCGGCTCGCGCAGCAAGCGCGCCCGTTCCTGGTGTTCCGCCGGGATGTCTTGCGCGCGGGACGGCGTCGCGGCAAAGCCGGACAGGGCAAGGGCGAGCAGGCAGCAGCAAGGCAGAATGCGGTTCATGAAGCCCGGCGAGTGTACCCGCCGCTTCCGGCGGGCGTCCATGCGCGCGGGGACGAGTTTCGAAACCATGCAGTTAAGGCAATGCGACCGTCTCCGTTGTTCCCGCCGCAAGGCGCCCGAAGCTGGGAAATCGGCGCCATGAATCAATCGTTTATGGCGCATGGGCGGTGGTGCCGGGGAATGTTGTTGCGGCGCCGCAAACCTTCCTGGCATGTGTAAAACCGTGTGACGACGAGGCCCGGCATGCGTTTCGGCCCGAAATTCGTAAACCTTGCCCTGCAGGGCGGCGGCGCGCTTGGGGCGCTCACCTGGGGCGTGCTCGACCGCCTGCTCGAGGAAAAGCAGATCGGCTTCGAGGCGATCAGCGGCGCGAGCGCGGGGGCGATGAATGCCGCGGTGCTCGCTTCGGGTTTCGTGCGCGGCGGCCGGGAAGGCGCCCGCGAATCCCTGGACGCCTTCTGGAACGCGATCGGAACGAGCCGCTATGGCCTGCCGGCCCCGGCCGGAAACGTTGCGCTGCTGCCCGGGCCGTCGAGGCTGCTGGTGGGCCTCACGCGCATGTTCTCGCCCTACCAGCTCAATCCCTTCGACATCAATCCGCTGCGAAACATCGTCTCGCGGCTCGTCGACTTCGAGGCCCTGCGCAGCCCGGGGGCGATCCGTCTGTTCGTGGCCGCCACGCGCGTGAGCACCGGCGCGCTACGGGTGTTCGGGAACGCCGAGCTCACGGAAGACGCGCTGCTCGCGTCGGCCTGCCTGCCGGCGCTGCACCACGCCATCGAGATCGACGGGGAGGCCTACTGGGACGGCGGCTACAGCGGCAACCCGCCCATCTACCCGCTCGTGTACCACTGCGACTGCCCGAGCATCGTGATCGTGATGCTGCAGCCGTTGCGGCGCCAGGAACTGCCGGTGTCCGTGGAGGCGATCCGCAACCGGCTGACCGAGTTCCAGTTCAACGCCCCGTTCCAGCGCGAGATGCGCAACTTCGCGCTGGCGCGCGAGGAACTGCAGAAGGAGCACCTGCCACTGGGCCGGCTCGCGCGCCGCCTCAAGGGGCTGGACTTCCACCTGATCGAGGCCGACGACCTCATCAGCCGCATGCAGGTCGAGAAATCGCTGAATGTGGACCGGGCCTTTCTGCTCAAGCTGCGCGACGAGGGCCGGACACGGGCGGATGCCTGGCTGGCCGCACACGGCGGCCAGATCGGCAGGGCGTCGACGCTGGACCTTTCAGCGATGTTTGCGTGAGGCGTGAGGCGAGAGGCTGGAGGAACAAATAAGGAATTGCAGTCATCCCGCGCGCGTGCCCCTTCGCCTGTCGCCCTTCGCCTCTAGCCTCTAGCCTCTTGCCCTTTGCCCGGAGCGCGCAGCATCCCTTGGCGCTCTATGAACGCGATGATCTCCGCCAGGCCCTGGCCGGTCTTGAGGTTGCTGAACTGGAACGGGCGCTCGCCGCGCATCTTGCGCGCGTCGCGGTCCATGACTTCCAGCGAGGCGCCGACATAGGGCGCCAGGTCGATCTTGTTGATGATCAGCAGGTCGGATTTCATGATGCCGGGCCCGCCCTTGCGCGGGATCTTGTCCCCGGCCGCCACGTCGATCACGTAGAGGGTCAGGTCCGACAGCTCGGGGCTGAAGGTGGCGGCAAGATTGTCCCCGCCGCTCTCCACGAACACCACGTCGAGGTTGCCGAAGGTGCGGGCCAGCCGGTTCACCGCCTCCAGGTTGATCGACGCGTCCTCGCGGATCGCCGTGTGCGGGCAGCCGCCGGTCTCCACGCCGATGATGCGCTCGGGGGCGAGCGCCTCGTTGCGCACCAGGAACTGCGCGTCCTCCTGGGTGTAGATGTCGTTGGTCACGGCTGCGACCTCGTACTTGTCGCGCATGGCCTTGCACAGCGCCAGCGTCAGCGCCGTCTTGCCGGAGCCCACCGGGCCGCCGATGCCTACTCTCAATGGTTGCGTCGTCATTCCATCACTCCTTCAGGATTCGATTGCCACCACAGAGGCACAGAGGACACAGAGAAATTCACCGCAAGGCAGGAATTCATCCGTTTGCTCCCTGGAGAGGTTTTCTCCGTGTCCTCTGTGCCTCTGTGGTGAGGTTGAATTCAAGACCGGAACAGGCGGGTGTACTGGGTCTCGTGGCGGCTGCTGGCGATCGCCAGGCCGGGTGCGAAATTGCTGAACTCCTCCTCGCCGGCTTCCATGGCGCGGTCGGTGATGGCGGGCAGCGCGCCGATGAGCTTCGCCAGGATGCGCTGGCCCGAGGACTGGCCGAGGGGCACGAGCTTCATCGCGGCGGACACCTGGTTCTCGCCCCAGGCCCAGAGGTAACCGGTCAGCCCGTCGCGCAGCGGCACGCCCAGGCCCTGTGCCGCGAAACTGAACGCCGCGGGGAAGGACAATTCCCCGATGGCGTCGAGCGGACCGGTATCGAGCTCGCGCGTGGCCACCAGGACGAGCTTCAGCGCCTCGCCCATCTGAACGGATTCCGCACGCAGTTCCGAGGTCTCGCGCGCCGCGAGGAACCGGGCATTCCAGTGCGCCGCACATTGCAGGTCGTTCGCCTGCCAGGCCTCGTAGAGCCAGCGCCAGACCGGCGCTTCCAGCCCGCCGATGTTGAAGGCAAGCGCGTGCAGGATCCAGCCGGTCGCGCTTGCCTCGTCGCGCACGGCGCCCTGCTCCACGGCCCACTCCATGCCTTGCGAATAGCTGTAGGCACCGACGGGGAGCATCGGGCTCGCCAGGCGCAGCAGTTGCGCGAGCGCGGTCGCGTCGCTCACGAAGGGTCCCCGGACGAGAACTGGTGGATGATGCCGCGATGCGCCGGCGGCTCCGCGGCATGCATGTGCCCGCCGTAGGCGCCGGATTCCGGTTCGAAGGGCGCCTCCAGTTCCGAGACCGTCCCGCCGAGACCCTGGGCCATCTGGCGCAACACGTAGTCGTCGGCGATGCGCAGCCAGCCGTCGCCGACCTGCAGGGCGACGTGCCGGTTGCCGAGATGGTAGGCGATGCGGGTGAGTTGCAGCGGGTCGGCGCATTCGATCTGCAGCACCTTCTCGGGCTTCGCAGTCACGCGCACCCGCCGCCCGTCCTGCGCCTGCAGCACGTCGCCGTTGCGCAACACCTCGCCCCGCGGCAGGAACAGGCCCACCTCCTCGCCCTGGGTGCTTTGCGTCCGCAGGCGGCACTTCTGCCGCAGGTCGTAGGCCAGCACGAGCTCCGCCTCGAAGCGGTCGCTGCAGTCGGCGCGGGACTGGATGACGAGCATGGTCAGAACAGGAAGTAACGCTGCGCCATCGGCAGGACCCTGGCCGGCTCGCAGGTGAGCAGCTGGCCGTCGGCACGCACTTCATAGGTTTCAGGGTCCACTTCCATCTGCGGCGCATAGCCGTTGAGCGGCAGGTCGGTCTTCTTCAGCGCGCGGGTGCCCGAGACGGCCACCAGCGGCTTGCGCAGGCCGAGCTTGCGTCCGATGTCGCCTTCCAGCGCGGCCTTGGAGACGAAGCTCACGGAGGATTGCGAGCAGGACCCGCCGAAGGCACCGAACATCATGCGGTAGTGCACCGGTTGCGGCGTCGGGATCGAGGCATTGGGGTCGCCCATCGCGGCGGCTGCGATGACCCCGCCCTTGAGGATCATGGAAGGCTTGACGCCGAAGAAGGCCGGCTTCCACAGCACGATGTCGGCAAGCTTGCCGACTTCCAGAGAACCGACTTCCTGGGCGACGCCGTGGGTGAGCGCCGGGTTGATCGTGTACTTGGCGATGTAGCGCTTGACGCGGAAATTGTCGGCGCCCGCCCTGTCCTCGGGCAGCGAGCCGCGCTGCTGGCGCATCTTGTGCGCGGTCTGCCAGGTGCGCAGCACGACCTCGCCCACGCGGCCCATGGCCTGCGAATCCGAGGAAATCATGCTGAAGGCGCCGAGGTCGTGGAGGATGTCCTCGGCGGCGATGGTCTCGCGCCGGATGCGCGATTCGGCGAAGGCCACGTCCTCGGCGATGCCCGCGTCCAGGTGGTGGCACACCATGAGCATGTCGAGGTGCTCGTCGATGGTGTTGACCGTGTAGGGACGGGTCGGGTTGGTCGAGGACGGCAGCACGTTCAACTGCCCGCAGGCCTTGATGATGTCGGGCGCGTGGCCGCCGCCCGCGCCTTCCGTGTGGTACGTATGGATGGTGCGGCCCTTGAAGGCGGCCAGCGTGGTTTCCACGAAACCGGATTCGTTCAGGGTGTCGGTGTGGATCGCCACCTGCACGTCCATCTCGTCCGCAACCGCCAGGCAGTTGTCGATCGCAGCGGGCGTCGTGCCCCAATCCTCGTGCAGCTTGAGACCGATGGCGCCGGCGGCGACCTGCTCGCGCAGCGGCAGGCGCAGGCTGGCATTGCCCTTGCCGAGCAGGCCGATGTTCATCGGGAAGGCCTCGACCGACTGCAGCATGCGCCCGATGTGCCACGGACCCGGGCTGCAGGTCGTCGCCGCGGTGCCCGTTGCCGGTCCCGTGCCGCCGCCGATCATCGTGGTCACGCCGGACATCAGCGCCTCCTCGATCTGCTGCGGGCAGATGAAATGGATGTGGCTGTCGATGCCGCCGGCGGTCACGATCGACCCCTCCCCGGCGATGATTTCCGTGGCGGCGCCGATGATGATGTTCACACCCGGCTGGATGTCGGGATTGCCGGCCTTGCCGATGCCGCTGATGCGGCCGTTCTTGATGCCGATGTCGGCCTTGACGATGCCCCAGTAGTCGACGATCAGCCCATTGGTGATGACCGTGTCGGCGACCTCATGGGCGCGGCGCTGGCTTTGCCCCATGCCGTCGCGGATCACCTTGCCGCCGCCAAACTTCACTTCCTCGCCGTAGGTCGTGTGGTCCTTCTCGACCTCGATCCACAGGTCCGTGTCCGCCAGGCGCACCCGGTCCCCGGTCGTGGGGCCGAACATCTCCGCATACGCCTGCCGGCCGATGGTCTTCGCCATTACAGCCTCCCCATCACTTTGCCGAGGAAACCGTACACGGCGCGCGCGCCGGACAATTCGACCAGTTCCACCGTGCGCTCCTGGCCCGGCTCGAAGCGCACCGCGGTGCCGGCGGCGATGTTGAGGCGAAAGCCCCGCGCCGCCGCACGATCGAAGCGCAGCGCCTCGTTGGTCTCGAAGAAATGGTAGTGCGAGCCCACCTGCACCGGCCGGTCGCCGGTGTTGGCCACCTTGAGCGTCACCGTCCTGCGCCCCGCGTTGATCTCGATCTCACCGTCCCTGGTCCTGATCTCGCCTGGAATCATTTTTTCTCCCGCTTCCTTCGAATTCGCTTCTCACCACAGAGGCACAGAGGAAAACGGACAGCGTCTCCAGTATCGGGCATCGTGCATTCAAGGACGCCGGATACGTGCTCGCCGTCGCGACGGGTTCTCAATGCCTTTCTCCGTGTCCTCTGTGCCTCTGGGGTGGGATGTTGTTCTAGACCATCGGATGGTGGACGGTCACCAGCTTGGTGCCGTCCGGAAAGGTCGCCTCGACCTGGATCTCCGGGATCATCTCCGCGACTCCCTCCATCACGTCGGCGCGCGTGAGCAGCGTCGTACCGAAGCCCATCAGTTCGGCGACCGTCCTGCCGTCGCGGGCGCCCTCCATGATCGCCGCGGAAATATAGGCGACGGATTCCGGGTAGTTGAGCTTCAGCCCGCGCGCCCTGCGCCGCTCGGCCAGCAGCGCCGCGGTGAAAATGAGCAGCTTGTCCTTTTCCCTCGGCGTCAGTTCCATGGTGTTTCGCCCCCTCGCCCCTCGTCCCTCATGCCTCGCCCCCCGTCCTTGTCACTTGTCACTTGTCACCCGTCACCGCCCTTACGTCGCCCAGATCCGCAACCGCCGCGCCTGGCGGTTCGCGTACGCGGGCCGCAGGATCTCCCAGATCCGGGAAAAATAATCGCGCGCCTGCTCGGCGGAACGTCCCAGGAACCGGGCCACGAACGCGCCGGGCAACGCCGTCACCCCGTGCAGGCAGTCCGGTCCCGCCGCAACCTCGCGGCATCCCGCGCGCATGCCGGCATCGACGTCCGTACCGGCCAGCAGGAAGCTGCCGCAGACCGGGTAGCCGGCCATGCCGGCCGCCGACCCCAGGATGGGGCTGCCGCCCTCGATCCGGGACCATTCCCCGAACAGCGGCCGGTCGCCCGAGGCGATCGCGAGCCGCTGGCGCACGCTGCCGTGCGCGAAACGCTCGCCGCTTGCCGTGCGGCCCAGGCACATGACGTCCCAGCCGCAGAAGACGGCCCCATGGCCGAGCTTCACGTCGATCGCGTTGTCGGCGCGGACCGAATCGAAATAGATGTTCTCCTGGGGCAGCCATTCGCAGACTGCGGCGTCTGCGACCCCGATGTCGATGCGCTGGCGCGACGCGGGCCCGCCGGAGCGGTACCACTTGGTGGCGCCGGGCGTGGCGAACACCGCGTGGGCATGCGGCTCCAGTGCGATGCGGATGGCAAGATCATCCCCCCCGGCGATGCCCCCGGGCGGATGCAGCAGGATGGTGTGGCAGACCGCTTCGGATTCCGGGTACAGCGCCTTCTGCACGGCCAGCGGCCCGCGGCTCGAACGCCTCGCAAGCGTGGTGCGGCCCGCCCGGAACGCATAGCCCAGGTCGAGCGCCGCTTCCCAGGTCCGCGCAGCGACTGCTTCCACCGGTTTCATACGGACAGGTAGCCTCTCACATTGTCCCGGTCCATGTCCGCCCCCGCCCCGCTCTTGACGACCTCCCCGCGCTGCAGGACCACGTAGCTGTCGGCCAGCTCGCGGGCGAAGTCGTAATACTGCTCGACCAGCAGGATCGCCATGTCACCGCGCTCGCGCAGCATGCGGATCACGCGCTCGATGTCCTTGATGATCGACGGCTGAATGCCTTCGGTGGGCTCGTCCAGGATGATGAGCCTGGGATCGGCCACCAGGGCCCGCGCAATGGCGAGTTGCTGCTGCTGGCCGCCGGAGAGGTCGCCGCCGCGGCGGCCGAGCATCTCCTTGAGCACCGGGAACAGCTGGAAGATGTCGTCGCGGATGCGGCGCGCATCGGCCGCCTTCTTGACCGCCATGCCCATGCGGATGTTCTCCTCCACCGTGAGTCGCGCGAAGATCTCGCGCCCCTGCGGGACATAGGCGATGCCCATCGCGGCGCGCTGGTGCGGGGTTGCGCGCGTGATGTCCCGGCCCTCGAATTCCACCTTGCCGCTCGCCACGGGGAGCACCCCCATCAGGCAGCGCAGCAGCGTGGTCTTGCCCACGCCGTTGCGGCCGAGCAGGGTCACGCACTCGCCCTTGCGCGCCTCGAAGGAAATCCCGCGCAGCGTATGGCTGCCGCCGTAGTACTGGTTGATTTCCGTGACAGTCAGCATAAATTGGAATGGCTCAAGTTCATTCGCCACAGAGGGCACGGAGAACACAGAGAGATGCGCAATCTGGAAACGAGGGCGTTCCTCCTGTCGAACGACCACACAGGGGTTCGACTCTCCTCCAGGTTCCGATCCTCCGAAATTCCCACCTTCGCTGCTTCTCTGTGCCCTCCCTGTCCTCTGTGGCCAAAAATGCACTAACGACCGAGGTAGACCTCGATGACCCGCGGATCGTCCTGCACCTCGTCCATCGTGCCCTGCGCCAGCACCGAGCCCTCGTGGAGCACGGTGACGATGCCGCCCTGGGCGATGCTGTCGACGAAATCCATGTCGTGCTCGACCACCATGAGCGAATGCCTGCCGCGCAGCTCGTTGAGCAGCTCGCCCGTGCGCTCGGTCTCGGCATCGGTCATGCCGGCCACCGGTTCGTCGAGCAGCAGAAGCCTGGGCTCCTGCATCAGCAGCATGCCGATCTCCAGCCATTGCTTCTGCCCGTGCGACAGCAGTCCCGCCGGGCGCCAGGCCTGCTCCTCCAGGCGGATGAGGGCCAGGGTCGCGCCGATGGCGTCCACCTGCTCGCCCTTCAGCTTCGCCCGCAGCGTGGCCCACACCCGCTTGTCCACCTTCATCGCCAGCTCCAGGTTCTCGAACACCGTGTGGTTCTCGAACACCGTCGGACGCTGGAACTTGCGGCCGATGCCGGCGTGGGCGATCTGGGGCTCGGTCATGCGCGTGAGGTCCATGGTCTGGCCGAAGAACGCGGTGCCGCCGTCGGGCCGGGTCTTGCCGGTGATCACGTCCATCATGGTGGTCTTGCCGGCGCCGTTGGGGCCGATGATGCAGCGCAGTTCGCCGACGCCGATGTCGAGCGTGAGCTTGTTGAGCGCGCGAAAACCGTCGAAGGACACCGTGATGTCCTCGAGGTACAGGATGGCGCCGTGCGAAGTATCGACGCTGTCGGGCGCGACGTGGCCGTAGCCCGGCGCGCCGGCGGGGGTCAGGTCCGAGCCTTCCTGCGTGGAATGCGGGTCGCTCACGATGCCCCTCCCGTGGCGGGGCCCGCCACCGCGCGCGGCGCCGGCCGCCGCGCCCACAGCTTGCGCACCAGGCCGGCGATCCCTTGTGGCAGGAACAGCGTCACCAGCACGAAGATCGCCCCGAGGATGAACAGCCAGTACTGCGGCAGCACCGAGGTGAACCAGGTCTTCAGGCCGTTGACCACGCCCGCACCCACGATGGGGCCGATGAGCGTGCCGCGCCCGCCGGTGGCGACCCAGATCACCATTTCGATGGAGTTCGCCGGCGACATCTCGCCGGGGTTGATGATCCCGACCTGCGGCACATACAGCGCGCCCGCGATGCCGCACAGCACGGCGGACAGCGTCCACACGAACAGCTTGAACCAGAGCGGGTCGTAGCCCACGAACATGAGCCGGCTCTCGGCGTCGCGCACGCCGGTGAGCACCCGGCCCAGCTTGGACTGCGTGATCGAGCGCGCCAGCATCAGCGCCCCGAACAGCGCGGCGAGCGTCACCAGGTACAGCACCGCCTTGGTCTGCGGTGTGGTGATGGTGAAGCCGAGGATGCGCTTGAAGTCGG
This sequence comes from Burkholderiales bacterium, assembly GCA_035549715.1. Classification (GTDB taxonomy): domain Bacteria; phylum Pseudomonadota; class Gammaproteobacteria; order Burkholderiales; family JACQAP01; genus JACQAP01. The sequence goes on from DASZQJ010000008.1 coordinate 17,648, forward strand.
TGAAGCCGTTGTTGCCGCCGAAGCCGGTGTTGTTGCGGAAGAACAGCAGCATCGCCGCGAACGTGAGCGCCTGGGTGATGATCGAGAAGTAGACCCCCTTGATGCGCGAGCGGAAGGCGAAGAAGCCGAACACGAAGGCGAGGATCCCGGGCACCAGCACCACCAGCAGCATGCAGTACCAGAAGTGCTCGGTGAACGACCAGTACCAGGGGTAGGCCTTCCAGTCGAGGAACACCATGAAGTCCGGCAGGTCGGACTGGTAGACGCCGTCGCGGCCGATGGCCCGCATCAGGTACATGCCGTGGGCGTAGCCGCCGAGCGCGAAGAACAGCCCGTGGCCCAGGCTCAGGATGCCGGTGTAGCCCCAGACCAGGTCGAGCGCCAGCGCGGCGATGGCGAAGCACATGAACTTGCCCAGCAGCGCGATGGTGAAACTGGAGACGTGCAGCGCGCTGCCGGCGGGAAAGACCAGGTTGAGGACCGGCAGCGCGGCCAGGATCGCGGTCGCGACCAGGATGCCGGTCCATACCGCCGGGGGAAACAGGGATGGGCGCGGGGGCGCGACGAAGGCCATCAGTCGGCGCTCCTGCCCTTGAGGGCGAACAGGCCCTGCGGGCGCTTCTGGATGAACAGCACGATCAGCACCAGGATGGCGATCTTGGCCAGCACGGCGCCGGCATGGGGCTCGAGGAACTTGTTGAGCTCGCCCAATCCAATTGCCGCGATCACGGTGCCGGCGAGCTGGCCGACGCCGCCAAGCACCACCACCATGAAGGAGTCGACGATGTAGCTCTGCCCCAGGTCCGGCCCGACGTTGCCGAGCTGCGACAGCGCCACCCCGCCCAGCCCCGCGATGCCCGAACCCAGGCCGAAGGTCAGCATGTCGACGCGCCCGGTGGGCACGCCCACGCAGTCGGCCATGCGCCGGTTCTGCGTCACCGCGCGCACGAACAGGCCCAGGCGCGTCCGGTTGAGCAGCGCCCAGACGATGGCCACGACGAAGATGGCGAAGCCGATGATCACCATCCGGTTGTAGGTGAGCACCAGGCCGCCGAGCACGGTCACCCCGCCCGACATCCAGCTCGGGTTGGCGACCTCCACGTTCTGCGCGCCGAAGAGGGTGCGCACGGTCTGCATCAGTACGAGGCTGATGCCCCAGGTGGCGAGCAGCGTCTCCAGCGGGCGCCCGTAGAGCCAGCGGATCACGGTGCGTTCCAGGACCATGCCGACCAGGGCGGTGATCACGAACGCGGTGGGGATCGCCGCCACCACGTACCAGTCGAACTGGGCCGGGAACCAGCGCTTGAAGGCGACCTGGACCATGAAGGTGGAGTACGCCCCCACCATGAGCAGCTCGCCGTGGGCCATGTTGATGATGCCCATCAGCCCGAAGGTGATGGCCAGGCCCAGGGCCGCCAGCAGCAGTACGCTGGCGAGGCTCAGGCCGTAGAACAGGTTGCCGCTCCATTCGATGACCGTGAGGTGGCGGTCGATCTTGCCGAGCGCGATCGCGACGGCCGCGCGCACGTCGGCATCCGGCTCGGCAAAGCTGCCGTCCGCCCTGGGCTCGATCATCGCTGCGAGCACGGGACGAATCGAGGCGTTCGGATTCCCGGCCAGGCGCTCCGCCGCGAGCCTGCGCTTGGTCGCGTCCTCGCTGCGCAGGTCGATGGTCGCGACCGCCAGGTCCAGCACGTTGCGCACCTTCTCGTCGGCCTCCTTCGCCAGCGCCCGCTCGAGCATGGGCAGTTGCTCCGGGCCGGCGTTCTGCTGCACTTCCTGGGCGGCCTTGAAGCGGACCTTGGGGTCGTCCGCGAACAGGCGCAGGCCGGCGAGCGCGCTCTCGAGTTCGCGCCGCAGGCGGTTGTTCACGGTGACGGTGTCGGCGCCTTCCGGCAACTCGAGCTGCTCCGCGGTCAGCGGGTCGGTGGCCTTGTCACCGTCGAGGACCAGCACGCGCCCCTCGGGCGTGGCGTAGAGGCGCTCCTCGTTGAGCGCGTTGAGGAGGGCGAAGGCCTCGGGCGAGCCCAGCGCGCCCAGCCTGCCGATCGCCTCGACGCGGGCATCGGCGTCTTCCCCGCCGAGCGGCTTCACCAGGGCCGGATCCAGGGCGGCGTGCGCGGGAACGCACAACGCGGCCAGGGCCCAGGCGAGCAAAATCAGGATGCGGCTCATCGTCCGGTCGGAATCGGATTCTCGGGAATGGCGGCCGCCGCACGGCGGCCGCGGGAATCGGGACGGTCGCGGACCGCCGCAAGCGCGGCGGCGATCCGCGGCCAGGCTTACATGCCTTCCGGCACGTCCTTCTTCTTGTCGTTGCCGGCGATGAACGGGCTCCAGGGCTGGGCGCGGACCGGGCCCTTGGTCTTCCACACCACATTGAACTGGCCGTCGGCCTTGATCTCGCCGATGAACACCGGCTTGTGCAGGTGGTGGTTCTTCTCGTCCATCTTGATGGTGAAGCCGGAGGGCGCCTTGAAGGACTGGCCACCGACCGCCGCGATCACCTTGTCCACATCGGTGGTCTTGGCCTTCTCGACCGCCTGCTTCCACATGTGGATGCCGATGTAGGTGGCTTCCATCGGGTCGTTGGTCACGACCGTGTCGGCGTTGGGCAGGCCCTTCGCCTTGGCATACGCCTTCCACTTCTTGATGAACTCGGTGTTCACCGGGTTCTTGATCGACTGGAAGTAGTTCCACGCAGCCAGGTGGCCCACCAGCGGCTTGGTGTCGACGCCACGCAGCTCTTCCTCACCCACCGAGAACGCGACGACCGGCACATCGGTGGCCTTCAGGCCGGCGTTGCCCAGCTCCTTGTAGAAGGGCACGTTGGAGTCGCCGTTGATGGTCGAGACCACCGCGGTCTTGCCGCCGGCAGCGAACTTCTTGATGTTGGCGACGATGGTCTGGTAGTCGCTGTGGCCGAACGGGGTGTAGACCTCGTCGATGTCCTTCTCGTCCACGCCCTTGGACTTCAGGAACGCACGCAGGATCTTGTTGGTGGTGCGCGGGTAGACATAGTCGGTGCCCAGCAGGACCCAGCGCTTGGCGCCGCCGCCTTCCTTGGACATCAGGTATTCCACCGCCGGGATCGCCTGCTGGTTGGGCGCGGCCCCCGTGTAGAACACGTTCTTCTCGAGCTCTTCACCCTCGTACTGCACCGGGTAGAACAGCAGGCCGTTCAGCTCCTTGAACACCGGCAGCACGGACTTGCGCGACACCGAGGTCCAGCAGCCGAACACGACCGCGACCTTGTCCTGCGAGAGCAGCCCGCGCGCCTTTTCCGCAAACAGCGGCCAGTTGGAGGCGGGATCGACGACGACGGCCTCGAGCTTCTTGCCCATGACGCCGCCGGAGGCGTTGATCTCGTCGATGGTCATCAGCGCGACGTCCTTCAGCGACGTCTCGGAAATGGCCATGGTGCCCGACAGCGAATGCAGGATGCCGACCTTGATGGTGTCGGCGGCCGAGGCCACGGCCGCCGATGCGGCGAACGCAAACCCGACCAGTGAATTGAGTAGACGACGGCTTTTCATAAAGCTCCCCTAAGCGGTTGTGGATGAGAACTGCGCAAGCGGTGAATCCCCGGCTTTACGTTTGTTGCGAGCGAACTGTTTTATTGCGCGCGTTGCATCTGCAACAACCGTGCCGACGCCTTGGCGTGCCTGCAATGCCCTTGCCATTCATGCGTTTGCAATGCGTCGAAGGACGTATATGGGGATTTTTTGGGAAGGTCTCGCGAGGCAGATGCAAAGGCGCGCACCGGCGCTGTGCGCCATCGGGACGCGATGCACAAAGTTCTCGCGCCGGCTTTTGCGATCCGCCGTCCCGTGCCCGGATTCCGTGCGCCGGGGCTTGTTGCCTTTCCCGGACTACTGTATATAATCACAGGCAAGGAGATCGCCCCCATGAGTGAATCGAGCCAGGCCGACCTGACCCCCCGCCAGTCCGAAGTGCTGCGCCTCATCGCCGACTTCCTGCAGTCGACCGGCTTCCCGCCGACGCGCGCCGAGATCGCGCAGGCCCTGGGCTTCCGCTCCGCGAACGCGGCGGAGGACCACCTGCGGGCGCTGGAGCGCAAGGGCTACATCGAAATGCTGGCCGGCGCCTCGCGCGGCATCCGCCTGAAGGAGCAGCTGGGCCTGCCGCTGGTCGGCAAGGTGGCCGCCGGCAGCCCGATCCTCGCCGAGGAGCACATCCAGGGGCGCTACCAGGTCGATCCCGGGCTGTTCAGTCCGCGCGCGGACTATTTGCTGAAGGTGCGGGGGCTGAGCATGCGCGACGCCGGCATCCTCGAGGGCGACCTGCTGGCCGTGCACAAGACCCAGGACGCCCGCTCCGGCCAGATCGTGGTGGCGCGCCTGCACGACGAGGTCACGGTCAAGCGCTTCAAGCGCCAGGGCAGCCAGGTCCAGCTGCTGCCGGAGAACCCGGACTTCTCTCCTATATATGTGGACCTGAAGACCGACCCGCTCACCATCGAAGGCATCGGCGTCGGGATCATCCGCAACGGCAGGCTTGGATAAGAAAGCCGTGACGATCGTGACGGCGTGACTATCGTGACCGTCGCAAAAAGCTTCGGGCTTTCCACGGCAGTCACGACGTCACGGCAGTCACGGTTTCACGACCGCACAGGTGGACGATCGCCCCTCAACCACTTGACCAGGAGATTCCCATGGAAATGGAAAAAACCATCGCCGTCCTCAAGGCACTCGCCGACGGCGTCAACCCGGGCACCGGCGAGGCCTTCACGGCCGGCAGCGCCTATCAGCACCCGGATACCGTGCGCGCGCTGTTCTGCGCCATCCGGGCCCTCGAGGGCCCGGGCGCATCGCCGCAACGGCCCGCCGGCGCGAAGCCCGCGGGCACGCCCGGCAGGCCGGCGCCCGAGAATGCCGGCCGCCCCTGGTCCCAGGAGGAGGACGGCCGCCTCGGCGGCGGCTACGACGCGGGCAAGTCCATCGACGAACTCGCGGCGATCCACAAGCGCAGCAAGTGGGCGATCGAGTCGCGGCTCGCGCGCCTGGGCAGGATCCCCGAGCCGCCTTCGCGCTTTCCCGCGCGCAATGCGGCATCCGCCGCGGCTTGAGAAGCCGTGACTACGTGACGGAAAACACGTGACTGTCGCGTACGGAAAAAGGCCCCAAGCCTTTACGGCAGTCACGTCGTCACGACAGTCACGATAGTCACGACATTCACGTTATTCACGACATTCACGGGACTTACCATGTCAGCCCTCCAATCGCTTTTGCAGAACCCCGCCATCTGGCGCGGCGACGAGCAGGCGCGCGTCGTCCTGCCAAGCATCCCCACTGGTTTCGCGGCGCTCGACGACGAGCTGCCCGGTGGCGGCTGGCCGCGCGGCGCCGTGGGCGAGCTGCTCGCCGAGCGCCACGGCATCGGCGAGCTGTCGCTGCTGATGCCCGCGCTCGCGCGGCTGTCGCGGCAGGAAGGCTGGATCATGCTCATCGCCCCGCCCTGGATTCCCTATGCGCCGGCGCTGGCGGCACGTGGCATCCGCCTCTCCAGGCTCATCGTGGCGAGCACCACCTCCGACAAGGACACCTGGTGGGCCGCGGAGCAGAGCCTGCGCGCGGGCAACTGTCCGGCAGTGCTCGCCTGGCCCTCGGCCATCAGCGAGCAGGGCTTGCGCCGGCTGCAGCTCGCCGCGGAGGAAGGCGGCAGCTTCGGCGTGGTGTTCGGCGAGGCCGCGCGCGCCACGCTCCCGTCCCCCGCGCCGCTGCGCCTGCGCCTGGGCGTGCGCCAGGACCGGCTGTCGGTGAAGATCCTCAAGCGCCGCGGCAGCGGCCAGACGCCGACCCTGTGGCTGGATGCGGACGGCGGTGGCCAGCGCTCGACCCCGCCGGTCGCGCCGCAACTGCAACCGGCGCCGTCGAAAATGCAAGCCATGGCGCTCCACGCCGGCGCATGAGCGAACCCGCGCAAGCCCTGTGGGCCGCGGTGCGGCTGCCGGACCTGTCGCTGCAACTGTTCCTGCGCGGCGCGCCCGATTGCGGCCCGGCCATCGTCCAGGAAGCGGGCAACCCGCCGCGCGTCGTTTCCTGCAACCCGGCGGCGGCCCGGCTGGGCATCCAGCCCGGCATGTCGCCGGCGGCGGCGCATGCGCTTTGCGCGAAGCTGCAGGTGCGCCTGCGGGATGCCGCGAAGGAAGCGCGGGCGCTCACCGGCGTCGCCGCCTGGGCCACGCAGTTCTCGCCCACCGTCAGCCTCGCGTCCACCCACGAGGTCCTGCTCGAGATCAGCGGCTGCCTGCGCCTGTTCGGCGGCTCGCGCGCGCTGGCCGGGCGCATCCGGGCCGGGCTTTCCGAGCTGGGCTATCGCACGAACGTCACGCTCGCGCCCACGCCGACGGCCGCCCTGCTGCTGGCGCGCCACGGCGTCGACACTTCGATCGGCGACCGCCATGGCATCCGCCGCGCCCTTGCGCCGCTGTCGTTGGGCTTGCTGGGCCAGCCGCCGCAGGTCGTCGCGCTGCTGGCCACCATGGGGATCAAGACGTTCAAGGACTGGTGGGCCCTGCCCCGCGACGGGCTCGCCCGGCGCTTCGGCCAGGGCATGCTGGACGAGATCGACCGCGCACTCGGCCTGCTGCCGGATCCGCGCGTTCCCTTCACGCCACCGCAGCGCTACTCCACTTCCCTCGACCTGCCGGTCGCCGTGCTCGAGACCGGGCCGCTGCTGTTCGCGGCCAAGCGCCTCGTCATCGAATTGTCGGGCCACCTCGCGATGCGCCAGATCGGCGTCACCCGCCTGCGGCTGGAACTGGCGCATGCGCGCCACGAACCCACGCCCGTCACCCTCATGTTGTCGGTCGCCAGCCGGGATGCGGTGCACCTCATGACCTTGCTGCGGGAAAAGCTCGCGACGACCACGCTGCCGGAAGGCGTGGAAAGCCTGACGCTGGTCGCCGCCGAAGTCCGCCCGCTGGGCTCCCACAACCAGGCGCTGTTCGCCGACGGCCGGCCCTCGCACGAGGAGCGCTGGCGCATCGTCGAACACCTGCGCGCCCGGCTCGGTGTGCAGAACGTCTATGGGCTGGAAACCTTTCCCGACCATCGCCCGGAGCGGGCCTGGCGCCGCCTGCTGCCCGGCCATGCGAAGGACGGCGAGTGCGATCTGCACCGGCCGCTGTGGCTGCTGGCGCAACCTCGCCGGCTGTCCGCGGCCGATGCCCCCGCGCTGCCCGGCAAACCCGAGCGGGTCGAATCCGGCTGGTGGGACGATTTCGACGTGAAGCGGGATTACTTCGTCGCGCGCGACAAGGCCGGATCGAAGCTGTGGCTCTACCGGGAACGGACCGGCGCGCAGGACTTGTACGTCCACGGCATCTTCGCATGAGGGCGCCATGCCCGCAGCGTATGCCGAACTCCACTGCCTGACCAATTTCAGCTTCCTGCGGGGCGCCTCGCATCCGCAGGAACTCATCGAAGCCGCGCTCCGGAACCGTTACAAGGGCCTGGCCATCACCGACGAATGCTCGCTCGCCGGGGTGGTACGCGCCCATGCGAGCCTGAAAGACCTCAGGAAGGCGCAACCCGGGGATGAGGCCCTCGATGCCTTCAAGCTCATTATCGGGTCCGAGTTCCGGCTCGACGATGGGCTGCGCTTCGTGGCGCTCGCCGTCAACCGGGAGGGCTACGGCCATCTTTCCCACCTGATCACCCGCGGCCGCCGCAACGCCCCCAAGGGAGAGTACCGGCTCTGCCGGGTCGACCTGGAACCCGGCCTCCCCGATTGCCTCGCGCTTTGGCTGCCCTGCGACCGGCCACAGGCCGAGGATGCCCGCTGGCTCGCGCGACGTTTCCCGGGCCGGTCGTGGATCGCTGTCGAATTGCTGGCCCGCGCGGGCGATGGGGAACGGCTTGCGCACCTGGAGGAAATCGGCCGGCAAACCGGCCTGCCCTGCGTGGCCGCGGGCGACGTGCACATGCACGTGCGCGGCCGCCGCGCCCTGCAGGACACGCTGACCGCCATTCGCCTCGGCGTGACCGTGGCCGATGCCGGGCTCGCGCTGCAGGCGAGCGGCGAACGGCATCTGCGCAGGCTGGAAATCCTGGAACAGCTTTACCCTGCGCAGATGATCGAAGAGAGTCATCGCATCGCCGGCCTTTGCGACTTTTCCCTGGACACCCTGCGCTACGAGTATCCGGAGGAAATCGTGCCGGCCGGCAAGACGCCCGCCCGATACTTGGCGGAACTGACTGCTGCCGGGCTCGAGAAGCGGTATCCCGGCAACATCCCGGAGGACGTGTCGCGGCAGGCCGGGGAAGAACTGGCCCTGATCTCCGAGAAGCGGTACGAGGCTTTTTTCCTCACCGTCCACGACGTCGTCCAATACGCGAGGTCGCGCCAGATCCTGTGCCAGGGCCGCGGCTCGGCGGCGAATTCGGTGGTGTGCTTCGCGCTGGGCATCACCGAGGTCGACCCTACCCGCACCCGGCTCCTGTTCGGGCGCTTTCTTTCGAGGGAGCGCGACGAGGCGCCCGACATCGACGTGGACTTCGAGCACGAGCGCCGCGAGGAAGTCATCCAGCACATCTACGGCAAATACGGCCGCGATCGCGCAGCGCTTGCGGCGACGGTGATCCGCTACCAGACGCGCAGCGCCTTTCGCGACGTCGGCAAGGCGCTCGGCCTGGATGCCGTGCAGCTCGACAGGATATCCTCCGCCTTCGTCTGGTGGGACGACGTCGAGCAAAGGGCCGCCCGGCTGCGCGAACTCGGTTTCGATCCCGGCGCCCCCGTGATCCGCAAGCTGCTGGCGCTGGCGAAGGCGCTGGACGGATTTCCCCGCCACCTGTCGCAGCACGTCGGCGGCTTCGTGATCTCGCGCGGGCCGCTCTCAAGGCTGGTGCCCACCGAGAACGCGACGATGAAAGACAGGACCGTCATCCAGTGGGACAAGGACGACCTCGAGTCCCTGGGACTGCTGAAAGTCGACGTGCTGGCGCTCGGAATGCTCACCGCGATCCGGCGCTGCGTGGAGATGACGAACGGCCTGCGCGGCCAGAATCGCACGATGGCGGACATCCTCGCCGCCGAGGACAAGGAAGAAGGCAAGCCCGTCTACGACATGCTCTGCAAGGCGGACAGCATCGGCGTGTTCCAGGTCGAATCGCGCGCTCAGATGTCGATGCTGCCACGCCTGAAGCCGCGCAATTACTACGACCTGGTGGTCGAGGTCGCGATCGTGCGCCCCGGTCCGATCCAGGGAAAGATGGTGCATCCCTACCTCGCCAACCGGAAGAAAGACGAGGACGAAATCGACTATCCCTCGCCGGAATTGAAGGAAGTCCTGAAACGCACTCGAGGCGTGCCGATCTTCCAGGAACAGGTGATGAAGATCGCCATGGTGGCCGCCGGCTTCACTGAAGGCGAGGCGGACCGGCTCCGCCGTGCAATGGCCGCCTGGAAAAAGAAAGGGGGGCTGGGCCCCTTCAAGGACCGCCTGATCGGGGGCATGCGGGAAAAGGGCTATGCCGAGAAATTTGCGCAGGACATCTTCAGCCAGATCGAAGGATTCGGCGACTACGGATTTCCCGAATCCCATTCCGCCAGCTTCGCCCTGCTGGTCTACGTTTCCGCCTGGTTCAAGCATTACGAGCCTGCGATCTTCACTTGCGCCCTGCTCAACAGCCAGCCCATGGGCTTCTACTCCCCGCCGGAACTCCTCCAGGATGCCCTGCGCCATGGCGTCGAGGTGAAGCCCGTGGACGCGCTGGCGAGCGAATGGCTGAGCACCCTGGAGCAAAAAGGCGCGGGGGAACAACCCGCCCTGCGCCTGGGACTGGGAATGGTGAAGGACCTGTCCCGCGCCGGGGCACGGCGCCTGGTCGAAACGCGCGACTCGCGGCGCTTCGAGTCCGCCGAAGAGCTGCTCCTTGCCGCCGGCCTGCCACGCAGGGACCTGGATGCCCTGACCGCCGCCGGCGCGCTCGAGGCGCAAATCGGCCATCGCCGGCAGGCCGCGTGGCTGGTGTCCGGGATCGAGAAGCGCCCGGCCGTGCTGGCCGACGCACCGGTCCTGGAATCCCCCGTCGAACTCGCCGCGCCCACCGAGGCCCAGGACATCCTCGCCGATTACGCCACGACCGGATTGACGCTGCGCCGCCATCCGCTGGCCGTGCTGCGCGCGAAGCTGGACCGGTACGATTTCCGGACCGCCGAGCAACTCAAGGCGATACCGACGGACACGCCCGTGCGCGTGGCAGGCCTGGTGACCTGCCGCCAGCATCCCGGCACGGCCAAGGGCGTGATCTTCGTCACCCTCGAGGACGAGACCGGGCAGATCAACGTCGTGGTCTGGAAACGCCTGTCGGAAAGGCAGCGACGCCCCCTGCTGGGGGCACGCCTCCTGCACGTGGAGGGCAAGCTGCAACGGGTCGACGAAGTGACCCACGTCGTCGCGGAACGCCTGCACGACCGCTCGAGGCTGATCGGCAACCTCCGGGGGCACTCGCGCGATTTCCACTGAGCGCCGGCCCGCGCCGGAGCATATGGTTAAATGCCGCGCATGGCCACGGCAGACTTCGATTTCGACGCCGCCATCGAGCGGCGCGGCACCGCCTCCTCCAAGTGGGAAAAGTACGGCAACGACGACGTCATCCCGATGTGGGTGGCGGACATGGACTTCGCCTGCGCGCCGCCGATCGTCGAGGCCCTGCATCGCCGCGTCGGCCACGGTATCTTCGGCTATACCAATCCGCCGTCGGGCCTGGTCGACGCCACGCTGGCCTACCTGGAGCAGGAATACGGCTGGAAGGTCGAGCCCGCCTGGATCGTCTGGCTGCCCGGGCTGGTCGTCGGGCTGAACGTCGTCAGCCGCGCTTTCGGGACCGCCGGCGACGAGGTGCTGACCACAACGCCGATTTACCCGCCCTTTCTCTCGGCGCCCCCCAACGGCGAGCGCAACGTCGTGCGCGTGCCGATGAGCGAATCCGCGGGTACCTGGCGATGGGACATCGCGGCGCTCGAAAAGGCAGTCACCCCCAGGTCGCGCCTGCTCCTGCTGTGCAATCCGCACAATCCCGTGGGGCGCGTCTTCACGGAAAGCGAGCTGCGCGACCTCTCGAACGTCTGCGCCCGGCGCGACATGGTCCTGTGTGCCGACGAGATCCACGCCGGACTGGTCCTCGACCGCGGCAAGCGGCACGTCCCCGTCGCCGCCCTCGACCCGGCGATCGCCGATCGCTGCGTCACGCTGCAATCGGCGAGCAAGACCTTCAACATGCCCGCGCTGGGCTGCGCCTACGCCGTGGCCTCCAATCCGCAGGTCCGGGAAAGGCTCAAGCGCGCCATGGCGGGCATCGTCCATCACGTCGGCCTGATGGGCTACGTCGCCACCGAAGCCGCTTACCGCCACGGAAAGCCCTGGCACCTGGCGCTGCTCGACTATCTCCGGGCAAACCGCGAGCTCGTGGAAAAAGCCGTCGCGGCCATGCCGGGACTTCGCATCTGGCACGCCGAGGCCACCTACCTGTCCTGGATCGACGCGCGCGGGCTGGGGATGAAGGACCCGGCGCGCTGGTTCCAGGACGCCGGCGTGGGACTCTACGACGGCGCGCTGTTCGGTGCGCCAGGGTTCCTGCGCCTGAACTTCGCCTGCCCGCGCGCCATCCTCGAACGGGCGCTCGAACGCATGGCGCGCGCCGCGAAAACCGCCTAGAAGTAGGCCGACACGGTAAAGCGCAACGTGCGCGGCTCCACCGGGTGGA
>DASZQJ010000009.1:0-45635 GCA_035549715.1 Burkholderiales bacterium
GCGTTGTCGATGACGTAGGTATCGTTGCCGCCGCCGCCGCTCATCTGGTCGGCGCCGGCGCCGCCGTTGAGCACGTTGTTGCCGCTGTTGCCGAGGAGGACGTTGGCCAGCGCGTTGCCGGTGCCGTTGATGTCGCCATCGCCGGTCAGCGTGAGATTCTCGACATTGGCGCCCAGGGTGTAGGTGACCGAGGACTCCACGGTGTCGGTGCCGGCGTTGGCGGCCTCGGTGACCTTGTCGCCGGCGTTGTCCACCACGTAGGTGTCGTTGCCGGCGCCGCCGCGCAGGTCGTCCGCGCCCAGGCCCCCGTCGAGGCGGTTGCTTCCCGAGTTGCCGGTGAGAATGTTCTTGAGCCCGTTGCCGGTGCCGTCGGTGTTGCCGGAACCGGTGAGCGTGAGGTTCTCGACATTGCCGGACAGGGAGAAGGAGACGCCCGCCTGGACCAGGTCCGTGCCGCCGTTGAGGGCCTCGACGATCTCGTCGTCCTCGTCGTCGACGACGTAGGTGTCGTTGCCCGCCAGGCCGGCCAGGGTGTCGGCGCCCTCGGCGCCATTGAGGACGTTGTTGCCGGCGTTGCCGGTCAACTCGTTGTCGGCGGCGTTGCCGGTGCCGTTGATCGCCGCCGTGCCCAGCAGGACGAGGTTCTCGACGTTGGCCGCCAGGGCGAGCGTGATGGTGGACTTGATGGTGTCCGCGTCGCCCTCGCCGTCGATTTCGGTAACCAGGTCGCCGGCGGCGTTGACGAAATAGGTGTCGTCCCCCTCGCCCCCGGCCATGATGTCGTTGCCCGCCCCACCATCCAGGGTGTCGTTGCCGGAACCGCCGTCCAGGATGTCGTTACCCAGTCCTCCATCAAGGAGGTCGCTCCCTTCGTTGCCGGTCAGAACGTTGTTGGCCGCGTTGCCCGTGAGACTGTTGTTCCCGGCTTCACCGGTCAGCATGTACAGGCCCGTGCCCACCGCAACGGCATTCTCGATGTTCGCGAACATCCCCGTTCCAAGCAGGATGTGCGTCGCGGATACCGACGAGACATTTTCCGCCAATCGCGCAGTGTCAATGCCCTCGCCATCGAGCTCGGCGATGGAATCGCCGGCATTGTCGATGATGTAGGTGTCGTTGCCCGCCCCGCCGCTCATCTGGTCGGCGCCGGCGCCGCCGTTGAGCACGTTGTTGCCGCTGTTGCCGAGGAGGACGTTGACCAGCGCGTTGCCGGTGCCGTTGATGTCGCCATCGCCGGTCAGCGTGAGATTCTCGACATTGGCGCCCAGGGTGTAGGTGACCGAGGACTCCACGGTGTCGGTGCCGGCGCTGGCGGCCTCGGTGACCTTGTCGCCGGCGTTGTCCACCACGTAGGTGTCGTTGCCGGCGCCGCCGCGCAGGTCGTCCGCGCCCAGGCCCCCGTCGAGGCGGTTGCTTCCCGAGTTGCCGGTGAGGATGTTCTTGAGCCCGTTGCCGGTGCCGTCGGTGTTGCCGGAACCGGTGAGCGTGAGGTTCTCGACATTGCCGGACAGGGTGAAGGAGACGCCCGCCTGGACCAGGTCCGTGCCTTCACCGACACGCTCGATGACGACGTCGTCGTCGCGGGTCAGGATATAGACGTCGTCACCAAGTCCGCCTGCCAGTTGATCCGCGATGTCCGTGCCGCCGTGGATCGTGTCATTGCCTGCATCACCGAGGAGGTAATCGGCGCCGGAACCTCCGGACAAGGTGTCGTTGCCTGCATACCCCCTCAGAACGTCGCCCAGGGTGCTGCCGACGATCACGTCGTTGCCGGAAAGAATTCCAGTCGTGGTCCCCGTCCGGAGATACGCGCTAAAGGACATGTTGATGCTGGAAAGCGTGACGGTCCCCCCGGGCATGTCACCGAAGCTGGCAAAGGTGATGGCGACCTTCGAAAGCGGGCTTGCCAGCAGCGCGGCATCGGACGCGAAGCTGAAGGAGCCGAACATCTGGACGTACAGCGCGGGGGGGAGGTTCGACTGGATCTCGATGAGCGATCGGGTCGCAGTCGCGATTGCCAGGTTGTCCGCGGCAGCGGAGGCCACGAACCTTGCAAACGCCCGATCCAGCGCCCCCGAGCCATACGAAGGGGCGAACATGTTCGCAGCAAATCCAGTGAATTCGAGCTTCGCCATGGCTATTGCTTCCCGGGGGTCAAGGCACGTCTACATGTCGCCATGTGACAGCCAGGGGAGGGAAGCCGGGCACGATGACGATGGCACGGCGCCCACTTTCTCATACCTATGGAAATCCCGTCAAAGGCCGTGGTTGCACTCCGGTCTTAACCCCGTTTCCGCACGTGTCCCGTTTACATGGCAGCTTCCACCCACGAAAGGATCTGCCATGTCCGCCGGTAACCGCCTGCGCGCCCCGTTCGCGCTTCTTGCTGCAGTTGCAGCATTCCCTGTCCAGGCTGAGGACGGCAACCGTTATGCGATTACCATCTACAGCACGGCGACGCCCGGGGCAATCTCTCCCGACGCCTATAGATATGGTGGCGGCGGGGGCGGGGTGCCGGGCTATGCCACCGTCCGCAACGACCGCGAGGTGCCGCTGGCGGCCGGACGCAACACCGTCCGCTTCACGGACGTGGCCGGCCTGATCGACCCGACGACCGTGTCCTTTTCCTCGATCACGGACCCGGCCGGCACCCGGGTCATCGAGCAGAACTTCCAGTTCGACCTCGTCAACACCGAGAAGCTGCTCACGAAGTTCATCGACCGCAGCATCGCCATTGAGCGCAACGTCGGCAACAAGGTCGAGACGCTGGAGGGCACGCTGCTGTCCACCCAGGGCGGCATCGTCATCCGCGAGGCGGATGGCTCGGTGCGCACGGTGCCCTACAACGCGGGCGTGAAGCTGCCGTCGCTGCCCGGCGGCTTGATCACCCGGCCGACGCTGGTGTGGGACGTCAATGCCGGCAAGGCCGGCGCGCACAAGACCCGCGTCTCCTACCAGACCAGCGGGATCACCTGGTGGGCCGATTACAACCTCACGTTCTCCGAGGGTGCCGACGCGAACTCATGCAAGCTGGATATCGGCGCCTGGGTCAGCATCCTCAACCAGTCCGGCGCGAGCTACCCGGACGCGAAGATCAAGCTGGTGGCCGGTGACGTGCATCGCGCAGACAACCTCCAGCCCGCGGCGCCGATGATGGCCAAGCGTGCCATGGCGGACATGGCACGCGAGGAGGCGGCGGGATTCGTCGAGAAGAGCTTCTTCGAGTATCACCTCTACACGCTCGGCCGCCAGAGCTCGCTGCCGGAGAACTCGACCAAGCAGATCGAGCTCTTCCCCAGGGTTTCGCGGGTGGGCTGCGAGAAGACGCTGGTGTACGCCGGGCAGGCCGGCCAGTGGTACGGCGGCGGCCTGATGACGGACCGCAACTACGGCATCACGGGCAACAAGAAGGTGGACACTTATTTGTCATTCAAGAACCGCGAGGAGAACGGCATGGGCGTGCCCCTGCCTTCGGGGCGGGTGCGCGTCTCCAAGCTGGACACGGCCGACGGCAGCCTCGAGTTCATCGGCGAGGACCGCATCGACCACACCCCGAAGAACGAGACCCTGCTGCTCAAGCTGGGCAGCGCCTTCGACGTCGTCGGCGAGCGCCGCCAGCTGGACTTCAAGGTCGACAGCAACCGCAACACGATGACCGAGGAGATCGAGGTCAGGATCCGCAACCGCAAGGAGGAACCGGTGACGGTGGTGGTGAAGGAAAACCTCTACCGCTGGACCAACTGGAAGATCACGCAGGCGAACCAGCCCTTCGAGAAGCAGGATTCGCGCACCATCCATATCCCGGTGCGGGTGGCGGCGGATGGCGAGGCGGTGGTGCGCTACACCGTGCGCTACACCTGGTAGCGGCAGGGATCAGTCCGCCGTCACGCCGGCTTCGCGGACGACGGCGGACCACTTGGCCATCTGCGCACGGATCATCTCGCCGAATTGCGCGGCGGTGCCGCCGCGCGCTTCCACCCCCTGCTGCTCGAACAGGCGCTGGACGTCGGCGGCTCCGAGGGCCTTGTTCACCTCCGCATTGATCTTCGCGATTACCGGTGGGGGCGTTCCCGACGGGGCGAGGATCCCGAACCATACGCTGACCTCGAAGCCGGGCACCCCGGCTTCCGCGACGGTGGGAACGTCGGGCAGGTAGGGGGAGCGCTTCGCGCTCGATACCGCCAGCGCGCGCAGCCGGCCGGATTTCACATGCTGGATGACATTGGGGACATTGTCGAACATGGCATCCACCTGGCCGCCGATCAAGTCGGTGACCGCGGGCACGCTGCCCTTGTAGGGCACGTGCACGAGGCTCACGCCGGCCATTTTCTTGAACAGCTCCATCGACAGGTGGTTCGAGGAGCCGTTGCCCGCCGACGCATAGTTGAGCCGCCCCGGCTTCTGCCTCGCGGTCACGATGAAGTCGCTCACCGTGCGGGTGGCCAGCGCGGGGTTCACGACGAGCAGGTTCGGCGTGCTTGCCGCCAGCACGACGGGGAGGAAATCGCGTTTCGAGTCGTAGGGCAGCGACGGGTAGAGCGCGGGATTGACGGCGAAGGCAAACGAAGCCACCAGGAGGGTATGGCCGTCGGGCGCCGCCTTCGCCACGATCGAGGTGCCGATGGTCGTGCCGCCGCCCGGACGGTTCTCCACGATGACCGGCTGGCCCCACGACGCCGACAGTTTTTGCGCGAGCGTTCGCGCCAGCGTGTCGTTGAACGCGCCTGGCGGGTAGGGCACGACGATGCGAACCGCCTTGTCCGGGTAGCCTGCGGCAATTGAAGGCGATGGGCCGCGGAGGACACAGAGGGCACAGAGAAGGATGAGGGCGAATGAGAGGCCGGGTCGATGGCCATGCCCGGGGAGCGCCGAACCGGCGGGAGGACGCATGAAACGGATGGCCGCCGGTCGTCGGTACGCCATGAGGTGCCTTCTCGCCACTCTTGCCGTTCTCCGTGTCCTGTGTGATCTCTGCGGCTAGGATTTCTTCGCGTTGCGGGCTTCGAGGAAGCGCTTCATCGCGGCTTGCGGCTCCCCGCTCTCGTAGGCAACGCGCTGCGCCGCCTTCGCCTCATCGAGGACGGCATCGAACCCGGGCTGGGTCAGGCGGCGCAAGCGTTGCTTGGTGAGCCGCGTCGCGGTGGGCGGGAGGCGCGAGAGCTCTGCGGCGACCGCGAGCGCCTTGTCGACGACCGCTTCCCGGGGCACGAGATGGTTGACGAGGCCGAGCTGCTGCGCCTCGGCGCCGGAGATCAGGTTGCCGGTCAGGGAGAGCTCGATGTTCTTCGCAAGCCCCAGATGAAGTGTCATCAGCCAGGAGCCCGTGATGCTCGCCAGGCCCGCCTTGATCTCCGGCTGGCCCAGCTTGAGCTCGGGATAGCCCACGCGCAGGTCCGCGCACAGGCCGATCTGGAAGCCCGCGCCGGTGGCGATGCCGTTCCAGGCGACGATGCACGGTTTGTCGAGATTGCGGACCGCCGCGTACATCGCGTGAAGACGGGTCAGCCAGCCGTCGATGTCCGCCAGGCCATAGCGCGCGGTCTCGTCCAGGTCCTGGCCGGCGCAGAACGCCCGCTCGCCGGCGCCGCGGATCACCACGGCGCGCACGGCTTCGTCCCGGTTGATCTCGCCCAGCAGCGTGATCAGGGCCTCGCGCATCTCCGCGTCGACGGCATTGAGCACCTGCGGCCGGTTGAGCACCACCACGGCCGTCGAATCGGTGCGCTCGAGTTCGACGCTGGCCATCAGACGTAGCTGGGACCTTCGATGACCGGATGGGCGGCGAGGAAGCCTTCGTCGAGCTCGACGCCGATGCCCGGCGCCTCGAGCGGAAGCACGCAGCCGTCGGGCCCGAGCCGGTAGGGCGTGGTCACGAGCTGGTCGCGGAACAGGTTGTTCTTCGAGACATCCGCCTCGAAGTAGCCACCGTTTTCGATGGCGGCCAGAAAATGGATGCTGGCGGCCATGTTCACGCCGGTCATGGACGTGTGCGGATGGATCGGCAGCTTCCAGCTCGAGGCGAGCGCGGCCACGCGCAGGGCCTCGGTGATGCCCCCGGTCTTGGACAGGTCCGGCTGCAGGATGGTGATCGCGCCGTCCTCGATGACGCGGTTGAATTCGAACCGCGTGTAGTGGTTCTCGCCGGCCGCGAGCGGCGTGCGCCCCAGGCGCGCGGCTTCGCGGTAGGACAGGTAGTCGTGCGCGGGAAACGGCTCCTCCAGCCAGCCGACCTCGAGCTCGTCGAGCACCGGCATCGCGGCGCGCACGTCGGCCACGTCGTAGCCCGTGTTCGCGTCCGTCAGGATCACCATTTCGTCTCCGAAGGCCTTGCGCACGGCGGCGATGCGCTCGGCATCCCGGGCGACGGAATCGCCAACGCGCAGCTTGATCGCCCGATATCCGGCTTCGACGTGGGGCCGCGCTTCCGCGACCAGCGCCTGCGGATCCTGGTAGCCGAGGGAGACGCCGCCGGCGTAGGCGGGCACGGGCTTGCTGCGGCCGCCGAGCAGCCGGTAGAGCGGCTGGCCCACGAGCTTGCCGCGGATGTCCCAGAGCGCCATGTCGATGCCGGAGAGCGCGAGGCAGGCTCCGGCGCCCATGCCGTGGCTCGCGAGCTGCTTGTCGTAGACGCGCTTCCAGATGCCGTTGATGTCGTCGGCGTCCTGTCCGACCACCAGCAGGCGCAGCGTCGTGTTGACCAGGTGCGCGACGGCGCCCGGGCAGCGCCCGTGGTGCGCTTCACCCCAGCCGGTGACGCCGTCTTCCGTGGTCACCTTCACCATCACCGCGTCTCGCTTGACGGTGCGGCCGATGCCGAGGGTCACGGCGTCCTTTGGATCGACCGGGAATGACGTGGGGAAGGCGCGGACTTCCTGGATGCGCGTGCCGGCCATGCGGGGTCTCCTCTTGTTATTGTCGGCTTGCCCGCCCCTCAGGAGGCGTCCAGGAAGTCGACGGACACCACCCGGTAGGCGGGCTGGTAGTTCTGCGAATACGCGACGGAGTGGCGCACGGCAGGATAGCCGGCGGCCGCGATCCTGTCGAACCAGGCGACCACGTCGCCTTCCGGGAACGGCAATGCGCCGGTCGCGGCGAGGTCGCCGAGGCAGCCGCAGAACTTCGCCAGCTTGTCGCGCGCGGGAACCCACGCGTTGGCCGTGGCGACGAACGCCTCGCCCAGGCGATCGAGGCTCCCGCCCGACGCGATCCACGGCCGCAGATGGACGCGGGCGAGCTTGCCGTCGGGCGAGATGATGTCGCGCGCCGGATCCTCGAAGCCCCCGCGCAGCGAGGCGGCTTCCGCCTCCAGGCGCTCGCGCACGGCCGCGGCGTCTTCCACGGCATGGCCCGGGCCGAGCGCGGCCTGGTGGAGCAGCTTGTAGACGTCCTCGAGCTGCATGCGCGGGTAACGGGCGAGATGCTGCGACAAAAGCTGTCCGATGAACTTCATTGCCTGAATTGCCAGGTCCGAAGCGCCCATCTTAGTCCAGCCTCCGGCCGCCCGCCCCGCCTTTTATTTCAACTTGCAATATGGAAAGCGGCGGGCTACTTTCGGCGTTCGGTTTGCGCCGGGGGAATGCCGGTTCCCCGGATTGCGGTGCAACATCGCGGTCCGAATCCGGTGCCTGGGGGGATGACTTCCCTCCAGGGGAGGGGTGGAAATCCAACATTGAGGAGGAAAACCCGAGATGGAACGAGTACAGGAAATCGAGTTCATCGACCAGTCCAAGCCGGTGGAAAAGAAGGAGACGCGCGCGATCGACCGCCGCGGATTCCTCGCCTCGGTCACGGGCCTGGCGGCCATCACCGCCATGGCGCCCGATGCTTTTGCGCGAAACTTCATCGACAAGTACGACCCGGACGGCCCCATTGCCCGGTACCCGAATCCCGACGTCATCGGCTTCGACAAGCGCTTCAAGTACAAGCTGGGCAACACGCCGATCATCCGCCACTATCGCGGCACGATGTGGGCCGAAGGCTGCGCATGGAACCAGGTCGGGCGCTATCTCATCTGGAGCGACATCCCGGCCAACGAGCAGCTGCGCTGGATCGAGGAAGATGGGCATGTGTCCCGCCAGTTCCGCTTCCCGTCCGGCAACAGCAACGGCAACACCTTCGACTTCCAGGGCCGCCAGATCGCGTTCGAGCACGGCAATCGCCGCGTGGTGCGCTACGAGTGGGATGGCTCCATGACGGTGCTGGCGGACAAGGCGGGCGGCAAGGAACTGAATGCGCCGAATGACGGGGCGGTCACGCCGGATGGCTCGCTGTTCTTCACCGACCCCGGCTATGGCGGCCTGATGAACTACGAAGGGGTGCGCCTGAACACCGGCTCGCCGCAGCCGATCCAGAAGGAAGCCGTGTACCGCTGCGACGGGCCCGGCAAGGTGGAGAAGGTGGCGGACGAGCCGTTCAAGCCGAACGGACTGTGCTTCTCGCCCGATTACAAGAAGTGCTACATCGCCGACACGGGCCTGTCGCATTACTCCAACGCCAAGAGCGTGATCTGGGTCTACGACGTCGATGGCAAGAGGCTCAGGAACGGCAGGGTGTTTTCCAGCATGGAGATGGACGGCAAGGTCGGCTTTGCGGATGGCATCCGCTGCGACGAGGACGGCAACGTCTGGGCCGGCATGGGATGGGTTGGCGATGGCTACGACGGCGTGCACGTCTTCGCGCCGGACGGCGTGCGCATCGGCATGATCCGCATGCCGGAGATCGTCTCCAACGTCTGTTTCGGCGGCAGCAAGCGCAACCGCCTGTTCATGACGGGCAGCACCTCGCTGTACTCGGTGTTCGTCGAGACGCGCGGCGGCACGATCACCTGATCCGCGCCGGCAGCTGCGACTGGCGAGGCCCGCGCCGCAAGGCGCGGGCCTTTTTCATCGGGCCTGCGCATTGCGCTTGCTGCGGTCCTGCAACAAAACGGCGCGCACCGACACACGTTGTAATTTTCCTTTCCGAGGACTAAGGTCTTGGTTCTCCCAACGTGATGATTTACCGAGAAATATTTCAGTCTGTAATGAACTTGGGGGGCATTCGACGCCGACGCGAGGCGCGGCGATCCAATCAAAACCTATCTGGAGGAAGAACAGCATGGAACTGACCCGACGCAGTTTTCTGGCGACCGCGGCAGCCGCCGCCGCCACGACGGCAACTGCAGCCTTCGCGGGGACGGACAAGTTCGGCCGTGACCGCGACTGGACCGGCAACGACCCGGTCACCTATCCGGAGCCGGCATTCGAAGTGCTCGACAAGCGCTTCACGGGACGCCAGGGCAACTCGACGCTGCAGCGCATCTGGCACGGCAGCGGCAATGACGCCGCCCTCTGGTGCGAAGGCCCGGTCTGGATGGGCGACTGGGGCTGCCTGCTGTGGAGCGACATCCCGAACCATCGCGTGTTGCGCTGGAACGAGGATGACGGCCACGTGAGCGTGTACCAGACGGAATCGGGCTATTCCAACGGCCACTCGCGCGACAACCAGGGGCGCCTGATCGCGATGGAGCACGACACCCGCCGCGTGCGCCGCCGCGAGTACGACGGCACCTGGACCGTGCTCTGCGACAACTACCAGGGCAAGAAGCTGAACGCCCCGAACGACGCTGCCGTCACGCCGGACGGCTCGATCTTCTTCACCGATCCCGGCTACGGCATCATGGGTCCGTACGAAGGCCACAAGGCCGAGTTCGAGCTGCCCACCCGCGTCTACCGCATCGACCCGTCCGGCAAGGTTTCGATTGCCGCGGAAGGTCCGATGCGCCGGCCGAACGGCATTTGCTTTTCCCCCGATTACAAGAAGTGCTACGTGGTGGACACCGGCGCCACCGACGGTCCCGGCCACCCCGCCAACATCATCGTGTTCGACGTGAAAGGCACGACATTGTCCAACCCGAAGGTGTTCGCGGACTTCGCGCCCGGCTTCACCGACGGCATCCGTTGCGACACTGACGGCAACGTCTGGTGCGGCTGGGGTTGGGGCGGTACGGACACCAATGGCGTGCGGGTGCACCATCCTGACGGTACGCTCCTGGCGTTCCTGCACACGCCCGAGGTCATCGCCAACCTGTGCTTCGGCGGCACCAAGCGCAACCGCCTGTTCATGTGCGGCAGCACCTCGATCTACGCGCTGTACGTCAACGCGGTCGGCCATGCGCTGAGCTGAAGCAGCGACGCAATGACAAAGCCCGCGCGGCGGATGCCGCGCGGGCTTTTTTTTTGCCCTGCAATGCCGTCCGGGAGCAGCCGCGCTAGAACGGCAGCGAATAGCCCACCGTGATGTAGTCGACGTAGTCGTTGACCTGCGTCCACTCCACGTCGAGGATGCCATTGCCCATCACGAAGCCGACGCCTGCGCCATACGAGAGGTTGAAGTCGTGGTCGAAGTCGTCGTCCCAGTAGCTCACGCCCAGCTTGCCCTTGAAGTGGACGTCACCCTGCGAGCGCCACACGCCGTAGGCCGCGACCGAGTTGATGCTGTAGTCGTGGTTGGAGCCGATTTCGCCGTCCACGATGCCCAGGTTCAAGTCGGCTTCCGCGGAGAATCCGTTCTGCAATTGCTTGCCGAGGCGGCCGCCGATGGTCAATCCGGTCTCGTTGTCCGAACCGTGCGGCTTCATGATGCCCACGGTGCCGCCGAAAGACAGCCCTTTGGTGATTTCCTGGGCCATCGCGGCGGGCGCCGCCAGGGCGCCTGCAACTCCCAGCGCGATTACGAATGTCTTCATGGTCGTTCCTTCATTCATGGTGGATGACGCGATCGATGCGGACACCCCGTGTCCACGCGATTAGTCGCATCTGGCGCGCTTAAGTTCGCCGCGGACCGCGCGCCGCCTGTCGTTCCAAGGCGACAGGTCGCAGGCACGCAGGCGGAGGGAGGACCTCAGGAAAGCTGCTTCGCCGCGAGTTCGCCCAGGCGCGCAACGGCCTGTTCGACCCTCGGCGACCAGAGCTCGGTGCAGCCGATGCGCAGGCAGTTGCGGTAGCGGTCGGTCGCGGAGAACAGCACGCCCGGGCCGAACGAGATGTCGTTGCGCATGGCCTGGCGGAACAATTCCACCGAGTCGCAGCGCTCCGGCAGCTCGACCCAGAGAATGAAGCCGCCGGCGGGCCGGGTGATGCGCGTGCCCGCCGGGAAATACTGGGAGATGGCGGCGGACATGTGGCCGACCTGGTCGCGGAACACGCGGCGCAGCGAGCGCAACTGGCGGTCATAGCCGCCGCTGGCAAGGAACTCCGCCACCACCATCTGCAGGATCTCCGGGCAGCCCACCGAGTTGATGAACTTGAGCATCTGCACCTGCGCCCGCCAGCGCCCGGGCGCGGTCCAGCCGAGGCGGAAGCCCGGCGCCAGCGTCTTGGTGAACGAGGAACAAAGCATGACGTTGCCGGTGCGGTCGAAGGCCTTGGCAGGCAATGCGCGCTCGTCGCCGTAGTGCAGGTCGCCGTACACGTCGTCCTCGATCAGCGGGATGCCGCGCTTGTCGACGAGCTTCACCAGCCGCTTCTTGTTTTCGTCCGACATCGTGAAGCCGAGCGGATTCTGCGCGTTGGGCATCGCGATGACCGCCGCGACGCGCGAGCGGTCGAGGGCGAACTCCAGCGCGTCGAGCGACATGCCGTCGCGGGGATGGGTCGGGATCTCGAGCGCCTTGAGGCCCAGGCTCTCGAGCGTCTGCAGCAGGCCGAAGTAGGTGGGGGATTCCAGCGCAATGGTATCCCCCGGCTTGGCGACCGCGCGCACGCACACGTTTACCGCTTCCATGGCGCCGTGCGTGACGATGATGTCCTTGGCCGCCAGGTTGCAGCCCAGGTCGAGCGACCGGCGTGCGACCTGACGGCGCAGTTCCTCGTTGCCCGGGGGCAGGACGTACTGCGTGAGCGCGTTCGGCTTGCGCCGCGAGATGGAGGCGATGAGCCGCTGCAGCTTGCCCGTGGGCATGAACTCGGGCGGGGGGCACGCGGTGCCGAAGGAAACGACGCCCGGCCGGCGCGAATCCAGCACGTCCTGGACCAGCGCGCTGATGCCCACCAGTTGCGCCGCCCTGGGGGGATTCGAAATCGAAGGCTCCTCGGCCACGACGGTCCGATGCCGCACGTAGTAGCCGGCGTTCGGCCGCGCCTCGATCAGGCCGCGGTTCTCCAGCACCTCGTAGGCGCGCAGGACCGTCGCGACGGAAACGCGGCGCTGCGTGGACAGGCGGCGCACGGACGGCACGCGCTCGCCGGGGCGCAGGGTCCCGGCGGAGATCATGCCGGAGATCGAATCGGCAACCGTTTCGTAAAGGACGGACTGGGTCATGTGGGCACTCTAGGGGCCGGCAGCGCCCCGGAACAGGCACAGCGGCGCGGACAATCGACCATCACAGTTTCCGGTTTTGCCAACTGTTATGGTAACAATTCCGGGCCGCCGGATCTGTTACGGTCGGCGGCCGGGGCGCAGGATGGCGCCATGAAGATGGATGTCGAAAGGGCGACCATGGAACTCGACCGGCTGCAAATCCTCAAGCTGCGGGGTGCTCGCGGCGTGCGCCTGCTCTGTCAATCCGGCAGCCTGTGGGTGACGCAGGAAGGCGTGGCGCGGGATGACTTCCTCGTCCCGGGCACCGAGCAGGAAGTGGAAACCGACGGCGTCGTGGTGGTCGAGGCGATGATGCCCTCATCGCTCGCCATCGATTCGCGCGCCCGCCCGCAAGCGATGCTGGCGGCATGAGCCGGAAGCAGGGTCTGCCGTAGCGCGGATGAGGGGCCCCGTGCATTTCGGGGTCCTGGCCGCGGAGGCAGCCGCTGGCGGCTGGCATCCCCGGCCATCACCGGGGGGGCGCGCCCCCCGTTCGGGTATAGTGCCGCGGAAACCGGGAACCGCGACATTGACACCGCATACCCTCGCAGTCCTGCGCCAGCTGGAAGACGGGCAGTTCCACTCGGGTGAAGCCATCGGGCGGGCGCTGGGCATCACGCGTGGATCGGTCTCCAACGCGCTCGCCCATATCGACGAATTCGGCCTGGAAGTGCACAAGCTGCATGGCCGCGGCTACCGGCTTGCGAGCCCCGTGCAGTGGCTGTCGCGCGAAACGATCCTGGACGCCCTCGGCCCGCAGGCCCGCGCCTTTGCCCTCGAGGTCGTCGACGAAACGGGCTCCACCAACACGGACCTGATGCAGGCGGCAAACCAGGGCGCGCCGTCCGGCACGGTGCGTGTGGCCGAGCTGCAAACCCGTGGACGCGGGCGGCGCGGCCGGGACTGGCACTCCGGTCTGGGCGGGGCCCTGACCTTTTCCCTCCTGTGGCGCTTCGAGCAGGGCGCGGGATTCCTCTCGGGACTGAGCCTCGCCGTGGGCGTGGCGCTTGCGCGCGTGCTGCGCCGGCATGGCGCCGGCGATGTGATGCTCAAGTGGCCCAATGACCTGCTCTGGCGGCATCTGAAGCTGGCCGGCATCCTCATCGAGCTTTCCGGCGACGTCATGGGGCCGACGGCGGCGGTCATCGGGGTCGGCATGAACGTGCGCCTGCCCGGGGCGGTGAAGGCGCGCATCGACCAGCCGGTGGTCGACCTCGCGCGCATCGGCGTGGCGGCCGACCGCAATCGCCTGCTCGCGGACCTGCTCGCGGAACTGGCAAAGGTGCTGGGGCGCTTTTCCCTGGAAGGCTTCGTGCCGTTCCGGGACGAATGGAATGCGGCGCACGCCTATCAGGATAAAATGGTCCGCCTGAAACTGCCCCAAGGGGCAGGGTTCGAAGGCCGGGTGGAGGGCGCCGCGGAAGACGGCGCGCTGGCGATCGCCACGAAGGCAGGCACGCGAAAATTCTACGGTGGCGAGCTGAGCCTGCGCCCCGCATCCTGAACAACACGCCCCGCGCATACGACCTTGATCCTCGTCGCCGATGCCGGCAACAGCCGGGTGAAATGGGCCCTGCATGACGGGCGGGCCTTCACGCAGGAAGCGTGGGTCGCGCTCGAACGCCTGCAGGACCTTGCGGCGGCCTGGTCGGGCCTGCCGCCGCCCGGCGCCATCGCCATCGCCAACGTGGCGGGGCCCGGAGTGCGCGAGACGCTGGGCCGCCTGATGGGCGCGTGGGGCGTGGAGCCCATCTGGGTCGAGGGCGCGCGGAGCCAGTGCGGCGTGACCAGCCTCTACGAAGATCCGGCGCAACTGGGCCCGGATCGCTGGGCCGCGCTCATTGGCGCGCGGCGGCGGGTGCGGCAAACCTGCCTGGTCGTGAACTCGGGCACGGCGATGACGGTTGACGCGATGTCAGCCGCGGGCGAGTTCCTCGGCGGGCTCATCGTTCCGGGGTTCGACCTCATGCATCGTTCGCTCGGCGAACACACGGCGCGGCTGGCGGCGGATCGAGGCAAGTTCACCGTGTTCCCGCGCAACAGCGCCGATGCCATCACGAGCGGAGCGGTCCAGTCGCTCTGCGGCGCGATCGAGAGGATGGCACGAGCCATCGAACAGGCCGGTCACGGCAATCCGAGCGTGCTGCTGACCGGAGGGGCCGCGGCGGCAGTGCGGGAACCCCTGGGCCTGGCCGTGACGTACGTGGAACGCCTGGTGCTCGAGGGCCTGGTGTGCATCGCGAAGGAGGCCGCCTGATCCATGAAATGGCTGTTCATCCTGCTGCTCATCGCCAACGCCGCCTTCGGCGGCTACGTGTGGCTGCGCGAGCATGCACCGAATCCCGACGCGCAACTGGCGCGCTTGCAGATGAATGCGGACCAGGTCCGGATCATCCCGGCGCCCGAACGGCCCGCGCCGGTCGTGGCGCAGGCGCCGCAGCCGGCTTCCGTCGTGGCACAGGCGCCCGCGCCCGGTGCCTGCCTGGAGTGGGGCAGCTTCGGCGGGGGCGAATTGGCCCGTGCCCAGGCGGCGATCGACCGGCTGTCGCTGGGTGAGCGGGTGCGCAAGGTCGACGTGGCCGTGACCGCGGGTTACTGGGTCTACATCCCGCCCCAGAAATCAGGCGCCGCGATGGAACGCAAGTCCGCCGAGTTGAAGGCCTTGGGCGTTGCCGACTATTTCCCCGTCACGGAGGCCAATCGCTGGCGCCACGCAATCTCGCTGGGCATCTTCCGCAGCGAGGAAGGGGCGAAAAAATACCTCGCCATGCTGCGCGGCAAGGGCGTGCGTTCCGCCGTCATCGGCAGGCGCGACCAGCGCGTCACCCAGGCGGCATTCCTGGTGCGCGGCCCCAGCGAAGAGGAGTCCGCGAGCCTGGTGGTGCTGAAGTCGGAGTTTCCCGGCTCCGAGCTGCGCGCGCTGGAGTGCCCCGCCGGCTAGTCCTCACGCCGGGACGAGCCTGCGGCTGCCTTCGCCGTCCTGCTGCAGTTGCAGGCGGCGGGAATGCAGCCCTGCCATGGCGGGCCGATGGCCGATGCTGACCACCGTCGTCTGGGGCAAGCGCTCCCTGAGCAGGCCGTACAGCCGGCTTTCCGCCTCTTCGTCGAGCGCGGAGGTCGCTTCGTCCAGGAACAGCCATTTCGGCTTCTGCAGGACGGCGCGCGCGAAGGCGATGCGCTGCTGCTCGCCGGGCGACAACTGCAGCGCCCAGTTCTGCTGCTCGTCCAGCTTGTCGGCGAGCTGCGGCAGGCCGACGGCCTGCAGGGCCTCGCGAATCTGCTCGTCCGAGAAGGTCGCCCGCGAAGGATAACCCACGATGTCGCGGATGGTGCCGATGGGCAGGTAGGGGCGCTGTGGCAGGAACAGCGTATCGGCCGCATCGGGCAGGCGCACGGTGCCGCTCGCGTATGGCCATATGCCGGCCATGGCACGGAACAGCGTGCTCTTGCCGGCGCCCGAAGGACCCTGCACCAGCACGCTTTCTCCCGGGGCGATGGTGAAAGTCGAAGGCGAAACCAGCGGCTTGCCGTCAGGCAGCGCCAGGGCGATGTCGTGCACCGCCAGCGATCCGCCGCCGTCGCGCTTGAGCTCGAATGCGCTGGCTTCCCGCGCTTCCTCATGCGCCCGGTCTATGGTCTGGCGGAAGCCGATCAGTCGATCGCAGGTCGCCTTCCAGCCGGCGAACGTGGTGTACGCGCCGATGAACCAGGACAGCGCGCCCTGCACCTTGTCGAAGGAGTTGGAGATCTGCATCAGGCCGCCCAGCTGGATGGCGCCCGAGAAGTAGCGCGGTCCGGCGACCACGAAGGGAAAGATGTTGGCGGCCTGGTTGTACCCGACGGTGAAGGTGATCAGGAACTTCTGCCGGTTCATGATCCGCCACCAGTTGCGCACCACGGCGGCAAAGCGCAGCCGGAAACCCTTCATTTCGTCTTCCTCGCCGGCGTAGAGCGCAACGCTCTCGCCATGCTCGCGGAAGCGGACCAGGCCGAAGCGGAAATCCGCCTCGTAGCGCTGCTGGTCGAAGTTCATGCCAATGAGGGGCTTGCCGATCCTGTGGGTGAGCCAGGTGCCGACCACCGCGTACAGAACCGCCGCCCAGACCATGTAGCCCGGAATGACGAAATCGCGGCCCGCCAGGGCAATGGTGATCGGACCGGACAGCGCCCACAGGATGGCGACGAAGGAGACCAGGGTCACTACCGCGTTGAGCAGGCCGAGGCTCAGGTCCAGTGTCGAATCCACGAACAGCTTCAAGTCCTCGGCGATGCGCTGGTCGGGGTTGTCGGCCGGATTGCCCTTGAGCTGCATGCGATAGTAGGCGCGCTCGGACAGCCATTCCTTCAGGTAATTCTCGGTCATCCAGCGTCGCCAGCGGATCTGCAGCATCTGGTTGAGGTAGAAGGCGTACACCGCCATCGCGATGTAGATGGCGGCAAGGACGCAGAACTTGGCGATCTGCTTCCAGAAGACGTCGATCTGCTTTTCCTGGATCGCGTTATAGAAGACGTTGTACCACTCGTTGAACTGCACGCTCATGTACACCATGGCGAGCGTCAGGCCGATGACGGCGAGGAGCAGGATCCAGGCGGACCAGCGCTCCTCGGAAAACCAATACGGCCTGACCAGGCGCCAGACCTCGCGCAGGAACGGCTTTCTATCGGACATCGGGACTTCCTTCCGGAGAAGTGGGATTCAGGATTTGCGGATGCGGGCCAGCAGGGCCGTGGTTGAGCGCTCGAAGCGAAACGGGATGGAATGCACCGCGCCGCCCCAGCCGGCGACTTCGCGGCCGCCCACGATGCGGTCGACCGGCCAGTCGCCGCCCTTGACCAGGACGTCCGGGTGGCTCGCCAGAATGACCTCGAGGGGCGTGTCCGCCTCGAACCAGGTCACAAGCGTGACGCTTTCCAGGGCGGCGATCACCGCAAGCCGGTCTTCGAGGACATTCACCGGTCGGTCGGGACCTTTGTCCAGGCGCCGGACGGAATCGTCCGAGTTGAGGGCGACGATCATGCTCCTGCCCAGCGCGCGGGCGTCGGCAAGGTAGGTGACGTGGCCGCGATGCAGGACGTCGAACACCCCGTTGGTGAACACCAGCGGGCGGGGCAGGGCGCGCACTCGCGAGGGAAGGTCCCCCGGCGGGCAGATCTTGTTCTCGAACACGGCTTTGATGGTCAAGGCGCCTTTCCCGGTTCGCGCCATCATACAGCGGCGGACCTGCCTCCCGGCAAGCGTTCGAAGTATCCTTGGCCGACATGAAACGTTACGACACGGCGCTGGTATGGTTCCGGCGCGACCTGCGGCACGACGACCATGCGGCCCTCCACCATGCGCTGCGGGAGGCGAAGTCGGTGCACTGTGCCTTCGTCTTCGACACGGAGATCCTGGACGCGCTCCCCGGCCGGGAGGACCGGCGCGTGGAGTTCATCTGGTTCGCGGTCGAGGAACTGGCGCAGGCCCTGGCGGCGTGGGGCGGGGCGCTGCGAGTCCTCTGCGGCCAGGCGCGTGAGGTCATTCCCGGCCTGGCGCGCGAGCTCGACGCCGGTGCCGTCTACGCCAATCACGACTACGAGCCGGCCGCCATGCTGCGCGATGCCGACGTCGGCCAGCGGCTCGCGCAGGCGGGCCGCGCCTTCCATACATTCAAGGACCAGGCCATCTTCGAGCGCGACGAAATCCTGACCCAGCAAGGCAAGCCGTTCACGGTGTTCACGCCCTACAAGCGGGCCTGGCTGGCGAAGCTCTCGCCGTTCTACCTCAAGGCCTACCCCGTCGCGAAGTACCGGGACGCGCTGGCCGCGGGCGGGCCGGCAAGGCGTCCGGGCCTGGAGGCGACGGGCTTTCGGCCGACCAACCTGACGCAGATGAAGCTGCCCACGGGGATGTCGGGCGCACGCCGGTTGTTCGACGAGTTTCTTGGGCGCATCGACGGCTACCATGAGCGCCGCAACTTCCCCGCCCTGCGCGGCGTCTCCTACCTGTCAGTCCACCTGCGCTTCGGGACCATCTCCATCCGCGAACTGGCCCGCGCGGCGGTTTCGCGCAAGGGTGACGGCCCGCAGACCTGGCTTTCGGAACTCATCTGGCGCGATTTCTACTTCGGCATCCTGCACCATTTCCCGCATGTCGTCGGCCACGCATTCAGGCGCGAGTTCGACGCGATCGAATGGCCGAACCCGCCCGGGCACCTCGAGGCCTGGCGCGAGGGTCGGACAGGCTATCCGCTGGTCGATGCAGCCATGCGGCAGCTCAACCAGAGCGGGTACATGCACAACCGGCTGCGCATGGTCGCCGCGTCGTTCCTGGTGAAGGACCTGCACGTGGACTGGCGGCTGGGCGAGGCGTGCTTCGCGCAAAAGCTGAACGACTTCGACCTCGCCGCCAACAACGGCGGCTGGCAGTGGTCGGCTTCCACCGGCTGCGACGCGCAGCCCTGGTTCCGGATCTTCAATCCCGTCACGCAGTCGGAGAGATTCGATCCCGGCGGGAAGTTCATCCGCCTGTACGTGCCGGAACTCGCCCGCGTACCCGACGCCTTCATACACCAGCCGTGGACGATGCCGCCGCTGCAGCAGCAGGCCGCGGGCGTGATCGTGGGCAGGGATTATCCATGCCCGATCGTCGACCATGCGCAGGCGCGGAAGCGTACTCTGGAGCTCTACAAGGCGGCGGGCGGGCGCGAAGCGCGCTGACCGGCGGAAGGGAAGAAGCCCCGGGCGGGGCTTGTCGTTCGTGGCAGGCCGGTCGGGTTCAGTCCATGTACTCGAACACCTTGACCACCCGCTGCACGCCGGAAGTGGTGGCGGCCGTTTGCGCGGCCGCATCGGCTTCCGCGCGCGTAACGAGGCCCATCAGGTAGACCGTGCCGTTCTCGGTGACCACCTTGACGTGGTTCGCGCCGACGTCCTTGTTCTGGGTCAGGCGTCCCTTGACGCTGCTGGTCGTCAGCGTGTCGCTGCTGCGCGAGGTGAAGGAGGCATTGCCCGCCACTGCGACCTCGTTCTGCAGGTTACGCACGGTGGGCACCTCGAGGACGATGGCGGAAAGGTCCTGCTTGATCGCTTCGGTCGGCGCCTGCCCGGTAAGCAGCACGTAGCGGTTGAAGCTCGTCACGTTGACGTTCAATTGCTCGGGGTACTTCTCCTCGATGCGGTTCCTGGCCTTGACCTCGATGGTCTGGTCCTCGAGGATCGTGGCATTGGTGCGGCGGTCTTCGGCCATCATGACCCCGGCGCCGACGCCGGCGCCCACGACGAGGGGAACGCAGGCCTGCAAGCCGGGACAGGCGGCGAGGATCAGCACGGCGATTCTCAATCGGGCATTCATTCACTCGGCTCCCAGTAGTAGGCAATCGATGGAATCGCACAGGCAGTGCAGGCACAGCAGGTGCACTTCCTGGATGCGCGCCGTACGGTCCGCAGGCACGCAGATGTGGATGTCGGTCGCCTTGAGCATGCCGGCCATCTTGCCGCCCTGCTTGCCGGTCAGGGCGATCACGCCCATCTGCCGGTCGTGCGCGGCCCTGATGGCTTCCATTACGTTCGGCGAGTTGCCGCTCGTCGAGATGGCGAGCAGCAGGTCCTGCGGATGGCCCAGCGCGCGCACCTGCTTCGAGAAGACCTCGTTGTAGCTGTAGTCATTGGCGATCGAGGTGAGGGTCGACGTGTCGGTGGAAAGCGCCATCGCGGACAAGGGCGGGCGCTCCTTCTCGAACCGGTTGAGCAATTCGGCGGCAAAGTGCTGGGCGTCGGCCGCCGAGCCGCCGTTGCCGCAGGACAGGATCTTGCCTTCGTTCATCAGGCACGCCACCATGCGCTCCGACGCCCTCGCCAGCGGTTCGGCCAGCACCTTCACCGCCTGCATCTTGGTCGCGGCGCTGTCGGAGAAGTGCTGGTTGATCCTGCCGATGAGGTCCATCTCGATCCGTTCCGCGAAAGTGACGACGGCGAATTATTGCACAAAGGTCCCGGCCACCGAACCCGGTCCTATGACCGTCATTCGCCGAATGCGTTCACCAGCCACTCGATCCTGCTGCCATCCCCGTGCAGGAGCACGGCGTCGAAGCGGCAGTCGGGCGTGCGGCCCCGGGTTGCCATGTAGTGCCGGGCCGCGCGCAGCAGCTTCCCGCGCTTTGCCGCGGTAATGCTCTCGGCGGCACCGCCGAAGGCGCGGTTGCGCCGATACCGGACCTCCACGAACACCAGGGTGCCTCCATCGCGCAGGATCAGGTCGATCTCGCCGAACCGGCAACGGTAGTTACGCTCGACCAGGCAGAGGCCTTTGCCGGCCAGGAAGCGCGCCGCGGCCTCCTCGGCGGCGGCGCCCGCGGAAGTCAAGGCGCCGCGAGCGCCTGGGGGCTGCCCTGCGAGAACTGCGCGGGCACCAGGACGCGGGTGAACTGCTGGTCATCGCCGAGGGTGACGGTGCCGGTGACGCCGTCGAGCGCCTCACTGGAGCGGTGGGGATGGAGCAGCTCCTGGGCGAGGCGGTAGGCATCGATGCCCAGCGCGTAGAAGCGCTCCTGGTCGAGCGCGGCCAGCGGCGGGTCGCTGCGCAGGTAGCTGAGCACCGCCGGATGGTCCGGCTGGAGCAGCCACGGCATGTCGAGGAAGCGCACGCCTTCGAGGTCGAAATTGGCGAGGGTGTCCGTGGTGGAAGCCAGTATCTGGGAGGTCGCATAGACGGCGACATTGCTGCCGAGGTAGGAGCGGACGAATCGCGCGCGCGTCGCACCCATGGTCAGGAACACCGCATCCGCCCTGGAGGCCGCCAGCTGGTCACCAAGCCTCGCGAGGCTGGCGGCATCGGTGGTGTAGGAAGCCTGGCCGGCCACCTCGCCCTTCAACGCGGACCATTCGGCGAGGAACGCCTGGGCAACGCGCGCATCGAGCTGGCTGTCGCCGGTCACGAGGAAGATGTTCCGGTTGCGCTGGCGGCGCGCGAACTGCGCGACCTGGCGCGCCTCGGCCTCGAGCTGCAGTCCGAACACGTAGAGGTTGCGCGGCAGGATGATCTCGCCTTCGGGCTGGTTGAGCGCGAGGGTGGGCACGCTGACGATGCCGCTGTGTGCGAGGAAGGTGACGCCATTGCGCGTGAGCGGGCCGATCACCACGCGCGCGCCATGCGAAGTCGCGCGCTGGTAGGCGGCGACGATCTGCTGCGGGTCTTCGGTCGTGGCGTACACGTACACCTTGTTGCCGGGGCCCTGGTCGGCCGCCGCAGCGGCGAGGACGCCCAGGCGAACGGAGTCCGCGTGCCGGCCGAACGACGTCGATTGCAGCGGCAGGATGACGGCGATGTGGGGCTCGGCGGCGCCCGCATTGTCCGGCCCGGCGGCGTTGCGCCCATCTTGCGCCGCCGCGCCACCGGTGGCTAAGGCGAAGACCGCCCAGTATAGTAGCGACCGGATTGCCGAATCGAAGGCGGGGCACAGGTGCATGGCGAAATCGGGCTTGAGCGAACGCGCGAAGGTGGCCGAGCCCGCATTATATGTGGTGGCAACGCCCATCGGTAACCTGGCGGACGTTACGCTGCGCGCCCTGGAAATCCTGCGCACGGTTGATGTGGTGGCCGCCGAGGACACGCGCGTCACCCGGCATTTGCTGGCCCACCACGGCATCGGCACGCGGCTGCTGGCCTTGCACGAGCACAACGAGAGGTCGGCTGCCGCGAAGCTGGTGGACCTCCTCGGCCAGGGCAAATCGGTCGCGCTGGTGTCGGATGCGGGGACGCCGGCGCTGAGCGACCCCGGCGCGCTGGCTGTCGCCGAAGTCCGCAAGGCGGGACATCGCGTCGTCCCGGTGCCGGGAGCCAGCGCGCTGCTGGCAGCGATCTCGGTGGCCGGCGTGCCCGCGCTGCCCTTCTGCTTCCACGGCTTCCTGCCAAGCCGGAAGTCGGACAGGGAGAAAGCCCTGCGCGGGTTGCGGTCGCTGCAGGGGCTGCAGGTGTTCTACGAGGCGCCGCATCGCGTGCTCGAGTGCGTGGAAAGCATGGCCGCGATCCTGGAGGGCGAACGACGCATCGTCATCGCCCGGGAATTGACGAAGATGTTCGAGCAGGTCGAAGTGCTGCGATTGCCGGAGGCGGCGGGCTGGCTGCTCGCGGACGATGACAGGCGCCGCGGTGAGTTCGTGCTCCTGGTCGAAGGCGCGCCGGCGGGTGCAACGGGCGACGACGCCCCGCGCGTGCTGGACATCCTGATGCGCGTGCTGCCGCTCAGCCAGGCCGTGACGCTGGCCGTGGAAATCACGGGCGCGAAGAAGAACGAACTGTACGACCGGGCCCTCGCGCTCAAGAAGTCAGGCGAAGACTGAAACTGGCAAAAGCCACCACCCCCGGAAATCCATGGCCGATCCGCAGCGACTCACCCTTACCCGTCCCGACGACTGGCACCTGCACCTGCGCGATGGCGCTGCGCTGCGCGCGGTCCTGCCGGACACGGCGCGGCGTTTTGCTCGCGCCATCGTCATGCCGAACCTCAAGCCGCCGGTGACGACGGTGGACGCAGCGCATGCCTATCGGCAGCGCATCCTCGACTGCCTGCCGCCCGGGA
The DNA here is from genome assembly GCA_035549715.1 of Burkholderiales bacterium. Lineage (GTDB taxonomy): Bacteria > Pseudomonadota > Gammaproteobacteria > Burkholderiales > JACQAP01 > JACQAP01. The sequence continues at coordinate 22,896 of DASZQJ010000009.1, forward strand.
TGGCATTCGAGCCGCTCATGACGCTCTACCTGACGGACAATACGAAGTCCGACGAAATCCGGCGTGCGCGGGCGAGCGGGATCGTCCATGCGGTGAAGTACTATCCGGCGGGCGCGACGACGAACTCCGATTCCGGCGTGTCCGACATCCGCCGGTGCGACGAGGCACTGGCCGCGATGTCCGAGGAAGGCATCCCGCTGCTGGTCCACGGCGAAGTCACGGACGCGGACGTGGACGTGTTCGACCGCGAGAAGGTCTTCATCGACCGGACCCTTGCGCCGATGGTCGGGCGCTTCCCGAAGCTGCGTGTCGTGCTGGAGCACATGACCACGACGGAGGCCGTCGAGTTCGTGCTCGGTGCGCCGGGCAATGTGGCGGGGACGATCACCGCCCACCACCTGCTGCACAACCGCACCGACATTTTTCGGGGCGGCGTGCGCCCGCACCTGTACTGCCTGCCCATCCTCAAGCGCGAAGAGCATCGACTGTCCCTCGTGAAGGCCGCGACGTCGGGAAACCCGAAGTTCTTCCTCGGCACCGACAGCGCGCCGCATGCACGCCACACGAAGGAAAACGATTGCGGGTGCGCAGGCGTTTACACGGCCCATGCGGGCATCGAGCTCTATGCGGAGGTTTTCGAGGCGGCCGGGGCGCTGCGAAACCTCGAGGTTTTTGCCAGCTTCGCCGGCCCCGACTTCTATCGCCTGCCGCGCAATCGCGGCACGCTCACCCTGGAGAAAGTGCCGACCGAGGTGCCTGCAGAACTGCCTTACGGCGCCAACACGCTGGTGCCGCTGCGCGCCGGCGGCAGTCTTGCCTGGCGCATCGTGCCCGAGTAGTCGGCGTCGCGCTGCCTTTGTCGCATCGCTATTGCGCGTCTGGCGAACGGTGGATAATGGACCGGCGCACCGGTGGATCGCGGGACCCCGTGCCACGCCATGGAATTCCTGATGCATCGCAGCGGCGGTTCCGCGCGCCGGACGCGAATCCTGGCGAAAAACGCAGGATTTCAAAACAGTGGCTCATCCACGACATGACGGGGGGATGATGAACAAGGCACAACTGGTCGACGCAATCTCGAAAAGGACGGGCGCCAGCAAGACCCTGACGGACAGCATGATCGACGCGCTGGTCGATTCCGTGACGACGACGCTGAGGACGGGCGGCAGCGTGACGCTGGTCGGCTTCGGCACGTTCTCGCAAGGCAGGCGGTCGGCACGAACCGGCCGCAATCCGCAGACGGGAAAGGCGATCAAGATTCCGGCGGCGAAGACGGCGCGTTTCGCGGCCGGCTCCAGGCTGAAGGCGGCGATGAACGGCAAGAATTGACCTGGGCTTCCGATGCGCAAAGCCAGGGGGCCTCGCGGCCCCTTTTTTTCGATCCGGCGGGCGCGAGATGGGCGAGGATCCCGGCTTTCCGATGCGCGATTCGGGTTCAATCTGGCCGGGCAATCGCTGCGTGACTTGTCGCGCAGAGGCAGCCTCGCTGCAGTGCAGGCTCACGTTGAGTCGCGCTCGCGGCTCAACGTGATGCCGCAACTAAAGTCCGGGGTCCCCGGACTTTCCGATGCGCAATGCGCCATAATCCCCCTTGAAGCTGGCCGGGCAATCGCTGCGTGACTTGTCGCGCAGAGGAAAGTCCGGGCTCCGCAGAGCAGGATGCCGGCTAACCGCCGGACGCCGCGAGGCGATGGAAAGTGGCACAGAGAATAGTCTGCCCAAGTCCTGGAAACAGGGCCGGCGATGGTGAAACGGCGGGGTAAGAGCCCACCGCGGACGTGGCAACACGGACGGCACGCCAAACCCCATCCGGAGCAAGACCAAATAGGGGGGCGATAGCGCGGCTCGCGCTGCTCCCGGGTAGGTCGCTCGAGCCGCCAGGCGACTGGCGGCCCAGATGAATGATTGCCGGGATCCCGCAAGGGGGCCCACAGAACCCGGCTTACAGGCCAGCTTCACTTCCTTCCTGATTCCTCCCGGGAAACGCCTTCTCCGATGGGAAGGCGATCTGCCGCTTTTTTCTCGAATTTACTTCCGAAATCACCTGCAACTATATGAATTTCATGTAATCAGACTTTGTCTAAGTCCGGCTCTGAAGAGCCGTCTCTAAGTCTTTGTCAGAACAACAAAAAATGGCGGGTCGCGCTTGACCCGCCATTTTTTTTGCACTAGAGTGGGGAAAAGTAGGTTTTTGTGGGAAAACAGGGATAACTCGACCCCGCGAACCAGGCAAAACAAATGTTCCAGGGAGCTACAGCGCTAAGTCTCGATGCGAAGGGCCGCCTTGCGGTCCCGACTCGCCATCGCGACGAGCTTCAATCGGGATCTGGCGGTAAGCAGGTACTTACTGCTCATCCCCACCGTTGCCTCCTCCTTTATCCCGCTCCCGCCTGGGAGCCCATCCGGGCCCGAATCATGGGTTTTTCGAGCTTTGACGCGCAGGCGAGCCTATGGAAGCGACTGCTGGTCGGGTTCGCGGAAGAGGTCGAGCTCGATGCTTCCGGCCGCCTGCTGATCTCGCCCGAGTTGCGCAAGTTCGCGGGCCTGGAGAAGCAGGCAATGATGGTCGGGCAGGGCAGCCATTTCGAAATCTGGAGCCAGGAATCCTGGGAAAGGCAGCTGGAGCAGCTCGCGACGAGCACCGAGAAGCTGCCGCCGGGGATGGAGAACTTTGCCCTTTGATGGCGCGCCGGGCGCGGCATGAGCGCGCACCGGACGGTTTTGCTTGAGGAAGCAGTCGAAGCGCTGCTCGTCAGGCCGGAAGGAACTTACGTGGACGCGACATTTGGTCGTGGCGGCCACAGCCGCGAGATTCTGGCGCGGCTGGGTGCCGGCGGCAGGCTCATCGCGATCGATCGCGATCCCGCCGCCGTGGCCGCCGCCGAGCCGATGTCGGATCCGCGATTCGTCATGGTCCATGCCGGATTCGGCGAATTGAAGGAGGCATTGCAGCGGTTGGGCGTGGCGCGCGTGACCGGGGTGCTGTTCGACCTCGGCGTGTCTTCGCCACAGCTCGACGAGGCTGAACGGGGATTCAGCTTCCGTGCCGATGGCCCGCTGGACATGCGCATGGACACGAGCCGCGGCATCACCGCAGCGCAGTGGCTCGGGCAGGCATCTGAACAGGAGATCGGGGAGGTCATCAGACGCTATGGCGAAGATCGGTTTGCTAAACAGATTGCAAGAGCGATTGTTGCGGCTCGATCGGGCGGGCCTGTCGACCGCACACGGCAACTTGCCCAGATCGTGGCAAAAGCCGTTCCCTCGCGCGAGCCACATCAGGACCCGGCGACGCGCACCTTCCAGGCTCTACGGATTCACATCAATCAGGAGCTTGAAGAGTTGGAGGTAGCGCTGCCCCAGTGCATCGACCTCCTGGAAGAAGGCGGGCGCCTCGTCGTGATCAGTTTCCACTCGCTGGAAGACCGCATCGTCAAGCAGTTCATGCGCGAAGGCGCGCAACCGGGCGCGCTACCGGCGCGCCTGCCGCTCCGGGCCGACCAGCTGCCCCGGCCGAAGTTGCGCCTCGTCGGCAAGGCTGTCAGGCCAGGCGAGGCCGAAGTCGCCGCCAATCCGCGCGCGCGCAGCGCCGTGATGCGCGTTGCTGAGCGCCTGGCCGCATGATCAAGATCAACCTCGCGCTCGCTGGCATCCTCGTCATCTGCGCCCTCATGCTGGTCACCTCCCAGCACAAGGCGCGCAAGCTGTTCGTCGAGCTGCAGCGCCAGCAGGAGGTCGCCAAGCAATACGAAGTGGAGTTCGGCCAGCTCCAGCTCGAGCAGAGCACCTGGGCCATGCATTCGCGGGTCGAGAAGATCGCCGCCAATCATCTGCAGATGCGCGTGCCGCCGGCGGCACGCGTGCACCTGGTTCCTCCCCCTCCCGCGTCGTCCAGGCCATGAACGCCGCCCTGAACCCGGCCCTGACAGTGCGCCTGCCCGTGTGGCGGGCGCGGCTGCTTTTGCTGCTGGTGATCGGCGCGCTCGTGGTCCTGGCGGCGCGGGCTCTTTATCTCCAGGGACTGCGCAACGACTTCCTGCAGCAAAAGGGCGAGACCCGCTACGCGCGCGTGATCGAGATGCCGGCGCACCGGGGCATGATCACGGACCGCTCGGGCGAACCCCTCGCGCTCAGCACGCCGGTCGAATCCGTGTGGGCGTCGCCCGCCGACGTCGAGCTTGCCGCCGAGCAGCGCTCGAAGCTGGCGCGGCTGCTCGGGCTCGACCCCGCGGAGCTCAAGCGGCGCCTGGCCGACGACCAGAAGGAGTTCGTCTACCTCAAGCGCCAGTTGCCGCCCGAGCAGGCCGCGAAGGTCGTGCAACTGAACCTGCCCGGAATCTTCCTCAAGCGCGAATTTCGCCGCTACTACCCCGCCGCCGAGGTGACGGCACACGTGGTCGGCATGACCGGCGTGGACGACAACGGCCAGGAGGGCATCGAGCTCGCGTACCAGGACTGGCTCGCGGGCAAGGCCGGGAGCCGCCGCGTCATCAAGGACAGGCTCGGCCGCATCATCGAGGACGTGGAGAGCATCCGCGCCCCGCAGCAAGGCCAGGCGCTGGCGCTCTCGATCGACCAGCGTGTGCAGTACCTCGCCTTCCGCGAGCTGAAGGCCGCCATTGCGGAGCACCAGGCCAAGGCCGGCAGCATCGTCGTGCTCGACGTCGCGAGCGGCGAGGTGCTCGCGCTGGCGAACTGGCCCAGCTACAACCCGAACAACCGCGACACGCTCAAGGCCGCGCGGGCGCGCAATCGCGCGGTCGTGGACCTGTTCGAACCGGGATCCACGCTCAAGCCCTTCACGGCGGCGGCGGCCCTCGAGGCGGGACTGGTGCGGCCCGGCAGCATGATCGACACCGAAGGCGGGCGCTACGCGATCGGCAACCGCATCATTCGCGACGCGCATCCGGAAGGCATCCTGACCGTGGCGCAGGTGATCCAGAAATCCTCCAACGTCGGCTCGGCCAAGATGGCCCTTGCCATGGCGCCGCAGAAGATGTGGACGCTCCTGTCGCAGGTGGGCTTCGGCACGCAACCCAGGGTCGGTTTTCCCGGGGAGGCCTCGGGCAGGCTTCGCGCCTACCAGACCTGGAAGCCGATTGAGCAGGCAACCATGTCCTACGGCCACGGCATCTCGGTGAGCCTGCTGCAGCTGGCGCGCGCGTACTCCGTTTTCGCGACGGACGGCGAGCTCAAGCCGCTGACGCTGGTCAGGCGCACGGAGCCGGTCGAGGGGAAGCGGGTGGTTTCGCCGGCAACCGCGCAGTCAGTGCGCAAGATGCTGGAGATGGTGACCCAGCCTGGCGGGACCGCCACGCGCGCCCAGGTCGCCGGATTCCGCGTGGCGGGCAAGACGGGGACCGCGCACAAGATAGAAGGCAACGGCTACGCCCCGGACCGCTACATCTCGTCCTTCGTCGGGTTTGCGCCGGTCTCGAATCCGCGGCTGGTGATCGCGGTGATGATCGACGAACCTTCCGGGAGGCATTACTACGGCGGCGAAGTCGCGGCACCGGTGTTCAGCAACGTCATGGCGGGCGCCCTGCGGCTGCTGGGCATTGCCCCGGACGCTTCGATGGACAACGTGATTCCGCCGGGATCGGCGCCCCTGGTCAGGGAGGAGGTGTGAGCATGAATGCGCCTTTGCCTCCCAGCATGGTGAATGGTCCGGTCGCGCAGGTGCTGGCGCCGCTGGGGACCCGATTCACCGGGCTGGCGGTCGACAGCCGCGAAGTCCGGCCCGGCGACCTGTTCCTCGCCATGCCCGGCGGGTCCGCGGACGGCCGCAGGTTCATTTCCCAGGCGATCGCATCGGGCGCGGCCGCCGTGGCCTGGGAGAGCCACAACTTCACATGGAACCGCGAATGGAACGTCCCCAACGTTCCCGTGCCCGGCCTGCGGGAGCGCCTGGGCGAGATTGCGGACGCCTTCTACGGCCATCCCTCGCGCCAGATGACCGTGGTCGGCGTGACCGGCACCAATGGCAAGACGTCGTGCTCCCACTGGATCGCGCAGGCCCTTGGCTCCCTGGGTCGCAAGACCGCCGTCATCGGCACCGTCGGCTGCGGCTTCCCGGGCGAGCTCTCTGCTGCGAGGAACACCACCCCGGACGCGGTCTCGCTGCACCGGCAGCTCGCCGACTTGCTTGCTCAAGGCGCGCAGGCTTGCGCGATGGAAGTGTCCTCCCATGGTCTGGACCAGGGACGGGTGAATGCGGTGGAGTTCGGCGCCGCGCTGTTCACGAACCTGTCCCGCGACCACCTCGATTACCACGGCAGCATGCAGGCGTATGGCGCCGCCAAGTCACGGCTGTTCCAGTGGCCCGGCCTGCGCCACGCGGTCCTGAACCTGGACGATCCCTTCGGCCGCCGCCTGTCGGAATCCCTCGACCGCACGCGTACGTCCGTGCTCGGCTATGGACTCGGCCGCGGCGAGATTGCCGGACACAACCTGGCGCTGGCCACGCGCGGCCTGGAAATGGACGTTGATACGCCGTGGGGCAAGGCGCGGCTGGCAAGCCCGATGCTCGGCGAGTTCAACGCATCCAACCTGCTGGGCGTGCTCGGCGTGCTGCTCGTCACCGGCGTCCCGCTTTCCGAGGCGATCGATGCCCTGGCCAGGGTGCACTCCGTTCCCGGGCGCATGCAGCTCGTGCGCGAGGCCGGCGCGCCACTGGTGGTGATCGACTACGCGCACACGCCCGACGCGCTCGAGAAGGCGCTCGGCACGCTGCGCCGCCTGCTTCCGGCCGCAGGACGCCTGATCTGCGTCTTCGGTTGCGGCGGCGACCGCGACCCGGGCAAGCGGCCGCTGATGGGCGAGGTCGCCACCCGGCTGGCCCACCATGCAGTGGTCACCAGCGACAACCCGCGCACGGAGGATCCCCGCTCGATCATCGATGCCATCGTGCAGGGCGCGCATCCGAACTACTCGATCGAGCCCGATCGGGCCGCGGCGATCGCCCTTGCGATCTGCCAGGCGCGTGCCGAGGACGTGGTGCTGGTCGCCGGCAAGGGCCACGAGGCCTACCAGGAGGTGCGGGGCAGCCGCCTGCCCTTCGACGATGCGGAGGTCGCGCGCGGGCTGTTGCGCCGGCTGCCCGGGGGCGCGCGGCATGCTTGACCTGACCACTGCCGCGCGTGCCATCGGCGCCCGACTCGTCGGCGACAACACCAGCTTCCGCCGGGTTACCACCGACAGCCGCGACATACGTGCGGGAGACCTGTTCTTCGGCATCCGGGGCGAGCGCTTCGACGGCCAGGCCTTCGCCGATCAGGCCCTGCGGGCCGGGGCGGCGGCCGTCGTCGTGACGGATCCGGCCGCCGTGACATCCCGGGATGCACGGATGCTCGTCGTCGCGGATGCGCGCATTGCGCTTGGCCAGCTCGCGGCCTACTGGCGATCGCGCTTCCCGGCGCCCGTCATCGGCATCACGGGCAGCAACGGCAAGACGACCGTCAAGGAGCTGCTGGCGTCCATCCTGCGCCAGGCCGCGGGCGAGGACGGCGTGCTGGCCACCGCGGGCAACCTGAACAACGACATCGGCATGCCGCTGACGCTGCTTTCGATGCGCGAAGGACACCGCTACGCCGCCATCGAGATGGGCATGAACCACCTTGGCGAGATTGCCTACCTGTCGCGCATCGCCAGGCCGAACGTGGCGCTCATCAACAATGCCGGGTCGGCCCACATCGGCGAACTCGGCTCGCTGGAGGCGATCGCCCGCGCCAAGGGCGAGATCTTCGAGGGGCTCGACAAGGACGGCACGGCGGTGATCAACAGCGACGATGCCCAGGCGGACTACTGGCGCGGGCTGGCCCGTGGAAGGAGGATCGTGGACTTCGGCCTCGACCGCAAGGCGGCGGTATCGGCCCGCTACGAACTCACGCCGGCCGGCAGCCTGGTCACCATAAGGACGCCCGCCGACAGCGTTGTCGCAACGCTCAACGTGCCGGGCCTGCACAACGTCAGGAACGCCCTCGCGGCGGCCACGGCGGCCTACGCGCTTTCCATCCCGGCGGCCGCCATTGCCGCGGGCCTTGGCGCCTATCGCGGCGTCAAGGGGCGGCTGCAGGCCAGCCGCGCGGCGTCCGGCGCGACCATCATCGACGACACCTACAACGCCAATCCCGAATCCATGAAGGCCGCCATTTCCGTGCTTGCCGCACGCAGCGGGGCGAAGCTCTTCGTGATGGGTGACATGGGCGAGCTTGGCGAAGGTGCGGAAGACCTGCACGCGGCGATCGGCGAATTCGCGCGGCGCGCGGGCGTGGACCGCCTGTACGCGCTCGGCCGGATGAGCGCCGCCGCGGTTCGCAGCTTCGGGGCCCAGGCCCGCCACTTCGAGTCCCTCGAAGCGCTCGCGGCCGCGGTGGCCGCGGATGCCGGAACGGATGACACGATCCTGGTGAAGGGCTCGCGCTTCATGCGCATGGAGCGCGTCGTCGAGGCGCTGGCAGGCCAGAGCGAGAACGCCGCGAAGGGAGGCGCCTGACATGCTGCTGCTCCTGACGCAATGGCTTGCCGAGGACGTGCGCGCCTTCAATGTCTTCAACTACATCACGCTGCGCGCCGTGCTGGCGACACTGACCGCGCTGATGATCTCCTTCCTGGTCGGGCCGGCGATGATCCGCAAGCTCACCGTGTACAAGATCGGCCAGGCCGTGCGCGACGACGGCCCGAAGTCCCACCTCACCAAGGCGGGCACCCCGACGATGGGTGGTGCCCTGATCCTGGTGTCCATCGCCGTTACCACCCTGCTGTGGGCCGACCTGCGCAACCGCTACGTCTGGGTGGTGCTGGCGGTGACGCTGGGCTTCGGCATCGTGGGATGGATCGACGACTACCGCAAGGTCGTGCACCGCAATCCCAAGGGGCTGTCGGCGAAAGCCAAGTTCTTCTGGCAGTCGGTCATCGGGCTGGCCGCGGCGATCTACCTCGCGACGGCGGCGACGACGACGGTCCCGGCGCAAACCGAGCTCATCGTGCCGTTCTTCAAGCAGGTCGCCTATCCGCTCGGGATCGTCGGTTTCGTGCTGGTGTCGTATTTCGTCATTGTCGGCACGAGCAACGCGGTGAACCTCACGGACGGCCTCGATGGCCTGGCGATCCTTCCCACGGTGATGGTCGGGAGCGCGCTCGGGGTTTTTGCCTATGTGGCCGGCAACGCGATCTATTCGCGCTACCTCGGATTTCCCCTGATACCCGGGGCCGGGGAACTCACGGTCATCTGCGCCGCGCTGGCGGGCGCAGGTCTAGCATTCCTGTGGTTCAACGCCTATCCCGCGGAAGTGTTCATGGGCGACGTGGGGGCGCTCGCGCTGGGCGCGGCGCTCGGAACGATCGCCGTGATCGTGCGCCAGGAGATCGTGCTGTTCATCATGGGCGGCGTGTTCGTGGTCGAGACGCTGTCGGTGATGCTGCAGGTGGCGAGCTTCAAGCTCACGGGCAAGCGCATCTTCCGGATGGCGCCGCTGCACCACCACTATGAATTGAAGGGCTGGAAAGAAAACCAGGTTGTCGTTCGATTCTGGATCATCACGATGATGCTTGTCCTGGTCGGACTCTCGACACTCAAGCTCAGATGAGGGAAGGCGCCGACAACCTGGTTTCGGTAAAGGCTAGCTTGGCTCGCCAAGTTAAGCCCGAGCGCATCTTGTTCGGGCGGCCGGAGCCAAAACCAGGTTGTCGTTCGCTTCTGGATCATCACGATGATGCTGGTGCTGGTGGGTCTGTCAACGTTGAAACTGAGGTGATGAAATGACGAGTCGATTGCATTTCGAGCGGTTCATGAAGGACGTGCGCGACCGCTCGGCGGACGAAGCGCCGAAGCAGCTAGCGCTCGCGGGCCTGCACCCCGAGGAGCACGAGGACGTGGGTGCCGTGCGGCTGTCGCGCATCGAGGCGGCGATGAAGGACGCGCGTGCCGCCCGGACCGACAAATAGGACGGTACTGGTGCTCGGCCTGGGCGCAACCGGATTCTCGATGGCCCGCTGGCTCAGCGGCCGCGGCGATCGCGTGCGCGTGGCCGACAGCCGATCCGAGCCGCCGTTCGCAGCGCAACTGCGCGCCGAACTGCCGAACGTCGAGCTGAGGACAGGTCCCTTCGAGCCGGGGAACTTCGCAGGCATCGACCAGATCGCCATCAGCCCCGGCCTTCCCATCGCCGAGCCCAACGTGCAGGCGGCGCTCGCCCGGGGCATCGAGGTGGTGGGGGACATCGAGCTGTTCGCGCGGGTGCGCAAGAGCGAGTTCCCCAAGGCACGCGTCATTGCCATCACGGGTTCCAACGGCAAGAGCACGGTGACGGAGATGGTCGGCGCCATGTGCCGCCAGGCCGGGATCCGAACCCTGGTTGCGGGCAACATCGGTCTGCCCATCCTCGACGCCCTGCAGGAGATGGACTCCGGCGCGCGCCGCCGCCCCGACATTTTCGTCCTCGAGCTCTCGAGCTTCCAGCTCGAGACAACGTACAGCCTCGACGCCGAGGCTGCGGTCATCCTCAACCTCAGCGAAGACCACCTCGACCGTTATCCCGGCATGCAGGCGTACGCGGCGGCCAAGCGCAGGGTCTTCCTGGGCGGCGGTGCGCAGGTCCTGAACCGCGAGGATCCTGCGGTTGCCGCCATGCGCGAGCAGGGCCGGCATGTCTACACGTTCGGCACCAGCGAGCCCTGGCACGAGCAGGACTTCGGCATTCGCGAGATCGAAGGCGAGGCCTGGCTGGCGCAGGGGCGCGCCAACCTGATGCCGGCGTCCGCGCTCAAGGTTTCCGGACTGCACAACGCGCAGAACGCCCTGGCGGCACTCGCCCTGTGCCGGGCCCTGAACATCCATTTCGAACCGCTGCTCGATGCGCTCCACGAGTTCAAGGGGCTGCCGCATCGCGTGCAGAAGGTCGCGGATGTCAACGGCGTCGCCTATTACGACGACTCGAAGGGCACCAACGTCGGCGCCACCGTCGCCGCGCTCAAGGGCATGTCGCAGAAAGTCGTGCTGATCGCGGGCGGCGATGGCAAGGGCCAGGATTTCGGCCCCCTGCGGGATGCCGTCGCGCAGCGGGCGCGGGCCGTGGTGCTGATCGGACGCGACAGGGAAGCCATTGCAGCCGTCCTCGAAGGCAGCGGCGTGCAGGTGACGCGCGCGCAGGACATGCCGCAAGCCGTCCGCCTTGCCGCGACGCTGGCGCGGCCCGGGGATGTGGTCCTGCTGTCGCCGGCCTGTGCCAGCTTCGACATGTTCCGCAACTATGAGCACCGCGCGCAGGTGTTCGCCGAGGCCGTGCGCGCCCTGGAGGCGGCGAATTGAGCAGCGTCTACGGCGCGATCGCCCACCGCCCGGCCCCGATGGCCGAGTTCGACTACGGGGTGGTGAGCATCGCGTCCCTGCTCATCGGGCTGGGCCTGGTGATGGTCTATTCGTCGTCCATCGCGATCGCGGAGGCCGGCACCTACACCGGGAACCAGCCCGCCTACTTCCTCATCCGCCATGCCGTGTTCGTGTTCATCGGCGGCATGGCCGGCTTCATCTGCTTCCAGTTTCCCATGCGCTTCTGGGAGCAGGCGGCCCCTTACCTGTTCATGGCCGGCGTGGTGCTGCTGGCGATCGTGCTGGTGCCTGGCATCGGCCGCGAAGTCAACGGCAGCCGCCGCTGGCTGTCGCTGGGCATGTTCAACCTGCAGCCTTCCGAGCTCATGAAGCTGATGGCGGTGCTGTACGCGGCCGACTACACCGTGCGCAAGGCCGCCCTGATGCACAGCTTCCGCAAGGGTTTCATGCCGATGCTGGTCGTGATGCTGCTCACTGGGGGGCTGCTGCTGAGGGAGCCCGATTTCGGCGCCTTTGCCGTCATCACCGCGATCGCGATGGGAATCCTGTTCCTGGGTGGCATGAACTGGAAGCTGTTCGCCGCCCTCATCGTCCTGCTGCTCGCGGGTTTCGTGCTGCTCATCTGGTCTTCTCCCTACCGCCTGCAACGGGTGATCGGATTCATGGATCCCTGGTCCGATCCTTTCGGCAAGGGCTACCAGCTGTCGCACGCGCTGATCGCCTTCGGCCGCGGCGAGCTGTTCGGCGTCGGCCTGGGCGGCAGCGTCGAGAAGCTCTTCTACCTGCCCGAGGCGCACACGGACTTCCTGCTCGCCGTCATCGCCGAGGAGCTCGGCTTCCTGGGCGTGCTGACCGTCATCGCGCTGTTCGCCTGCCTGATCTGGCGTGCGTTCGCGATCGGCAACCAGGCCGCGCGCCTGGAGCGCTATTTCTCCGCGCTGGTCGCCCAGGGCGTGGGCCTGTGGCTGGGCACCCAGGCAATCATCAACATGGGCGTGAACATGGGGGTGCTGCCCACCAAGGGCTTGACGCTTCCGCTGCTTTCCTTCGGCGGCAGCGGCATCCTCGCCAACTGCTGCGCCCTGGCGATGTTGCTTCGCGTGGACTACGAGAACCGGCAGATGATGAAGGGGTACTCGCTGTGAGCGCGGGGACCATCCTGATCATGGCCGGTGGAACGGGGGGCCACATTTTTCCCGCGTTGGCGGTCGCCGACCACCTGCGCGACCAGGGCTGGAAGGTCGTCTGGCTGGGCGCGCGCAACGGCATGGAAGCGCGCCTCGTGCCGGAGCATGGCTACCCCGTGGAATGGGTCCGGTTCTCCGGCCTGCGCGGCAAGGGCCTGGCGCGCATGCTGCTGCTGCCGGTGAACCTGCTGGTCGCCTTCGGTCAGTCCGCGCGCGCGATCTTCCGCGTGCGCCCGGACGTGGTCCTGGGCATGGGGGGCTACATCGCCTTTCCCGGCGGCATGATGGCGGCGCTGCTGAACCGGCCGCTCGTGCTGCACGAGCAGAACTCGATCGCAGGGCTGGCCAACAAGGTGCTGGCCGGCGTCGCGGATCGCATCCTCACCGGCTTCCCGGGCGCGCTGAGGAAGTCGGAATGGACCGGCAATCCGGTGCGGGCGTCCATTGCTGCGATTCCCGAGCCGCAGCAGCGCTACGGCACCCGCGAGGGCAGCCTGCGCCTGCTGGTGATCGGCGGAAGCCTGGGTGCGCAGGCGCTCAACGAGATCGTGCCCAGGGCGCTGGCGTTGATGCCCGCGGAGCGGCGACCCCTCGTGACGCACCAGGCTGGGGAAAAGCACCTCGCCACGCTGGAGAAGAACTACCGGGACGCGGGCGCGAGCGCGACAACGGTGGCCTTCATCCGGGACATGGCCGGCGCGTATGCCGAAGCCGACCTGGTCATCTGCCGGGCCGGCGCGTTGACGGTGGCCGAGCTTGCGGCGGCGGGGGTGCCGAGCGTGCTGGTGCCGTTCCCGCACGCGGTGGACGACCACCAGACCACCAATGCCCGCTTCCTCTCGGAACAATCCGCGGCGCTGCTCATCCCCCAATCGGAGCTGGATCCGCGCGGCCTCGCCGACATCCTGCTGGGTTTCACCCGGGAGAAGCTCCTCGACATGGCGAGGCGGGCGCGCGCCCTGGGCAAGCCCGACGCCACGCGCGTCGTCGCCGGGCACTGCATGGCGGCCGCGGCATGAAGCACAAGGTCAAGCACGTGCACTTTGTCGGCATCGGCGGCGCCGGAATGAGCGGCATCGCCGAAGTGATGGTCAACCTCGGGTTCGAGGTGAGCGGTTCCGACATCTCGGAGAGCCCGGCCACCCAGCGCTTGCGCGCCATGGGCGCCCGGGTGCACATCGGCCACGACGAAGGCAACGTGAGCGGCGCGAACGCCGTGGTCGTGTCCACCGCGGTCAAGCAGGGAAACCCCGAGGTTTCCGCGGCGCGCGCCAAGCGCATTCCCGTCGTGCCACGCGCGATCATGCTCGCCGAGCTGATGCGGCTGAAGCAGGGCATCGCGATCGCGGGAACCCACGGCAAGACGACCACCACGAGCCTGATCGCCAGCATGCTGGCCGAAGCGGGCATGGATCCGACCTTCGTGATCGGCGGCCGGCTGGAAGCGGCAGGCACCAACGCCAAGCTGGGACGCGGCGAATTCATCGTCGTCGAAGCCGACGAATCCGACGCCTCCTTCCTCTACCTGCAACCGGTGCTCGCGGTGGTCACGAACATCGACGCGGACCACATGGAGACCTACGGCCACGACTTCGGGCGCCTGCGCCAGTCGTTCCACGAATTCATCGAGCACCTGCCTTTCTACGGCATGGCGGTACTGTGCATCGACGACGAGAACGTGCGCAGCCTGATGCCCATCATCACCAAGCCCGTGACCACCTACGGGCTGTCCGAGGGCGCGCAGATCCGCGCCGTGGACATCGAGCCGATGGCCGGAAGGATGAAGTTCCGGGTCACGCGGCGCATCGGCTACAACGGCCACGCGCAGGCGGCGCCGGACCTGCACGCGACCCTGAACCTCCCCGGCCTGCATAACGTGCAGAACGCGCTCTCGGCGGTCGCCGTGGGCATGGAGATCGGCATCCCGGACGCCGCGATCGTCAAGGCGCTGGCGGAATTCCGCGGCGTGGGCCGCCGCTTCCAGCGCTATGGCGAAGTGCCGGCGGGCGCGGGCAGCTTCACCCTGATCGACGACTACGGTCACCACCCCGCGGAGATGGCGGCAACGCTGGCGGCGGCACGCGGCGCGTTCCCCGGGCGCCGCCTGGTGCTTGCCTTCCAGCCGCATCGCTACACGCGCACCCGCGACTGTTTCGAGGACTTCGTCAAGGTCCTGTCTTCGGTGGATGCGCTGCTGCTGACCGAGGTGTACGCCGCGGGCGAAGTGCCGATCGTGGCTGCCGACGGCCGGGCGCTCGCGCGGGCCGTCCGGGTTGCGGGAAAGGTCGAGCCGATCTTCGTCGAGCAGGTCGCCGACCTTCCAGCGGCGATCGCCGCTGCGGCGAGGCCGGGGGACGTGGTCATCACGATGGGCGCCGGCTCGATCGGCGGCGTTCCCGCGAAAGTGGCAAAGGGCTGAGCGGCAAGCGCATGGACATGGCGGAACTGGACAACATCGAGTCGGCTGGATTGCGCGGCAAGCTCTCGCGCAACGAGCCGATGCGTCGTCACGTGAGCTGGCGTGCGGGCGGTCCCGCGGACCGCGCCTACCAGCCCGCCGACCTCGACGACCTCTCGCATTTCCTGCGGCGCCTGCCCGCGCACGAGCCGGTGCTGTTCGTCGGCCTCGGCAGCAACCTGCTGGTGCGCGACGGCGGCCTGCGCGGCACCGTGGTCTTCACGCACAACGCGCTGAAACGCTTTTTCCTCGAGGAGCAGCCCGGCATGGCCGAGATCTACGCCGAGGCCGGCGTGCCCAGCCCGAAGGTCGCGCGCTTTGCCGCGATCCACGATCTCGAGGGCGCGGAATTCCTCGCGGGCATCCCGGGCACGGTGGGCGGGGCGCTGGCGATGAATGCCGGATGCTACGGCGCCGAAACGTGGGACGTGGTGGCGCGGGTGCGCACCATCGATCGTGCCGGGCGCCTGCAGATACGCGAACCGGCCGAGTACTCGCTCGGCTACCGGCACGTGCTGCCGCTGGCTGCCGCCGATGAATTCTTCGTCGCCGCGTGGTTCCGCTTGCGCAAGGGCGACGGTGCCGCCTCCCGCAGGACGATCAAGGAACTGCTCGGCCGGCGCATCGCCAGCCAGCCGCTGGCGGAGCCCAACGCGGGATCGGTGTTCCGCAATCCGCCCGGCGATTTCGCGGCGCGGCTCGTCGAATCCTGCGGACTGAAGGGCCATCGCATCGGGGGCGCCGAAGTCTCGCGCATGCATTCGAATTTCATCGTGAACACCGGCGGTGCGACGGCTGCCGACATCGAGGCGTTGATCCATTTCGTCCGCGACACGGTCCGGCGGCAGACCGGCGTTTCGCTGGAGCCCGAGGTGCGCATCGTTGGCGAGGCGGCCAGATGAGGAGCTTCGGCAAGGTCGCGGTGTTGCTCGGCGGCCGCTCCGCGGAGCGGGAGATTTCGCTCCTGAGCGGCAACGCGGTCCTCGGCGCACTGCGCAGCCGCGGCGTCGACGCACATCCCTTCGATCCGTCGCAGCGGCCGATCGCCGAGCTGAAGCGGGACGGCTTCGAGTGCGTGTTCATCGCGCTGCACGGCCGCTTCGGCGAGGACGGAACGGTGCAGGGCGCGCTGGAACTGCTCGGCATCCCCTACACGGGCAGCGGCGTGCTGGGAAGCAGCCTGGCGATGGACAAATGGCGCACCAAGCTCATCTGGAAGGCCTTCGACATCCCCTCGCCGCGCGACGCGTTGCTCACTGCCGATTCGGATTTCGACCAGGTCGCGCGCACGCTGGGCCTGCCGCTCATCGTGAAGCCGGTCCACGAAGGTTCGACCATCGGGCTCACGAAGGTCATGACCGCGGCACAACTGCCCGCGGCCTACGCGCTGGCGGCGAAGCACGATGACCTGGTGCTGGCCGAGGAATTCATCGCCGGGCGCGAGCTCACGGCCTCCGTGCTGGGCGACCAGGCCTTGCCGCTCATCTGGATCGAGGCTCCGGGCGGCAATTACGACTACCAGAACAAGTACTTCACGGACGAAACCAAGTATCACTGCCCGTCGGGCATTCCCGTCCGCATCGAGGAGGAGATCCGTGCGGTGGCGCTCAGGGCGTTCCGGGCGCTGGGATGCGAAGGCTGGGGCCGGGCCGACCTGATCCTGCGCGGCGATGGCAGCTACTGCTTCCTCGAGATGAATACGTCGCCGGGCATGACCGGCCACAGCCTCGTGCCGATGGCCGCCCGGCAGGCCGGCATTTCCTTCGAAGACCTGGTCCTGAGGATCCTGGAGGGCGCCCATGTGGGATGACGCCGGGAAGCTGCGGGGGGCGGCCAACCTGCTGTTCGGTGTGGCCGCTGCGCTCGCGATTTACGGCGCCGCGCACTTCATCGTGCACCTGCCCGTCTTCCCGCTGCGCGAAGTGCAGGTGACGGGCGAGGCGACGCACCTTACGCAGGAGCAGGTGCGGGAGGTCATCAACCGCGAACTGAGGGGAAATTTCTTCACCGTGGACCTGGCAAAGGTGCGCGCCGGATTCGAGAAGCTGCCCTGGGTGCGTTCGGTCAACGTGCGCCGCCACTGGCCCGACCGCCTCGAAGTGGCGATGGAAGAGCACCGGCCGCTTGCGCGCTGGGGCTCCACCGCGCTTGTGAACGCGCAGGGCGAAGTCTTCGAGGCGGCGATCAACAGCATCCTGCCCGTATTCACCGGTCCGGAGGACATGGCGCCGGAAGTCGTCGAGCGCCATGCGCAGTTCGACGCCACGCTCGAGCCCCTCGGCCGCAAGGTGGTCCAGATCCGCGTGTCGCCGCGCCGCGCCTGGCAGCTGCGCCTCGATGACGGGATGGTGATCGAACTCGGGCGCGAGAACCTGGAGAGTCGCCTCGCGGCCTTCGTCGCGGCGTACGGCCGGGCCTTCGGGCCGGCATCCCCCGCACCCGCATACGTGGACCTGCGCTACAGCAACGGATTCGCGGTCAAGACCCCGGGGTTGAAATGGGGCCCGAAGAAAACCTGATGAGACGGGATCGTTGAAGCGATGGCATTGAGCGGCAGAAAAGAGAGCAAGAACCTGATCGTGGGCCTCGACATCGGCACCTCGAAGATCGCCGCGATCGTGGCCGAGATGAAGCCCGAAGGCGGATTCGAGGTGGTCGGCATGGGCAGCGCGCCATCACGGGGCCTGAAAAAGGGCGTGGTGGTCAACATCGAATCGACCGTGAACGCCATCCAGCGCGCGCTGGAGGAAGCCGAACTGATGGCTGACTGCAAGATCCGCGACGTGTGGACCGGCATCGCCGGCAGCCACATCCGCAGCTTCAATTCCCACGGCATGGTCGCCATCAAGGATCGCGAGGTGGCGCAGACCGATGTCGACCGCGTGGTCGAGACCGCCAAGGCCATCCCGATCCCCACCGACCAGCAGATCCTGCACGTCCTCAACCAGGAGTTCGTGATCGACGGCCAGGAGGACGTGCGCGAGCCCCTCGGCATGAGCGGCGTGCGCCTCGAGGTCAAGGTTCACATCGTGACCGGCGCGGTGTCTGCGGCACAGAACATCATGAAGTGCGTGCGCCGCTGCGGCCTGGAGGTGAACGACCTGATCCTGCAGCCGCTTGCTTCCGCGATGGCGGTGCTCTCCGAGGACGAGAAGGATCTGGGGGTCTGCCTCGTGGACATCGGTGGCGGCACCTCGGACATCGCGGTGTTTACCCAGGGCGCGATTCGCCACACGGCCGTCATACCCATCGCCGGTGACCAGATCACCAACGATGTGGCGATGGCGCTGCGCACCCCGACCAAGGAAGCCGAAGAGATCAAGCGCCGATATGGCTGCGCGCTGCGCGAGCTGGCTGACCCGCAGGAGATGGTGGAGGTTCCCGGCGTGGGCGAGCGCGGCCCAAAGAAGATGTCGCGCCAGACGCTAGCGGAGGTGATCGAGCCTCGGGTCGAGGAGCTGTATTCGCTGGTGCAGGCCGAACTGAGGCGCAGCGGTTTCGAGGAGCTGCTGTCCTCGGGGATCGTCATTACCGGAGGCAGCGCGGCCATGCAGGGCATGGTCGAACTGGGCGAGGAGGTTTTCCACATGCCGGTGCGGCTGGGCCTGCCGAGCTATTCGGGCGGCCTTTCTGAAGTCATCCGCAATCCCCGCTACTCGACGGGCGTGGGCCTGCTGATGGCGGGCCTTGGACAGCACCAGCGGCAGCAGATCGAGAAGATGCAGAGCGGATCGTTCAAGCAGATCTTCGGGCGCATGAAGAAATGGTTCGAGACGAATTTCTAGAGAAAGCAGTTCAGGGAGCCTGGCATTTCGTTTTTTGATTCATTGATAAAAGGAGACGACTGATGTTCGAGATCGTGGATACACAACCCCAGGAGGCGGTGATCAAGGTGGTCGGCGTGGGCGGCTGCGGTGGCAACGCCGTGGACCACATGATCAGCGAGGGCGTGGATGGCGTGGACTTCATTTGCGCCAACACAGATTCGCAAGCGCTCAAGCGCAGCAAGGCGAAGACCCTGCTGCAACTCGGTCCGAACGTCACCAAGGGGCTCGGCGCAGGCGCCAATCCCGACATCGGCCGCGAGGCCGCCATGGAGGATCGCGAGCGCATCATCGAGCTCATCGAGGGCGCGGACATGCTGTTCCTGACCGCGGGCATGGGCGGTGGCACGGGCACGGGTGCGGCGCCCATCGTTGCCGAGGCCGCGCGGGAGCTGGGCATCCTGACCGTGGCGGTGGTCACCAAGCCGTTCTCGTTCGAGGGCAAGCGGCAGAAAGTGGCCCACAACGGCCTGGAAGAGCTGTCCCGCCACGTCGACTCGCTGATCGTCATCCCCAACGACAAGCTCATGCAGGTCCTGGGCGAGGACGTAAGCATGCTGGATGCATTCAAGGCCGCGAACTCGGTGCTGCATGGCGCTGTCGCAGGCATTGCCGAGGTCATCAAGTGCCCGGGCCTGGTGAACGTGGACTTCGCCGACGTCCGCACTGTCATGTCGGAGATGGGCATGGCAATGATGGGCTCGGCGGTTTCCGCCGGCATGGACCGGGCGCACCTGGCGGCCGAGCAGGCGGTGGCGAGCCCGCTGCTGGAGGACGTGAACCTGGCGGGTGCTCGCGGCGTCCTGGTGAACATCACGGCGAGCAACAGCCTGAAGATGAAGGAAGTGCACGAGGTCATGAACACGATCAAGGGCTTTACCGCGGAGGATGCGACCGTGATCGTGGGCACGGTGATCGACGAGCACATGGAGGACAGGCTGCGCGTGACGATGGTGGCCACCGGACTGGGCAGCGCCGTCCATCGCCAGCAGAAGCCCCTGACGGTGGTGAAGACCGGCACCGACGCCTCGCCCCTGGAAGTGAATTTCGGCGAGCTCGAGACCCCGGCCGTCATGCGCCGTCGGTCCCGAGATGCGGCCGTGGAAGCGATGAAGCAGTCGGGCGTGGACATGCTGGACATCCCGGCCTTCCTTCGAAAGCAGGCGGACTAGGTGACCCGGGCGGCTCATGCTGCAATACAGCATCCGCGTATTGCAGTGGCGTTACGGCGGCTGCTCTGGTAGTCTAATCAGTCATTTAAAGAGTCGCGTAGGCTGGCCCACAAGGCTGCACTGCGGGAGCATTGGACATGATCAAGCAACGCACGCTGAAGAATATCGTTCGCGCCACGGGCGTCGGGCTGCACACCGGGGAGAAGGTCTACCTCACGTTGCGGCCGGCCGCGCCCGACACGGGCATCGTTTTTCGGCGTGTGGACCTTGAGCCGGTGGTCGAGATCAAGGCCGATCCCTACGCCGTGGGCGACACGCGGCTGTCGTCGTGCCTGGAAAGAAGCGGCGCCCGCGTGCAGACCGTCGAGCACCTCATGTCGGCCCTGGCCGGCCTGGGCATCGACAATGTCTACGTCGAGCTCACTGCCGGGGAGGTGCCGATCATGGACGGCTCGGCCTCGCCGTTCGTGTTCCTGCTGCAGTCCGCGGGAATCGAGGAGCAGCCTGCGGCCAAGCGTTTCATCCGCATCCGCAAGGCCGTGGAGGTCAAGCAGGGCGACAAGTGGGTCAGGTTCGAGCCCTACAACGGTTTTCGCGTCGACTTCAGCATCGACTTCAAGCATCCGGTATTCGCCGGTTCCAACAAGCGCGTCGTCGTGGACTTCGAGCACACGTCCTACATCAAGGAAGTGAGCCGTGCCCGTACTTTCGGATTCATGCAGGACGTCGAGAACATGCGCGCACAGGGCCTGGCCCTGGGCGGCAGCCTTGACAACGCCATCGTGATGGATGAATACCGCGTGCTCAATGCGGACGGGTTGCGATACGAGGACGAATTCGTCAAGCACAAGGCGCTGGATGCCATCGGTGACCTTTACCTTCTGGGTCATCCGGTCATTGGGGCTTACTCAGCGCACAAGTCCGGGCACGCCCTGAACAACGGGTTGCTGCGCAGCCTCCTGGAAGACGCCACGGCCTGGGAGTTCGTGACCTTCCTCAAACCAGAGGAAGCGCCCGCTTTCCTCAGGCTCCAAACCCAGGCGGCGGCCTGAGTGCTCCCGGGCGGCCGGCCCCGGGCCTGACTTCGGTTCGGCTTCCCTTCCGATGATTGCCTTGCGGCTTCTGGGCGCCCTCCTGATCCTGGTCGTGGGCGCATCGGTTGCCGTCGGTTTCTTGACCCGGGATCCCCGCTGGAAGCGCTTCGCTTGGCAGACCGCGAAGGTGGGAATCATTATCCTATTGATATTTATGGCACTTTATGTGCTGGAGCGCCTAATCCTCGTGGTCTGAGCGACGGGCCCGGCGGGCCAGCCGTTGCAGCGCGGATCGCAGCCCGGGGTCTTGGATCTTCCCGGCCAGCTTGTCGATGGCTTCGCCCCCCCCTGTGCCCATGAAAATCTGTTTCTGCGGCAAGGGCTTACTGCGCAAACCTACTTGCACTTGTACCCGGATTCCAGTAACCTCAACCCCCCGTTGTCTAAAAAAGACCATAATCCGCGGCGTCAACTGCTTTAACTTGGCGGCGACCGCGCCGTTGTCAGCGAAGAGCAGCAGTTCTCCAGTTTCCGTAACGGCAGCCGCAGTGGCGTCGGCGAGGTTGGCCGGCAATGATTGCGCCAGCAGGGCCCGCAGCGCGGACAGCCGCCCGGCCTTGCGGGAAAGCGCCTGCAGCTCGGGCAGCCGTTGCAGGAGAACGCCGATGCGATCGCCGGTCACGAGGTCTTCAGGAAGGGGTTAAAGGGGAAACATGAATATTATTCTGGTTTCCAACAAGTTCGCGCAGGCGCGCAGCTACACGGTGAGTACGCCGCAGGTGCTGTTCCTGGGCCTGCTGATGTGCCTCATGGTCGTGTCCCTGGCGGTGCTGCTGAACTACTTCTCCCTCCGGTACGCCGTCAACAACCAGAGTCCCTACCTCCAGTCGCTGCTCGAAGCCGTGCAGGCCGAGCAGACCCGCAAGACACAGTCCTACCTCCGGGAAAGCCTCGATACCATGGCGGCCCGGCTCGGCGAGATGCAGGCCAAGCTGCTTCGCCTGGATACCCTGGGCGAGCGGCTGACCAAGCTGGCCGGCATCAAGCCCACCGAATTCATGTTCGACCAGCCGCCGGCCCGCGGCGGCCCGATGTCCACCGTGGCGCCCGCCCAGGAGCTGTCGATGGAGGAACTGGGCAAGAAGCTGGACGAGCTTGCGCTGCAGGTGGACGACCGCACCGACAAGCTGGGCGTGCTGGAATCCATGCTGACCATCTCCCACGCCAAGAAGCAGCTCCTGCCCACCGAATTGCCCGTGTCGACCGGATGGTACTCGTCCAATTTCGGCTGGCGCATCGACCCCTTCACCGGCTGGAACGCCTTCCATGAAGGCATGGATTTCATGGCCGCGGAAGGCGAGGCGATCACCGCGGCAGCGGGCGGCGTGGTGGTGTACTCAGAAGCGCATCCCCAGTATGGTAATATGATCGAGATCGACCACGGCAATGGACTCATCACCCGCTACGCGCACGCGTCGAAGCTCATAGCGAGGGTCGGCGATGTGGTGCTGCGAGGCCAGAAGATCGCCGAGGTCGGAAACACGGGCCGTTCGACGGGAACGCACCTTCACTTCGAAGTGCGCCAATGGGGAGCCCCCCAGAATCCCGCGCGATTCCTGCAAGTGCCGGGTTGAGCGGTTCGTAGAATCGAATGTCGAAGAGGGGTGGGGGCTGAAGCAGTAGTTGTCGATGCTGCCGTCGCGCGCGTCGATCACGATGTACTCGCGCTCGTCGTA
>DASZQJ010000010.1:0-4619 GCA_035549715.1 Burkholderiales bacterium
CCCGATCGCCAGCGCCGCCGCCGCGGTCCGGGTCTCCACGCCGAGCTTCACGTAGATGTGCTCCAGGTGCTTGTTCACGGTGCGGGGGCTCATGCCAAGGATTTCGCCGATGTCGCGATTGGTCTTGCCCTTGGCCACCCAGCTCAACACCTCGGCCTCGCGCGCGGTGAGCTGGTAGGAGGCCAGCACATCGCCGCGGCCGCCGTCTTCTTCCACGAGCAGCAGCAGCTGGCCGCCCGACATGGCGCCGAGGAAGTGGACCAGCACACGCCCGGCGCCGGCCCGGAGCGTGAAGGGCCGCGTCTCGCGCCCCGGGGCGGCGGCTTCCCGGACCCAGTCGCGCAGGGCCGGGGGCAGGGGGGCGCCGCCGGAGAGCGCCACCCCCGGCAGGCAGGCCTCCAGTCCCCGGCGCGCCTTGGGCGTGTGCCAGAGGAAGTGCCCGTCGCGGCTCACCACCGCCACCGCCAGCCCCGCCGCGTCGATCGCCTCCTGGGCCTGGGTCACGATCCTGGCGGTCTTCAGGTGCGCGGCGATGCGCGCCAGGACGACTTCGGGATTGATCGGCTTGGTGACGTAGTCGATGCCCCCGGCCATGAAGCCGCGCACCACGTGCTCGCTTTCCGTGAGCCCGGTCATGAACACCACCGGGATGTCGCGCGTGGCCTCGTCGGCCTTGAGGCGGCGGCAGGTCTCGAAGCCGTCGATGCCCGGCATCACGGCATCGAGCAGGACGATGCCGGGGCGGATGCGCTTCACGCGCTCCAGCGCCCGGGTGCCGTCCTCGGCGACGAGCACCATGTAGCCGGCGCCGTCCAGGGCGTCCGACAGGACGGCGAGGTTCTCGGGGACGTCGTCCACGATCAGGACGATGTCGCGTTCAGCGCTTGCTTGCGTCATGGCTGGTGAGTCGGGTGAGCAGTCGGGAATATTCTTCGAGCCGGAACCCCTGCACGCGGCTCCTCAGGCGGCGCACGAAGGCGGCGTAGCGGTTGTCCGCGCGCTCGATCTCATCGAGCTTGTCGAGGATGCCGCGCACGTAGCCGATGTCGCCCAGGGTGCGCAGGTCGCGGATCTGCTCCTCGGGCGGCACTTCGGTCGCCGCGATGCGCTCGGCCGCCGGCACCGGCGGCAGCGCCGCGCGGTAGATCCACTCCAGGCCCAGGTGGGTCTGCAGCTTGTTGAGCAGCTCGGTGGCGATCACGGGCTTGACCAGGAAGTCGTCGCAGCCGGCGCGCAGGCGCTTCTCGGGGTCGTTGTCGTGGGCGTTGGCGGAGACCATGACGATCGGCACCCGCACCGCCTCGCTGGCGCGCAGCAGGCGGCTCACTTCCCAGCCGTCGAGGCCGGGCATGGCGATGTCCATGAGCACGATGTCGGGCACGAACGCCGGCGCGATGCGCAGGCAGGCTTCGCCGCTGTCGGCCGCGCGCACCTCGAAGCCGAGCATGCCGAGCAGTTCCACCAGCGGCTGGCGCTGGGAGGCCTGGTCGTCCACCACCAGTACGCGCTTGCGCGGCCCGGAATAGCCTGCGATGTCGCTCTCGGCACGGGCCAGCGTCTTGGGCGAGGTCACGGCGGGCAGGTAGACGCGCACCTGGAACACGCTGCCGCGGCCCGGCTGGCTGCGCACCTGCATCTCGCCGCCCATGAGGTCGGTGAGCATGCGCGAGATCGCCAGCCCCAGCCCGGTGCCCGCCTTGCCCTTGCCGTCCGATTCGCCGCCGCGCTCGAAGGGCAGGAAGATGCGTCCGAGGTCCGCTTCGCCGATGCCGATGCCCGTGTCCTCGATCTCGAAACGCGCCATCTCGCGCAGGTAGCTCGCGCGCAGGGTGACGGAGCCGCTGTCGGTGAACTTGACCGCGTTGCCCAGCAGGTTGATCAGGATCTGGCGCAGGCGCCGCTCGTCGGCATGCACCACTTCCGGCAGCTTGCCCAGGCACTCGAAGCGGAACTCGATGCCTTTTTCCGCGGCCTGCGGGCGGAACATCTTGACGATCTGGTCGAGGAACTCGGCGAGGCGCAGTTCGCCGTGGTCCAGGCGCAGCTTGCCCGCCTCGATGCGGGCGATGTCCAGCAACCCGTCGATCAGGCTGACCAGGTGCTCGCCGCTGCGCCGGATCACCGCGATCGCATCGTGGCGGTTCTCCGGGATCGACGGGTCCTTCTGCAGGATCTGCGCGTAGCCGAGGATGCTGTTGAGCGGGGTGCGCAGCTCGTGGCTCATCCCGGTGACGTAGCGGCTTTTCGCGAGGTTCGCGGCCTCGGCCGCCTCCTTGGCCTTCTGCAGCTTGGCGTCCGTGACCCGGTGCGCCTCGATTTCCCGCATCAGCAGGTGGGTCTGGCGGTTGGACTCCTCCTGCGCCACCTGGCGGGTCTCGTTGGAGAGCACGATCCACCAGGAACCCGCCGCGGCGAACAGCATCAGCACGGCGAACAGTTTGAGGAAGGCGAGCGCGAGATCGTGCCTGAGCGCCGGGGCCGTCTCCGCCAGCACCATCGACTCCTGGTAGTAGACCAGGGCGAGCACCGCCGCGAGCAGCAGGGTCATCAGCGACAGCACCGCCAGGTAGTTGCCGATGCGGGCCGGCACGGGGAAGGGCAGGTGGGCCGGCAGGAAGCGCTGCAGCGCCGACAGCACCTTGCCGGCGTAGGGCGCCGCGCTCTTGCAGCGGTCCTGGCAACGGGCGTCGAGCGAGCAGCACAGCGAGCAGATCGGGTCGCCGTAGGCGGGGCAGAACGCCATGTCCTCGCGCTCGAACTCGTTGTGGCAGATGCAGCAGCGCTGCAGGCCCGGCCCGTGCGCCATCGCGGGGCCGCTGCGGGCGAGGTAGTAGCGCCCGCGCGTCCACCAGGCGATCAGGGGCGCGGTGACGAAGGCGACGATGAGGGCGATGAAGGGCGCGAAGGCCTGCGCGTGGGCGCCGAAGGCGCCGGAGAAGGCGATGATCGACAGCGCCGAGGCGATCAGCATGGCGCCCGTGCCCACCGGGTTCACGTCGAACAGGTGGGCGCGCTTGAACTCGATATGGCGCGGCGACAAGCCCAGCGGCTTGTTCACCACCAGGTCCGCCACCAGCGCGCCGACCCAGGCGATGGCGACGTTGGAGTACAACCCCAGCACATGCTCCAGCGCCTTGAACACGCCCAGCTCCATGAGCACGACGGCGATCAGAACGTTGAACACCAGCCAGACCACGCGTCCCGGGTGGTTATGGGTCAGGCGGGCGAAGAAATTCGACCATGCCAGCGAGCCGGCATAGGCGTTGGTCACGTTGATTTTGACCTGGGAGACGATCACGAACAGGGCGGTGGCGGCGAGGGCGAACTCCGGCGTGAACACGTACTGGAAGCCGATCAGGTACATCTGGGTCGGCTCCACCGCCTTGTCGACGCTGACCTCGTGCTGGAGCGCGAGGAAGGCGAGGAACGCGCCGCCCAGCATCTTCGCCACGCCCGGCAGGATCCAGCCGGGCCCGGCGCTCAGCATCGCCGCCCACCACTTGACGCGGTTGGCGCGCGTGCGTTCCGGCAGGAAGCGCAGGAAGTCCACCTGCTCGCCGATCTGCGCCACCAGCGAGAACGCCACGGCCGCGGCCGCCCCGAACAGCAGCAGGTCGAAGTTGCCGCCGTTTTCCGCGCGCCCCGAGAAGGTCGTGAAGTTGCGGATGGCGTCGGGCTCCTTGAACAGCACGAAGGCGTAGGGGAGCACCAGCAGCACCAGCCACACCGGCTGGGTCCAGAACTGCAGCCGGCTGATCATGGTGATGCCGTACATCACCATGGGGATGATCACGAGCGAACTGACGAGGTAGCCGATCGACAGCGGGATGTCGAAGTACAACTCCAGCGCCAGCGCCATGATCGCGGCCTCGAGCGCGAAAAAGAGGAACGTGAACGAGGCATAGATCAGCGAGGTGATGGTCGAGCCGATGTAGCCGAAACCCGCCCCCCGGGTGAGCAGGTCCATGTCCACGCCGTACTTGGCGGCGTAGTAGCTGATCGGCAGGCCGGTGAGGAAGATCACCAGCCCGACGGCCAGGATCGCCCAGAAGGCGTTGATGAAACCGTAGTTGAGCGTGATCGAGCCGCCGATCGCCTCCAGCGCCAGGAAGGACACCGCGCCCAGGGCGGTGTTGGCGACCTTGAACTCGGACCACTTGCGGAACGAGCGCGGCGTGAACCGCAGGGAGTAATCCTCCATGGTCTCGTTCGCGACCCAGGTGTTGTAGTCGCGCCGGATCTTGACGATCCGCTGTGTGGCTGCCGTATCCAGGTCGCTGTCCCGTTCGCCGGTCCCCGTGCCGGCAGGCTGAGCTTTGCAACATCCAAGCCAGCCGCACGGGTGCGCCGATTTTCCGCAGGAATCCGTCCAAGCCCCTACGTCATTTGACGTATGCGGCTCGCGCGGTGAGGCCGCGTGCGCAAGCGTCGCGCACAGCCACGGTGCGTTTCGGACGGCGCATCCATTAATGGTGGGCCGCGACGGTGCGCGGCCTGCGTGCACCACGGCGCGCACCATCCGCGCTACGTCGATCTGCGTATTGTTGCGCCCGCACATGGATCGCTACCTTGCGTCCGTCGCCCGCCGGACCGTGCTCATGGAGAGCCGGCCGGCAGCG
>DASZQJ010000011.1:0-10716 GCA_035549715.1 Burkholderiales bacterium
GGGCATGTTGGCGCCCTCGGCCACGCAGGCCACACCGTTGGCCACCAGGGTTTCCGCGTCTTTGGCGCCGAGTTCGTTCTGGGTCGCGCAGGGCAGGGCCACGTCCACGGGGATGTGCCAGGGGGAGCGGCCTTCCAGGTACGGCAGCCCGCGTTCCCTGGCGTAGTCACGGATGCGGCCACGCCTGACGTTCTTCAGTTCCATGAGGGCGGCGAGCTTTTCCTCGGTGAAGCCGTCCTTGTCGTGCACGGTGCCGCCGGAGTCGGACATCGTGACCACCTTCGCGCCCATTTCCAGCGCCTTGGCCACCGCGTACTGCGCCACGTTGCCGGCGCCGGAGACTGAAACGGTCAGGCCCTCGATCGACTTGCCGGCCCGCCGCAGCATTTCCTCGGCGAAGTACACCAGGCCGTAACCGGTGGCCTCGGGCCGCATCAGGCTGCCGCCGAAGGACAGGCCCTTGCCGGTGAACACGGCGGCGGTGTCGTTGGAGAGCTTTTTCATCATGCCGGCCATGTAGCCCACTTCGCGCGCGCCGACGCCGATGTCGCCGGCGGGCACGTCGGTGTCAGGGCCGAGGTGCCGGTACAGCTCCACCATCAGCGCCTGGCAAAAGCGCATCACCTCGGCGTCGCTGCGCCCCTTGGGGTCGAAGTCGGCGCCGCCCTTGCCGCCGCCGAGCGGCAGCATGGTCAGGGAGTTCTTGAAGCACTGCTCGAAGCCGAGGAACTTCAGGATCGACAGGTTCACCGAGGGATGGAAGCGCATGCCGCCCTTGTACGGGCCGAGCGCGGCGTTGTACTGGACGCGGAAGCCGCGATTGACGCGCGCCTCGCCCGCATCGTCCGTCCAGGCGATGCGAAACTGGATCGCGCGCTCGGGCTCGACCAGGCGCTCGAGCAGGCCCTGGCGGCGGTACTGCGGATTGCGGTCGAGGAAGGGCCACAGCGAGGCCATGACTTCGCGCACGGCTTGCAGGAATTCGGGCTGGTGGGGATCGCGCCGCTCGATGGCGGCCAGGAATGTGTTGAGGTTCGTTGGCGTGTTCATGGGGCGAGAGTATAGGTCGAATTGCCGACCCGGGATTTGTGGGCCCATGCGGGAACGCCACCGTGAGCGCCACGGCAGCGTCCCGGGGGCCGGATCGGCCAGGAGGAACGGCGCCGGGCTGTCGTCCGCCTTACTTCCTGATTTATGCTCCGGTTTTTTGATTCGGGGAACCTGGAAATGAACTTCGTGATCCTGGGCGCGGGCGCGCTCGGCTCCATCTATGCAGCGTGCCTGGCCCGCGCCGGGCACGACGTCTCCCTCATCGCCCGGGGCGAGCGCGCCGCGGCGCTGGCCCGTCACGGCATCGCCGTGGTCGGGGCGGAGACGTTCACGGCAGGCTGCAGGATCGTGACGGACCCGGCGACGCTGCGGTCAGCCGACGTTGCCATCGTCGCCATCAAGACCTACGACACCGCGCAGGCGCTGGCGCCGCTCAAGGGGCTCAAGGTCGGGAGCGCCTTTTCCGTGCAAAACGGCGTGCTCAAGAACCAGCTGCTGGGTGAGGTGCTCGGCGCGCAGGCCGTGCTGGGCGCGATCAGCCTGATCGGCGGCGACGTCCTCCCCGCGGAAGGCGACAAGCCCGGGGCGGTGCGCTACAACATTGCCGCGCCGACGGTGATCGGCGAGGTCGCCGGCGGGATCTCCGCCCGCGTGAAGGAGATCGTGGAGGCCTTCGAAGGGGCGGGCCTGAAGGCCAGGGCCTCGGAGGACATCACGTCGGTGGAATGGTCGAAATTCGTCGGCTGGTCAGGCTTCAGCACCCTGGCGATCATGACCCGCCTGCCGACCTGGCGGTTCATGTCGGACCCCGACACGGCGTTGATCGCGGCCCGGGTGATGCGGGAGACCGCCGCCGTCGCGATCCGGCACGGGGTGAAGCTGCAGGACAGCGGTTTCACCAGCCAGGCGTTCCTCGAGGGCAGCGAAGAGAACGCCATCCAGGCGGTGCAGGCCTACGGCGAGGACCGGCGCGTGGGGGCGCCCACCTTCCGCCAGTCGATCCTGCAGGACGCGGACCGCAACCGCCGGCTGGAGGTCCACGAAACCCTGGACTACACCCTCCAGCTTGCGAAGGCGTACGGCATCGCCGTGCCGACGCTCGACCTGTGCTGCCGGGTGCTGAGGGTGGTGTCACGCGCTGCCGAGTAGCGCGCGAGGGAAAAGGTCAAAGTTGGGAGGCGAAAGTCAGTGCGAACTGCCGCGATCGAGATCCATGCGTCACGGTCCCGGCACCCCAGCGGCGAGCTTGCGATGGCGCCGGGCCTCGACCACCAGCGGCGGGCACACGTGCGCATCGTGGTAGATGACCTGGCAGTCGAGGCAGTAGAAGCATTCGTCCATGTTGATGTTCCCGCCTGGCTCGATGGCCTGGATCGGGCAGCGCCGGGCGCAGAGCTGGCAGGGGCTGCCGCATTCCGCGCGGCGCTTGAGCGCGTTGAACTTGCGCAGCCGCAGCTTGCCGCCGAGGGCCATGACCGCGCCGAGCGGGCAAAGGAAACGGCAGAACGCCCGCTCGACGAACAAGCCGGCGGCGAGCAGCGCCAGGGCATAGGCCAGGAAGGGCCAGGCCCGGTCCATGCGCATGGAGATGACGGTCTTGAACGGCTCGACCTCGGCCGCGATCGCCATGGTCTGCAGGCCGTGCAGGGCGGCAAGCGTGAGCACGGCGAGCGACACGTACTTCAGGGGCCACAGCCGGCGATGGGTCTTGTGCGACGGTGACCACTGGGGCACCTTGGCGAGGCGGCCGAGTTTGGCCAGGAGTTCCTGCAACGCGCCGAAGGGGCACAGCCAGCCGCAGAACACGCCGCGGCCCCAGACGACGAAACTCACCGCCACGAACGCCAGCAGCACGCACAGCAGCGGGTCGCCCAGGAGCACGTCCGCGCCGTGGCCATCGAAAAGCCCGTGCAGCCATCCGAAGACGTTGACGATGCTGAGCTGGGCGCCCGCGATCCAGCCGATCCACACCAGCGTGAAAAGCAGGAAGCCGATGCGCAGTGCCTCGTAGAGGCGCGCGTGCCGCGTCAGCCTTTGCATCGCGACGAGCATTGCGGTGAGCACCAGCAGGGCCAGGCCGAGCACGATGAGGTTCTTCGCCTGCGCGCGCCAGCTCGCCTGCCAGGGGGCTTCGAGCGGCGCCTGGGCGGACGGCTCGGCCGGCGGCAGGATGAATCGGGCGGGCAGGCGGTAGTCGAGCCGGGCGGGCGGCGTCCGCGCGCCGGTGCCGCCATCCGTTTCCAGCACCAGGTGCCAGGGCGCGAGGACGTCGGCGCCTTCCTGCGCCGGGATGCGAAAGAGGGCGATCTCGTCGAACTTCGGCGCTCCCCGGGCGGTGACGAAGGGCAGGTACTGGTAGCGCCCCGGCTCCCTGCGCAGCACGAACTGGTGCGAGCCCTGCTCGATCCGGACCCGATCGAAGGTGCCCGTATAAAACACCTGGCTGCCGACGAAGGAGTAGGGGCCCCTGCCCATGACCAGCACGACCAGGTCCTGCGAGTCGTACCGCGCCACGTGCTCGCCGAAGCGCATGGGGCCGAGGAGGTTGCGGCCGATCGTGGCGGGATTGAGCACGGCGGCATGGAGCTCGAGCACGGCCTGCGGGTTGCCCGTGCCCGCCGTGCCCCCCAGGGGAATGCGGATGCCCTTGACGGCCCCGGCGGCGACCAGCTCCGCCCAGGTCATGGGCTGGAAGTTCGCCGTGTCGACCATGGCGGTCGATGCGGCGCCGGCCGTCAGGCCGCGCGAGCGCGCCACCAGGCGCGCGCTCTGGATGATGGCGTGATGGAAGGCGCGCGCGCTCACGGTGGCCGAGCTGATGCCGTCGATGCCGCCCGGCGTTCCCTTGCCGGAGAGCGAGATCGGGTGGCCCAGGTCGAGGCCGGTGTACTGCTTGATGAAGCGCGCGAGCTGCGGGCCCATGGAGTTGTAGTCGAGGATGGGCTCGGCATGCTTCACGAGGTCGACGCCGACGATCGTTCCGTGCAGGTCCAGCCCGACCACGAAGTTGAACGGCGCGCCGGAGAAGCCGACGACATCGGTCAGCTCATCGGTGGCGAACAGGAAGCCGATGGGCCGCCCCGCACTGTAGACCGGCACGGCGGGCGGTTTTCCGGAGGGCGGGCCGGGGTAGGCCGCCTGCCCGGGGAACAGGCGGGCGATCCTGTCCGGCGTCAGCCAGTCCGGCTTGTCCGCCGCGTGCACGGGCCCCGCGAGGCCCGGCAACAGGAGACCGGCGAGCAGGAGCAGGAATCCCGCGATGGCCGCGAGGGCCGGCGAGTCCTTGCAAGGATGGGGCTTCACGAGGCGCATCGTGCTAGCCAAGGAGGTGGCCGCGAAGCGCATCGGTGGCCTGGACATCGAAATCGCGGCCGGCGGCGGTGACGAACAAGGCCGCGACGTGGCGGGCCTGCGCCAGGGCGTAGCCGCGCTTCGGTCCGAGGATCACCAGCGCCGTGGCCCAGGCATCGGCTTGCATCGCCGTAGCGGCGACCACGCTCACCGCCATCGGGGGATGTTCGACCGGCCGTCCCGTCGCCGGATCGATGCTGTGCGAATAGTGGCGCCCGTCCTGCTCGAAGAAGTCCCTGGTGGTGCCCGAGGTGCCGATGGCCCGGTCCTCGAGGACGATGACCTCGCCGAGGATGCGCCTGCCCTCCACCGGGCGTTCGATGGCGACCCGCCAGGGCCTCCCCGCCGCCGTGGCGCCCCGGGCGCGGAACTCGCCGCCCAGTTCCACCAGGTAATCGCCGAAGCCCTGGCGGTCCAGGAGCGTGGCCACGCGATCGACCCCGTACCCCGGCGCAATCGCGTTCAGGTCGATGCGGGTGCGGCGGTGTGCCTTGCGGATCGTGCCGGCGGAAGGATCGATGTGCAGGTGATGGAAGCCGACGCTTTCCCGGGCCCGCGCGATGGTGTCGTCATCCGGCACGCGCTGGAGGCGGTATTGCGGGCCGAAGCCCCAGAGGTCGACCAGCGGTCCGACGGTGACGTCGAAGGCGCCCCGGGTCGCGGCGCTGATGCGCGAGGCGGTGTCGAGCACGGTGAGCAGGTTGCGTGACGCCGGCATCCAGCCGGCATCCTGGCGGTCGTTGAACACCGACAGCTCCGACCGGGCGTCGTAGGTGGACATCGCCCGGTCGATCGCGGCGAGCTCCGCCTCGATGAGCGCCGTGAGCCCGTTGCGCGCGGCCTCGTCGAGTGGTGCGGCCAGCTCGACGGTGTAGCTCGTGCCCATGGCCAGGCCGCGGATCGTCGAGTGGGCCGGCCGCGCGCAGGCCGCGACCGGGCCCGCGGCCAGCAACGTGATGAACGTGCGACGTTTCATGCGCCCCATCCCCAGCCCGCTACCCGGGACTTGTCTGCGACGTGAGCCAACGGCGTTCCCAGCCTCCGGGACGTGTGCCGCTTCCCGGGGCACGGCGAGTATAAGCGGGATCGTGTGGCGAAAGCCAAGCGCCTCCCGGTGCCGTGCGGGAAGCGCTGTCGTGCCTTTCGTGCCCTCGTGGGCGGGCTGGATCCGTCGAGGGTCAGTGCAGCCCGGCCGCGATCGTCCGGATCTCCTCCGCGCTCCTCTCGCCTGCGAGCGGCGTCCCCGGCATCAGGTACCTGCCCTTCTCCAGGCCGCCGACCAGCACCGGCTCGTAGCCGACATCGCGAACCAGCGTCGAGGCCACGGCGACGGCATCGGCGTCATCGCTGGCGATCGGCATGCCGACCTTGCCCGGCTCGCGGTAGGCCGCGCCCATGCGCGCGGCGCCGATGGCGTTGAAGGTCCGCACCAGGCGCGCGCCGGGCAGCAGTGCCTTCGAGGCGAGGCCGGCGCCTTTTTCCAGGGCCCATTGCCCCGTCTCGCCGTCGCGGTGGGGGAAGGGGTTGCAGGTATCGATGACGATCTTGCCCTTGAGCAGGTCGCCGACGTCTTTGCCGACGGCGGGCAGGGCGTGATAGGGCACGGAGACCATCACCACGTCGCCGAAGGCCGCGGCTTGCCTGGGCGTCCCGGCCGTGGCGCCGCCGCCCAGCCGCTTTGCCAGCGCCTGGTCCTGCTCGAGGTGCAGCGACGAGAACATCACCTGGTGGCCGGCGCGCACCCAGCTCGCGCCGATGTTGCTGCCGACGTTGCCGGAGCCGATGATCCCGATCTTCATTCCGGGTGCGCCAAGCCCGGGACGGGGCAGGAGGCCGAGGGCGGCGAGCCCTGTGGCCAGGGAAAGGAATGCGCGACGACGCGATTGCATGATGGCGGATCCTCCTCGGGTGCCATCATCCGCCATTTTTCCCCGGCGCGGGCGCTGCGGGAGGGCGGTGCGCGGCGCGGCGCTCAGGCCGCCGCTTCGAGGCTGACCGGCGCCAGCATGACGCGGTTGCGCCCCGACTGCTTGGCGCGATAGAGCGCGCCGTCGGCGGCGCGCCGCAGGGCATCGGCGTCCACGCCGCGCGACCAGGCGGCAATGCCCACGCTGACGGTGATGGGCAGGGTCTTGCCGTCGGCCACGCACTTGCCTTGCTGGATCGCGAGGCGGGCGCGCTCGGCGACGGCGACGGCGGCCTCGGCGTCGGCGCCCGGCAGGAGCAGCAGGAATTCCTCGCCGCCGTAGCGGGCGAACGCGTCGTAGGGGCGCACGCTCTGCACGATGATATTTGCCACCCAGCGCAGCACCTGGTCGCCCGCGGCGTGCCCCATCGTGTCGTTGATGCGTTTGAAGCTGTCGATGTCGAAGAACGCGATGGAAAGGGCGCTGCCCTCCCGCTCAGCGCGCGACAGCTCATGGCCCAGCTGGCCGACGATGGCGCGCCGGTTGGGCAGGCCGGTCAGCTCGTCGTGGGTGGCCTGGTCCTCGACTGCCTCGTAGATGCGCGAGACCTCCATCCACAGCACGCTGATGGTGAGCAGCGTCATCACCAGCACCCGGAAGAACACCATGCCCGGCGGGCCGAACACCTGCACGGGGTCGAAGGCACCGGAATGCACGTCGCGGGCGGCGATCTCCATCAGCGGGCGGGCCGCGACCAGCAGCAACCCGGCGGCCACGGTGAGCGTGGGCGCCCGGAAGCGGCTGCGCCTGGCGTGGCGCCCCAGGTCCCAGGCCGCGCGCGCGGCAATGAGCGCCCCGGCCACATAAGTGGCATCCATCTGCCGGATCGGGTTGGGCTGCACCAGGCCGAAGTACAGCCACGCCAGCGCCGCGGCGCCGATCACCGCGATGCCGAATCCCGTGCGATGGCCGTCGATGCCGCAGATGCGCAACAACGCCCGGGCCATGATGTGCATCGACACCAGCGCGCCCAGCCAGCCGAGGTACAGCAGGGGCAGGCCCAGCCGGGGGTACAGGTAGAGCAGCCCGAAGCTCAAGCCCAGGCCGATGAGCCCGGCGCCCCAGTGGCGGGAGCCGTGCGGGCCCGCGCGATGGAAGGTCACGAGGACGCACAGGACGCCCAGGCCGATGGCGATGGCGATGGTGAGCAGGACGAGGCTGGAGATGTCGACGGACATGGCGGGATGCGCAGCGGGGGACGGCGTACGACGCGATTTTACGCCTTCGCCGGCCGGGGTAGCCCCGCCCGCGGCCCGAATCGGGCGGCGGAACGCACAAATTTTCCGGATATCCCCCCTCCGGAGCCTCCCCTGTCCGCCCCTGCGGTCGACGTCACCGCCGCCCTGCACGCCGCGGCGGGCTAGGCGGGCTGGGGGATGGCGGCGCGATCGGGCGTCGTGTCGCCGAAGGCGATGCGGTTGCGTCCGCCCGCCTTGGCGGAATACAGGGCCAGGTCGGCGGCGATCAGCAGGGCGTCGAAATCCGCACTGCCCGTGCTGGTGGTCACGCCGGCGCTGAAGGTGAGGCGGATCTGCGCGTCGCCGACCACGCAGGCCTGGGCCGCGACGGCGGCGCGGGCGCGGTCCGCCACCGACAGCGCCGTTTCCCGGGTCGTGCCGGGCATCACCAGCAGGAACTCCTCGCCGCCGTATCTGCCCAGCGTATCGTAGGGCCGCACGTTGGCGCGGATCACGCGCGTGGTCCAGCGCAGCACCTCGTCCCCCGTGGGGTGGCCCCACGTGTCGTTCACCTGCTTGAAGTGGTCGATGTCGATCAGCGCGACGGAGCAGGCGGTGCCTTCGCGGCCGGCCCGCTGCAGCTCTCGCTGCAACTGCGCGACGATCGCGCGCCGGTTGGCGAGGCCCGTGAGCTCGTCATGGGTGGCCTGGTCTTCCATGGCTTCGTAGAGCCGCGAGATCTCCATCCACAGCACGCTGATCGACAGCAGGGAAATCATCAGCACGCGGGAAAACACCACGACCGGGGGGCCGAATTCCATCATCGGGGCCGGCGCGGCGCTGCGCATCGCGATCTCGGTGGCCGGTGTCGTGGCGATGACCAGGAGCAGGGCCGCCACCACGAGCGGCGGCGCCTTGTGTTCGGACGAGCCGCGGGCGTGGCGCCAGAGATCGAAGGCGCCCCGGCCGGTGACCACGCTGACTGCCACCGAGGTGACGTCGATCCTGCGGATGTCGTCCGGCACCACGAACGCGAAGAACAGCCAGCCCGCCGCTGCGCCGGCGAGGACAGAGAAGGCGAAGCCGAGTTGCGGATCCTCGACCCCGCAGATGCGGCGCAGCGCCCGGTACATGAACAGGACCGAGCCGATCAGGCATACCCACCCGGCATGCAGGACCGCCGGGCTCGACAGCGACGGGCTGAGGTAGAGCAGGCTGTAACCGATGCCCAGGCCCAGCATGCCGGCGCCCCAGTGGCGCACGCCCCGCGTGCCCGCCTGGAGCAGGGAAAATGCGATCGAGGCAAAGCCAAGGCTCACGCAGATCGCGATGGTCACCAGCACCACTGTCGGCGTCTCGATTGGCATCGGGACTCCCTTTGATGTCTGCGATCCGGGCTGGCGAATTCTACGCCCGGTCAGAGGTAGGGCTGCGCCAGGCGGACGAGGCCGTCGCGCGCCTTTGCCGCCAGGGAACGGGCATGCAGCGCCTGCAGGGTGAGGGGCCGTGCGGCGGCGAGCCTGGCGTCGATGAGGGCGGAGAGCTGCCGGGCCAGCCCGGGCGAATAGCACTCGATCGCGTACTCGAAGTTCAGGCGCAGGCTGCGCGGGTCCCAGTTCGCCGAGCCCACCAGGCTCCAGGCGTCGTCCACCACGAACAGCTTGGCGTGGTCGAAGGGCGGCGGTGACAGGTGCACCCGGCAACCCCAGCGGATGACCTGCGGAAGCTGCGCGGTCGCGGCCCATTCGACGAAGCGCAGGTTGCCCCGTGCCGGCAGCACGATGTCCACCTGCACCCCGCGCAGCGCCGCCACGCGCAGCGCGTCGATCAGCGTCGGGTCCGGCAGGAAGTAGGGCGTGACGATCCGGATCGAGCGCCGCGCCTGCGAGAGCGCGCCCAGCAGCGTGATCACCAGGTTCTCGAAGTCCTCGTCCGGGCCGTCGGCGATGCCGCGCGCGGCCATGTCGCCCGCGGCCGCCAGCGGCGGGAACCAGGCGGGGCCGGCCAGGTCTTCGCGGGTGGTGAACTTCCAGTCGAAGGCCATGGCCCGCATCATCTGGCCCACCACCGGGCCGCGCACGCGAAAGTGCAGGTCGCGGATCGGATTTGGCGGGTCGAGCGCCAGCAGGCAGGCGTCCTGGAGGTTGATGCCGCCGCAGAACCCGACCTCGCCGTCGACGATGAGCAGCTTGCGGTGGTTGCGCAGGTTCAGGTACGGATGGCGCCAGGGCAGGGTCGGGAGGAAGTGCGCCACCGGGATGCGGCGCTTGCGCAGCGCGCCCGCGATCGGGGGCCGGCTGTAGCGCGCGCCGACGCTGTCCAGCAGCACGCGGACCTCGAGGCCGCGCTGCACCGCGCGCGCCAGCGCATCCAGGAAGCGATCGGCGACCTGCCCGTGGTTGAAAATGTAGGTGGCAAGCGCCACGCTGCGCCGCCCCGCGTCGATGGCGTCGAGCATGGCGGGGTAGGCCTCGTCCCCGTCGGCGAGCGCGTCGATCGCGTTGCCGCCTTCCAGGGGCGCGTGGGTGACCGCCCCGACCAGCCGCGCGAGCGGGCGCAGCGCCTCCGGGACGGCCGCGGGGAGGGCAGGTGCCCAGTCGGTGACGATGGCCGCCTCCGGGGCGTCGTCGTCGGCCGGCAACTCGCGCCCGCGGCGCCGGCGCCCGGCCTTGCGCCGCAGGCGGTTGATGCCGAATACGAGGTACAGCGCCGAACCCACCACCGGGGCCAGCCAGACCAGGCCCACCCAGCCGATCGCGGCGCGGACGTCGGACTTGGTGAGCACGATGTGCAGCGACACCCCGCCCGCCAGCAGCAGGTGGAAGGCCGTGACGGCGAGGCTGATCGCCCAGGGTTCGAGGGGAAGCAGGCTGGTGGCCGTCATGCGGACATCCTGCCATGGCCCGTCCGCCACGACTTGATGCGCCTCAAGGCGCCTGCATGGGCCGAGGTGGGGGCGGGATCGCTCCGGCAGGCGCCGGCCGCGACGGCGCAACGCCGCTCAGTTCGCGAGCCTGAACCCTGCGTAGCCGCGGGCGGCGACGTCGGCGGCGATCTGGCGATACTTCGCCATGCCGCCGGCGTAGGGCATGAACACCTGCGGCTTGCCGGGGATGTTGGCGCCGAGGTACCAGGAGCTTTTCGCCTGCGGCAGCACGGTGGCGTTCGCC
>DASZQJ010000012.1:0-28724 GCA_035549715.1 Burkholderiales bacterium
GCGCTGGCCGTGTATGCGCGCACGGATGCCCGCACGGCCGAGCTGGTCTTCGGCTCGGCCATCATCGCGGCGCGCCGGATGCGCGATGGCGCCCTGTACGTCGCCTGGCTCGACTTCCTGCGCGAGCTCGCGGAACTCGCGCCGGCGGGCGTGACCGCCATCCTGCAGCGGCTCGACGGCCTGCTCGACCAGCTGTCTTTCGAGGGCCTGCGACGCTGGGCGATGCTGGGCGTGCAGTCGCACATGCGCGACCCCGCGGCCCAGGCCCGCTATTTCCAGCTCGACAGCGAGGAGGGCCGGGTCCTGCTGCGCGCGGAGGGCGACCAGACCGTCTTTTCCGACGTGGAGCGCCGCCTGTCGCTCTACCTGCGTGCGCTCTGGGGCCGCGACATCAAGCTGCGTCCCGCGGTCGCCTCGCGGAACGAGAGCGCGGGCCGGCGCTCGACCATCGACGGCATGACCATCCGGCTGCCGCAGTCCTATCGCGGTTTCTCCGGGCAGTCCGGGCTCGCGCTCTACCGCGCCGCCGTCGCGCATGCCTCCGCGCACATCATGTTCACCGGGCAACGGTTCCCGATCGGCTCGCTCAAGCCGCTGCAGGTGGTGCTGGTCTCGCTCATCGAGGACGCGCGCGTCGAGCAGCTGGCCATCCGCCAGTTCCCCGGCCTGAAGCGCCTGTGGCAGGCCTTCCACGTCGCCCAGCCGGGCGGCGCGGTCACATCGGCTTCCCTGATGGCCCGGCTCGCGAGGGCGCTGCTCGACGAGGATTACCGCGACGACAATCCGTGGGTGTCGAAGGGCCAGCGCCAGTTCTTCGGGCAGCGCGACTGCTGGGAAGACCCGTCCATCAGCCGGGTGATGGGCGGGCTGCTCGGCAACGACATGGGCCAGATGCGCGTGCAGTTCAATTACAAGACCTATGTCGTCGAGCCGGCCTACCGCGACGACAACCAGGGCATCTGGGACTTCGGCGACCTGGGCGAGCCCGGCGACGACGGGCAAGACGCCGTGATGCAGGGCGCGAAACTCTCGAGCGGCGAGCGCGGCCCGGACCGGGAGGAGCAGGTCGAGGCGCAAGCCGGGGAGGAGGAAGGCGTTCGCCTGAATGCCCCGTCGAAGGCGGTCGAGGCGATGAAGGAAGAGCTACTGTCGCCGCCGATGCGTTACGACGAGTGGGACTACCTGATCGGCCGCGAGCGCCCCGCGTGGTGCACTTTGCTGGAAAAGGCCGCGGTCGAGGGCGATCCGCGCCAGGTGGACGCGATCCTGGCGCGCAACGAGGACCTGGTGAACCGGGTCAAGTACCTGGTGAAGGCGGTGCAGGTGCAGCGGCCGATCCGCCTCAGAAAGCGCCTCGAGGGCGACCGGCTGGACCTGGACGCCTGCATCAACGCCACCATCGACCTGCGCACGAAAGTGCCGCCGGACCCCCGGGTGCATGCGATCCTCGGGCGCCAGCAGCGCGACCTGTCGGTGCTCGTGCTGCTCGACCTGTCGCAGTCGACCAATGATCCGGTGGCCAATGCCGGCACGACGGTGCTGAACCTCGCGCGGGAAGCCACGGTGCTGCTGGCTGACGCGATGGCGCGCATCGGCGACAGCTTCGCGATCCACGGCTTTTGCTCCAACGGCCGGCACGACGTGGGCTATTTCCGCTTCAAGGACTTCGACCGGCCCTACGGCGAGCTCGCGAAGTCGCGCCTGGCCGGCATGACCGGGCAGCTGTCCACCCGCATGGGAACGGCGTTGCGCCACGCCGGCAACTACCTGCACGAACGCCGCGCGCACAAGAAGCTGATCCTGCTGGTGACCGACGGCGAGCCCTCGGACATCGACGTCCACGACGCGCAGTACCTGGTGTTCGATGCCAAGAAAGCCGTCGAGGAAAACAGCCGGCACGGAATCTTCACCTACTGCATGAGCCTCGACCCGAAGGCCGACCGCTATGTCTCCCGCATTTTCGGCCAGCGCAACTACATGGTGCTCGACCAGCTGCGCCGCCTGCCGGAGAAGCTGCCGATGCTTTACATGCGGGTGACGAACTAGGCATCCTTGCCGGGTTCCAACCCTCTTTTGGAGGAGGTTACCCATGAAAGCGCCCACCATCCTGCTGCTGGCCATCCTGGCGGCCATCTTCGTCTTCGCCGCCGCCAATTGGGGCGTGATCACGGCGCCCGCGACCGTATCCCTTCTCGTGGCGGACGTCCAGGCGCCGATGGGCCTGATCCTGGTGTCGATCACGCTGCTGCTGACGGCGTTGTTCCTGATTTTCGTCGTGTACCTGCAGACCTCGGTGCTGCTGGAGGCCCGCCGCCACTCGCGCGAGCTCGCCGCCCAGCGGGAGCTGGCCGACAAGGCGGAGGCGTCGCGCTTCACCGACCTGCGCAGCTACCTCGACGTGGAAATGCGCAAGCTCGGGGAGAAGGTGGAGCAGACCGGCAACACGCTCGCCGCCTACATCGGGGAACTGGAGGACAGGTTGCAGCGGGCCGGCACGGCGCGTCCCGATTGACGCGACCGGGGGCCGCGCGCGCTCAAGCGTCCGGGGCGGCGTCCCGGGTACGAAAGAGGGCGGCGCTGACGCGGGCCACCGCGCGCGCGGGCGCACAGCGCATCACCTGGACCATCACGCGGTTGCCGAAACCCGCCACCACCGAGCGCCGACCTCGCATCATGGCCCGATACCCGGCGCGTGCGACCGACGCGGGCTTCGCCACGGGACCCTCGAAGAGCCGGGTGCGGGCCATGCCGGCACGTCGCGCGAAGCCCGTGTCCGTCGGGCCCGGGCACAGCGCCGTGACCGTCACGCCGCTGCCGGACAGCTCTTCCGCGAGCGCGTGCGAGAAGCTCAGGACGAAGGCCTTGCTCGCGCCGTAGACGGCGTTCCAGGGACAGGGGGCGAAGGCGGCCGTGGAGGCCACGTTCAGGATCCGGCCCGATGCCGCGCGGCGCATGTCGGGCAGCAGGGCCTTGGTCAGATCCATCAGCGCGACGACATTGACCTGGAGCAGGTCGTGCTCGGCTTTCGCATCGGTGCGCCAGAAGGGGCCATAGACGTCGAAGCCGGCATTGTTGACCAGCACGGACACGTTGATGCCCTGCTCGCGCAGCTTCGCGTGCAGGTTTGCGACGGCATCGGGCCGGCTCAGGTCGGCGGGCAGCATGTGCACCTCGGCGCCGAAGCGGTCCCTGAGCATCGCGGCGGCATCGGCGAGCTTCCCGCGATCCCGGGCGACCAGCACGAGGTCGAACCCGTCCGCCGCCAGCAGCCTTGCCAGCTCCAGACCGATGCCCCCGCTTGCGCCCGTCACGAGCGCCGTTCCACGCCTGCGCTGCATCGATTGCCCCATGGCTTCCCCCACCGGTGGCCGCGATGCAGGGCATTCTGGAAGGCATGCAGCCAGCGGGATTGACCTGCGTCAAGCCCGCGCCGGGCCGCTAGGCGAGGCGCTGGAGGTCGGGGCGTCGCTCGTGCCAGTCCGTGGCCTGCTCGTAGGCGTACGCCGCCCGCAGCGCCAGGTCTTCACGGAAGGGCCTGGCATAGACCTGCAGCCCGATGGGCAGGCCGTCCTTGCTGAAGCCGCACGGCAGGGACACGCCGCACAGGTCCAGGATGTTGCCGATGCCGGCGTTGCGGTGGTACTTCCAGTTGAAGTCCATGTAGCGCGCCTGCACCTCGGCAACCGGGCGCGCCGGGACCATGGTCGTCGGCGTGAGGAGCACGTCGACGTGGGCGAGCGTGGTTTCGAGCTGCCTGCGCAACCCGGCGTAGCGCTTGAGGAGCAGGAAATAGTCCGGCGCGGAAAGGTTGCGGCCGGTCAGCATGCGCGGCCCGATGACGGGATCGAGTTCGGCCAGGTGCTGGTCGAGGAACTCGCCGTTCCACACGCAGGCTTCCGCGGGGATGAGCAGGCCGCGGTTCTTCTCCGCCCAGGCGGCCGCCGCTTCCGGCACCTCGATGCTCGTGACCTTTGCCCCAAGGGAGGCGAACACCCTGCCCGCCTCGCGCACCGCCGCCTCGACTTCGGGGTCGAGGTCGTCGAAAAACGCCGTCTCGGCGAAGGCGACGCGCAATCCCTGCGCGCCCTTTTTCAGGGTCCTCAACGTGCCGATCGGCGCGATGCCCAGGGTGGAGGCATCCTCCGGATCCTCGCCCTGCATCGCCTGGAACACCAGGGCGGCATCCTCCACCGTGCGTGTGATCGG
Source organism: Burkholderiales bacterium (assembly GCA_035549715.1). GTDB lineage: Bacteria > Pseudomonadota > Gammaproteobacteria > Burkholderiales > JACQAP01 > JACQAP01. Next base: position 4,207 of record DASZQJ010000012.1, read on the forward strand.
GCCGACGCTGTCGAGCGTCCAGCACAGCGGGTACACGCCGGCGCGGCTGACGCGGCCCACCGTCGTCTTCAGGCCGACGATGCCGCAGAGCGCGGCGGGGACCCGCACGGAGCCTCCCGTGTCCGTACCCAGCGCGAAGGGCACCAGCCCCGAGGCCACGGCGACCGCGCTGCCGCTCGAGGACCCGCCCGGCACGTGCGCGACCTTGTGCCAGGGATTGTGTGGCGTGCCGTGGTCGTTGTTGATGCCGGACGCGCCGTAGGCGAACTGCACGGTGTGCGTCTTGCCCAGCAGCACCATGCCGGCGGCCCCGAGTTTCGCGACGACCGTGCTGTCGGCCTTCTTGACGTTGTTCGCCAGCAGGCGGGTGCCGGCCGTCGTGGGCGTGCCCGCCACGTCGAACAGGTCCTTCGCCGCGTAGGGAATGCCCGAGAGGGGACCGGCGCTGCCGTTCTTCAGCGCCCGGGTCGCGGCACGCGCCCGGGCCAGCGCATGCTCCGGCATGGGATGAATGAAGGCGTGCAGCTTGCCGTCGAGCTTGCCGAGGCGTTCGAGGAGTTGTCCGGTGATCTCGACGGGGCTGGTCTGGCCCTTGCGGAGTCGCGAGGAAAGGCTGGCGATGGATTCGTAGGCCGGATCGGCGGCGGTCATGGGACTTCCCCTGTTGGTCTTGTGGCGGAACCGTATCACAGAACCGCCGGTGTCCCGGCCCCGGGGGGCGCCAGGGAATGCGATATGCTTCCTGCAAACGAGGACGGGAGGGCGCATGGACGACGCACTGGGGTTCGACCACATCCACCTGATCAGCCACGATGCGAGGGCGGCCGCCGACTGGTACCGCGACGTGTTCGGCGGCGAGATCACCGCCGTGCAGGAGAACCTGCGCGGCGCCCCGCAGATCGACGTGCGCATCAACGGCGCCACGATCGTGATCCGCGGCCGGCGGCCGGGCGAGCAGCCCGCCACCACCGCGCCCATGCAGCATTTCGACAGGTACTCCAGCCACAACGAATGGGGCATCGACCATTTCGGCCTGACCTACCGCGGCGACCTGAAGGCGTTCTGCGAAAAGCTGCGGGGCAAGGGCGTGAAGTTCTCGGTCGAGCCCTGGGAGTTCAAGCCCGGCATGGTGATCTGCTATGTCGCCGCGCCGGACGGCGTGAGCATCGAGCTCATGCAGGCGGCCTGAGCCGTCGACCTCGAGGCGCCGGGCCGGCCACACGATGCATCGATTCGGCGCCAACCTGGTCCTGCTGGGACATTTCGCCTTCGTGCTGTTCGCTGTGTTCGGCGGATTCCTGCTGCTGCTCGACCGGCGCTGGGCTTGGCTGCACGTGCCGGTCGTGGCGTGGTCATCGGTGGTGAACCTGGCGGCCTGGACGTGCCCGTTGACGCCGCTGGAAAAGCGCTTGCGTGCCTCCGCGGCGCAGGAGGGCTACGAGGGCGGCTTCGTCCAGCACTACGTCGGCTCGCTCGTGTATCCGGGCGGCATGCCGCGCCGCTTCGAGCTGGTCGCCGGCTGCGCCATCGTGCTGTGGAACCTGGCGGTCTACGCGGTGCTATGGTGGCTGACTGCGGGTTCGTCCCGTCCCGGAACCTGATCGAGAAGGATAGCCATGCCCGGATTCGCCGTCGTCGCCACCTACGAGATCGCGCAGGAACACATCGAACCCTTCCTGCCGCTGCTGAAGGCGCACCGGGCGCGGTGCCTGCGGGACGAGCCGGGCACGCTGCGGTTCGACATCCTGCGGCCGGCCGAAAAGCTGATGCTGTATGAGCTCTACGAGGACGAGGCGGCCTTCCAGGCCCACCGCAACGGCGCGTCGGTCGCGCGTTTCCAGAAGGAAGCCGCCGCGATCCCGCGCAATCTGACCTTCGTCACCTGCGAACTGCTGGAGTAGTCGGCCGGTTCAAGTCATCGTGGCGGCGAAGCGAAGCGCCGGAATCCTGCTTTACAGGCTTCGCGCGGGGATGCCCGAGGTGTTCCTCGTCCATCCCGGCGGCCCGTTCTGGGCGAAGAAGGACGCGGGCGCCTGGTCCATCCCCAAGGGCGAGTTCGAGCAGGGCGAGGACCCGCTCGAGCATGCGAGGCGGGAATTCCTGGAGGAAACCGGCTCGCCGATCAACGGAGAATTCCGGCCCCTGGCCCCGGTGAAGCTCGGGAGCGGCAAGACGATATTCGCCTGGGCCGTCGAGGGCGACATCGACGCGGACGCCATCCGCAGCAACCTGTTCTCGATGGAGTGGCCGCCCCGGTCGGGCCGGCAGCAGGAATTCCCGGAAATCGACCGCGGCGGCTGGTTCGACCTCTCGGCGGCCCGCCGCAAACTCCAGGAAGGACAGATCGCCCTGCTCGATGAACTGGCGCAACGCCTGTCCCGGCCGGCCTGAAGGGCGGTCGCCGGGGTTCACGGATCCCCGCGATATCAATAAATTGCGCGAATCCATGTGAGTTTCGCGCCCGTTTGCCTTACGCTATGGACTTTCCCATTTCCGACGAAAGGCAGGTGGACATGCCAAAGCCCAACTACGCGTTTGCCAAGCGCCAGAAAGAACTCGCGAAAAAGCAGAAAAAAGAAGAAAAACGCCTGAAAAAAGCCGGCGCCACCGAAGCCGAAGCCCAGTCGCCGGACGCCCCCGCGCCCACTCCCCCCGAAGACAAGCCTGCCGGCTAGGGCAGGTCCCGCAACGGCGGGGCCGATCAGGCCCGCGCCGTCGATTGCAGGAAGGAAAGCAGCAGCCCGTTGACCGCCTCGGGCTGCTCCTGCTGCACCCAGTGCCCCGCACCGTCGAGCAGGTGCAGGCCGCCCCTCATGTTCGTCAGCACGTCCTTCTGCATCTTCAGGATGTCCCCGCCCGGCCGCTGGTAGATGCCCCAGTCGCTCCTGCCGGCGATGAAGCAGGAGGGGACGTCGATCGTGCGCCCCGCAAAGACCTGCAGCTCGGAAATGAACGCCGGGCTCGTCATGCACCGGTACCAGTTGAGCGATCCCTGGAACCCGGTGCGCGCGAACTCCTGCGCGTAGACGGCCATCTCGGGCTCCGTCAGCCACTTGTTCGCGGCCACTTCGGCCGGCGTGGGCATGACGTGCGCGACGGTCTCGGCCATGCCCTCCGCCAGGTCCATGATGTAGTAGGTCGGCATCTTCTCCAGTTCGGTGGCCGTCCAGGCCTGGAGCGGGAAGGGCCGGTTCTGCTTCCAGTCGGCGCTCTTGTGGTGGTAGTACGCGCGAAAGAAGGCGTGCAACCCCTGCGGGGGATGCAGCATGTCCGGCTCGGCTTGGCGCGTGGAGTAGTACCACTGGTAGTGCTTGCGCGGCCGCTCGAGCGCGGCCAGGTCCTGATGGATGTCGCCGGCAGGCTTCGGCATCGGCAATGGCGGCGGGCCGGCGAACGGCGCACTCATCAGCGTGACCGAGCGGTAGATGTCCGGGCGGATCAGCGACGACCATGCGGCCACGAAGGAACCGAAATCGTGGCCGACCAGCGCATGCACCGAACGATGGCCCAGCGCGAACACGAGTGCCAGTGCGTCTTTCACCAGGTTCAGCATGCGAAACGATGCAAGGTCCCCGTCGTAGCGGCCGTCCCACCCCGTCGTGCGGCCATAGCCGCGCTGGTCGGGGGCGACGACGTGGTAGCCCGCCGCCGCGAGGGAGGGGATCACCTTGCGCCAGCTGTACGCGAGTTCGGGGAATCCGTGCAGGAGCAGCACGAGCGGCCGGCCGGGCGCCTCGAAGCCGGCTTCCAGCAGATGCATGCGCAGGCCGTTGATGCCGTCGATGAAGCGGGAACGGATGCCGGGCGGCAGCGGCAGGGGCGGCAGGGTGTCGGGGCTCATGGCGGTTCCGGAACGGTGAGGCGCCATTATCGGCCATCCGGCCACCCGCCGACCCGCGCCCGCGTGAAATGACGCAGAATCGCGGCATCTGAACTCCGGAGGCCGCGCCGTGGAAAATTCGACTTCGCAGAACGCCAGCCCGGAGGGCGGGCGCGGCGAGCTGCGCCGGTCCCTGTCGCTGCCGCTGATCACCTTCTTCGGACTGGGCACCATCCTCGGCGCGGGCATTTACGTGCTCGTGGGCAAGGTCGCGGCCACCGCGGGCATGTTCGCGCCGGTGTCGTTCGCGCTGGCCGCGGTGACGGCGGGCCTTTCGGCCTTCGTGTACATGGAGCTTTGCTCGCGCTACCCGTTGTCGGGCGGCGCCGCCGTCTACACCGAGAAGGGCTTCGGCATCCGCTGGTTGTCGATGCTGGTCGGGTTCCTGATCGTGCTCTCCGGGCTGGTCTCCGCGGCCACGATCACCAAGGGATTCGTCGGCTACTTCCAGGTGTTCTTCGACTGGCCCGATGCCGTCGTGGTGATGCTTGCGCTGGGCGTCCTCGGCCTGCTGGCGGCGTGGGGCATCACCCAGTCCACCGCCGCCGCCGCAGTGGCGACCGTCATCGAGGTGGGCGGCCTGCTGCTGATCATTTTCGTGGCGCGGGAAGCGTTCGGCACGCTGCCGGCGCGCATCGGCGACCTGGTGCCGCCGATCGAGGCCGTGGCCTGGGAAGGCATCATGCTCGGGGGCTTCCTCGCCTTCTACGCGTTCATCGGCTTCGAGGACATGGTCAACGTCGCCGAGGAAGTGAAGGACGCGCAGCGGGCGCTGCCCCGGGCGATCATCCTGGCCGTCGGCGCCGCCACGTTGCTTTACCTCGCGATCTCGCTGGTTGCGGTGCTCGCCCTTCCCCTCGAGGAACTCGGCGCGAGCAAGGCCCCGCTGGCGTTGATTTACGAGCGCGCCACCGGTGACAAGCCGACCTTCATGGCGCTCATCGCGCTGTTCGCGGTGATCAACGGGGCGCTGATCCAGATCATCATGGCCTCGCGCATGCTCTACGGGATGAGCAAGGAAGGCTGGCTGCCCCGGGTCATCGGCAGCGTCCACCCCCGCACGCAGACGCCCATCGTTGCGACGGCCCTCGTGGTCGCCGCGATCCTGCTTTTCGCGCTGGCCTTCCCGCTGGTGACGCTGGCCAAGGTCACGAGCTTCGCCCTGCTGGTCGTGTTTGCGCTGATCGGCGTGGCGCTCATCCGCCTGAAACGGCGCCACCCCGCGCAGGCCGGCGTCTACCTGGTGCCGATGTGGGTGCCCTTCGGCAGCGTGGCCACGGCGCTGGTCCTGCTGGGCGTCCAGGTCGCCGACCTGCTGCGCTGATGGCAGGAATCTCCAAGCCCGCCCGCGCCACGGCCGGCGACGATTCGCGCATGCGCACGCGCGGGCTGCACTATTTCGATACCGCCATCGGGCGCTGCGCCCTCGCCTGGGGGGCGAGGGGCATCACCGGGGTGCAATTGCCGGAGCACAGGGAGTCCGAAACCCGCGCGCGCATGCAGGAGCGATTCCCCGGGGCGGTCGAATCCCCCCCGCCCGGGGAGGTCGCGCACGCCGTCGGGAGGATCACCGCCCTGCTGCGGGGAGAGCCCTCGGACCTCTCGGCGGTCGCGCTGGACATGGAGGGCGTGCCGCCCTTCCAGCGCAGGGTATACGACGCCGCGCGCGGGATTCCGGCGGGAGCGACCCTGACCTACGGCGAAGTCGCGGCGAAGATCGGGTTGCCGGGTGCGGCGCGCGCAGTGGGCCAGGCGCTCGGGCGCAATCCGTTCGTCATCGTCGTGCCTTGCCATCGCGTGCTCGCGGCGGGCGGCAAGGTCGGGGGCTTCTCGGGAGGCGCCGGCATCGCGACCAAGCTGCGCATGCTGGGCATCGAGGCGGCGGCGGGCAGGGCGTCCCAGTTCGATGGCGACGGCGCGTTCGGCTTCGATCCGGCGGCTGCGGTCGCGCACCTGCGCGAGGCGGATCCCGCGCTCGCGGAATTGATCGACCGCGTGGGTCCCTTTCGCATGCAACTGCGCCGCGCACCCAGCATCTTCGCCGCGCTCGCCGAGGCGATCGTCTACCAGCAGCTGAATGGACGGGCGGCCGCGTCCATCTTCGCGCGACTGTGCGCGCTGTACCCGGTCGCGCAGGGGCTGTCCGCCGAATCCCTCCTGCGCACGTCCGAGCGCAGCCTGCGCGGCGTCGGCTTGTCGACGAACAAGCTGCTGTCGATCCGCGACCTGGCGCGCAAGGCCGCCGGCGGGGAGATCCCGACCCTGGCCGAGGCCCACGGGATGGACGACGAGGCGCTGATCGAAACGCTGACCCAGGTGCGCGGCATCGGCCGCTGGACGGTGGAGATGCTGCTCATGTCGCGCCTGGGCCGGCCCGACATCCTGCCGGTCGACGACTACGGCATCCGCGCGGGTTTCGCGTACCTCCACCGCAAGCGCAAGATGCCCGCGCCGAAGGCGCTGCTCAGGCCGGGTGCGCAGTGGAAACCCTACCGCACCGTCGCGAGCTGGTACCTCTGGCGCGCCGCAGACCTGGCCAAGGAAGCCAAAGCCTAGGACTTACGGCGCACCACGAACATGCCGTGGTGCGCAGTGAACTGTAGTTACCAGCCTGCGCGGCGACGCAGGAAGAACTCCCCGCGCACGTCCCAGGTCGCGCCGTCGTCTGCGCTCACGCGGTTGGTCCAGTGGAATGAATCGGGCGTGATGTCCGTGAACGTCCACTGGCAGCGCCTGCCGTCTTCCATGCGGTATTCCTGCACGATGTCGTCGCCCACGGCGCGACCGACCATGACATCCCGGCGCTGCTTCACCGGGTCCAGCCAGGTGATGTGCCAGCAGTCCGTGCCCGGGTCGTAGATGCGAAAGGTCGAGCCGTGCATCAACAAGGGCTGGTCCGGCCCGCGGCCCTGGCGCGCGGGCGCGATCCAGACGTCCTGCACCGCGCGGCCTTCCAGCACCCAGCCGAAATGCACCTCCGCGGTGGCTTCGCGGCGCACGCCGTCGGGATCGACGTAGCGCAGCGTGCCTTCCCAGGAGCCGACGAACTGCCCGTAAAGCATCATTTTCGCGGCCCGGTCGGCGGCCGGTCGGCTGGCGTGAAGATTGTCGACGAGGGCGCGATCCATGGCAGTCTCCGGCGTCCGCAAGAGATTCATTTTCAGGGGGGCTCCGTGGCGGTCACTTGGAGAAAATTGCGCTTGGCCGACCCCATCCCCGGCAGTAGACTGGTCCGATGCTGGAGCGCAGGAAACTCAGTCGCGGGCCCGTTTCCATGGTGGATTGCCGCTGCACCGCCGGCCCCGGCGCGCGCCCGTTTCCCGAAGTGCACCGCAGCTATTCCGTGTCCTACGTGCGCAAGGGGAGTTTCGGCTACCACGCCCGCGGCCGGTCTTACGAGCTCGTCGCCGGGTCGGTACTCATTGGCCGCGCGGGCGACGAGTTCACGTGCACGCACGACCACCACGCCTGCGGCGACGAATGCCTGGCCTTCCATCTCGACGAAGAGGCGGCGGAGGCGGTCAATCCCGGGCGCGGGCTCTGGCGCGGCGGCTGCCTGCCGCCGCACGCCGCCACGATGGTGCTGGGCGAGTTCGCGCAGTCGGTGGTGGACGGGCGCAGCCCCCTCGGCCTCGACGAGATCGGATGGCTGTTTCCCGCGAAAGTGGCGCAGGTGGCGGGCGGCCCGGCCCGGGCCGCGAGTCCCGGCGCGCGCGACCGCCGGCGTGCCGTGGATGCGGCCTTGTGGCTCGACGCGCATTCGGCTGAGGACGTCGATCTCGAGGCCGTGGCCCGCTACGCGGGTTTGAGCCCTTTCCACTTCCTGCGGCTGTTCTCCCGCGTCGTCGGCGTCACGCCCTACCAGTACCTGGTGCGCTTGCGCCTGCGCCATGCGGCACGGCGGCTGGCCGACGACGATTGCGCCATCACCGACATCGCCCTCGACGTCGGTTTCGCCGACCTCTCCAACTTCGTCCGCACCTTCCACCGCGCCGCCGGCGTCTCGCCGCGGGACTACCGGCGCGCCGCGAAGGGCCATCGCAAGATTTTCCAAGCCCGCCTCGCCGCCCACGCCTAGATTGGCCTCCTCATCCTGAGGAGGCTGGCATGTTCGACCACATCGGTTTGAAAGTGAATGACCTGGACGCCGCGGTCCGTTTCTATGCCGCGGCCCTCGCTGCATTGGGTCACGTCAAGGGTTCGAGCGGCGAGGGGTACGCGGGCCTGGGCCCGAAGGACAATCCCGGGCTCTGGCTCCATGGGGGCGGCAAGCCCGGGCAGGGCGTCCATGTCGCCTTTCGGGCGAAGGACCGGGCGGCGGTCGATCGCTTCCACCAGGCGGGGCTCAGGGCCGGGGGCAGGGACAATGGCGCGCCGGGCATCCGCAAGGATTACGGCCCCACCTACTACGCCGCCTTCCTCGTCGATCCCGACGGCAACAACGTCGAGGCGGTCTGCCTGGGATAGTCCGTTTTTCCCCGCCGTGCCGATGTAACCCGCCTGCGGCAGAATTCGGCCGTGCCGGGCCGCAAACGCCCCCGAAATGACCCGCCGGGGGCGTTTTTCATGCAAAAGCAAGGGTTTCTGGGTGAAAAAAGCGCCCAGACCCCTCCCCAAATCGCGCCAAATCTATATAGTGCACACCTTCGGCGGCGGGGCGCCGCCAGAGCCCTCTTTTTCCCAGTTATCCACAGACGAAGACCATCATGGCCAGGCAGAAGGACATCAAGCTTTACCGGAACATCGGGATCATCGCGCACATCGACGCGGGCAAGACGACGACCACCGAGCGCGTGCTGTACTACACCGGTCGCAAGCACCAGATCATCGAGGTGCACGACACCAAGGACGGCAAGGCGAGCACCACGACCGACTACCTGGAGCAGGAGCGCAAGCGCGGGATCACGATCCAGAGCGCCGCCGTGTCGACCGAGTGGAAGGGCTACCAGGTCAACGTGATCGACACCCCGGGCCACGTGGACTTCACCATCGAGGTGAACCGCAGCCTGCGCGTGCTGGACGGCGCGGTGGTGGTGTTCGACGGCGTGGCGGGCGTGGAGCCCCAGACCGAGACCAACTGGCGCCTGGCGAACCAGTACAACGTGCCGCGCATGTGCTACGTGAACAAGATGGACCGCATGGGCGCCAACTTTGCCCACTGCGTGAAGGGCATCAAGGAGCGCCTGGGCGCCAATGCGCTGCTCTGCCATGTCCCCATCGGCAGCCATGACGAATTCACCGGCATGGTGGACCTGGTCGCCGGCGCGGCCTACGTCTGGACCTCGGACGACAAGGATTCCACCTGGGAGACCGTGCCCATCGACCAGCTCAAGGGCCGCTTCAAGTTCGGCTCCGCCGCGGACAACGAGTGGATGGAACGCGTGCCCGAGCTGCGCCAGGAACTGCTGGAGCAGGCGCTGGCCCTGGACGAGGACGCGTTCCTGGAGTTCGTCGAGTCCGGCAAGTTCGATCCAGCGGTGCTCAAGAAGTGCATCCGCAAGGGCTGCATCAGCGGGCAGCTGGTCCCGGTGTTCTGCGGCTCGTCGTTCAAGAACAAGGGCGTGCAGCAGCTGCTCGATGCCGTCATTGACTACCTGCCCTACCCCGGCGAGAACGGGGGCATCTCCATGGTGGACCCGGACGGCAAGGTGGTCGGCGTCCAGGACGTGAAGGACGAGGCGCCGGCGCGCGCCCTGGCCTTCAAGGTGATCAACGACCAGTTCGGCACCCTGACCTTCGTGCGCGTCTATTCCGGCGTGATCAAGAAGGGGGACACCCTGCTCAACGCCACGCGTGAGAAGAGGGAGCGCATCGGCCGCATCGTGGAAGTGCAGGCCAACGTCACCAAGGACATCGAGGAAGTCCGCGCCGGGGACATCTGCGCGTTCGTGTCCATGAAGGAGACGGAAACCGGCGACACGCTTTGCTCGCAGGACAGCCCGGTCCTGCTGGAACGCATGCGCTTCCCGGATCCCGTCATCAGCGTTTCCGTCGAGCCCAAGACGCGCGGGGACATCGACAAGATGTCCACTGCCCTTTACAAGATGGCCAAGGCCGACCCGTCGCTGCGCCTCGAAGTCGACCAGGAGACCGGCCAGACCGTGCTGAAGGGCATGGGCGAGCTGCACCTGGAAGTAACCATCGACCGGATGCGCACCGAACTCGGCGTGGAAGCCAACATGGGCCGCCCGAAGGTGAGCTTCCGCGAAGCCTTCGGCAGGGTCGTGGAGCACATCTACACGCACAAGAAACAGTCGGGTGGTTCCGGCCAGTACGCGGAAGTGAAGATGGTCTTCGAACCGCTCGAGCCGGGCACCGGCGTGCAGTTCTCGGATGAGGTCGTCGGCGGCCGCATCCCGCGCGAGTTCATCCCGGCGGTGGAGCACGCGATCCGCACTGAAAGCAAGAAGGGGCAGGTCGCCGGCTACGAGGTCGTGGACTTCAAGGCGCGCCTGATCGACGGCAAGTTCCACGACGTCGACTCTTCCGCGCTCGCATTCGAAATCGCGGGCCGCGCCTGCTTCCGGGAATCGCACAAGGCGAGCAAGCCCAAGCTCCTGGAACCGGTGATGCGCATCGAGGTGGTCACGGAATCGGAATACCTGGGCGACATCATCGGTGACGTCAACCGCCGCCGCGGCCAGGTCACGGACCAGGGCCAGAAGGGTCCGCAGGCGTACGTGCAGGGGTTCGTGCCGCTCGCGGAAATGTTCGGCTACATCAACTTCCTGCGCTCGGCCACCAGCGGCCGCGGCACGTTCACCATGGAGTTCGACCACTACGCCGAAGTGCCGGGCGGCTTGGTCGAGAAGCTCATGGAAAAGGAAGTCAAGTAAGTGCAAGTCATGTAAGGCCGGCGGCGTGGCACAGCTGACGATCCCCCGTCTTCGCCCGGTTCGCATTCCGCGAACCGGGGCCGTGCCGGCGCTGCTTGCAGTCTCACTCCTGGCTCCCCTCGCAGCCGCGGGCGACGAAGCCCAGGACCTCAAGGCCGCGATCGTCATGCGCTGCTACTACGCCGTGGGCGAATTCGGCTCGGAGTTGGTCGACCGTTGCGTCAGGGACGACACGGCCGCCTACGAGGCGCTCGGCAGGTATCCCCCCGAGCACGCCGGCATCGTGCGCTCCTGCACCGAGCGCCGGCAGGGGGACGGCTTCGCCCGCATCCGGGCCTGCGTGGACGATGCGCTGAAAGCCGGCACCACCCGATAGCGACTGTCCATGTTCGAGGACTTCGAGCGCAGGCACATCCGGGCGGGCGAGGTCACGATCCACTGCATGGTCGGCGGCAGCGGGCCCCCGGTACTGCTGCTGCACGGGTTTCCCCAGAACCTGGCCATGTGGGCGAGGACGGCCCCGATCCTCGCGCGCAACCACACCGTGGTGTGCGCGGACTTGCGCGGCTATGGCGATTCGTCCAAGCCGAAGTGCGCGTCCGGCAACGTCAACTACTCCTTCCGGGCCATGGCAGACGACCAGGTGGCCGTCATGCAGCAGCTCGGCTTCCCGCGCTTTCACGTCGTCGGCCATGACCGCGGCGGCCGAACCGCGCACCGCATGGCGCTCGACCACCCGGAGAAAGTCGCTTCGCTCGCGGTGCTCGACATCGTTCCCACCTGGGCCATGTTCACGGACGTGAACCGGACCATCGCCGGCACCTGCTGGCACTGGTATTTCCTCTCGCAGCCGGCGCCCTTTCCCGAGCACATGATCGGCTGCGATCCGGATTACTTCTACGAGACCTGCCTTGCGGGCTGGGGCGCGACGAGGCTCGAGGACTTCGATGCCGAATTGCTCGCCGACTACCGGCGCTGCTGGCGCGACCCGGAGGCGATCCACGGCTCGTGCTCGGATTACCGCGCGGGCGCGACGATCGACATGGAGCACGACGGCGCCGACATCGCGGTGAAGGTGGCTTGCCCGACGCTCGTGTTCTACGGCGCGCAGGGCACGATGGCGAGGCACTTCGACATTCCCGCCGAATGGCGCAAGCGCTGCCTCGACGTGCGGGTGCAAACGCTGCCGGGCGGGCACTTCTTCATCGACCAGTTTCCGGACGATACAGCCCGCGTGCTGGCCGGGCACCTGGACGGTTGCCCGGCCTGAGCTAGCCGCCGGAGAGGTAGCTCCCGCGCAGGGTGCGATCGACGAAGGCGCGCGCGTCGTCGCGATCGAAGGCCTTGCCCCCGGCCAGTTCGCCGGCGTACTCGAAAAAGGGCACGAACAGCTGGCCCTGGTCCACCGGCGCCCGCAATGCCAATCGGCCCGATGCCTTTGCGAGCCTGCGCCAGGCATCCCGCACCAGCGCCCAGAAGGGCTCCGTCCGCTCGAAGTATTCCCTGCCTGCGTTGAAATCGTAGCCGCGGATGCGCTCGTAGCGGGCGACGCCGTACTCGCGGGCGAGGTAGGGCAGGTTCGCGCGCGGCTCGCCATCGTCGCCCAGCGCGAGCTTGAGGTTGTTCTCTTCCTGGACCCAGCCGGTGGGCGTGATGGTATGGCGGTTCGTGCCGGCCAGCACCTGGTAATCCTTGCGCACGCTCCATTCGCGGCGCGGCAGCGGCCGCCAGGTCTGCGCGCTGATCCAGCTCGAATAGCCGTCCCGGTGCTCCCATCGGCCGTTCGCGGCATAGCGCGGGGAATCGTCGACCTGGAAGACGCTCTGGACCCACGTCCCCTTGCGCGCGTCCTCCGGGACCTCGCGCAGCACCCAGCGGTTCGCGCCTTCGTACGCCAGGCGCTCGTGGGCTTCGTACTGCCATTCCTGGCGCCAGTGGCGCATCACGAAGGGCTCGCCCGGGCTGCCATCTTCCTGGACCATGCGCATCACCAGGATGTGCTGGAGGGCGATGAAATCGCCGCGGTCCTCGGCAAGGAAGACATACTCGGTGCCCCAGCTCTGGTAGGGCGCATCGGGCTTGAGCGCGGGATCGAAGCGCACCACCTCGAGGAAATCGAAGCTCACGCGGTAGCCGCCCGCCATGGCGAGGATCGCGCGGCGGTCGCGCTCGAAGGCGGACAGGCCGGGCGCCGCAAGGTTTTTCCAGGCCTCCGAAGGCTCGAAATCCAGCGTGACGGGCGCGCCGCGCGTGCTTGCCCCGCGCGGCCTGGGGCTGGATTCGCCCAGCGGCCAGGCGAACGTGAAGCGGCCCGAATCCCCGGCATCCCCGGACGGGGGATCGTAAGCCAGCGCGGGGGGCATCGCCAGGCACAGGACAAGCAGCAGTCGCAGGGGTTTCATGGGCGTCACCTCGGTCCCCGATTCTAGTGGATAGTGCCCCTGCATTCAGGCGAGGAGAGGTCGGGCCCGTCGTCATGGCCCGACACCGCGCCGTCATGGCGGGCGCAACTTCCGGGCCGTGCGCCCGGTCTTACGGTCGGATTGCCGGCCCATTCGCAAACGGACCCGTTCAACCATCCATGAGGAGGAAAGTTCCATGATGACCAGCAAGGGAATCGCCGCGGCGATCATCCTCGGTTTCACCGTGGCCGCCTTGAGCGCGTGCGAGAGGGAAGGCCCGATGGAAAAGGCGGGCAAGAAGATCGACAAGGCGGGCGAGAAGGTCGGTGAGGCCGTCGAGAAAGCGGGCGAAAAGCTGCAGGACGCGGCCAGGGACGCCAAGAAGTAGCGGACGCAGGCCAAGTCCGGGACGCCGGGACGTCGATCCCGGCGCCATCCTGCACGGCACCCTGCCGGTGTTTTTCCCTTGTCGCCGATCCCCGCGCGAGTAGACTCCGTTCACGGGCCCCGGTCTCGACCCCGGGGTTGGCCATCACAAGAACAGTCGGGGGAGATTCCATGCGTCGGATTTGCCGCTTCCTGCTGCTGGCTGCAGCCAGTTTCGTTTCCTTCCCGCAGGCGCTGCAGGCCGCGGAGACGGTGCGCGTTGCCGTCATCGAGACCCTGAGCAGCCCGCCCGCGGTCGTCGGCCAGTGGTGGACCAACCACGTCCAGTGGGCGGTCGACCAGGTCAATGCGAACGGCGGCGTGCTCGACGGCCGCAAGATCGAGGTTGTCACCTTCGATACCAAGGGCAGCCCGCAGGAAGCCCTGATCGCCTTCAAGGCCGTCACCGACCAGGGCATCCGCCACCTGTTCGGCACCACCGGCTCCCACGTCGCGATCGCGCTTACCGAGGCCGTCGCGAAGCACAACGAGCGCAATCCCGGCCGCTCCGTGCTGTTCCTGAACTACGGCGGACAGACGCCCGAGCTCACCAACGAGAAATGCAACTTCTGGCATTTCCGCTTCGACGTGCATGCGGACCAGAAGGTGATCGCGCTCATCAAGCAGGTCGCCGCGCAAAAGAACGCGAGGAAGGTCTACCTGCTCAACCAGGACTATGCCTACGGGCAGGCCGTGCAGAAACTGTCGCGCGAGCTGCTCGTGAAAAGCCGGCCCGACATCCAGATCGTCGGCGACGACCTGATCCAGCTGCAGAAGACCAAGGACTTCTCGCCGTACATCGCGAAGATTCGCGCTTCCGGCGCGGACACGGTCATCACCAGCAACTGGGGTCCGGACCTGATCCTGATGATGCGCGCCAGCCACGACGCCCGCCTGCCTGCGATGTACTACACGCTCAATTCGCATTTCACCGGCACGCCCACGGCGATTGGGGAAGCCGGGGACGGACACCTGATCAACGTCAGCTCCTGGCACCCGAACATCGCGGACGGCAAACTGGAGAAGTACTACCTCGGCTACAAGAAGAAGTACAAGGAAGAATGGAACATGCTGCCGCACAAGAGCGCCGTGGAGATGTGGGCCAGGGCCGTGGATGCGTCAAAGTCCGTCGATCCCGTCGCGGTCGCCAAGGCGCTGGAGAACATGCGCTACGATGCCGGGACGGGCGCGATGTGGATGCGCGCCGACGATCACCAGCTGATGCATCCTGTGTACGCATTCTCGTTCCAGAAGGCCGGCCGGCCGGGCGTGAAGCACGACGTCGAGAACACCGGCTTCGGCTGGAAGACGGAAGGCCGCTTCGAGGCGGGCGACACCGTGCTGCCGACCAACTGCAGGATGGAACGTCCCTGAGCTCCCGGGACGGCCTCACGTGACGGCATGAATCACGCATGGCTGGAGCCCGTCCCTGATTTTCCCTCCTGATTCCGGTCACGCCGCCGCAGGGAAACGCCACTGACCCTGTCCGCCGCGCGCCAGAATGTCGTCCCGGGTGCGCCGGCGGCCCGCCCGCGGCCATCCGGTAGAATGCGGGCTGGTTCCACGTTCCGGGCCCCGCATGTCCTTTCTTTCGCTGCTGTTCACGCTGCTGATCGAGCAGGTGCGACCCGTCAGCCAGCGCTCGGTGTTCCACCGCCTGTTCGTGCGCCATGCCAATTACCTGAGCAGCCACTTCAACGCGGGCGAGGCGAACCAGGGCATGGTGGCCTGGTGGCTCGCAGTGCTGCCCTGGGTCGTCATCGCCCTGGCCGGCTACTACCTCCTGTCCGGCATCAACGTCGGCCTGGCCTGGCTCTGGAATGTCGTGGTGCTCTACATGACCCTGGGCTTTCGCCAGTTCAGCCATGCCTTCACCGGGATCACCGAGGCGTTGCGCGCGGGCGACCTCGACGAGGCGCGGCGCCTGCTCGGCGATTGGCGGGGCGAATCCGCCACCGAGTACAGCGGCACCGAGATCGCGAAGGTGGCGATCGAGGAAGGCCTCGTCGGCGCCCATCGCCACGTGTTCGCGGTGATCTTCTGGTTCCTCGTCCTGCCCGGGCCCACCGGCGCCCTGCTGTACTGGATGGCGGCGATCCTGGAGGAAAGGTGGGGTTCGCGGCCGGTCGAGGAATACGGCGCGTTCGGCCGCTATGCGCGCCGCGTTTTCCACTACATGGACTGGATCCCCGTGCGCCTGACGGCCCTGGGCTTCGCGGTGGCCGGCGACTTCGAGGATGCGGCCTACTGCTGGCGATCCCAGGCTTCAGGCTGGTCCGATCCGGAAAAGGGCGTGGTGCTGGCCAGCGGATCCGGCGCAATCGGCGTGCGGCTGGGCGAGACACTGCACCACCATGGCACCGTGACCTTCCGGCCCGAACTCGGGCTGGGCGAGGAAGCGGACGTCAACACCATGACCAGCGCGGTGGGCATGATCTGGCGCGCACTGGTGATCTGGATGTTCATCCTCGGGCTGGTGACGCTCGCCCGGGTCGTCCACTAGTACGGCTTCCCCGCCTCGATCTCCTTCGCGAGCCGCCGATAGGACGCCAGGCGGGTTGTGTCGATCCTGCCCTGGTCGACGGCCTGCGCGATGGCGCAGCCGGGTTCCACGAGGTGCCGGCAGTTGTGGAAGCGGCAGCTTCCCAGCAGCGGCCGGAACTCGCGGAATGCCGCGGCGATCTCCTGCTCGCCCAGGTGATGCAGGCCGAATTCCTGCAGCCCCGGCGAGTCGATGAGCATCGAGCCGCTGTCGAGGTGGTGCAGCTTTGCATGGGTGGTGGTGTGCCGCCCGGAGTCGAGCGCCTCGGAGAACTCCGCCGTCTCGACTCGCGCATGCGGGAGCAGCGCGTTGACGATCGTCGACTTGCCCATGCCCGACTGGCCCACGAGCACGCTGGCGTGGTTCGCCAGCAGCGGCCGCAGCGGCTCGACGTCCCGCTTTGCGGACATTGCCAGGACCCGGTAGCCCAGCGACTCGTAAAGCTTCAGGCGCTCCCGGGCCGCGGCGCTCTCGGCCTCCATGTCGCACTTGTTGAGCACGACCAGGGCCTCGATGCGCTGGTCCTCGGCGGCGACCAGGCAGCGGTTGAGCAGCTCCTCGTAGAAACTGGGCACGGCGGCCAGCACGACCACGATCTGGGTGACGTTGGCGGCGAGCAGCTTCTGCCGGTACTGGTCCGAGCGATAGAGGAACGACGAGCGCGGCCCGATGGATTCGATGACGCCCTGGCCCGCCGCGGTGCGCAGGACCCCGACGCGATCCCCGCAGGCGACGGTGCTGCGCTTGCCCCGCGGAAAGCAGGTGAGCGTTTCCCCGCCGGGCAGTTCGACCAGGTACTGGCGGCCGTGGGAGCCGGTGACGAGGCCGTCGACGATGGGGCTGTCAGGGTCGCTCAAAGATCAGGCAGTGAATCGACTCCGCCGGTTCCGCGATGGAACTTCATCTCGGCGGTCAAGGTTCGAAAAGCGCATCGATCCTGGCGGCGCGAATGAAGTCGTTGTAGTTCCGGCACGTGCTTGCGCACTTGACCTTGCGGCGTCCGCGAAAGGTCAGCCTGCACTGAAACGACGTCATGGCGCCGGATCCTCAGATGTCAAGAAGCGCATCGATCTTGGCGGCGCAAATGAAGTCGTTTTCGCTGATGCCGCCGATCGAGTGGGTCATGTAGGCCACGGTCACCTGGTTGTAGCCCAGCGCGATATCGGGATGGTGGTCCTCGCGGTGCGAGATCCACGCCGTGGCATTCACGAAGGCCATGGTCTCGTGGTAGTTCGCGAACCGGAACGTCCTGCGTATCCTGCCGTCCCCGAATTCCCAGCCCGGGAGCCCCTGCAGGAAATGCCCGACCTGCGCGGCCGTCATGGGCTTCGTGCCGCCCTCGCAGGGCGCGCACTTCTTCCGGCGCAGCGTTTCGGCCATCTTACTCATGCCTTGCCTCCAGACCCGAATATCACCACAGAGACACGGAGGGCACGGAGGAAAAGCGATGCGGATGGAAATGGATGGAGATCAACCACCAAAACCGACGCGCGCCCATGTCCAATGCCGTTCTCCCGCCTTTCCAAGTACTTCGATTTGCCTCTGTGTCCTCTGTGTCTCTGTGGTCAATCCCTAGGCTTTGGCCAATTGCTCCAGGCGCGCGATGCGGATTGCCGCGGGCGGATGGGAATCGTAAAAGGCCGAATGCAGCGGATCGGGCGTCAGCGTCGAGGCGTTGTCCTTGTAGAGCTTTACCAGCGCGTGTACCAGGTCGCGGGCAGGGGTGAATTTCGCCGCGTACTCGTCGGCCTCGAACTCGTGCTTGCGCGAGTACATGGCCATGAGCGGCTGCAGGAAGAAGGTGAACACCGGCACGACCATGAAGAACAGCGTGAGGGCCATGGCATCGGAGGCGGGAAAACCCACGTTCAGCCCCTGGTAGAACCATTCCTGGTTCTTGAGCTGGCCGAGCACGAAGAAGAAGGCGAGCGAGAAGATCGCCATGAGGCCCATGCGCCGCATCACGTGGCGCATGCGGAAGTGGCCCAGCTCGTGCGCGAGCACCGCCTCGATCTCGGCGACGTCCAGGCGCGACAGCAGCGTATCGAAGAACACGATGCGCTTGGACTTGCCGAAGCCGGTGAAGTAGGCGTTGCCGTGGCTGCTGCGCCGGGAGCCATCCATGACGAACAGGCCCTTGGATTCGAAGCCGCAGCGGGTGATCAGGGCCTCGATGCGGGATTTCATCTCGCCGTCCTGCATGGGCGAGAACTTGTTGAACAGCGGGGCGATGACGCTGGGGGCGATGAATTGCACGAACAGCATGAAGGCGATCGCGACGCCCCAGACGTAGAGCCACCACAGGTCCCCCATGCCGGCCATCAGCCAGAGGACCGCGAACAGCAGCGGCAGGCCGAGGGCGGCGCCGACCAGCGCCTGCTTGGCGAGGTCGCCGAAGAACATCGCGACCGTCATCTTGTTGAAGCCGAACCGGCCTTCGATGCCGAAAGTACGGTAGAGGTCGAAGGGAATGTCGATGATCGACAGGATGACCGTGAGCAGGGCGATGAACAGCACGCCCTGCAGCAGCCCGGGGCGGATCCACGCGGCGGCAAGGGCGTCGATGGCCTGCAAGCCGCCGCCGAACGTCAGGATGAGAAGCACAGCGGCATTGAAGGCCAGCCCGACCATGTTGAAGCGCGTCTTGGCGCTGCTGTAGTCGGCGGCCTTCTGGTGCGCTTCAAGGCCGATGTCCCTGGAGAAGGCCGCAGGCACTGCGGCGCGGTTCGCCTGGATGTGGCGCACATGGCGCACGGCGAGCCACAGGCGCAGGCCGGTCGAGGCCAGGAGGGCGACAGCGAATAGGAAGGCAAAGGCATTCATGGGCCGTGATCGTCCGGTGGGTTATCCTCCCGACCTGTGACAAAATAAGGTCAGGAAAATTCAGGAAAAACCAGGATGATTATGGCACAGGACCCCAACAACCTGCTGTGGATCGACATGGAGATGAGCGGTCTCAGCCCCGAGGGCGACCGCGTACTCGAGGTGGCGATCGTGATCACCGACTCGCAGCTCAACACCGTCGCCGAAGCCCCCGTGAAGGTCGTGCATCAATCCGACGCGGTGCTCGATGCGATGGACGCCTGGAACAAGTCCACGCACAGGAAGTCCGGGCTCATCGACCGCGTTCGCGCCTCCACCGAGAACGAGGCGCAGGTCGAGGCGGAGATGGTCGCCTTCCTCGCGCAGTACGTCCCCGAGAACACCTCGCCGATGTGCGGCAATTCCGTCTGCCAGGACAGGCGTTTCCTCGCCAGGCACATGCCGAAGCTGGAGGCCTTTTTCCATTACCGCAACCTCGACGTCTCCACGCTCAAGGAACTCGCCAGGCGCTGGAAGCCGGGCATCATGGCCGGGCTCACCAAGCACGGCAAGCACGAGGCCCTGGCCGACATCTACGAGTCGATCGATGAGCTGAAATACTACCGGGAGAAGTTCCTCAACCTGGAGGGCTGAGGAACGGGGGAAGGGTCGAAGGCAAGAGCAAACGGCCTTCGGCTTGCGCCGCGCTACTTTCCCCCTTTGCCCTTTCCCGTCTCGGCTGTTTCTTCGTGCTGATCCAGCACGTACTGGATCAGCCGCCGGGTCGAGGGATCATGGCCCTGGCCGACCCTGGCCGCCTTGAGGTCTTCCAGGACGCCGCCCGCGAGTTGCTTGCCCAGCTCCACGCCCCACTGGTCGAAGGAGTTGATGTTCCACAGCGCGCCCTGCACGAAGACCTTGTGCTCGTAGAAGGCGATCAGGGCGCCGAGCGAACGCGGGTCCAGCCTGTCCATCACGACGGTGTTGCTCGGCCGGTTCCCGGGGAAGACGCGGTGCGGGACCTGCTTCTCCAGTTCGTCGCCCGCCATCCCGCTGGCCGCCAGCTCCGCACGGACTTCCTCCGCAGTCTTGCCGCGCAGCAGCGCCTCGCCCTGGGCGAGGCAGTTGGCCAGCAGCAGGTCGTGGTGGCCGGGGAAGCCGTCGCTGCGGTTGGCCGGCACGATGAAGTCCGCCGGGGTGATCTGGGTGCCCTGGTGCAGGTGCTGGAAGAACGCGTGCTGGCCGTTGGTCCCGGGTGCACCCCAGATGACGGGGCCCGTGGCGTATTCGACCGGGCGACCCGAGCGGTCGACCCGCTTGCCGTTGCTTTCCATGTCCAGCTGCTGGAGGAAGGCCGGCAGGTACAGCAGGTCCTGGGCGTAGGGCAGGACGGCGTGGGTCGGGCGCCCCAGGAAGTTGCCATGCCAGATGCCCACGAGGGCGGCCATCGCCGGCATGTTGCGATCGAGCGGGGTGGTGCGAAAGTGCTCGTCCATCTCGTGGCCGCCGGCAAGCAGCGCCAGGAAGTTCTCGAATCCCACGGTGAGGGCGACGGGGAGTCCGATGGCCGACCACAGGGAATAACGTCCCCCAACCCAGTCCCAGAATCCGAACACCCGTTCGGGGTCGATTCCGAACGCCGAAGTGGCTTCCAGGTTGGTCGAGACGGCCGCGAAATGCTGGGCGGCGATGGCCCTTTCGTCCGCCAGGTGCCCCAGCTTAGTAAGCATCCACTCGCGGGCGGACCGCGCATTGGCCAGGGTCTCCTGGGTCGTGAAGGTCTTGGAGGAGACGATGAACAGGGTGGTTTCGGGGTCGAGCCCGGCGATGGTGGCGGCCAGGTGGGCGCCGTCGACGTTCGACACAAAATGGGGGCGGAGACGGGGCGAGGCATAGGGCCGAAGGGCGGCCGCGACCATCAGCGGCCCCAGGTCGGAGCCGCCGATCCCGATGTTTACCACGTCGGTAAAGGGCTTCCCGCTGACCCCCCTTGCAATGCCCTGGCGCACCCGGTCGGCCATGCCCTTCATGCGCTCGAGCACCTTGCGCACCTCGGGCATGACGTCCTGGCCGTCGATTCGGACCGGACGGTCGGACCGGTTGCGCAAGGCCGTGTGCAGGACCGCGCGCCTTTCGGTGACGTTGAGGCGGCGGCCTTCGAACATGGCGGTGATCTGGTCCGGGACGCTGGCGTCCTCCGCGGCCGCCACCAGCAGGCGGCGGGTTTCCAGGGTGATCGGGTTGCGGGAATAGTCGAAGAGCAGGCCGCAGGCCTCGACGGAAAATTCCGCCGCCCGGCCGGGGTCGGCGGCGAACAGGTCGAGCATGCGCACGTCGCCGAGCTGCTGCGCATGCCGCAGCAGGGCTTTCCAGGTGGGGCGGTCGGTCAGGTACATGGCTTCTCGGGGCGAGGGGACCAGGGGCGAGGTGCGTCCGGAATTCTATCGGACCGCGCTTTCGCGGCCATGTTTCAGCCGGCCCTGGCGCAAACAAAAAGGCCCCCGGATCGCTCCGGGGGCCTTTTCAGGCGATGCGGTGAAGCTCAGGCGGCCTTCTTTTTCGCGCCGGTGGTGCTGATGGCGGCATTGACGGTCGCTTCGGTGGCTTCCACCACCTGGCGGCTGGCCTTGGAGAACACGTCGTAGGCCTGGTTGGCGGCAGCGACCGCGGACTTCACGGCGGCCACGGCGACATCGGAACCGGCCGGGGCGCTCTTGGCCGCCTTGTCCAGCGCGGTCACGAAGTTCTTGTTGGCTTCGGCGAAGCGTTCTTCGAAGAACTTGGTCAGGTCGGCCTGGGTTTCGCTGGTGACGGCGTAGACGCCACGGCCGTAGGCGGCGAACTTGTCGGCGGAGGGTTGGACGAAGGTGGTCTGGACGTCGGTGTATTCCTGCACGTCCTTGGCGCCGGCAACGGCCTTCAGGGCCTTGGCGGCATCCGCGAATGCAGCCTTGCTGGTCTTCAGGTTCAGGTCGATCAGCTTTTCAGTGCCGACGAACAGGATGCCGGCGAGGCTGATGACGGATTCCAGGGCTTCCTTGTTCGCTGCAATCAGCTGCTCAGGTACGTTGTACATGTGCTTTTGCTCCCGGTTGGCTATCTACGATTGGGGATCTGCTGCGACGGCGCGAGGGCCGACACTCCGCGATCCAAACTTTTTGTTGCATCGCAAAAAGTGTAGCCATTTTAGCCATCAGGGCATTCGTGTCAACAAGTATTTTCATGACCGCGGGCAGTTATGCGGATCGTTCTATAAATGATAATAAAACAATAATATAAATGAAACTCTATAGCGAAACTTCAAGGCGGTGAAGACGATCATCAAGGCCATCCAGGGTGCGATA
Organism: Burkholderiales bacterium; assembly: GCA_035549715.1. Lineage (GTDB taxonomy): Bacteria > Pseudomonadota > Gammaproteobacteria > Burkholderiales > JACQAP01 > JACQAP01. The sequence continues at coordinate 26,439 of DASZQJ010000012.1, forward strand.
CGATCTCTTGTGCACCCCATCATTCTGGCGGTCATGCTGGTTCCAATGGGGGTGGCGGTGGCGGTCTGGCTCCTCGTCGCCTGGCTGGCCTGGGGGCCCTGGAGCCGATGGGTGCAGGGATGGGTGGCGGCCTGGACCCCGGCGTCGTGGACCGCGCGCTGGGACCTGGACTGGCTGGGAACGGCGTCCGCCCTCGCCGCAGCCGTGCTCGTCATTGCACCGCTGGTCATCGGGACCTCCCTTCTGATCGCGACGCTGTTCGCCATGCCCGTCCTGCTGAAGCATGTGGGGGACCGCAACTATCCCGGGCTGGAGCGGCGGCACGGGGGAACGATGGCCGGAAGCCTCGCCAATGCGCTGGCGGCCATCGCCGGTTTCCTGGTGCTGTGGCTCCTGGTCCTGCCGTTCTGGCTGTTTGCGCCCATCGGGGCCCTGCTTTCCCTGCTCTTGTCCGCCCGCCTCAACCAACGGCTGTTCCGCTATGACGCCTTGTCCGAGCACGCCTCGGCCGACGAGATGCGGGAGGTGGTCGAGCGGACGAAGGGGCGCTTGCTGCTGCTCGGACTGGCGACGGGCCTGCTTTATTTCGTGCCGGTCGTGAACCTGGTGGCGCCGACCTTCGCGGCCCTGGCGTTCATCCACTTCTGCCTGCATGAACTGGCGGAGCTGCGCCGCGCAGGCGGTGAAGCGTGAGGGGCGGAAAGCAAAGGGCGGTGCAATGCACCGCCCTCCTGATCGGGGCCCGGATCCTTCTTCCCCGCCCCGGGTCCCCGCAGCCGTTCGCGAATGTCAGAGGCGTTCGTAAATTGCTGCGATCCCCTGGCCGCCGCCGATGCACATGGTGACCAGCGCGTACCTGCCGCCGATGCGCTGCAGCTCGTAGAGGGCCTTGACCGAGATGATGCAGCCCGTCGCGCCGACCGGGTGGCCCAGGGCCACGGCGCCGCCGTTCGGGTTCGCCTTCTTCGGATCGAAGCCGAGGTCCTTCGCCACGGCGCAGGCCTGTGCCGCGAAAGCCTCGTTGGACTCGATCACGTCCATGTCGGCGACCTTGAGGCCGGCCTTCTTCATGGCATTCTGCACGGCGGGGATCGGCCCGAGGCCCATCAGCGAAGGCTCCACGCCGGCGTGGCCGTAGGCCACCAGGCGCGCCATCGGCTTCAGGCCCTTTTTCTCGGCGGCCTTGCGTTCCATCAACACCACCGCGGCGGCGCCGTCGTTGATCCCGGAAGCGTTGCCCGCCGTGACGGTGCCGTCCTTCTTGAACACCGTCTTGAGCTTCGCGAGGTTTTCCAGGGTCACGTCCGAGCGCACGTGCTCGTCCGTGTCGAACAGCTTTGTACCCTTGCGATCCCTGATCTCAATGGGCAGGATCTGCTCCTTGAAGTGGCCTTTCGCGATCGCGTTGGCGGCACGCCGGTGGCTCTCGACGGAAAACTCGTCCTGCAGCCCGCGCGAGATGCCGTACTTCGCAGCGACGTTCTCCGCGGTCACCCCCATGTGGTTGGCATCGAACGGGTCGGACAGCGCGCCGACCAGGGAATCCATCACGACCTGGTCGCCCATCTTCGAGCCCCAGCGGGCGCTCGGCAGCCAGTAGTTGGCGCGGCTCATCGATTCGGCCCCGCCGGCCACGGCGATGTCCGCATCGCCCAGCGCGATGATCTGCGAGGCCGTGACGATCGCCTGCAGGCCGCTGCCGCACAGGCGGTTGAGCGTCATGGCGGGCACTTCCTTGGGGATGCCCCCGTTCATGGCCGCCACCCGTGACAGGTACATGTCCTTCGGCTCGGTATGGATCACGTTGCCGAAAACCACGTGGCCGACTTCCTCCGGCGCGACCTTCGCCCGTGAAAGCGCTTCGCGCACGCAGCGTGCGGCGAGGTCGGTCGGGGCGAAATCCTTCAGGCTGCCGCCGAAATCGCCGACGGCGGTGCGCACACCCGAGATCACTACGACTTCACGTCCATTGCTCATCTGTTTCTCCAGGTCTCTACGTCATGAACCACGGAGGGCACGGAGGAAGCGAAGGGATGGAAGCCGGGCTGGACCAGGCCCGTCGTTGGCGCTCAACCCGGATTCCATGCCTTGCACCCCGCATTCGTTCGCTACGTGTCCTCCGAGTCCTCCGTGGTTCCCGATTGCAAGCCTATCGTTCGATCGCCAGCGCGACGCCCATGCCGCCGCCGATGCACAGCGAGGCGAGCCCCTTTTTCGCGTCGCGACGGATCATCTCGTGCAGCAGGGTCACCAGGATGCGGCAACCCGAGGCGCCGATCGGGTGGC
>DASZQJ010000013.1:0-3643 GCA_035549715.1 Burkholderiales bacterium
CGGCCGCGAGGAGGCGGAGGAGCTCCTTTCCCGTCATTCCGGCGACGCCGACAAGCCCCGCATCCTCGGCACCTTCAACGAGCCGATCAGCGACTGGCTGTCGTTTTTCATGTTCACGTACTTCACCGACCGCGACGGCAAATTCCAGTTGAAGAGCCTCGCGGAATCGGGCTTCGACCCGCTGGCGCGCACCTGCCGCTTCATGTTGACGGAAGAGGCCCACCACATGTTCGTCGGCGAAACGGGCGTCGGCCGGGTGGTGAAGCGCACTCTCGAAGTGATGAAGGAACTCGGCACCGAGGACCCACAGGCGGTGCGCAACGCCGGCGCAGTGGACCTGCCGACCATCCAGCGTTATTTGAATTTCTGGTTCACCTCGTCGCTGGACCTGTTCGGATCGGAAGTCTCCTCCAACGCGGCCAGCTCCTTCGCCAGCGGCATCAAGGGCCGGCCGGACGAATCGCAGTACGAAGACCACGTCTGCGCCGACGCGAGCTTCAACCTGGAAACGCCGCAAGGCAAGGAATCCGTGGCGCTGCGCAACGCCATGAACGAGGTGATGCGCCAGTCCTACATCAAGGACTGCGAGATGGGACTGAAGCGCTGGAACAACCAGATCCAGCGCGCGGGCCACGAGTTCCGGCTGGCGCTCCCCAGCCCGAAATTCCGCCGGAGCATCGGCGCCTGGGCCGGCGTGGCCACCGATCCCCAGGGGAATGCGATCTCACGCGAGGAATTCGACCGTCGCACCCCGGAATGGCTGCCCACGGAAGCCGACCGCGCCTTCGTGCACAGCCTGATGCAGCGCGTGGTCGAGCCGGGGAAGATGGCGGGGTGGATTGCCCCGCCGGAGCGGGGCATCAATGGCATGCCGACCGATTACGAGTACGTGCGGCTCAACTGAAATGGACGGTCGTCAGAACCCGTGCACCCGCTTGTAATGCCCCCGCTCGATCTCCTCGAACACCGGGATTCCCTTCGGCTTCCAGCCCAGCTCCGCGCGTGAGCGCTTCCCCCGCACCCGGCTGTTCGAAGCGAACGACGAGTGCGATTTCGGTCCCAACGCCTGTTCCGCGTCCTCGGGCGACCAGTTCCGTGTCTTGCCGCCGAAGCCCAGGAGTCGACTAATGGCTGCGGCGATGTCCTTCAGCGCCTCCTCGCCGTTCTCGGCGTAGTACAGCGCGCCGGCCGGGGCCTTCTCCAGCGCCAGCAGGTACAGGTCCGCGACGTCGTCGATGTGCACGTTGGCCCAGCGGTTCTCGCCGCGGCCGATGTGCAGCCCGACGCCGGCCTTTTTCGCGTTGTCGATGAGCGCGGGGATCTGGGCGCTCTCGGTGCGCACGCCGCGCCCGCCGCCGTAGATCATGGTGGGCCGGATGACGACCGAGCGCACGCCCTGCTTCGCGCAATCGAACACCACCTGGTCGATGGCGGCGCGCTGGACCATGCGCGGGAACGAGGGCGTGAAGCTGGAATACTCGTCGTAGATGGCATCGACCAGCTCGCCCCGGGCGTCGGTGGCGACGATGCCGGAGCCGCTGGTGTGGAGGAAGGCCTTGCCGGAGCCGCGCACCGCGGCGGCGATGGCGTCGACCACGCCGGGATGGTTGGCTTCGGCCGTATCGATCACCGCCTCGGCTTCGTGCGCCGCTTTCGAGATGATCTCGGCATCATCCAGCGTGCCGAGGACGGTCTTCATGCCGCGCGCCTGCAACTGCCTGGCGCCCTCTTCGGTGCGGACCAGTCCGGTGACGGCGTGGCCGTGCTTGAGCAGCGCGTCGGCAACCGACCCGCCGATGTAACCGGTGGCGCCCGTAACGAATATTTTCATCTCCGCTCCCAAAAAGACAAACGCCGCGATTCTACAAACCTTCGAATCATGGCGCTTTGGAGGTCAGAAAACGTCCAGGACAGTTTTCACCACAGAGGCACAGAGGACACAGAGGAAAGGCGAAAACGGGAGAAGGATCGGCGGATAAGTACCGGCTCGGGATTGTGGGCGGACCCCGGGCGTAATGCAGCTTCGCTCGTCGTGTTTCTCTGTGTCCTCTGTGCCTCTGTGGTAAGTCCGCCTTTGGCGTTACATCAGGAACGCTCGTCGAGCCGGCCCATGCGCCCGGCGAGGTAGTCGTCGCGCGCCTGGAGGATTTCCTCCCGCGTGTTCATGACGAAGGGGCCCCACGAGACGACGGGCTCGTCGATGGGCTCGCCGGCCAGGAACAGCGCCTCGAGGGCTTCGCCGGCTTCGACCTCGACGGCTTCGCCGTCGTCGCGGAACTCCACCAGTTGCGTGGCGGCGAACGCGGCGCCCCCCGCGCGGCCACTGCCGCTGACCGCATACAGATAGGCGTTATGCCCGGCGGGGGCGCGCAAGGTGACGCGAGCCCCCGCCTGCAGGTCGATTCGCACGGCGGTCACCGGCGTGTACGACACCGCCGGGCCCCGGACGCCGAGTTGCTCGCCCGCGACCACGCGCACTTCGCCGCCTTCGACCTGAACGACCGGGATCGCCTCCGGCTGCAGGTCCTGGTAGTGCGGCTTTTCCATCTTGTACTTGCGCGGCAGGTTGAGCCACAGCTGCACACCCTCGAGGATGCCGCCCGTGCGCGCGAATTCCTTCTCGCGATACTCGGCGTGGACGATGCCCGAGCCCGCCGTCATCCACTGCACGCTGCCGGGCTTGAGGATGCCGCGACCGCCCGAGGAATCCTGGTGCTCCATCGACCCCTGGAACAGGAAGGTCACGGTCTCGAAGCCGCGGTGCGGGTGCGGGTTGAGCCCGCCCTCGTCGCCCGGGCGGATGCGGTCCGGGCCGAAGTGGTCGAGCATCAGGAAGGGGCTCGCGTAGTCGAGCTGCGGCCCCGGGAACGGGCGCAGCACATCCAGCCCCGGCGCGGGCTGCGCCGGGTGGCTGCGGATCACGCGGGCCGCGCTGCGGTTGCCCGCGGCGGCTTTGGTTGCCAGTACGGTGCTCATGTGCGTTCCTTTCTCAGGCGAGGTCGAACAACAGGATTTCCGCCTGCCGTCCGTCGCCGATCTCGACTTTCGATTCGCGCTCGACCTTGAGCGCATCGCCCGCGCCCAGCGTCTGGCCGTTGACGATCGCGGAGCCGCGCGCGACGTGCACGTAGGCCTTGCGGCCGGGCGCGATGTCGTGCGTCACGCTCTCGTCGCCGTCGACCAGCGTCGCGTACAGGGCGGCGTCCTGGTGGATCTTCACCGAGCCGTCGCGGCCGTCGCGGGAGGCCAGCAGGCGCAGCCGGCCGCGCTTGTCCTCGGGCGAAAAGAACTTCTGCTCGTAGCTCGGCGCGATGCCCTCCTCCGATGGCTCGATCCAGATCTGCAGGAAGTGCACCGGCTTCGACGGCGACGGGTTGTACTCGCTGTGGAACACGCCCGTGCCGGCGCTCATGCGCTGCACGTCGCCGGGCCGGATGATGGAGCCGTTGCCCATGCTGTCCTTGTGCTCCAGTTCGCCGTCGAGCACGTAGCTGATGATCTCCATGTCCCGGTGCGGGTGCTTGCCGAAGCCCTCGCCCGGGTCGACCCGGTCCTCGTTGATGACCCGCAGCGGTCCGAACCCCATGTGCCGGGGGTCGTAGTAACCGGCGAACGAAAAGGTGTGGAAGCTGCGCAGCCAGCC
>DASZQJ010000014.1:0-8313 GCA_035549715.1 Burkholderiales bacterium
CTTCGAGCGCACCGCGCGCTTTTGCGAGGTCTACGACAATCCGGCGTTCGATCCGCGCATGGCGTGCGCGCCGCTGGAGTTCTTCGAGCCGATGGTGCGCCGCGTGTTCGCCGCGCCGAAGAATTCGATCTACAAGGACACTTGTCACGGTAAGTGACAAGTGTCCCAGGCGCGAGCCTCGAGGACCGAGGCCCGAGGACGGCCCTGTTCCAGCCTCGCGCCTCGCGCCTAGTGCCTGGCGCCTGAAGCTTCCGCCATCGGCGGAAGCTGGTCGACCGTCCACCCGCCCCCCGCCGCCTTCACCAGCCGGGCGCTCGCCATCATGCGCCGGCGCGCCACGTCCGCCGCTGCGCGCTCGTTGGTCAGGGCGAAGGTCTGGGCCACCACCACCTCGAGGTAGCTGGAGGCACCGGCGTTGTAACGGTTCATCGTCTGCGCCACGGAGCGCTGCGACGCCTTGACCGCCGCGTCCGTGATCCTGGCCTCCTCGGCGAGGATGCGCAGTTCCGTGAGGTTGTCCTCCACGTCCTGGAAGGCATTGAGCACTGTCTGGCGATAGGCCGCGACGGTGCCGTCGTAGGCGGCGATCGCCTGCTCGGTCAGTGCCTGGCGGCGTCCCCCGTCGAACAGGGTCATGGCCGCCGCCGGGCCCACCGACCAGAAGCGGCTGGGCCAGTCGAACCAGTTCGACGCCTTGGCGCTCTCGAAACCCAGGCCGGCCCCCAGGCTGAGCGAAGGATAGAAGGCGGCTTTCGCCACGCCGATCTGCGCATTCGCGGATGCCACCTGGCGTTCGGCCGCGGCGATGTCGGGCCGGCGCTCCAGCAATTCGGAAGGCAACGACAGGGGAATCACCGGCGGCGCTGCATCGAGCGCCGATTCGGGGATCGAGAAATCGACCGGAGCCTTGCCGAGCAGCACGGCGATGGCATGCTCGAGCTGGGCCCGTTGCACGCCGAGGTTGACGGCCTGGGCCTCCGCGGTGCGAAGCTGCGTTTCGGCCTGGGCGACGTCGGCATCGGACGCCACGCCTCCCTCACGGCGATTGAGCGTGAGCTCGTGCGCCTTGCGATAAGCCACGAGGGTGCGTTCGAGGACCTGCTTCTCCGCATCGAGGCCGCGCAACAGGAAATAGTCGATGGCGAGCTCGGTCTGGATGCTCAGCCGGATGGCGGCGAGCTGCGCGGCCGACGCCTGGGCGCTCGCCTGCGCGGATTCCACCGAGCGGCGCACGCGGCCCCAGACGTCGATCTCCCAGGAGACGTCGAGCGGCAGCCGGTATCCGGTGGCGGGACCGATGTCGGCCGGCGCGTTGTGCGCATTGCGCGATTCCCTGAACCGCGTGACCGAGGCGCCGGCGTTCACGGTCGGCAGGTAGGCGCCGCGCGCCGCCTGCGCGAAAGCGCGGGCCTGGCGGTACTGCGACTCGGCGACCTTGAGGTCTTCATTCGAACTGGTGGCCACGTCCTGCAACGCGTTGAGCAGCGGGTCGTTGTAAATCCTCCACCACTGGCCGCGCTCGGCGTGGTCGGCAGGTTCCGCAACCTTCCAGACGCCTCCGTCCGCCGCCGTTTCCTTGTAGCCCGCCGGCAGCTTCAAATCCGGCTTGACGTAGTCGGGCCCGAGCTTGCAGGCCGCCAGGGAAAGCGCGAGCACCAGCGCCGGGACGCAGCGCGGCCAGGCCATGCGCGTCATTCCTTTTTCGCGGCTTCCTGCAGCACGCGCACCTGCGCGCCGGAAGCCAGCGAGTCGGACGGGTTGACCACGATCGCATCGGCGCCGGTGATGCCCGAGACGACCTCGACCTCGGTGCCGAAGTCGCGGCCGAGCTTGATGGGCGTGAGCACGGCCTTGTCGCCCTGGACCACCGCGACGTTGACCCCGTCGGGCCGGAACAGCAGCGTGTTGACCGGCAGCAGCAGGGCCTGCTGCGGCGTGCCGAGCTTCAGGTGCACCTGGGCATAGCCGCCGGGCAGCAGCTCGCCCGAGGCGTTGTCCACATCCACTTCCGCGAGCAGCGTGCGGGCCGAGGCGTCGATGGCCTGGGAGCTGCGCGCCACCTTGCCCTTGAACTTGCGGCCCGGGAATTCGGCGAGCGTGATCTCGGCCTCGGCGCCCGGCGTGACGGCACGCGCGTTCTGCTGCGGCACGTTGACGAACACCCGCAGGCGCGTGGTCGAGGCAATGTGGAACAATTCCTTGCCGGCACCGCCGCCCGCGTCGATCAGCATGCCGACGTCTACGTTGCGCGCGGTGATCACGCCGTCGAAGGGGGCATGGAGCCGCTTGTAGGATTGCAGCTTCTCCAGGCGGGCGACGTTGAACCGCGCGGCTTCGAGCACGGCCTTGCGGGCCGCCATGTCGTTGCGCTTCTCGTCCACTTCCTGGCGCGAAACGGAGTCGGTCTTCAGCAGGTTCTCCCAGCGCGCCGCCGTGGACTCGGCGAAGCGGTAGTTCGCCTCGGCCGTCGCATGGTCCGCCCGCGCCTGGGCAAGCTGGTCGTCCAGCTCGGGGGCGTCGATCTCGGCGAGCAGCTCGCCCGCCTTCACCTTCTTGCCGATGTCCGCCGTCCAGCGCTTCAGGTAGCCATCGGTGCGGGCGTAGATCGGGGTATCGGAGAAGGCCTGCATGTTGCCGGGCAGGACCAGCTCCTGCACCGCGCTGGCGGACTTCGGCCTGACCACGGAGACGGAGATCACGGCCGAGGCGGCCGCCTCCTTCTTCAGCTCCGCGTGCGCCTGCAGCCTGGGCTGGATGCCGAGGAACCAGGTCGCGGCGACGAGCAGCAGGAAGGCGGCAAGCAGCAGCCAGCGCATCGGGGATCCGCGGCGCTCCACTCGCGGCGCATAGGCCGACAGCAGGTCAGAGTCGCGCAGCGGGTTGTCGTATCGGGGTTCTTTCGCCATGTCGGGGTCTCTGGTTCAGGCGGGTTGCGGGTCGGGGCGCGCCTGGTCGCGGCGGCGGCCGAGGAAACCATGGATGAACGCAAACACGACCGGCACGAACAGCAGGGTCGCAACGGTGGCCAGCAGCAGCCCGCCGATGACCGCCCGGCCCAGCGGCGCGTTCTGCTCGCCCCCCTCGCCCATGCCCAGCGACATGGGGATCATGCCGATGATCATCGCCAGGGCCGTCATCAGCACGGGCCGGAAGCGGCTGAAACCCGCGGCGAGCGCCGCCGTGATCGAATCATCGCCCGCCTGCAGGCGCTCGCGCGCGAAGCTCACCACCAGGATGGAGTTGGCGGTGGCGATGCCCATCGCCATGATCGCGCCGGTCAACGCCGGGACGCTGACCGTGGTGCCGGTGGTGAACAGCATCCAGACGATGCCGGCAAGGGCCGCCGGCAGCGCAGTGATGATGATGAAGGGGTCGAGCCAGGACTGGAAGTTCACCACCATCAGCAGGTAGACCAGCACGACGGCAAAGATCAGGCCGAAGAACAGGCCCTGGAACGAGGACAGCATGGTCTCGATCTGGCCGCGCACGATCAGCCGCGAGCCCTTGGGCAGGTCCTTCATCGACGCATCGACGATGGCGTTGATGTCGTCGGCCGCCCCGCCCAGGTCGCGCCCCTGCACGGCGCCGAAGATGTCGATCACCGGCTGCACGTTCCAGTGGCTGGACACGGCGCGCTCGGCGCTCCGCGTCACACTGGCAAAGTCGCCGAGGATGCCGCGATTCGACCCGTCGGCGGTCGACACCGGGATGTTGGCGAGCGACTGCAGGGAGTTCACCTGGTACTGCGGCGTCTGGGTGATGATGTTGTAGGTCACGCCGTTCTTCGGGTTAAGCCAGAACGAAGGACTGGTCTGGAAGCTGCCCGACAGGGCCACCAGCAGGTTCTGCGCGATGTCCTTCTGCGTATAGCCCGCCTGCTGCACGCGGGTGCGGTCCACGTTGATGTCCAGGCGCGGATGGTCGAAGGGCTGGTGGATGCGCAGGTCGGCGATGCCGGGGACCTGGCGCAGCTTCTGGAACAGCCCCGTCGCGAAGGCGCGGTTGGCCTCGACGTTGCGGCCCACCACCTGCACGTCGATCGGCGCCGGCAGGCCGAAGTTGAGGATCTGGCTGACGATGTCCGAGGGCAGAAAATAGAAGGTCATGCCGGGGAACTTCCTCGGCAGTTCCTCCCGCAGCTGCTTCATGTAGTGCGCGGTCGGCCCGTGCCCGGGATTGAGGGCCACCTGGATGTCGGCGTCGGCGGGGCCGAGGGTGCCCGACATGTTGTACGACATGTTGGTGCCCGACAGCGGCAGGCCGATGTTGTCGATGATCGTCGCCAGCTCCGCGGGCGGGATGATGCGGCGGATCTCCGCCTCCACGAGGTCGCACAGGCGCGCCATCTCCTCGATGCGGGTGCCCGTCTTGGCGCGCGCGTGCAGCTTGAACTGGCCGGCGTCCACGCTCGGGAAGAAGTCACGCCCGACGAAGGGCAGCAGGCCGGCGGAAAGCACGCAGGCGCCGAAGAACAGCACCATGAAGGTCTTCTGGTGGCCCATGCAGCGCGCGAGGAACCCGCGGTAGACCTCCCGCGCCTGCTCGAAGCGCACTTCGAAGGCGCGGTGGAAGCGCACGAAGGGGTTGCGGCTCGGCTTCGGATGCCCGTGCTCGTCGAGCACCCCGGCCTTGAGCAGGTATTTCGCCAGCGTCGGCACCAGCGTCCGCGAGAACACGTAGGAGGCGAGCATCGCGAACACGACGGCTTCGGCCATGGGCACGAACAGGTAGCGCGCCACCCCGGTGAGCAGGAACATCGGCACGAAGACGATGCAGATGGCCAGCGTGGAGACGAAGGTCGGGATGGCGATCTGCTGTGCGCCCTCGAGGATCGCCAGGTCGAGCGGCTTGCCCTGCTCCAGGTGCTGGCTGATGTTCTCGATGGCCACCGTGGCATCGTCGACCAGGATGCCCACCGCGAGCGCGAGCCCGCCGAGGGTCATGATGTTGAGGGTTTCCCCCAGGGCATAGAGCGCGATCAGCGAGGTCAGGATCGCCAGCGGGATGGTGACGGCGATGATGAGCGTGCTGCGCCAGCTGCCCAGGAACACCAGGATCATGAGCGCCGTGAGGCAGCCGGCGAGGATCGCCTCGTGCACGACGCCGTCCACCGCCGCGCGCACGAAGATCGACTGGTCCACCGCGGTCTTGACCACCAGGTCCGGCGGCAGGCCCGCCTGCATCTTGGGCAGCTCGGCCTTGACGCGGTCCACGATGTCCAGCGTGGAGGCGGTGCCGTATTTGAGGATGTTCACCAGCACGGCGCGCTGGCCGTCGTGGCGCACGATGTTGGTCTGGGGCTGGAAGCCGTCGTGGACCTGCGCCACGTCGCGTATGTAAGTGGTGTTCCCGTTGACCGTCCGGACCGGCAGGTCGTTGAGCTCCGCGATGGTCCTGGGGCTGCCGTTCATCGCGATGTTGTATTCGTACTCGCCGATCTTCGCGGAGCCCGTGGGCAGCACCAGGTTCTGCGCGTTCACCGCGTTCACCACGTCCACCGGGGACAGGTTGCGCGCCTGCAGCTTGCGGTTGTCGATGTCCACCATGACGGAGCGGAACTTGCCGCCGTACGGGTACGGCATCACGGCGCCCTGGACGGTCGCGAGCTGGGTGCGCATGAAGCTGTTCGCCAGGTCGAACATCTCGTGCTCGGCCAGCGTCTTGCTGGTGAGCGACAGCTGCAGGATCGGAACGGTCGAGGCGTTGTATTGCAGGATCAGCGGGGCGGTGGTGCCCTGCGGGTAGCCGCCGATCACGGTCTGCGCGATGGCGATGATCTGCGCCAGCGAAGCCGGGATGTTGGCGGTGGGGTGGAAGAACACCTTGACCACGCCGACACCGTTGTAGGTCTGCGACTCGATGCGGGCGATGTCGTTGACGGTGGCCGACATCGCACGCTCGTAGTTGGAGACGATGCGGCCCTCCATTTCATCCGTCGACAGGCCGGTATAGCGCCAGATGGTGCTCACCACCGGGATGTTGATGTTGGGAAAGATGTCCGTCGGCATCCGCAGGATGGCGAGCGGGCCGATGATCAGGATCAGCAGCCCCAGCACGATGAACGTGTAGGGACGGCGAAGGGCAAGCTGGACGATCCACATGGCGGTCGGTGGCAGGCGCGCGGGCGCGCGGCGGAACGAAAGCCGCGGTCCATCCGGGCCTAGCGCCCGGATGCCTGATGTTCTTTTTGTCTGTGCTCTATTGGTGGCCGGCGGCGGGCTGGAGCGGGTCGCCGGAACAAATATTGAAACCAAACCGGGGGCTCACCACCCCCGGCAACGCATGCCCATCATATCAGGGGGTCCGGCCCGGCTTATGCCGGGACTGTAACGCAGCTCGCGGCCTCCCGATGACAGCCGGCCGCGAATTGTTCGCCGGGAGGTTCAACCGGCGGTACTCCGGAGCCGCTCGCGGGCCTCCTGGTACTCCCGGTGCAGCCGGGCGACCAGCTCGCGCACGGGCGGCACGTCGCCGATGTTGCCCACCCCCTGCCCCGCGCCCCAGATCTCCTTCCAGGCCTTGGGCTTGTCGCGCGCCGAGCCGAAATTCATGGCGGTCTTGTCCGCGTGCGGGAGGTTGTCCGGATCCAGGCCCGCAGCGACGATGCTCGGCTTCAGGTAGTTGCCGTGCACCCCGGTGAAGTAGGGGGTGTACACCACGTCCGCCGCCTTGCTCTGCACGATCATCTGCTTGTAGGCATCCGGTGCGTTCGCCTCGCGGGTGGCGATGAAGCGGGTGCCGATGTAGGCGAAGTCCGCGCCCATCGCCTGCGCCGCGAGCACCCCGGCGCCATCGGTGATGGCGCCCGACAGCGCGACGGGACCGTCGAAAAAGCGCCTCACCTCGCGCACCAGCGCGAAGGGGCTGAGCATGCCGGCATGCCCCCCCGCGCCTGCGCACACCAGGATGAGGCCGTCGACGCCGGCCTCCAGGGCCTTTTGCGCATGGCGGATGTTGACCACGTCGTGGAACACCACGCCCCCGTAGGCATGCACGCGCTTCACGACGTCGTCCGGCGCGCGCAGGCTGGTGATGACCATCGGCACCTCGTGGCGGACGCAGGCATCGAGGTCGCGGTCGAGGCGGTCGTTGGACTGGTGGATGATCTGGTTGACGGCAAAGGGCGCGACTTTCGCGCCGGGATTGGCCTTTTTCTCCTGGTCGAGCGCCGCCTTGATCGTCGACAGCCATTCCTCGAGCGCCTCGGGAGGTCGGGCGTTGAGGGCGGGGAAGGAGCCGATCACCCCGGAGGCGCACTGGCCGACGACCAGGTCGGGGTTGCCGACGATGAACATGGGCGCGCCGATCACCGGCAGCGCCATCTGGCTCCTGAGCTTTTCGACCAGCGTCACTTTCGCACCCAATGAAATCCGCAAAGACGGCAAACAGCCGCGTAAGGTGCCCGATCGCCGTATACAGCGTCAAGCATCCTCTTGAGCCGCCGGCGCGGCTTCCGGTATGGTTCGGGCTCATGGGTCGATTCACACCCTTGCAGGTCGCTTTCCTCGCCTTTGGCTGCAGCCTCATCGCCGCCGGCCTCGGCCTCGATCACATTGCCCGGGCCTGGGAGAACTACCGCTATCCCAATGCGGTGTACTGGCACCAGTTGCGCGTCGTGCCGGCGGTGAACCAGAGCATCGTGGTTCCCGGGGAGAACCTGCTCGTGGTCAAGGATGCGGACGCGCGCCTGACGCTGTTCCGGCGCGAACCGGACAAGGTCACCCCCGATTCGCTCATCCGCGAGCTTTGCCGGCGCGACGGCTGCGTGCGTTCGGCGGTGACGCCGTCCGACCCGGACACCGCGGTGGCGACCTACCGGCTGAAAGGCGCCTCGATGCAGATCATGCTCATGCGCCTGGACGAAGGCGCCCTGTGGATCGAGTACAAGGGCCCGCCGGAGGCGCTGCGGCACTTCGACGCGCTCGTCCGATCCGTGGCGGGGCAGCTCGCCGAGCGGCGCGCCGCGGCGTCCGCGGGTGCGGACTGATCCAACGCAGGGAACAGGAAGGGAAGGCGATGCCAGGATCCCTGCGAATCGACGGCGGATGGCGATTGGCCGAGACGCCTTCCCGTTGCAACACGTGGACTTGCCTTCCTTCGTGGCCTTCGCCTTTCCTTCGCGTCCCGGCTCCGGGCGCGAAGCGCATGCAAAGAAAAACGGGCGCCCTCTCGGGCGCCCGTTCCAGTGCTTGCACTCCGGCAACTTCGCCGGGACAGGCGAACCTCAGGCGACGGCGCGCACCTGGCGGCCGCGGCGGTCGGCGAAGCGCCGCTCCGGGAAAGCCAGCGGCTGCTGGCCACGGCGGCGGTCAT
>DASZQJ010000015.1:0-4310 GCA_035549715.1 Burkholderiales bacterium
GCGATCGGCAACGACATCGCCGGCATCCGCCATCCCCTGGTGGAAGCGCCGGTGGCAACGCTGCTCGGCTGGAACACCCGGACGCAGGAATTCGGCGGCCCCGACCTGTGCGACCTGCTGGGCTCGACGTTGCCCCTGCCGCGCACGCGCGAACAAGCCCAGGCCGCGAACGATCCGCGACCGTCCCTGGAAGAGCTCTACGGCAGCCACGAAGGCTACGTGGCGAAGGTCACGGAAGCGGCGAAAAAGCTGGAAGCCGAGCGCCTCATGCTGCCCGAAGACGTGGACATGATCGTGCGCGAGGCGCAAGCGAGCAGCGTGCTGCGCTGAACCCGCTGCTGGCGCCGGCTGTCTAGCCGCGGCGGGCCGCCAATGCCCCGCGCGCGGGTCAAGGGTCCGAACCGATGCCCCACAAGCTGACCACCCACGCGAAACGGGTGCTGCGATGGACGCTGCTGGCGGCGGGATCGCTGGTCCTGCTCGTGCTGGCGCTCGTCCTGTACGTCACGTTCGTCGGCGTCACGATCGACGCCTCGCCGCTGCGCGAGCGCCTCGCGGCGACATTCGCCGAGAACATCGGCCGGCCGGTGCGCTTCGACGGTCCGGTGCGCATGGAAGTCTCGGCGCAGCCCAAGCTGCTCGTGGGCGGCCTGCACATCGCCAACGCGCCGGGCTTCACCGGCGGCGAATTCGCCAGCCTGGGCGAGGCGCGCCTGAACGTCGACCTCTGGCCCCTGCTGTTCCGCAAGCGCCTGCAGATCGAGGAGCTGTCCGGAAGCGACGTGCGCGTGCTGCTGCAGCTGCGCGCAGACGGCAGCAACAACTGGACCTTCGCAGGGCCGCGCAAGGCACCGGGGCCGGCCGGCGGGGCGCCTGCCATCACGGCCGGGGAAGCCGTCACCCTGCTCGACATCCAGCGTGTTTCCCTGGAGCGCCTGAACGTCGAGTACGCGGGCAGCGACGGCAAGCCGCATTTCTTCGACCTGCATTCGCTCAAGGCGACGTCCCCGGCCGACCAGCCGTTCGCGATGACACTCGAAGGCGCGGTGGAGAAGAGCTTCCCCTACCGGTTGGAATTCACGGGCGGACGGCTGGCGGACCTGTCGTTCGACAAACCCTGGCCCGTCAGGATGGTGCTGACCTTTCTCAGTTCCACGCTCACGCTGGAAGGCCACGTGAGCGGCAGCAGCGGCGAAGTCGTGTTCGGCCTGGGCACCGAGAGCCTGACGGAATTCGAGCGCCTGTTCCAGGCCCGGCTTCCCGACGTCGGCGCCGCCGGCGTCGCGGGCACGGTCAGGTACGGTCCGCGCAAGGTCGCCCTCACCCAGCTCACAGGTGTCATGGGCCGCACGACGCTGACCGGCCACCTCGACATCGACTCGACCGGCGCGCGCCCGAAGGTCAGCGGCGAGCTGCTCCTGCCCTCGCTCGACCTGCGGCCCTTCCTCGGCGAGAAGCCGCGCGAGGACAGCACCCCGCCGCGCAACCTGGGCGACCTCTACCGCGACCTGTCCAGCGCGACCTTCAGCCTCAAGCAGGCTTCCGCCGCCGACGTGGACCTGGTGCTGGGCGTGCAGCAGTGGCTGAGCCTGCCGGGCGACGTCCGGGACGCCTTCCTGCACGTTCGTCTCCAGGACGGCAAGCTCGACGTGCCGGTGGGCGCGCGCATCGCGGGCGTCGTGCTCTCCGGCAATGCGAGCGCCGACAGCACCGCGTCCCCCCCCAATTTCCGCCTCGCGCTCGGGACCCGGAATTCCGACCTCGGCGGCCTGGCACAGCTGCTGCTCGGCGTGGAGGGGCTCAAGGGACGACTCGGCCGCTTCGACCTGCGTCTGTCCGCGACCGGCGACCAGGTGAGCGAGCTGGTGCGCAGCCTCGACGTGCGTCTGGCCATCGACGACGGACGCTTCACCTATGGCAACCTCGAAGGCGGCCGGCCGGTGGCGTTCGGCCTCGAGCGCTTGCGGGTCGCGCTCCCGCCCGGGCAGCCGCTCGCCGGCGACATGGACGGTTCGCTGCTTGGCCATCCCTTTAAGGCCCGCCTGCGCGCCGCGGCCCTCGAGCCGCTGATGCTGGAGGGCCGCTCTCCGCTCGATTTCGAGCTGCGCTCCGGCAGCGTGCGCGCCAGCCTGAAGGGCGTCCTGCAAGCGCCCGCGGCGGACCGCGGCCCGGAGATCGCCTTCGACGTTTCCGCCCCGCGGGCCGGCGAGATGGCAAGCTGGTTCGGCTTCCGCCCCGGTGCCGAGGCTCCCGCGTCGCTGTCCGGCAAGGCCTCGATGCGCACGAGCGAGTGGCGCCTGGACAACGTGCTGTTCAAGCTCGGCCGTACGACCCTGGCGGCCGACCTCGCGCGCACCGGCATCGGCGCCCAGCCGCTGGTGCGGGTGAAGCTCGCCGCCGAACAGGTCGACGTCCTCGAACTGGAATCGCTGATGCCCGTGGGCGAAAGGCAGAAAAAGCCGGAGGGTGGGCAGCGGCCGGTGCTCGACGTGCCGATCCTGCCGCAGGGCATCGACCTCACAGACGCGGACATCGAGGTGCGGGTGAAGCGTTTCGCCAACAGCCCGCTCGACGCGCGCGACGTGAGCTTCGACGGCCGCATCCGCGAGGGCTACATGCATCCCTCCCCGTTCGCCGCCACGGTGGCCGGCACGGCATTCACCGGCGCCGTCCTGCTCGACCTGCGCGGCGCCGAGCCCAGCGCGGGACTGTGGCTGTTCGCCAACGACATCGATGCCGGGGCGCTGATGCGCCGGTTCGGCGTCGCGGCCAACATCGACGCGACGTTCCGGGAATTCGGCATCAACCTGGTGGCGCGCGCCAGCCGCCTGGGCGACATGCTCGCCCGCTCCGAGCTGATCGGCCAGATCAACGGCGGGCGCATCGTGCTGCGCGACGCCAACACCAAAGGCGAGGCAAGGATCGCGGTCGACAAGGGGGAACTGCGCGCCGAGCCCGGCAAGCCGGTGCGCCTCTCGATCCAGGGCGGGCTCGACGACATCCCGGTGCGCCTGGCACTGGAGACCGCCCGCGCGGACGAGCTCGTGAACCCCAGGCTGCCGCTGCCCTTTCGCTTCGAGGCCGAGGCCGCCCGGACGCGCATCGACCTCTCAGGCGCGCTCGCCCGCCCGCTGGGCAGCGAGATCGAACTCGCCCTGGACATGAGGGGCCCGCGCTTCGACGCGCTCAACCCGCTGGCGCGCGCCTCGCTGCCGCCCTGGGGTCCGTGGTCGGCCACCGGGAAGTTCCGCATGTCGCCCCGGGGCTACGAGGTGCCGGACCTCACGCTCCAGGTCGGCCAGAGCGTGCTCAATGGCCGCGGCCAGCTCGTCACCGCCGGAGGCCGCCCGCGCATCGACGTGTCGCTCGCCGCACCGAACATCCAGCTCGACGACTTCCGGCTCGGTGACTGGTCGCCGGTGGAGAAGCAGCCCGGGAAGGACGACAAGTCGGCGACCGTGGAAGACGTGCGCGCGAAGGCCGCAGAGGGCGCGGACCGCACGCAGAAGCTGCTGAGCCGCGAGGTGCTCCTGCGCCAGGACGCCTACCTCGACGTCAAGGTCGACCAGGTCCTGTCCGGGCAGGACAAGCTCGGCAGCGGGCAATTGCGGGCAAAGCTCGAGAACGGGCGCGCCGAGCTGGGCCCGGTGGTCGTCAACGTGCCCGGCGGGTCGGCGAAGCTGCTGCTGGGCTACGAGCCCACGGAGGCCGACGTGAAGGTGAACCTCGCCATCGACGTCGACCGGTTCGACTACGGGGTCCTCGCGCGCCGCGCCAAACCCGGCACCGACCTGCAGGGCGCCTTCAGCGTGAAGATGGACGTCAGTTCGCGCGCGCGCTACCTCTCTGAGATCCTGCGCCACGGCAACGGGCGCATCGAGTTCGCGGTCTGGCCCAGGAACATGCAGGCGGGCATCTTCGACCTCTGGGCGGTGAACGTGCTGGTCGCGCTGGTGCCCGCGGTCGATCCCGGCAGCGCCTCGAAGATCAACTGCGCGATCGGCCGCTTCGACCTGAACGACGGCAAGCTGGCGGACCGCAGCATCCTCCTCGACACCAGCCGCATGCGGGTCACGGGCAGGGGGCGCGTCGACTTCGCGTCCGAGGACCTCGACCTGCGCATGCGTCCCCAGGCGAAAAAGGCGCAGTTCCTCAGCCTTGCCACGCCCATCCGCGTGAGCGGCACCTTCTCCAACTTCAAGGTGGGGGTGTCGCCGGGTGACGTGCTGGAAACGGTGGGACGGCTGGCCACCTCCATCGTCTGGGTCCCGCTGCAGAAGCTCGCGGGCAGGAAAATCCCCGCCGACGGC
>DASZQJ010000016.1:0-53409 GCA_035549715.1 Burkholderiales bacterium
CGCGCGCATCCGTCGCGCCGAGAAGCGCTGGACCCGCGTCGCAATCCTCGGCAAGTGGAACGGCGCGGTCGGCAACTTCAATGCGCATCTCGCCGCCGCGCCCGATCTCGACTGGCCCGCGATCAACCGCGCGTTCGTCGAATCGCTGGGCCTGCAGCACAACGACTACACGACGCAGATCGAGCCGCACGACTGGATCGCGGAGTACTGCGACGCGCTTGCCGCGATCGACACGGTGCTCATCGATCTGTGCCGCGATTTCTGGGGCTACATTTCGCTCGGCTACTTCCGCCAGAAGCTCAAGGCGGGCGAGGTCGGCTCCTCCACCATGCCGCACAAGGTCAACCCGATCGACTTCGAGAACTCCGAAGGCAATCTGGGCCTGGCCAATGCGATCCTGTCGCACCTGTCGGCCAAGCTGCCGGTGTCGCGCTGGCAGCGCGACCTCACCGATTCCACCGCCCTGCGCAACATGGGGGTCGGCCTGGGCTACAGCCTGCTCGCCTATGATGCCTGCCTGCGGGGCCTGGGCAAGCTCGAGCCGGACGAGCGCCGCCTCGCGGCCGATCTGGACCCCGCCTGGGACGTCCTGGCCGAGCCCATCCAGACCGTAATGAAGCGTTACGGGATCGAAGACGCGTACGAGCAGCTGAAGGCGCTCACGCGCGGCAAGGGCGGCATCGACAGGGAGTCGCTGCACGCCTTCATCGGCACCCTCCAGATTCCCGCGGCAGAGAAGCAGCGGCTGCTCGCACTCACCCCGGGTAACTACACCGGGATGGCCGCCGCGCTGGCAAAGCGCGTATAAGGTTACCGGACGGCGCGGCGCGCGCGCGCGAATTCGACGATGCCCGGCAGCAGGGACACGAAGACGATGCCGAGGATCACCGCCGTCAGGTTCTCCCTGACGACCGGCAGATTGCCGAAAAAATACCCCGCGTAGGTCAGCAGCCCCACCCACAGCAAGGCACCACCCACGTTGAACGCCAGGAAGCGGCGATACGGCATGCCGCCGATGCCGGCGACGAACGGCGCGTAGGTGCGGATGATGGGGATGAAGCGGGCGATGACGATGGTCTTGCCGCCGTGGCGCTCGAAAAAGCCGTGGGTGCGCTCGATGTACGCCTTCCTGAAAAAACGCGAATCCTCGAAGCGAAACACGCGCGGCCCCAGATAGCGACCAATCGCGTAGTTCAGCGAATCGCCGAGGATGGCGGCCACCACAAGCAGGCCCGCCAGCCAGTGCACGTCGAGCTTGCCGGACGCCGCCAGCGTTCCCGCCACGAACAGCAGGGAATCGCCCGGCAGGAAGGGCGTGACGACCACGCCCGTTTCCAGGAAGACGATCAGGAACAGGATGCCGTAGACCCAGGGCCCGTAGTCCCGGGCAAGCTCCAGAAGATGCCGGTCCAGGTGCAGGACCAGGTCGAGCAGGCCCGTCAGCAGGTCCACGGCGGGGCCGCGGTCAGACGACCGCCTCTTCCTTGGTTTTCTCCGGCTTGATGAAATCCTCGCGCGTCACCCCGAGCCACATGACCAGCGGGCTAGCGACCAGCACCGAGGAATAGATCCCGAACAGGATGCCGATGGTCAGCGCGAGCGCGAAATAGTGCAGCGTCTCGCCGCCGAAGAGCAGGATGGAAGTGACCATCAACTGGGTGCTGCCGTGGGTGATGATGGTGCGTGACATGGTGCGCGTGATGGCGTTGTTGATGACCTCCGGGGTCGACGCCTTTCGCATCTTGCGGAAATTCTCCCGAATCCGGTCGAACACGACCACCGACTCGTTCACGGAATAGCCGAGCACCGCCAGGATCGCCGCCAGCACGGGCAGCGAAAACTCCCATTGGAAGAAGGCAAAAAAGCCGAGGATGATGACGACGTCGTGCAGGTTGGCGATGATCGCGGAGACGCCGAACTTCCACTCGAATCGCAACGCGAGGTAGATCACGATGCCGATGGACACCAGCGCCAGGGCGATGCCGCCGTTCTCGACGAGTTCCCTGCCGACCTGGGAGCCGACGAAATCGACGCGCCGCAGCTCGACGCTCGAATCCTCGGCGCGCAGCGCCTCGATGACCGTCTCGGACAGCTGCGCCCCGGTGGATCCCGGTTTGGAAGGCAGCCGGATCAGCGCCGTCTGCGAGCTGCCGAAGCTCTGCACCGTCGCATCGCCGAGGTTCACGCGCTCCAGCGTCTGCCGGATCTTCTGGATGTCCGCCGTGTGGCCGTAATTCACCTCCATCACCGTGCCGCCCGTGAACTCGACGCCCAGGTGCAGGCCCCGGGTGGCGAGGAAGAACACCGCCAGCAGGAAGGTGATCAACGAAATGACGTTGAACACCAGCGCGTGGCGCATGAAGGGGATGTCTTTGCGGATGCGGAAAAATTCCATTTTCTGTCCTGTCGCGGTCCGGGTCCGTGCCTGGGATCAGGCGGGTTGCCTCTTGTGCCAGTCGGTATTGCCGATGGGCAGGCGGTCGAGGCGGCGGCGGGCGCCGAAGACCAGGTTGACCAGCCCCCGGGACACCAGCACGGCGCTGAACATCGAGGTCAGGATGCCCAGGCAGTGAACGACGGCAAATCCGCGCACCGGCCCGCTGCCGAACAGGAACAGGGCGACGCCCGCGATCAGGGTCGTGATGTTGGAGTCGAGGATGGTCGCCCAGGCGCGCTCATAGCCGGCCGAGATGGCCGCCTGCGGCGTGGTGCCGTTGCGCAGCTCCTCGCGGATGCGCTCGTTGATGAGCACGTTGGCGTCGATCGCCATGCCCAGCGTCAGTGCGATGGCCGCGATGCCGGGCAGGGTCAGCGTGGCCTGCAACATGGACAGCAGCGCCACGAGGAGCATCAGGTTCACGGCCAGGGCCAGCACCGAGATCACGCCGAACCACGCATAGTAGGCGATCATGAAGACGGCGATGGCGAAGAACCCCCACAGCACCGCGTGGAAGCCGCGCTGGATGTTGTCCGCGCCCAGGCTCGGGCCGACGGTGCGCTCCTCGACGATCTCCATGGGCGCCGCCAGGGCCCCCGCGCGCAGCAGCAGCGCCAGGTCGTTGGCTTCCTGTGAACTCATGCGGCCGGAAATCTGGAAACGCCCCCCGAACTCGCCCTGGATCACCGGCGCAGTGAGGATCTCGGGCTTGCCCTTCTCGATGAGCAGGATCGCCATGCGTCGCTTGATCGACTCGCGGGTCGTCGCCTGCATGGCGCGGGCCCCCTGGCTGTCGAGGTTGATGCTGACGATGGACTGGTTGCTCTGCTGGTCAAAGCCGGGCGCCGCATTGGTCAGGCGGTCGCCGGTGATGACCACCTGCTTGCTCAGCAACAGGGGCTCGTTGCCGTCGCCGCGGGAGGAATACATCAACTCGGTGCCCAGCGGGACATTGCCGCCGATGGCGGCCTGGATCCTGGCGGGATCGTAGTCGCGCCCGGACGGATCGGTCTGCTGTGCCTCGACCATGCGCAGCTCGAGGGTCGCGGTGCGGCCGAGAATGCCCTTGGCCCGGGTCGTGTCCTGGACGCCGGGCAATTGCACCACGACGCGGTCGAGTCCGGCCTGCTGCACGATGGGCTCGGCCACGCCGAGCTCGTTCACCCGGTTGCGCAGCGTCGTGATGTTCTGCTGCAGGGCGAGATCCTGGATGCTTTTCTGGATCTCGGGCCTGAGCGAGGCTGTCACCAGGAATTCGCCGCCGCCCTCGCTCGAACGCAGCACCAGGTCCGGGATCTCCTTCTGGATCTGGGTGATTGCCTTTTCGCGGGTCTCGGCATCACGGAATCGCACCACGACGTTGTTGCCTTCGCGGGCGAGCCCTCCGTAACGGATGTCCCGGGCCCGGAGCGTGGAGCGGATGTCGCCCACGTAGCGGTCGGCCGCCTTGAGCAGGGCCGCTTTCATGTCGACCTGGAGCAGAAAGTGGACGCCCCCGCGCAGGTCGAGCCCCAGGTACATGGGCAGCGCGTGAATCTGCGCGAGCCAGCGCGGCGAGTTCGACAGCATGTTCAGGGCCACGACGTAGTCCTCGCCCAGGTCCCGCTCGATCACCCCCTTGGCCTTGATCTGGGTGTCGTTGTCGGACAGGCGCACCTTGATGCTGGTCGGATCGAGGACCATGCCCTGCGGGGAGATGTTCGCCGCCGCCAGGACCTTCTCCACGCGCGACATGAGTTCCGCGTCCGCCCTGGTGGTGGACTTGACGGGCGAAACCTGCACCGCGGGCACTTCGCCGAAGAAGTTGGGCAGCGTGTACAGCAGCCCCACCACGAGGGCCACGGCGATGATCAGGTACTTCCAGAGCGGATAACGGTTCATGGGACGTCTCGTGCGGGATCGGGGCGCGCGGGCCGCGCGACCCGGCCGGCCTCAGCCGGCGTTCTTGAGGGTGCCCTTGGGCAGCAACGTGGTGATGGACGGCTTCTGGACCTGGATCTCGACATTCGGGGCGATTTCCACCGACACGTAGTTGTCGCCGACTTTTGTCACCTTGCCGAGGGTGCCTCCCGCCGTCACGACCTCGTCACCCTTCTGCAACGCCGCCAGCATCGCGCGGTGCTCCTTGGCCCGCTTGGCCTGCGGCCGGATCATCATGAAGTACATCAGCGCGAACAGGCCACCGAACATCACCAGGGAAATCATGTCCATTCCGCCGCCCGCGGCGGGCGCCGTCTGCGCGTAAGCATTGCTGATCAACACGGGAGTTCCTCCGATCTGGGGATGCCGGCCGCCAATGCCGGCGGGGCCGGCCACGACAGCGATAAGGCGCTGGCGGGCCTGAAAAAGTGGCGCATTCTAGCATGGCTCCCCCTGCGCGAGACCCAGGCCCGCGACATGGTCGGCCAGGCGCCCGGCCTCGATGGCCGAGCGCAACCCGCGCATGAGGTCCTGGTAGTAGTGCAGGTTGTGCAGCGTGTTGAGGTGGGCGCCCAGGATCTCGTTCGCGCGCTGCAGGTGGTGCAGGTAGGCGCGGGTGAAATTGGCGCAGGTGTAGCAGCCGCAGGCCTCGTCCAGCGGGCGCAGGTCGTCGCGGTACCTGGCATTGCGCAGGCGCACCACGCCCTGGCTGGTGAACAGCCAGCCGTTGCGCGCATTTCGCGTCGGCATGACGCAATCGAACATGTCGATGCCGCACATGACCGCCTTCGCGATGTCGCCCGGGGTGCCCACCCCCATCAGGTACCGGGGCGCGGCAGGCGGCAGCCGGGGCGCGGTATGGCGCAGCACCCGCAGCATGTCCTCCTTGGGTTCGCCCACCGACAGACCGCCGATCGCGTAGCCATCGAAGCCGATGCCGGCGAGCCCCGCCAGGGACTCGTCGCGCAGCGCCTCGTGCATGCCGCCCTGGACGATGCCGAACAGGGCATTCGGGTTGCCCTCGTGGGCCCGGCGGCTGCGCTCGGCCCAGCGCAGCGACATGCGCATGGACTCCGCCGCCTCGCGCTCATCCGCGGGATAGGGCGTGCACTCGTCGAACACCATCACGATGTCCGAGTTCAGAACCCGCTGGATGCGCATCGATTCCTCGGGCGAGAGGAAGCAGGGATCGCCGTTCACCGGCGAGCGGAATGCCACGCCCTCCTCCGTGATCCTGCGCATCTCCCCAAGGCTGAAGACCTGGAAGCCGCCCGAGTCGGTGAGGATGGGCCCCTTCCAGCCCATGAAGCCATGCAGCCCGCCATGGGCCTGCATCACGTCCAGGCCGGGACGCAGCCAGAGATGGAAGGTATTGCCCAGCACGATCTGGGCGCCGAGCTGCCCGATCTGGTCCGGGCGCATGGCCTTGACCGTGCCGTAGGTGCCCACCGGCATGAACGCCGGCGTATCGACCGCGCCATGCGCGAGCTCGAGCCGGCCGCGCCGCGCAAGTCCGTCGGTCGCCTTCAGTTCGAACTTCATGGCGGAACCGGCCTCAAGGCTGCGGTGCACGCTCGACGAGCATCGCATCCCCGTAGCTGAAAAAGCGATAGCGCTCGCGAATGGCATGGGCGTACGCGGCTCGCACGTTCTCGAGGCCCGCGAAGCTGCTCACCAGCATCAGCAGCGTCGAGCATGGCAGGTGGAAATTGGTGAGCAGGCGGTCGACGACGCGGAACCGGTAGCCGGGACGTATGAACAGCCGCGTCTCCCCGCTTCCCGCGGCCACGGCACCGCGTGCCGCCGCCGATTCCAGGGCACGCAGGCTGGTCGTGCCGACGGCGGTAATGGTGCCGCCGCGCGCCCGCGCCTCGGCGATGGCCGCCGCCGTCGCCTCCGGGATCTCGTAGCGTTCGCTGTGCATCACGTGGTCCTCGATCTTGTCGACGCGCACCGGCTGGAAGGTTCCCGCCCCGACGTGCAGCGTGACGCTGGCCGTCTGCACGCCCATCCGCGCGAGCCGTTCGATCATGGCGGCATCGAAGTGCAGGCCGGCAGTCGGCGCGGCCACCGCCCCTGGCACGCGCGCGTACACCGTCTGGTAGCGCGCCGCGTCCTGGTCGGTCGCCGGCCGCTCGATGTACGGCGGCAGGGGAAGCTGCCCGCAACGGTCCAGCACCTGCGCGACCTCGTCATCGAACTCGAGCAGGAAGAATTCATCACGCCGCTCGACGACCGTGGCGCCCCCTCCCCCGCCGAAGCCAAGACGGGCGCCGGGCCGCGGCGTATTGCTGGCGCGAAGCATCGCCAGGGCGCGACGCGGCGGGAGCACGCGCTCGACGAGGACCTCGATCCTGCCGCCGGATTCGCGCATGCCCTGGAGCCGGGCCTTGATCACCTGCGTGTCGTTGAACACCAGCAGGTCGCCCGCCCCGAGGAACGACGGCAGGTCCGAAAACCGGCCGTCCACCAGCACGCCGCTGCGCCCATCCAGGTGCAGCAGCCGGCTTGCACCGCGTTCCGCGGCCGGCGCCTGGGCGATGAGCTCGGACGGCAGCTCGTAGTCGAATTCCTCGATTCGCATCGCGCGCATTATATGCGGCAGGCGTCGGGCGGTTGCGACAGCGGCCCGGAATCCCGATAATTGCGCTCCCACCGCGCTGCGCACACCACCCGTGGGTTGCATCACCCCCATGCCGGGATGGCGGAACTGGTAGACGCACGGGACTCACAACAACGCGCTCCGGCGTTGTTGCTGCGTAGGCTAACCTGCGCTTTCGGCAGGTTAAGCGCAGCGGCCGGAGCTAAAATCCCGCGCGAAAAAGCGGGTTGGCATCACTCCCATGCCGGGATGGCGGAACTGGTAGACGCACGGGACTCAAAATCCCGCGCCCCCTAAAGGCGTGCCGGTTCGATTCCGGCTCCCGGCACCAACAGCTGCACCCGTCGCACGGCTTGCGGGATTTCAGTGCAGGCTCACCCGGACCTTCGGGTGATGCCGGAACTAAAATCCCGCCCCCCCCCAAAGGCGTGCCGGTTCGATTCCGGCTCCCGGCACCAACACACGTCTCCTCGTTGCGCCGCCACTCGCGCCTGCGCATCGCGTCGCCGGGCGCCTGTCGTCCCACGGCGACAAGGCTCGGCGTGATTCGTGCATGCGCCAACGACCATGCGAACCAAATCGCGCGCGGCCCCTCTATTCATCGGCTCGAGTTCCTTTCCATCCCTTCCGGAGGCCGCCTTGACCCGCAGCGCTTGCCCGAGGACGCTGACCCCCCTTCTTTCGCTGGCCCTGGCGGCGACCGTCCCGCCGCCGGCGCACGCGCAAATCAGGATCGACGAAAGCCTGCTGTGGGACCAGCGCCTGTACGAAGTGGAAGGACTCCAGGACCGCGAGCGCCCCCTGCAGTTGCGGGTCTACGGCGGCCTGCGCTACGACAGCAACCTGTTTCGCCTGTCCAGGGATGCCGATGTCCGGGCGATCACCGGCTCGCCGGACAAATCCGATGCCGTCTACAACCTGGGCGCGGGCGGCCGCTACGAGATTCGCCCGGGCCGGCAGAAGATCGTGCTCGAGGGCGGCGTCGAGCAGAACTGGTACCAGCGCTTCGACGAGCTCGACAACACCGCGAACCACGGGCGCGCCGAGTGGGGGTGGCAGGCAGGCAACGACTGGTCCGGAACACTCGGCATCGCCCACCGTCACCACCTCGAAAACTACGCGAGCGTGCAGTCGAACATCCGCGACATGGTGGACCGGGACCAGGCTTACGGGTCCGCCAACTACCAGCCGTTGTCGTACCTGCGCTTCACCGCGGATCTCGACTGGACCAAGGCCAGCCATTCCGACGATGCCCGGCAGGTCCTCGATTTTCGCAGCACGGGTGCCGCCTTCACGACCAGCTGGGTCACCCCCTCCAAGAACAGCGTGGGCGTGAAGCTTCGCACCGAAGACACGACGTACCCCAGCGGTGCCTTCGCGGCGCACTCGGGCACCGATTACCGCGACTACGAATACAGCCTGGTGTCGGTCTGGAATGTCACCGCCGCGTCGCGACTCGAGGGCCGGCTCGGACATACGGAACGCAAGTTCGACCAGGACGCCAGCCGCGATTTCAGCGGCCCGACCTGGCGCCTCGGCTACCAGTGGGAACCGACCGGCAAGACCGCGCTGGAAGTCGCCGTCTGGCGCGAGCTGACGGGCTTCGAGGACCTCAGCGGCACTTACATGCGCACCAATGGCATCGGCATCTTCCCGGCCTGGTCCGTCACGCCGAAGCTCGTCCTCCAGGGCATGGCCGCCCACCAGACGCGGGACTATGTGGGCGACCTCGCATTGACGACCGGCGGGGGCCAGCGCGAAGACCGGGAGCGCCTGCTGCAGATCGCCGCGGTCTGGACGCCGCTCCGACTCACCAAGCTGGTCTTCGCGCTCGAATCCGGGGACCGCACCTCGAACCAGGCGCTCGCCGACTACGACTATTACTCGGCCGCGTTCACCGCCATTCGCACGTTCTAGGAGACACGAGGATGCCCCGCTCCATGCAGAAGATTGCCATGCGCCGGCGTGCGCCGGCGGCGGCCCGAAGCCTGGCTGCCGCCATCGTCCTCTTCCTGTTCGCGCCGACCGCGGCAATGGCCATGCTCATCGAAGTCCCGGCGCCCGAGGCGACCGGGCATCCCGCCGCAAAAAGCTGGCAGGAGCGCGTCCGCGAGCTGCAACTGGCGCCCGCCGTGAGTCCCTTCGATCCCGGTTTGCGGCCCGGCTACGCGGGCACCGCGTCCCTCAGCCTGGCCAGGGCAGGCAATGCCAGCAGCCCCCGCCCCGGCGAACGCCCTGCGGAACAGATCGATCCCGGGCTGTACGCGACCATCGACGCGCCCTTCGGCGCCATCGGCTCGACGCGCGCCCTGGGCCCGGATTCGGAGACGGAGTTCTGGACCGTCCTGCTGGTCGGCGCCGGGCTCATCGCCTACCAGATCCGCCGCAAGTCGCGCGCCGGCTTCCTCCGTGTGCGTCCCCTCTAGGGCGCCGCTTCAACGGCTCTCCCAGCGCCAGGCGTGGGCGATGATGTCCTCGAGCCCGGCGTAGCGCGGCCGCCATCCCAGCACGCTGCGCGCGCGGGTGGCGTCGGCCACCAGGCGCACCGGGTCGCCCGCCCTGCGGGGGCGGTCCCGGCTCGCGATGTGCCTGCCGCTGACCCTGCCCGCCATGTCGATCACCTCCTGCACCGAGAAACCGTCCCCGTTACCGAGGTTGAAGGCCGTGCTCGCGGCCCCCGAGGCCAGGTACTCCAGCGCGAGCAGGTGCGCCCGGCAAAGGTCCTCGACATGCACGTAGTCGCGAACGCAGGTTCCGTCCGGCGTCGGATAGTCACGACCGAAGACGTCGATGTGGGTCCGGCGGCCCGACGCGGCCTGCAGCACGAGCGGGATCAGGTGCGTCTCGGGCTCGTGCCGCTCGCCGAGCAGCCCGGAGGGATCGGCGCCCGCCGCGTTGAAGTAGCGCAGCGAGACCGAGCGCAGGCCGTGCGCACGATCGAAGTCCCCGAGCATGTCCTCGACCATCGCCTTGGACCGGCCGTACGGGTTGATCGGTTGGCGCGGGTGCGACTCGTCGATGCGCTCCGCTTGCGGCTCACCGAACACCGCGGCGGTGGAGCTGAAGATGAAGCTGCCGATGCCCGCGGCGACCATCGCTTCGAGCAGGTTCAGCGCATTGGCGACGTTGTTGCGGTAGTACTTGCCCGGCAGGCGGACCGATTCGTCCACCCGGATCGATGACGCGAAATGCATCACGGCGTCGAATCCCGACGCCATGACTTCCCGGAGGCGCGCGACATCGCCAAGGTCGGCCTCGATGAGCGGACCACGGAGCACCGCCTCCCGCCAGCCGGAGGACAGGTTGTCGTAGGTCGCCACCTCGTGCCCCGCATCGCCCAGCATCTTCACCATGTGGGAGCCGATGTAACCGGCCCCGCCCACCACCAGCACCCGCATCGCCAGCCTTTCTCCGCGCCTTGGCGCGCTGCATGTTCGCGCAACCGAGTGGGTCGATTATATCCGCGCCCGCCCCGCCGACCGGTTGGCCTTGCACCGTGCGCCGCCGCTGCATGTGCCCATGTAGCCGTGCGGCGACAGCGCTCCACTCGCATCGCCGATCGACGGCCGGTCGAAGGGCGCCGGAACCGGGCACCTGCACACGGGTCCATGGAAGGAATGGACGCGAGCCGCCTCCATCGCCGATGTTCGGCCGCACGGCGAACCTGATTGTGTTGCCGGCCGGCGACAGGAAGGCGGCCGCAACGCGGAATCCAGCGCATCGCGAGCTCGCCGGCCGGCCGGGCGCGGGCAACCGCGCGATATCGGCTGCACGGCATGCTAATTGCGTCTTCATACCCGTCCCGCCGCACCAGAAGCGCGCCCGTGGCGGCGGAGAACCAAACCCGGAAACAGGAACGCGCATGATCGTCAGAGCAAGGGCACCGCTGCGCCTCGGTCTCGCCGGGGGCGGCACCGACATCTCCCCGTACTGCGACGTCTACGGCGGATACGTGCTGAACGCCACCATCGATCGCTATGCCTACGCGGTCGTGAACACCCTGGGCGGCGACCGCGTGCGCTTCGTCTCCACCGACCGGCAGCAGTGCAGCGAGTTTCCGCTGCGTCCGGAGTACGAACTCGACGGCCAGCTCGACCTGCACAAGGCCGTTTACAACCGCATCGTGCGCGATTTCAACGGCGGCCGGCCAATCGCGGTCGAGCTCTCCACCTTCTGCGATGCCCCGCCCGGTTCCGGGCTTGGCTCTTCCTCCACCATGGTGGTGGTGATGCTGCGGGTCTTCTCCGAACTCCTGAACCTGCCGCTCGACGATTACACGCTCGCGCAGCTGGCGTTCCAGGTCGAACGCGTCGACTGCAGGCTGCAAGGCGGCCGCCAGGACCAGTACGCCGCGACCTTCGGCGGCTTCAACTTCATGGAGTTCTACGCGGACAACCGGGCGGTCATCAACGGACTGCGCATCAAGAACTGGATCGTGTGCGAGCTGGAAGCCTCGCTCGTGCTGTTCTACACCGGCGTCTCGCGCGAGTCGGCGAAGGTGATCTCGGACCAGAGCGCGAACGTCAAGTCCGGCGTGCCCACCGCCGTGGACGCGATGCATGCCATGAAACGCGAGGCGAGCCGCATGAAGGAATGCCTGCTCAAGGGCGATTTCGGCGGCATCGTCGACTCGATGCGCGAGGCCTGGGAGAACAAGAAGCGCTCCTCGGCGGCGGTATCCAGCCCCTGGATCGAGGGCATCTTCGAGGAAGTGCTCAGGGCGGGCGCCCTGTCCGGCAAGATTTCCGGTGCCGGCGGCGGCGGGTTCATGATGTTCTTCGTGCCCCCGGACAAGCGCATGGACGTGATCCGCACCTTGTCACGCTTCGAGGGCAGCGTGAGCAACTGCCATTTCACCGACAACGGAACCCAGGGGTGGCGGCCATGAAGCGGGAACCCGCCGTGCAGCCGCGACCTGCGCGCCAGGACATCGCGCGCCAGATCGGCGAAAGCGCGCAGGTCATCCAGGCCATGCAGGCGGACGAGCGGCTTGCCGCCGCCATCGAAGCCATCGCGGACGCGTGCGTCAGCGCGCTCGAATCCGGCAACAAGCTGCTGTTCATGGGCAACGGCGGCAGCGCGGCGGACGCCCAGCACCTGGCCGGCGAGATGGTAAGCCGCTTCGCCTATGACCGCCCCGGCCTGCCCGCCTTCGCGCTGACCACCGACACCTCGGTGCTCACGGCGATCGGCAACGACTATGGTTACGAGCACCTGTTCGCGCGCCAGGTGCAGGCCGTGGGCAAGCCCGGCGACGTGCTGTTCGGCATCACGACCTCCGGCAAGTCACCCAACATCCTTGCGGCGCTCGAAACGGGCCGCAGTCTGGGCCTGGCGACAGTGGGCATGACCGGCAACCGGCGCGAACGCATCGTGCGCCTGGCGGAGCACTGCATCGAAATCCCCTGCGCGGACACGCCGAGGATCCAGGAAGGGCACATCATCACGGGACACATCATTTGCGGCCTCATCGAGGGCCGGATGTTCCCGCGCCGGCACTGACCATGCACGCCATCGTCCTCGCCGGCGGCCGCGGCATCCGCCTCGGCCACCTCACGCGCGAGGTGCCGAAGCCCATGGTGCCCGTGGGTGGCCGCCCCTTCCTCGCATTCGTCCTCGATCGCCTCGTCGACAGCGGGTTCCAGCGCATCACCCTGTCCGTGGGCTACCTCGCCCAGGTCATCCAGGACCATTTCGGCTTCGTCTACCGCGGTGCGGACCTGCGCTACTCGGTGGAGCGGGAAGTCCTCGGCACCGGGGGCGCGATCCGGCATGCGCTGCACGACCGCGGCGACGAGCCCGCCCTCGTGGTCAACGGCGACACCCTCCTGCAGGCGGATTTCAGCGCGATCGCCCGCTGGTACGAGCAGGAGCCGGCGCCCGTGGCGATCGTCCTGCGGCGCATGGACGACGTCGGCCGCTACGGCGCCGTGGCCCTGGAGGGCGATCGCGTCACGGGCTTCCTGGAAAAAGGCCGCACCGGGCCGGGATGGATCAATGCCGGCGTCTACGTCGTGACGCCCGCGCTGTTTGCGCAGATGGACCTGCCCCGCGTCTTCAGTTTCGAGACCGACGTATTGCAGCGCCATTGCGCCACGCTGCGTCCCCGGGGCCTCGTCTCGGATGCCTGGTTCATCGACATCGGCATTCCCGCCGACCTGGAGCGTGCCCGCCTGGAGCTGCCGGCACCCGCATGACGCCGGCCTCCCGCGCGCTGTTCCTGGACCGTGACGGCGTCATCAACGTCAACCATGGCCATGTCCACACGCGGGATCGCTTCGACTTCATCGACGGCATCTTCGACGCCTGCCGCCAGGCAAGGGCCCTGGGCTACCTGCTGATCGTCGCCACCAACCAGGCGGGCATCGGCCGCGGCTACTACGGTGAAGCGCAGTTCCGCGCCCTCACGGACTGGATGTGCGGCGAATTCGCGCGCCGTGGCGTGCCGCTCGAGCGGGTGTATTTCTGCCCTTACCACCCGCAGCACGGCCTCGGGCCATACCGCCGCGACGCTCCCTGCCGCAAGCCCAATCCCGGCATGATCCTCGAGGCCGCGCGGGACTATCACCTCGACCTGTCCGCCTGCGTCCTGGTGGGCGACAAGCCTTCCGACATCGAGGCGGGCGAGCGCGCCGGCGTCGGCTGCAATGTCCTCTACGCACCCGAGGCCGGGCCGCAGCCTGCCTCCGTTCCCGTCATTCGCCACCTGCGCGAGCTGGCGGCCCACCTGCGCCCGGCAACCCGTCGATCAGGAACTCCGCGCAACGCCGCCTGAATGCGCGCCGCACGGCATTGCCCGCCGACCGGATGCGAAAGGCCCTGCCCAGCTTCGACTGGTGGCCATAGGCCAGCATGAGCAGGCCCACGAAAGCTTCGTCGATGCCGCCCAGCGCCGCAACGTCGATTTCCAAGTCGGGAGCCTGCCGCATCTCCTGCTCGAAAAGCGCCCTCAGCAGGGCCAGGTCGCGGGCAAACCAGGATCCGGCAAGCGAGAAGCGCACCGTCGCGCCCTCGCGCGCCACCCGGACGCGGGGCGGTGTGCCCGTGCGAGCGACGGCGCGGAATACCCGCTCGGCGACGCTCGGCGCCACGCGCGTGAACAGCAGCGGCAGGAAGGCGCAGGCATCGCTCCAGTAGCGGCGCCACAACGCCGGCTCTTCCTTGATCCTCCAGAGCCATTCGAGGCCCAGCCTGCGCATCGGCCCCGGCGCACGCGACAGCGTGCCGCCGGCGAAATTGATGACGGCACCGAGGTGGCTGATGACCCGGGCGCGCAGCA
Organism: Burkholderiales bacterium; assembly: GCA_035549715.1. Taxonomy (GTDB): domain Bacteria; phylum Pseudomonadota; class Gammaproteobacteria; order Burkholderiales; family JACQAP01; genus JACQAP01. The sequence continues at coordinate 14,239 of DASZQJ010000016.1, forward strand.
GCGGCCGGTTGCGTTCGATCCACACGTGGCCCTTGGCGGTCCCCATGGCGATCACGAGGAAGTCGGCATCGCTGCGGTTGATCCGTTCGATCATGTCCGCCCGGCTCAACGCCTCGACGCTGCCGAATCCGGGCGACTGGCAGCCCACGCAATGCATGGATCCCCCGGCGGCATTGAGCTTCAGGCGGGCGGCTTCGGCCGCGCCATCCGGGCCGCCGAAGAAGTAGACGCCCACGGGCCTGTCGCTGCGGCGGCCCAGCCACTCGAAAAGGTCCGAGCCCGCGACCCGCTCCCTGAGCGGGATGCCGAGCAGCCTGGCGACCCACACCAGGGGCATGCCGTCGGCCACGGAGAGCTCGTTGCGAATGACCGCATCCCGGAAGGCGGCGTCCCGCTGCATCGCGACCAGGTTGTTCAGGTTCGGCGTGGTCATGACGCAACGGGTTCCCGAGGCCATGGCGGCCGTCAGGATCTTCGCGGCGCCGGGCAGGTCGACCGCGTCGATGGGCACGCCCAGGAGGCAGTACACCGGGCGGCGGAAATCGGTCCGGGCCTCCCCGGCAGAGGCAAGGCCGGGACCGCTCATCGTCATGTCATTCGCCATCGCGCCGGGACCTCACCCATTCGACCTGGCGCCTGACCAGAAAGCGCACATAGAGCGGCAGCTTTGCGGCGGCGTAGCCGGCGGCCAGGAGCAGCTGCGACAGCGACAGGAGGTCGCGGGCAAAGCGGCGCCAGGCCACCAGCACCGCCAGCCCGAACAGCGCCGCGAGGCCCAGCGCCAGCCACAGCGGGCCGGTCTCCGATGCAAGCAACGCGAATGCGGCGCTCGCGCCCGCCAGCACCAGGACGAGCAGCGCCAGCAGCGCCAGCGGCGGTACGCTGACGTCCAGGGCCATCGCGGCCAGGCCCCGGCCCCGGCCGTGCAGGTGGTCCGCGATCATCGCGGGCACGGTGCCGAGGATCATCGACAGGTGGCCGTGCTCCCAGCGCGTGCGCTGGCTGCGTACGCCCTGCGCGTTGCGGGGGAACTGGCTCGTCACCAGCGCCTCGGGACAGAACAACGGCGGTACGCCGGCGCGCGCCAGGTCGATGCCCATCTGCATGTCCTCGGCGAGGTGGCCGCTCGCCAGCGAGATCGAGCGGATCGCCTCCCATGGCACGGCCATGCCGCTGCCCGTCAGTTGGCAGGGCAGCCCCAGCCGGTGCATGCCCAGCGGCCGCACGAGGTTTCGCACCCGCCACGCAAATTCCGCGATGGCCATCGGGACATGCGCCGGCCCGGGCGCACGCATGAGGTAGAGCGCCTGCACGGGCCTTGCGCTGGCCGCGGATGCGCACGCGATGCGCCCGACCGTCCCCGGCGCCACCTGGCAGTCCGCATCGACGATGACCACGACCCGCGGCGGATCGGCATCCAGGCTGGCGAGGCCGAAATCCAGCGCGTAGCCCTTGCCCCGCAGGTCGGGGTTGCGGCGCTCCACCACCTCCGCGCCGCAGGACCGCGCAATCCCCGCGGTGTCGTCGCTGCAGTTGTCGGCGACGACGAGCAGGCGATCGCCCGCCGCGAGTTGCGCAACCAGCGCCTCCAGGGTCTCGCGAATGCCCGCGGCCTCGTCGTGGGCGGGGACGAGAACGGCGAGGCGCGGACGCGGCCCGGCTGGCGCGGGCCGCCGGTCCAGCGGCAATGCCGCGAAGGCCACCTGGGTGAACAGCACGCAGACCGGCACAAAGGTCAGCACCAGGGCGGCGAGCAGCAGCGTGTGCACCAGTTCGCTCATGGCGCGGTGACGGCCTCCCCTGCCGCCGCGATCGCGGCGGATTCCTCGAAAAGGACGGCGAGCTTCAGCGCTTCCCGGTCGACGTCATGGCGCTGCAGGACCCGGGCGCGGGCCTGGCCGCCCATGTCGTCCATGGCGGCGAGCGGTGTCGACAGGCACGACTTCATCGCCTGCACCAGGTCCGCGACCGATCCGGCGGGGACGAGCCAGCCGGTTTCCTCCGGCACCACCAGCTCGGGAATGCCTGCCACGTAGGTGGTGATCACCGGGCGCCGCAGGGCCATGGCCTCCATGATCACCACGGGCAGGCCCTCGGCGAAACTGGGCAGCACCAGCGCGCGCGCCGCCTGCATCTCGCGACGCACCTGGTCCCCGTCGATCCAGCCCGTGATGCGAATCCGGTTGCCGAGGCCATGGCGTGCGATCGCCGCCTCGACCTGCGGCCGCATCTCGCCATCTCCGGCCAGCACGATCTCGAACTCGAGGCCGGCGCGCACCAGCAGTGCGGCCGCCTCGACGAGCAGCAACTGGCCCTTCTGGGGCGTCAGGCGGCCCACGCACACCAGCCGCGGCGCCTCGGGCACCGGCACCGGCGCAACGTCGTGGAACGAGCGCTCGATGCCGCAATGGACGACCTTGACCTTGGACCAGTGCTCCTGCCCGACCCAGCGCAGCATCTGGCTGCGCCCGTAGGCGCTGACCGCCACCGCGAACGCGCAGCGCCGGATTTTCTCGCCCAGGCCGATCGATTTCGGCATGTCGAACTCATCCGGTCCGTGCGCGGTAAAGCTGTACGGAATGCCGCACAACTCGTGCACCAGCATCGCGACTTGCGCCGAATTGGTGCCGAAATGCGCATGCAGGTGCCGGGCACCGTGGCGCCGGATCCGGGGGACCGCCCAGCACGCCTCGAGGAGGTAGGCGAGGTGATAGGCCAGCGAACGTTGCGCGCCCCTCGACATGCGCACCGAGAGGACGAGGGCCGACAGGAAGCGGGCCGGCGACAGCAGGGCAAGCCGCGCCCCCGCCGCGAGCAGCCGGCCCATGCCGGCCTTGAGGATGTAGCACGTGCGGGCGCGCTCCTCGATGTCGGCGGGGTCCACCAGTCCGGCGTCCCAGCCGCGCACCGAGAGGCGTTGCACCGCGAACCCGTGGCGCTCGAGCGCATGGATCTCGCGGCGGATGAAGCTGTGGCTGACCTTCGGGTATTCGGTGACCAGGTAGGTCAGGGCCGCGCCATGCCGGCGCGCCGGCGCCGCGCCCCCGGCCCGCGTCGCATCCATCGCCTGCACCTGACTGTCGCTCATGCGATCACCTGTCATTGCCGCGCTCCCGCGCAGGCTTGCCGTAGTCCATCGGGAGGAACTGCAGCCGCTCCCAGGGGATCCCCGCGAGCAGCTTGTATTTCGGCGTGCCGGCGAACAGCGCTTCGTAGGGATCGGCCTTGCCGAGCACGGTGTAGGACAGCGGGTTCTGCGCGCGCAGCGATATCGCACCAGCGTGGTCCCAGACGACGAAGCCGTACTTCTGCCCGGCCCGTGCGATGGTCCTCGCCACCGGGTGCATCGGCAGTGCGTCCAGGTCAACCGAGGGATCGATGCGCAGGCGCAGGCCTTCCGCGATCCGATGTGGCAGGCGATCAGGGTTGTAACCGTCGGAACGCCTGGCGGGCCAGGAAACGACGCGATGGTGGTCGAGGTCGACCAGTGCGATGCCCAGCGCATGGCGGATCTCGCCGCGCTCCAGCTCCTCGGCGGTGATCTGCCCGCCCACGAAAGGCAGGCCGGTGGCGGTGGCGCCGAAGTATCCGGGCCAGCGGCCATCGCTGGAGGAAACGCCCTGCATGCGCCCGCCCCAGCACGCCTGCCATTCACCGCCTGCGCGGCGCATCTTCCAGAACTCCCACAGGGTGTCGGTCCCGGGCTGATACACGGTCATCTCTGCATCGGTGCCGGCCGAGGGCTGCGCACGGTCCGGGATGGGGACCGCCTCCCACTGCGCCAGCAGCTCCGCGTCGAGCCGCGCCTTGTTCTGGCAGTTCCATTGCCGGACCTTGCGTCCGGGCGTGTCGCGGTCGGCCACGTAGACCGGGCTGGCATAGGCCACCGTGTTGAGGGTCACGTTGCCGAAGTACTTTGCCTTCTGGCGCAGGAACTCGGCGACCAGCGCCTCCGAATCCGGGTGCAGCGGCGCATCCGCCGGGATCGGCGCGTACCAGAAACTGTCCGGCGCGAAGATCCTGTCCGTGGGCAGGAAGTCGTCGCCTGCGGCCATTGCCGCGAGGGCAGCGAATGCGGCGATCGCCCGGGCCCCCATCTCAGCCGGCCACCCGAGTGCGCCGCCAGCCGCCGCCGAGCTGCCTGCCCAGGGCGGTCCAGTGGCGCTCGTAGTGGTAAGTGGACAGGTGAGCCAGGAAGAACAGCGCCAGGAACAGCAGCGGCCGCTTGGCGTACTTCTCCAGCAGGTCGCCGCTGCCGAGCCAGGAGGCCGCCAGCATCGGGTGGATCACGTACAGCGCATAGGAGATCCCCGCCACGTAGGCGAGCGGACGCCACGCCAGCAGCGACCCCAGGCGCGTGCGCGGCTGCAGGACAGTGAGTCCGACCAGGATCGCCGCGAGATAGGGCCGGAAATAATTCAGCCACCCGGCCTGCATCAGGCAGGACAGCGCGAGCAGCAGCACGAAGGGCCATTGCGGCACCCGGTTCGCGACTGCGCGCAGCCGCTCGCCGGTGCGCCCGTGGCACAGCAGCGCCAGGGTGCAGCCGGCCAGGATCTCGTCGATCCGGTACCAGGTGACGATCGAGGCGTACACCTCGTCGTGGATGCGCAGGCCGGTCACGGCGAGGCACAGCACGGGCAGCGCGAGCAGGCCGCGCCGACCGCCGATCGCCACCAGCAGGGCGACGGCGACGTAGAACTGCATCTCGATGCAGACGCTCCACATGTGCGCCGTGAGCGGAGTCAGCGGCCTGGGCGGCAGGTTGGCGTAGAAGAGCAGGTGGGCGGCCCAGGACGAGGCCGGGTCCAGGGTGAGCGCGAGGGCCAGCGCCAGGTAAAGCCACGCCAGGGGCAGGATGCGGCACAACCGGCGCACGAGGAAAGCACCGACCGCCGGGCGCTCGAGCAGGAAGGTCGCGATCAGGAAGCCCGACAGGAGGAAGAACAACGCCATGCCGAACAGGCCTGCCGACAGGTTCAGGCGCCATTCGCCGGGGCCCAGCGGCAGCAGGTGCGCCGCCAGCACCGCCAGGATGCTGATCCCGCGCCAGCCGTCGAGCACGCCGATGCGCGAAGGGGCGTCCTCGCGCACGAGCTCGTGGACCGGCAGGACGGTGGCCGAGGCTTCAGCCATGGGGCCCTCGCGTCATTGCATCGACGGGACCCAGTTGCGGGCGCGGGCACCCGTAGAGCGCCGCCTTGAGCATGCGGCGCAGCACGGGGGCGTACCTTTTCTCGACCTGCACGTGCACCACGTGCGCCAGCGCCAGCATGAACAGGCAGGTGCCGGCCAGCAGCACGTAACGGTTCACGTGTCCGTACAGGTTGATGAAAATCGCCATCCCGATGTTGTTGTGCAGCAGATAGAGCGGGTACGACAACGTGCCCAGGTACACGTAGGCCGCGCTGCGCCGCGAGGGAGGCGGCCGCTTGCGCAGTGCCAGGAAAAGGAAGAACAGGTAGAAGGCGCCGATGACCATGACCAGGGTGGCCAGGCTGAACGGCAGGCCGTACCAGACCCACTTGTCGAGCAGGATGCGCGCGTCGTAGGCGATGGCGACGACGAAACTGGCGGCGAGGAGCACGATGCGGCAGGCGCTCACGCCGTCCTTGTGCATCAGGTAGAACAGGCAGCCGGCGATGAAGTAGGCGCTGTAGCCGGGAATCAGCAGGAGCTCGACGGCGCGCGAAGGCAGGACGAGATAGATGGCGGAGATCGCCAGCCAGGCGCCCAGGTAGCGCTCCATCCGGCCGAGCTGGCGCAACGCCACCAGCACGGCGACCATGCAATAGAACTTGATCTCGACGAGCAAGGTCCAGTACGGCCCGTCGATGCCGCCGATGCCGAACAGTTCGTTGAGCATCGTCAGGTTGAGCACGTAGCGCGGCAGCGAGGTGTGGATTTCGTCGCGGGCAAAAGCCAGGATGACCAGGAAGGTCAGCGTGCAGCAGAACCAGTAGGCCGGGTACAGCCGCGTGGCGCGCGAGATGGCGAAGCCGCGCAGGTCCCTGCCCTGCACCGACATCAGGATGACGAAGCCGCTGATGATGAAGAACAGGTTCACGCCGAGGTAGTTGTAGCGCACCAGCGGCCCGAGCACGGGGAAATGCAGCGGGGACACGTGGTCGTTGAGCCCGAAACCGCGGATGCCGTAGTGCAGCAGCATGACCGCCAGCGCGGCGAGGAAGCGCAGCAGGTCGACTTCGGCGAATCTGGATTCCGGGTTCTGCAAGGGCGATGGCCTCAGGGCTTGATGCAAAGCCAGCTGGGGTGGTGGGAGGCCCAGTCCGACCGGTTGCGGAAAGCCAGGATGTTCAGGGTCAACCCTTCGTCCTCGGCGAACTTCTTCACCTGCCTCATCACCAGCGGGAACTCGCTGCTGAAGTCGTCGCCGGAGATCACGCCGCCGCTGCGCACCTTGCGGTACCAGGTCCGGATCGTGTGGCCGTTCTCCTGCCCGGTGTGGGCATAGCCGTCCACGTAGACGAAATCGAAGGAATTGTCGGGAAACAGCGCCAGCGCCTCGTCGAAGGACATCTTCAGCAGGGTGTAGGTGTCGCGATAGCCCGCGGTGCGAGTCCGGGCGCGCGTGTATTGCGCCTCGTCGTGGCCACGCTCCCCTTCGTACTTGTCGACGCCGTACAGCTTGCCGAGCACACCCTTGGCGAGCAGTTGGCTCGACAGGCCGGCCTCGGCCACGCCGAGCTCGATGCCGAGCCCGCCGGGACGCACGATGTTGAGCATGTCGGCGCGGTTGTCGAACCACAGGGACGCGTACTCCTGGACGCCGTGCCGGCGCTCGTACACGTAGGGAACCTTGAACAGCATCGTCTTCAACCCGAACATTCGTCTCCTCCTTCTCGGCAACCGGTCAGGCGATCAGTTCGACGCCGCAACTGCGCATCAGGCCGCCCAGCGGCGGGGCGCCGCGCGACGGCGCCGCCTGCTGCAGCAGGCTGAAGGCGCGCACCCGCGGCACGGCGGCGAGGTTCACCAGCGCGGCGGAGTCGTAGCCGTAGATCTCGAAGCGCAGGCCGGGGTCGGCCTCGAGGCGGCCGAGCACGTAATCCTCGGCGACCAGCGGGGTCTGCACGCATTCCAGGCCATCGAGGACGGGTCGCGTCTCGCGAGGATGCGGCAGGTAGCGGCCCACCGAGAATCGCAGCGCGGCCCGGCGCAGCGCGTCGAACACGGCCGCGCCGGCCTCCGGCGCGGGGCCGAGCAGGATCCTGTCCACCGTGCCGCCACCCTGCCCCTGCCCGGCCGCGCCTTCGAGCAGCCCCAGCCGCACCACGCGGCTGCAGATGTTCTGCGCGTCATAGATGGAGTAGTGCCGGGCGGCGCGCTCGCGAATGCGCTCCGGCCAGTAGTCCACGCCGGCGAGCCGCAGGAAGACGCGCGCACGCCAGCGCGTCGGGGCCCGGAACAAGGGCGAGTCCGGATTGATGTTGAGCAGGCCGTCGTCGTAGCTCACCAGTTCGTCGAAATGCAGCGCTGCCAGCAGGATGTAGACATAGTGGTTGTTGGACGAAGGTGCGTAGACCGCCGAGAAGCGCCCGGCCCGGCGCAAGAGCCACCGGTACTTGAGCCGGCGCAGCCAGACGGCCGGGAGCTTCGGCCCGCGGTAGCTGTGCTCCCCGGGCAGCACCCGGTACTCGACCGCATCACAGAACTCCCGCATGCGCTGGGCGTAGTGGCGCTGTTTGTCGTTGTCCGCGCTGGTGACGAACAGGCCGGTCGAGAAGCGGCGCCGCTCGCCGCCCGCGATGCGACGCGCGATCAGCACGTGCAGCGGCGTCAGGCAGATGCAGAGCCGGCCGGCGGCGCGGCTCATCGCGAGCCTCCTGCAAGCGCTGCCGCGGGAAGCCGGCGCCAGGCCAGCACTGCGCAGGCAACGCCGATCAGCGCGCACAGGCCCCATCTCGCCGCCACTGCTGCCTGTCCCGCCGCGGCGAGGGCCACGCCCGCCGCGGTGGCGAGGCTGATGCCCGCCAGGGGCCGTGCGCCGAGGATCCGCAGGCGCTCGCGCCCGCGCACGACCGCGTAGTGGAAGAGGAGCTGGAAAAGCTGGCAGCCGGCGATCGCGGCACCCGCCGCGACCATGCCGTGCGTGGGAACGAACGCCAGGTTGCAGGCCACGTTGACCAGCATGGCAAGGACGGAACAAAGCGTGATCGCCAGCACGCGCTTGCGATGGAACTGTGCCGTGAGGAAGATGGTCTGCGCGAACTGCAGGTAGCTCGCCAGCAGCAGCAGGGGTGCGACGCGCGCGGCACTGCGATAGGCCCCGGGCGCCAGCACGGCCACGGCTTCGGGCGCCATGAGGGCCAGCATGACGCAGGCTGCGCCCACCGCGGCCAGGAGCTCGCGGGCGCGCACCGCGACGTCGCCCGTGCGACCCTCGCGCAGCTTGCGCAGCATCCACGGCACCCAGCTAGCATTGATCGCGGTCCAGAACAGGGTGACGGCCGAGGCCAGCGCAGCCGCAAGGCCGTAGATGCCGACCTCGGACGTGCCGGCGGCGCGCTCGATGGCGAAGCGGTCGAACTGGAGCAGGAAGGCCTGCGAAAGGTAGTGCGGCAGCAGCGGGATGTTGAGGGCCAGCGCGTAGGTCCAGTAAGCCCTCGAGTAGAACGCCCCGCCCTGGCGCAGCAGGACGACGTACAGGACCAGGCCCGCGGCCAGCACCGGCAGGGCGCCGGCGACGATGCGCGCCTCGACGCGATGCGCCGGCAGCAGCAGGATGGCGACGATCGCGCCGGCGACTGCGAGCACGGACGCCGGCGCGGTGACGCCGACGGCCAGCCGATAGCGGTAGAAGAACCGCTCCCTCGCCTGCCAGAACAGCAGCGTCGCGTTGGCGGGCAGCCAGGCGAACAGGAACAGCACCAGGACATGGCCGAGGCCGGTGAAGTCGCCCGCCAGTTCCATCACCGCGAGCACCATCGCCAGGCACGCGAGGACCGATACCGTGGTCAAGCCCAGCATCGAGGACAGGTAACGGTCGAGGTCGTGGGAGAACTCGAGCATCGCCGCCTGGAACACCCCGCCGGAAAGCGACAGCGTGGCGAACATGCCCAGCACCACCGCCCAGGCGTTGTACAGCACCACCTGGCCATATTCGTGCGCCGACAGCAGGCGCGTGAACACCGGCGTGGCCAGGAACAGCAGCGCGCTGTTGAGATAGAGTGCGGCGCCGAACCAGACCGAGGCCATCGCGGGATTGCCGCGCGCCCCTGGCATGGGGGATTGCGGTCGGGTGGCGCCCGGGCGATCCATGGGTCGATCAGGCCCCGGCCCGGGCGGCGGTTTCCCCGCCGCCGGCGCGCGGCGCCAGCCCCAGCGCACACGCCGCGCCGCAGACGAACCAGAAATACCAGTTGAACGACAGGTATTCGAGCATGTTGTCGGACAGGCACATCACCAGATAGGCCACGACGAGCGCGCCCACGATCGCGGCCGCGCGCGCGTCGATCCGCCAGGCGAGGCGCAGGGTCCAGAGCAGCGTCCCGAAGACCCACAAGAAGGCCGCCAGGCCGAGGGCCCCGATCTCGAACAGCAGCTGCACGATCACGCTGTGCGCACCCGGGTTGAAGTTGCCGGCGAGCGGGAAAAACTCGGGCGACCAATGGCGGAAGGCGCCCGCGCCGTAGCCGAGCAGGTAGTGGTCCGGGCGCATCCAGCCCAGGCCCGACTCCCACATCAGGCGCCGCCAGGCGAACGAATTGAGCCTGGCGTACTGCGAAGCGGTGTCGTTGCCCGCCGCCAGGTCGAGCACCCGCTCCTGGACACCGGGCACGAGCAGCGCCAGGAACGGCAGGACGGCGAGCAACAGCAGGTAGCGCCGTTCGAACAGGATGCCGTGGACCACGAACACCAGCATGCAGGCGATCCAGGCGCCACGGGCCTGGGTGAGCAGCAGCAACAAGGTCATCAGACCGAGGTAGCCGTGCAGCGCCAGGCGTACGGATGGACTCCGCCGGTCGCCGCCGCTGCTGACCAGGTACAGCAACAGGGCGATGTTGAGCGTGAGGTAGCAGCCGAAGATGTTCGGATGGGTGAACGTGCTCTGGATCCGGAAGCCGTCGATGCGCTGCGCGCCCCCCGTGGCCATCTCGACGAAGGCGTACAGGCACGGGATCACGGACGAGCAGACCACGATCCGCAGGCAGTTGCGGAACTGCGCCGGCGACCGCACGAGATGGAAGGCGGCAACGAACACCGCCAGGTTCGACAGCAGGGCCAGGTACGAGCGCAAGGCGTCCACTTTCATGGGCGAGGCAACCACCCCGCACAGGGCTGCCAGCAGGAAGGCGCCCCACATGGCCGCGATTCGCCTGCCCGGCAGGCGCCCCGGCTTCTCCAGGACCATCAGCAGGGCAATGCCCAGCACGAAGGCATTCACCAGCGCGCCGACGCCGATCTGCTGCCCGGCGACCGAAAGCTTGGAGGCATCGAAGACGATGTCCGCGGAGGCCCGGAACACGATGATCGCCAGCAACAGCAGCGCGCGGCTGTAGAGGAGCACCAGGCACAGCAGCAGGAAGGCCGGCAGCGCCGCCGCCTTGCCGAGCCCATCGCCGATGGCGGCGACGTAGAGCGGCACGCCGGCGCCGGCCAGGAGCGCGGCGAGCGCAGGTGCCGCCAGCATCAGCGGCCGGCGGGATCCCGGTTCCGGCAGGCCTGAGAGGGTGAAGCTTCTCGGCATCATGCGTGGCGGCTGCGCTGGGCCCGTCTGTCGGACGTCCGCTCAGGCCTTGTTGACGACGGCGCCCATCAGCGCCGCCCCCATGCCGACCAGGCTCTCCGACAGTGCCTTCACCGCGCGCACCGGCGTATGGTGGCGGCGCACCACCAGCAACGCGCCGCAGGCGCGGCTCACGATCGTCTGCGCGTCCGCGCTGCCCTCGGACGCCGGCGTGTCGAGGATGACGACATCGAAAGTCTGGTCGAGCTCGCCCAGGAAGGCGTGGAAGCCCGGACGCCCGAGCAACTCCTGTGGATTGGGGGGAATCGGCCCGGCCGGCAGCACGGACAATCCGGGCAGCGCCACGATGGGCTCGATCACTTCGAACCCGGCGCGGCCCGCCAGGAGCGTCGACAGTCCCGCCCGGTTCTGCAGGCCGAACAGGACATGCTGGCGCGGATGCCGCATGTCCGCGTCGACCAGCAGCGTGCGCTGGCCGAGTTGCGAGAACACGACCGCCAGGTTGGCCGCCACGTAGCTGCGACCCTCGTCCCGATGCGGGCTCATCACCGCGAGGTGCTTGAGGCGCAGGTCGAGCTTGAACCAGCGCATCAGCAGGTGGGTGCGCAAGGCGCGGAACGTCTCGACGCGCGGGTCGAAGGGGGCGTAGGCCGCGACCAGTTCGCCCCGCAGCGGACTCTGCCCGGGGATGACGTAGGGAAAATCGAACTGGCGCGCGAGGACCTGTTCGATGTCGGCCCGGGCGATGAGCCCCAGGCGCACGGCGGCATCGCCGAAGCGCCAGCCCTTCTCCCGTTGCAGGCGCATGACGCGCTCGGCTTCCTCCGCGGTGATGTGCCCGGATTCGACCAGCAGCCCGCCGATCGGCCCGGCGCTGCGCTCCGGCCGTCCGGCCACCGTGAACAGGTTCACCTTCTCCGTCGATGCGTTCATCAGCGCCCTCCCAGTGTCGGCTCCGCCACCGGCGTCAATGTCCGCGGGCGTCGCATGACCTTCCTCGCCTTGCGGTCGATGTCCCGGGAAATCGCCGAGGTGTCCTCGATGAAACCGAGGATCCGTGCGCCGACCGCGTCGGCAAGGTCGTCCAGGCCCCGCACGCGGCGGTCGAGCAGCTCGATGGCCAGCGCGAAGATCATGCCGAGCAGGCCGCCCACCACCGTGGCGAGGCCGAGGATCAGCGGTAACCGGGGAAACGAGGGCTGCATCGGCGGCCTGGCCGCGCCCAGGACTGCGGCGCTGCCCTGGTCCATGCGGCTCTCCAGGGTGGTCTCGGCGTGGCGCTGCGACGCGGACTCGTAGGCGCGCTGCGCGCTTTCGAGCTCCCTGGCCAGCACGCCCAGCTCGTCGCGATGGCGGTTCAGCTCCAGCAGCCGCGCCTTTTGCGCCGCCACCGCGCCCTTGAGCTCGCGCTCGCGGCCCTGGGAGATCCGCAGGTTGTTGTCGATGACCGAGGCCGCCGTGGCCACCTCGTCGGAGAGCTTCTTGCGCAGGCTGTTGACCTCGGCCTGGGCCCGCAGGTGCTCGGGATGGTTTTCGCCCAGGGTGTTGGAGGCCTGGCTCAGCCGGCTCTCGGCGATGCTCAGGCGCGATTTCAGGTCCTGGATCACCGGGCTGGCAAGCACTTCCGGCAGCGAGTCCACGCTGCGCTTGCGGGACACGAACTCCTCGAGCTGCCTTTGCCGTGACTGGTTCTCGTAGGATTGCGACTGCGCCTGCACCAGCTGGCTCGAGATCTCCGACAGCCTGGCCAGCTCGACGTCGAGCTTCTGGTCCGGGGAGGTGATGCCCTTTTCCGACTGGTAGCGCGACAGCTTCTCCTGGGCCGCCTCCATCTGGGCGCGCAACTGCCTGAGCTGCCCGTCGAACCAGTTCGCCGAATCCCTGGCCGGCGCGACCTTCATGTCCAGGTTGGTCTGGATGTAGGACGCGGCAAACGCATTGGCGAGCCTCGCCGCCTGTTCCGGATCACGGTCGGTGACGGTGAGCTCGATGACGCGGCTTTCGCGCGAGGGCTTGACGTCGAGCTTCGCCAGCAGCTGGTCGGCGATCCAGTCCTCGATCGCGCCCCTGCCCCCGGCGGCATCCACGAACAGCCTCTGCCAGGCCGGGTCCGCGCCCAGCCCGAGTTGCCGGACGACCTTGAGGGCCACCACGCGGCTCTGGATGATGTCCAGCTCGGTCGCCATGTAGCTCGCGAGCAGCATCTGGACCGGCAGCACCGTGCCGGTGATCGGATCGACGCTCTTGAAGTCGACGACCAGGGTGGCTGCCGCCTTGTACCGCGGCGGCAGGACCAGGCTGGCCGCACCGGCGGCGATCACCGTCAGCAGCAGGATCGCCAGCACCAGCTTGTAGCGGGCCTTGAGAATGAGCAGAAGCTGGTATGGCGTCATCGTCCTTCCCCGTTCAGAACAGGCTTTCCTTCACGTAGATCACGTCGTCCTGCACGATCAGGTCATCCATCCCGGCCGGCGCGCTCTTGCTCGCGCCGTTGGCGGCCTTGCGCGTGATGCGCAGGCCCTTCTCGCTGCCGCGCGGCGTGAGCCCGCTCGCCAGGGAGATGGCCTGCATCACCGTCATGCGACGCTCGAGTCGGTAGGCGCCGGGCTTCTGCACCTCGCCGTAAATGTAGAAAACGGGGATGCGCGGCACGAATACCGTGTCGCCATTGTCGATCTCGATGTTCTTCGGTCCGGCCGGCGCATCGAACAGGCCCAGCAGGTCGATCTCGACGCGCTGCCCGGTGTCGCCCGCGCGGATCACCGTGACGCTTTCCGCGCCCTGGGTTCCGATGCCGCCCGCCATGGCGAGGACGTCCGTGAGGCGCACGGTGGGCTCCTCGATCGCATAGCGGCCCGGCCTGGTCACCTGGCCGAGCACGGAAACCTGGCGGCTGCGGAACTGGGTGACCAGCACGGTCACCTGCGCGCGCGGCACGAAGCCTCCCGACTTCAGCAGCGCGGCGATGCGGATCTCGGCCTGCGCCGGCGTGAGGCCGCCGATCTCCACGGGGCCCAGCAGTGGAAACGTGACCGAACCCACTTCCGAGATGCGGGTCTCCGTCACCATGTCCGGGTTCTGGTACACGGTGATCTTCACGGAATCTCCCGGTCCCATGAGATAGCCCCTGGCGGGCGCGGCCGCCGCGGCGAGGCACGCAAGCGACAACGCCGTGCCCAGCAGCACCTGCGCCCATCGGGCACCCGCCCCCATCCGCCCGCATTCCTCTCGCATGTCAGGTCACCTCACGACGGTCATCGATGGGGACTGGATCGGCCTTCGCAGCGCGGGCTCGTCGAGCGCCGGCTTGCCCTGCGCAATCGCTGCCGAACCCGGGGCCGAGGCCGCCTGGGTCACGTACTCGATCCTTGCCCTGCGCCGCAGTTCGAGCAGCAGGCGGTCCGCCTGCTGCTGCCGGTGCAGTCCGGCCAGGTACGCTCCGATGGCCGGAGCGGCCGCCTCGAGCGTCATGGGTTCCCGGATGCTGTCCGCGAGCTGCAGGAGCACGGTGCGCCGCCCCTCGGTGACGAGCAGGATGTCGCCCGTCCGCATGCGGCCGGCTCGCGCAAGGATTGCCGGGGGCAAGGCCTCGGCGGCAATGCTCCGGGTCGCCACGGCATGGGCCAGTCCGGCGCGCCTCAGGATGGCGGCAACCGCTTGCGGCGTGCGCGAGGCGTCCAGACGAGCCCGCGTGGGGCGATCGATGTCCGCCTCCACGCTGAAGCGCCGGAAGGTGTAGACCTTGCGCTGCGCGAACAGGTCCGGATTGGCATCGAAGAAGTGGCGCACCGCCTGCTCGTCCGTCACGCCGGCCGCCGGCGAGGCATCGACGGCCGCGCTCGCGAGCAACCGCGAGCGGGCCTGCTCGATCGCGGCGCGGGTGTGCGGCTCTCGGTCCAGCCCCGCCGCCAGCGCCTCCTGCACGAGCAGGCGCTCATCGACGAGCGCGTCCAGGTGCTTCCTGCGCGAAGACGAGGCGTCGTCTTCCGGGCGCAGGCCCGCCAGTTCCATCCGTTCGTCGAGCTGTCTGGCGGTGATCTCCTCGCCGTTGACCCGCGCAATGACTTCCCCGCGCCGCGCCTCACCGGCCGGCTCCCTGCCGCAGGCGGCGAGGGCCAGCGCGACGATGGCGCCCGTCGCCAGTGCTTGCCGAAGGCGGGGTCGCATGCGGCCTCACCGTGCCACCGCCGCCCGCGGGGCGACATCGGGGTGGCCGATCGTCAGGGCATCAGTACGCATTGCGATCCCGGAACACCACGGTGACGGTGCGCAGCATGATCCAGAAGTCCAGGGCAACCGACCAGTTGCGCATGTAATCGAGGTCATAGGCCACGCGCGACTCCATCTTCTCCACGGTCGCGGTTTCGCCCCGGAAGCCGTTGACCTGGGCCCAACCGGTGATGCCGGGCTTCACCTTGTGGCGCACCATGTAGCGCTTGATGAGCTTGCGGTACTGCTCGTTGTGGGCAACGGCATGGGGCCGCGGTCCGACGATGCTCATGGTTCCCTGCAGCACGTTGAGGAGCTGCGGCAGTTCGTCGAGCGAGGTCCTGCGCAGGAAGGCGCCGAGGGGCGTGATGCGGTCGTCGTTGCGCGTGGCCTGGCGCACCACCGCGCCATCCTCGAGCACCTTCATGCTGCGAAACTTGTAGACCATGATCTGCGCGCCGTCGAGCCCGTAGCGACGCTGCTTGAACAGCACCGGCCCCGGGGAGGTCCATTTGATGCCTGCGGCGATCGCCAGCATCACCGGCCACAGGACCAGCAGGGCCGCGCCGCCGAAGACGATGTCGCACAACCGCTTGAGCACGCTGTTGAAGCCCGCGAACGGCGACTCGCAGATGGCGACGACGGGAATGCCTTCCAGTTCGTCGAAGCGTGCCTGGATGAGATCGAAAGCGAAGATGTCCGGCACGAAGTACACGGAGGCCGTGGTGTCACCGAGCTCGTCCAGCACCTTCATGATGCGCGGCTGGGCCACCATCGGCAGCGTGATGTAAATGGTGCCCACTCCGTGCTCACGCACCCAGGCCGGCAGGTCCTGCAGGCCGCCGAGCAACGGACCGGCCGCGCCCCCGAGACGCGCGGGATTGCGATCGTCGAAGAAGCCCCCGACCCCGTCGGCGCAATAGGGATCCTCGAGCACGCGCTGCGCGAGCTTGCAGCCCAGCGCATTGGCGCCGACGATCACCATGGAGCGCAGGCCGTTGCGATGCACCGCCAGCCGGCGCACTGCGAAGCGCGCGACCATGTGCGCAAGCAGCAGCGCGAAGGGGGTGACGACGAACCATGTCAGCACCACCTTGCGGGAAAACTGGGCCGAGAGCTTGGTCGCGAAGGCGAGGAACAGCAGGATGCCGATGACGATGATCCAGTCGAGGACCAGCTTGCGCCCCTCCCGGGTGGCATGTGCGCCGCGGATCTGGCGAAAGACGTCGACGTCGTCGAAGACCTGCGTGGAGATGAGGAAGACGAGGATGCCGAGCACCATGTACTGGCCCGCGAACGGCTCGTCGTAGGCGAGCGTGCAGGCAAACAGCGCACAGACGATGGTGACGGGATTGATGAGGCTCTTGACGAGCGCTGCGGCCGGCAGATCGCTGGTGACCATGGACATCGACTCCCGAAGTTGGAAGGACTCGCCGCGCGCCACCTGGCGCGCGATCCGGCGGCGCCCTCCCAGACGTCCATCGACCGCTGCAGAATACGGTCCCCTGCAGATGCAAAATCCTTGCCACGATGCAAGAATGTCGCCACGCGACGACGAACGCGCTCGCACGTCGCACCGGGACATGAGAGGCAACCGGCCGCCGCCCCGGATCGCGATCCCGTTCCGATCGGCGGCCATGGCAAAAAGATCACTGACTCGTGAAACTCCTGATAAAGAAGGTGGACGACGACGGTCGGCTCGCGCTGATCCCCGATTTCCTCGAGACGCCGTGGACCATGGTCGCGGTCGACAGCAGCGACCCCGTGGCCCTGGCGGCGGCCCTTTCCGATGCCGACGCGATGGTGTCGATGAACTGGCCGAAGGACATGCCGCCCGCGCCGAGGCTGCGCCTGCTGCATCTTCCAGGCGCCGGGACGGATGACATCGCATTCGATTCTGTGCCGCCGGCCGCGGCGGTGTGCAACGTGTTCGAGCACGAGGTCGGCATTGCCGAGTACGTCATGGCGGGCATGCTGCAATGGGCGATCGGCATCCCGCGCATGGACGCCGCGCTGCGGCAGGGGCACTGGTACGGTTCCCACCTCTCGGGCCCCCGGCATGGCGAGCTCCATGGCCAGACGCTGGGCATCGTCGGCTACGGCCGCATCGGCAGGGAAACCGCGCAGCGGGCAAAGGCCTTCGGCATGAAGCTCGTCGCCTGCAGCCGCACGCCGCGCCCCGGTGACGGTTTCGTGGATCGCGTCGAGGGGATGGAGGCCTTGCCGCGGCTGCTGGCGGCCGCGGACTACGTGCTGCTGTGCCTGCCGCTCGACGCCAGGTCGAGCGGTCTCATCGGCGCCGGCGAACTGGCAGCGATGAAGCCCGGCGCGGTCATCATCAACGTCGCGCGCGGCGGCCTGATCGACGAACGCGCCCTTTATGAAGCATGCCGGGATCGCCGCATCGGCGGCGCAATCATCGACACCTGGTACCGCTATCCCCGGCAGGGGGACACGCAGGGCGAACCCGCCAACCTGCCCTTCCGCGAGCTCGACAATGTCATCATGACCCCGCACGGCTCGGGCTGGACGGAAGGCCTGCGGCCACGCCGCTGCCGCTTCATCGCGCAGAACCTCGACCGCCTCGTACGCGGCGAGCCGCTTGCCAACGTGGTCCGTCCGGGCCAGTGAACACAGAACCGCAGAGGAGAAACGAATGAACGAGCAAAGCATCGAGGCGGCCGCCCGGCTGGTCTGGGATACCTGGCAATCCGGTGGCAAGGTCCGCGAGATTCCGCAGGCGCACCGCCCGGGATCGCGCGTCGAGGGCTACCAGGTGCAGGCGCGGGTGGCGAAGCTCTCGGCGCAGGGCCTCTTCGGCTGGAAGATCGCCGCCACGAGCGTGGCGGGCCAGAAGCACATCGGTGTCGACGGCCCGCTCGCGGGTCGCCTGCTGTCGAAGCGCGCCTTCGATTCCGGCGCGACGGTGTCGCTGGCGAACAACATCATGAAGGTCGCGGAGGCCGAATTCGCCTTCCGGATGGCGCGCGACCTCCCACCGAAGCCGCAACCGTACACGGTCGAGGAAGTCCTGGCGGCCGTCGACACGCTGCACCCCGCGATCGAAATCCCGGACTCCCGCTATGAGGAGTTCGCGAAGGTGGGCGCGCCGCAACTCATCGCGGACTGCGCATGCGCCTGCTACTTCGTGCTCGGCGCCCCGACCGTCGCCGACTGGCGTCGGATGGACCTGGTCGAGCATCCGGTGAAGGCATGGGTGGACGGCAGGCTCGCGCGCGAAGGCAAGGGCGCCAATGTGCTGGGCGATCCGCGCGTGGCGCTTGCCTGGATCGCGAACGAGCTGTCGCTGGCGGGCGACATGCTGCGCGCCGGACAGGTGGTGACGACGGGCACCTGCGTGGTTCCGGTCGAAATTGCCGGGGGCAATCACGTGGTTGCCGACTTCGGCGCCATCGGGTCCGTGGAGGCGCGCCTGGCCTAGCGGCGGCCGGGGACGCCCTCCCCGGCCGCATGTCGTCTGCGCCAACGGCATGGGATATCATTGCGGCTCCCGGCTGGCGCGCTCGGTGCCCCATCCAAGAGCACGGCATCGGCGGGAATCCGACCCCCATGCAGCTCTACTACCCGCGATCGTTCCTCAAGCTCATCCTGGCCGGCTTCCTGCTGGCCGTGCTGCCGCTCATCTTCGCGCTCATCAACAACGCGATCTCGATCCACCAGCTCGCCACGCACAGCCAGCGTGCGGTGTACCAGGCCGTGCAGGCCACGCAGAACAGCCGTTTCCTGATCGAGCAGATCACCAACATGGAACGCAGCGTGCGCCAGTTCGCCATCATCGGCGAACCTTCGCTGCTGCAGGGCTACGGGTTCGCGCACGAGCGCTTCGCCGACACCGCCCAGCGCATGTCGGCACTGCCCCTCGATGCGCGCCAGAAGCAGGGCCTGGAGGCGCTTCGTGTGCGCGAAGCCACGCTGTTCGACCGACTCACGCAGATCGGCGCGACCCGCGAGGTGATCGGTGTCGCGGTGACCGAACTGGCCGCGCTGTCGGAGGCCGCGCACGCCCTGGACCAGCAGGGCAACCTGCTCGTCGACCGCGAGGTCGAGACCATGCAGAAGATGGCCGGCGAGGTGCAGCGCTTCATCTTCTGGCAGCTGCTCGCCCTGGTGCCAATCGCGCTGCTGCTCGTGTTCGCGGCCGTGTTCCTGATTTCCAAGCCGATCCAGCAGCTCGAATCCGCGATCCGCAAGCTCGGCGAGGGTCGCTTCGACGCCAGCATCACCGTGAACGGCCCGGCCGACCTCGAGTCGCTCGGCCGGCAGCTCGACTGGCTGCGGCTGCGGCTGCTCGACCTGGAGGAACAGAAGTCGCGCTTCCTGCGCCACGTCTCCCACGAACTGAAGACGCCGCTCACGGCGCTGCGCGAAGGCGTCGAGCTGCTCTCCGATGAAGTCACCGGCAAGATGACGGCGGGACAGTTCGAGATCGCCCGCATCCTGCGCCAGAACACCCTGCGCCTGCAGAAGCTGATCGAGGACCTGCTGAGCTACCACAGCGCGCAGTTCCACACTTCCGCGCTGTCCTTCTCGCAGTTCAACCTCAAGGGACTTGTGGCGCGGGTCGCGCAGCAGCACACGCTCGCCATGCGCGCCAAGAACCTGAACCTCAATCTCGCCGCCTCCGAGTTCGAGATCGAGGCCGACGAGAAGAAGATCGAGGCGGTGATCGACAACCTGCTGTCCAACGCCATCAAGTTCTCGCCGGTGGGCGGCACCATCCGCATACAGGTGCGCAAGCGCGGCGCCGATGCGGTCATCGACGTCATGGACGACGGTCCCGGCATCAAGGCCGAGGACCGGGGCAAGGTCTTCGAGCCCTTCTTCCAGGGCAATACCGAGTACATCGGCCCGGTCAAGGGCACAGGACTGGGACTGGCCATCGTGCGCGAGTACGCCAGCGCCCACCAGGGCAGCGTCGAGATCATCGACGACGGCAATCCCGGCGCCCACCTCCGCGTCATCCTCCCGACAAGGCAGATGGAGGTGGCGGCATGAGCAGGAAGCAGGGGCCCCATTCCATGGGGATGCGACCGGCCGCGATTGCCGCCGGACGCCGAACCCGCTACGACTCGACTCCCGTCGCTGGCGATGAGGCGGCCCGCGTGAGACACCCGGCGAGGGGCCCCAACTTGTTGGGGATCGACGGCAAGTCGAAGGCTGCCTGCCGCCGAACCCGCAATGACTCGATGGCCGCAAGCGGCACTGAGGCGGCCGGCGTGAGTGGCTCGCACCCTCGCCTTGCAATCGGACGAGCGAAGTCCCCTGAGCGCAACGCCTTTCCAAGCCCGAGGCTCAGTCTTGTCCTGCTTTGCCTGACAGGCGTCCTCTGCGCCTGCCCGGCCACGACGGAAAAGTCCGCCCGGCCCAATGAACGCTGGTACGACGCCGTGGTCGAACCCCTCCAGAGCGAGCCGGAGCGCGCCCTGCGCTTTTATGACCGTATCATTCGGTTAAGGGGCGCCGAGCTGGCGCAGGCGCTGGAGGCCGCCCGGCAGTCCTTTGAGGATGGGAAGACGGAACTTGCCCGCGTCCAGCTCGCCATGGTCCTGAGCCTGCCCGGCACCGCATTTCGGGACGACCGGGCGGCGGACCTGCTGCTGGCGCCCTATGTGAAGGACCGCAGCCTCGAGGCCTCGCCGCTGCGTCCGCTGGCCTTGCTGCTGCACGCGCAGCTGGCCGAGAATCGCAGGACGGAAGAGGCCCTGCAGCAGCAGGCCGCGAAAACCCGCGAAGAGCAGCGCAAGGCCGAGGCGTTGCAGCAGAAGCTGGAGGCCCTGCTGGAGATGGAGATGAAAATGCTCGAACGCGAACAATCCATTCCAACCCAGAAAAAATGACCATGCCCCAAGGCCGCATCCTCATCGTCGACGACGACTCCGACCTGCTCCGACTGCTGACATTCCGGCTCGAAGGCGCCGGCTACACCGTGGAAAGCGCCGACAGCGCCGAGCAGGCCCTGGCCCGGCTCTCCGCGTCGACACCCCAGCTGGTGATCACTGATCTGCGCATGAGCGGCATGGATGGCATGGCGCTGTTCGAGAACGTCCACAAGAGCCATCCCGCCCTGCCGGTGATCATCCTCACGGCCCACGGCACGATTCCCGACGCGGTCGCGGCCACCCAGCGCGGCGTGTTCGGCTACCTCACCAAGCCCTTCGACAGCCGGGAACTGCTGCAGCAGGCCGAGCGCGCCATCATGCTGAGCGGCAGCCAGGCCGAGAAGTCCGAGGGCGACACTGGATGGCGCTCGGACATCATCACCCGCAGCCCGGCGATGGAAAGCATCCTCGGGCGGGCGCGGCTGGTCGCCGCGAGCGACGCCAGCGTCCTGATCCGCGGCGAAAGCGGTACCGGCAAGGAGCTGCTCGCGCGGGCCATCCACCGCGCCAGCCCCCGGGCGGGCAAGCCGTTCGTCGCGGTCAATTGCGGCGCGATCCCGGAGCAGTTGCTCGAATCCGAGCTGTTCGGCCACATGCGCGGCTCCTTCACCGGTGCCGCGCGCGACTACAAGGGCCTGTTCCAGGCGGCCGACGGCGGAACCGTGTTCCTCGACGAGATCGGCGACATGCCCCTCGCACTGCAGGTCAAGCTGCTGCGCGTGCTTCAGGACCGGGAAGTCCGGCCGATCGGCTCCACGCAGACCATCCAGGTGGACGTGCGCATCATTTCAGCCACGCACCGCAACCTCGAAGAGGCGATCAAGGCCGGCAGCTTCCGCGAGGACCTTTACTACCGGCTGAACGTGGTGTCCTTCGCCCTGCCCGCGCTGGCGGAGCGGCGCGAGGACATCCCGGTGCTCGCCACCCACTTCCTCGGGCAACTCGCCGGGAAGTACAAGAAGTCGCTCAACGGTTTCGCCACGGAAGCCATGGAGATCCTGGTGAAGTCCTCGTGGCAGGGGAACGTGCGCGAGCTCTACAACGTCGTCGAGCAGGCGGTGGCACTGTCGACCACCCCGATCGTGCCCCCGGCCCTGGTCGAGAACGCGATCCGCGGACAGACCGCGGAACTGTCCTCCTTCGAGGCGGCACGCAGCGAGTTCGAACGGGAGTACCTCGCGAAGCTGCTCAAGATCACGGGCGGCAACGTCACCCAGGCCGCACGCCTGGCCAAGCGCAATCGCACCGAGTTCTACAAGCTCCTGCAACGCCACCACCTCGACCCCAAGCTCTTCAAGAATCTCGCATAGGCGGCACCAGGCCCGCTGTCGCCGCCGAGAGACAAGGAAAAGCGTCCTGCATTCATGGCGTTAAGTCGCGTGCCGGCACTGGAGTCGCCATGTGGCGACAAAACGGTGCTCGCGATTTGCGGTGGCTGGCGCTAGCCAGCTGATTCTCCTGGAATATTCTTCGCTGGCATGAACGTTGCAATCACGTTCGCGCGAGGAAGGCGCGGCCGCACGGCCGTCGTCACGCATACGAGACCTATGGACAAGAAAAATCGACTGCTCGCCCCCCTCGTCGCCGCCGCGGCGGCCTCGGTCGTGGCCTTCGCGGGCATCGGGGTCGCCGCCATCACCGGACACCTGTCCGTCACGCAGCTGAACCCGAACCCCCTCGCGGGCCTGCTCGGCGGCGCCAAGGCGGCCCCGGCTGCCAGCGCCGCCACCCCGAAGTCGGGCAAGGCCGCCACCCGCAGTGCGAATGGCCCACGGCCCATCGATTTCCGGCCCGGCACCCGGGTCGCCGGAAGCCGGGCGAAATGCCCCGATTGCGGCGTCGTCGATTCGATCCGCGCCAAGGAAGTCGAGCGCGCGGATGTGGCGGCCGCCGGATTCGGCGGGTCTGAAGCCACGAGCCTGGGACGTGCCTCCGGCATCAACTACGCCGCCCTGCGCAGTACCGACGCGCGCACCGCGGTGAACTTCGTCGTGACCTTGCGCATGGAGGATGGCACGACCCGCACGATTCACGAGAACCAGCGCCCGCCCTTCAGCATCGGCGAGCGGGTCCGGCTGGTGAATGGTTCGGTGGTGCCGCTCGGATAGCCCCACCCTGCATGGCCGCCCGGCGGCCACGATTTTCCAACGCGCTTCGCGTGTTCAACGCCCGATTCCCTCCCTTATCGGGCGTTTTTTTTGGGCGCAGTCCGGAGTAGGCTTCCGGTTCGACGCCGAGACCATATCCACGAAATGAACACGAGATCCCTGCTGGTGGCGACCCTGCTTGGCCTTGCCTGCGCCTGCGCCTCCACGCCGCCCGCGAAAAAGGAACCCAACGTCAATCTCGCGGGCTATCCACCCGCATTCCGCGAGGGCTACCTGCAGGGCTGCGACAGCGCGCGCCGGCACACCGCCAGGAAGGACGAGAAACGCTACAAGGCGGATGCCCAGTACGCCGCCGGCTGGCGCGACGGCTTCGACATTTGCGGCAAGCAGGCGCGCTAGGCGGCCCTGGCGGCGGCACCCGGTCCCGGCGGTGGCGCATCGCGTAAAATACGGCGGATCCTCACAGACCCGCCGGAGACCACATGAACGCCCCCGCCACCCGCCCCGCCTTCCAATGGGATGACCCCCTGCTGTTCGACGAGCAGCTTACCGGCGAAGAGCGCCTGGTGCGTGATTCCGCGCGCGCCTATTGCCAGGAAAAGCTCATGCCGCGGGCCCGGTCCGCGCATCGCGAGGAGCGTTTCGACCGCGAGGTGTTCACGGAGATGGGCGCGCTCGGATTCCTCGGTTCAACCCTCGAGGGGTACGGCTGCGCCGGCGTCAACCACGTCAGCTACGGCCTGATCGCCCGCGAGATCGAACGCGTCGACTCGGGCTATCGCTCGATGATGAGCGTGCAATCGAGCCTGACCATGTATCCCATCTATGCCTACGGCAGCGAGGCGCAACGCCAGAAGTACCTGCCCAGGCTCGCCACCGGCGAACACCTCGGCGCCTTCGGGCTGACCGAGCCGGACTTCGGTTCCGACGCCGGCAGCATGATCACACGCGCGCGCAAGGTCGATGGCGGCTACCTGCTCAAGGGCGCGAAGATGTGGATCACCAACGCCCCCGTCGCGGACGTGATCGTGGTCTGGGCCAAGGACGACGGGAACGTGATCCGCGGCTTCATCGTGGAGCGCGGCATGAAGGGCCTTTCCACCCCGAAGATCGAAGGCAAGTTCAGCCTGCGCATCTCCATCACCGGCGAAGTGGTGCTGGACGACGTCTTCGTGCCCGAGGAGAACCTGCTGCCCAACGTCGAGGGGCTCAAGGGTCCGTTCGGCTGCCTGAACAAGGCGCGCTTCGGCATCGCCTGGGGCGCGCTGGGCGCGGCCGAGTTCTGCTGGCATGCGGCGCGCACCTACACCCTGGAGCGCAGGCAGTTCGGCCGCCCGCTCGCGGCGAACCAGCTGATCCAGAAAAAGCTCGCCGACATGCAGACCGAGATCACGCTGGCGCTGGAAAGCGTGCTGCGCGTCGGGCGCCTGATGGACGAAGGCCGGGCTGCGCCGGAGATGGTCTCGCTCATCAAGCGCAATTCCTGCGGCAAGGCGCTCGACATCGCGCGCATGGCGCGCGACATGCACGGGGGCAACGGGGTGTCCGACGAATACCACGTCATGCGCCACGTGATGAACCTCGAAGCCGTGAACACCTACGAAGGCACGCACGACATCCACGCGCTCATCCTCGGCCGGGCCCAGACGGGCCTGCAGGCCTTCACCGGCTGAAGAGGGCCGTCCCGGAAGCAAAAAGGGCACGCCCGCGGGCGTGCCCTTTTCATTTGGCGCAGGCGGGACTCAGACGCAGCGGCCGCCGTCGACCTCGATGCAGGCCCCGGTGATGAAATCGGCCTCGTCCGATGCCAGGTACAGGCAGGCGTTGGCGATGTCGCGCGGCTGGCTGAAGCGCCCGAGCGGAATCACCGACATGAACTTGGCGCGGATCTCCGGCGTGTCCTGGCCCATGAACTCCGCCAGCAGGGGCGTGTCGCCCGCCACCGGGTTGACCACGTTCACGCGGATCTTGTCCGGGGCGAGTTCCACCGCCATGGCGCGGCTGCAGACGATCGCCGCGCCCTTGCTGCCGTTGTACCAGACCAGGCCCGGGCGCGGCCGCACGCCCGCGGTGGAGGCGATGTTCACAAACACCCCGCCGCCGTTCTTGCGGAAATGCGGCACCACGGCCTTGGCGCTCTGGAAGAGGCTCTTCACGTTGACGGCGTAGACGCGGTCGAAATCCTGTTCGCTGACATCGAGCAGCGGCTGGTTGCGGTGCGTGGTGCCGGCGTTGTTGATGACGATGTGCAATCCGCCGAACGCCGCCACCGTCTCCTTGACCAGGCGTTCCCAGTCCGCGAGCTTGGACACGTCGCCCTGGACGAATATCGCCTGGCCGCCCTTGGCGACGATGTCCTTCGCCACCTTTTCCCCGCCCTCCGGTTTCAGGTCGTTGACGACCACCTTGCAGCCTTCGTCCGCGAAGCGCCGGGCGATGCCCTCGCCGAATCCCTGGCCGCCGCCGGTGACGATGGCCACCTTGTTCTTCAACCGCATGCTCGCCTCCTCCGTGAAAACATGCATTCTAAACCGGCAAAGAAAAGGGAGCCGCGAGCGGCTCCCTTTTTGACCTGCGGGCGCAGGACGCTCAGGCGCCCTGCGGCACCACGCAGACTTCCTGGTTGCCGTCGGCCGAAACCGCCTCCGCCTTGCGGGCGCCGATTGCTCCAACGTCCAGGCCATGCCGGACGGCGGTCATCTCCGCGAGGATCGACACGGCGATCTCGGGCGGGGTCTTGCTGCCAATGGAAAGCCCGATCGGCCCGTGCAGGCGGTCGAGCTCGGCGGCCGAGAGGTCGAACATCAACAGGCGCTCGCGGCGCTTGCTGGAATTGAGCCGCGAACCCAGCGCGCCGACATAGAACGCCGGCGACTTGAGGGCCTCCATGAGCGCCAGGTCGTCGAGCTTAGGGTCGTGCGTGACGGCCACCACGGCGCTGTGCGAGTCGAGCTTCATCGCCAGCACCACGTCGTCCGGCATGTCGCGCGTCAGCACCGAGCCCGGCACGTTCCAGGTGTCGGCGTACTCCTCGCGCGGATCGCAAACGGTGACGCTGTAATCCAGGGCCTGGGCCATCTGCGCCAGGTACTGGGAAAGCTGCCCCGCGCCGATGATCAGCAGGCGCCAGCGCGGTCCATGCACGGTGGTGAGTCGCTTGCGGTCAAACGCCAGCTCGTCGCCGCGGGTGGCGGCGCGCAGCGTCACCTTTCCGGTTTCCAGGTCGAGCGTGCGGGCCACCAGCTCGTGCCGGTCCACGCTTTCGAGCAGTTTCGCGAGCACCTGGCGGTCGGCGACCGGCTCGAGGACCAGCTCGAGCTTGCCGCCACAGGGCAGGCCGTAGCGCGTCGCCTCGTCCTTGCTGATGCCGTAGGTCGCGATCTCGGGCTTCTCGACGGCCAGCGACCGGTTGCGGATCCGGTGGATGAGGTCGTCCTCGACGCAGCCGCCGGAGACGGAGCCTGCGACCAGGCCATCCCCCCGCACCGCCAGCATCGCCCCCGCGGGACGGGGCGACGAGCCCCAGGTTTCCACGATGGTGGCGAGAATGACGCGGTGGCCCCCGTCCAGCCACTCGACGCTGGTGCGCAGGACCTGCAGATCGACGCTGTCCATATCAACCTCGATTGAATTGCTGTTTGGCAAACCCACCCGTTCGATGCGGACGGGAATAACGATTGTAAACCTCCCGCCCGCAGGCGGCCAATGAAAAACCCCCCGGTGCAGGCACCGGGGGGTTCGTTTGCTGCTTGCAGCGCAGGGCGAGATTGCTCTCGCCCCTGCAATGACCCGCTTACGCGCTGCGGATGTGCTCGGGCGTGAACGGCAGGCTGCGCACGCGCTTGCCGCAGGCGGCGAAGATCGCGTTGCCGATCGCCGGCTGCACCACCGCGGTTCCCGGCTCGCCAAGGCCGCCAGGCACGCTGTCGCTGCGGATGAAGTGGATATCCAGGACCTTCGGATTCTCGTTCATCCGGGCAACGCGGTACATGTCGAAGTTGGTCTGCTCGACACCGCCGTTCTTGATGGTGATCTCGCCCCACATGCAGGCCGACTGACCGAAGTTGATCGTCGACTGCATTTGCGCGAGGGCCTGGTCGGGGTGAATCAGCGTTCCGGCGTCCACCACGGCCGTAACCTTGTCCACCGAGACGTCGTAGTCGGCGGACACGGTGACTTCGGCCACCATCGCGATCACGGTGTTGTAGCCTTCCATCACCGCCACACCCATGCCCTTGCCTTCCGGCAGCTTCTTGCCCCAGCCCGACTTGGCGCGCACTTCCTCGAGGGCGCGCTTCATGCGGGCACCCACCGGCACGCCGGCGGACAGGCCGGACCACTGGTGCTTGGTCGAGCCCATGTCCATCATGTCGATGCGGTACTGGATCGGATCCTTGCCCGCCGCGTGCGCCAGCTCGTCGATGAAGCACTCGAGCGCCACCGCGTTCAGGTTGTGGGACACCGCGCGCCAGTAACCCGGGGTCACGCCCGCATCATGCATCTGGTACGAGAGCTTGATGTTCGGCGTGTCGTAGGGGTAGTTGTCGATGCCTTCCACCGCGAACGGGTCGATCCCGTCCTTCACGATGCTCGGGAACAGGCGGGCCGAGATCGAGGGGCTGGTGGAATGGAAGCGCATGGCAACCGGCTTGCCGCTCGCATCCAGGCCGGCGGTCAGCTTCATCAGGCTGGCCGGACGGTAGGAGTCGTGCGTCATGTCGTCTTCGCGGCTCCAGACCATCTTCACCGGGGCGCCGACCGCCTTGGAGATTTCAGCGGCGTCGATCGTGTAATCCACTTCCACGCGCCGGCCGAAGCCGCCGCCCAGGAAGGTGGTATGCACTTCGACCTGCTCCGGCTTCAGGCCGGTGGCGCCTGCGACCACGTGCGGCACCAGCTGCTGGAACTGCGTCGGGGTGATGATGATGGCCTTGTCGGCGCGCACGTCGGCGACCGTGTTCATCGGCTCCATCGGCGAGTGCGACAGGAACGGCAGCTGGTAGGTGGCTTCCACGGTCTTGGCCGCGCCGCCCATGCCCTGCTCGACGTTGCCGTGCTCGCGGAAGACCGCACCCGGCTGCTCGGAAGCCGTCTTCAGGCCTTCCCAGATCTTGCGCTGGTCGTTGTCGCCGTTCGGGCCCGCATCCCAGCTGATTTGCAGCAGGTCCTTCGCCTTCTTGGCCTGCCAGTAGGAATCGGCCACCACCGCCACGCCGCGGCTGTACTGCACCACGGCCTTGACGCCGGGCATGCTCTTGGCGCGGGAGTCATCGTAGCTCGCGACCTTGCCGCCGATCATCGGCGCCATGGCAACCGCGGCGTACAGCATGCCGGGCACGCGCGTGTCGATGCCGAACTGGGCCTGGCCCTTCACCTTGGCTTCGGTGTCCAGACGCTTTTGCGCCTTGTTGCCGACCACCTTGAACTGGCTGGAGGGCTTGAGCGGCACGTCCTTCGGCACTTCCATGGTCGCCGCCTTTTCCGCGAGCGAGCCGTAGGTGGCCTTCTTGCCGCCGGGGCCGGTCACGACGCCGTTGGCGGCCTTGCACTGGCCCGCGTCGACGTTCCACTGGTTGGCAGCGGCGGCCACCAGCATCATGCGGGCGGAAGCGCCGGCCTTGCGCAGCTTTTCCCAGGCGTCGCGCACCGAGGTCGAACCGCCGGTGAGCTGGCCGCCCAGCAGGGCGTTGATGTAGACCTCGGCGGGGGGCGCGAACTCGACCTTGATCTTGCCCATGTCGACTTCGAGCTCCTCGGCCACCAGCATCGCCATCGAGGTATAGACGTCCTGGCCCATTTCAGAGCGGGCGCACATGATGGTGATGCTGTTGTCGGTGCCGATCTTCACCCAGGCGTTCGGGGAGTGGGTCGGGCCCGCGGCTTGCGCAACGCGCGCACCGCCAGGCAGGTAGAAGCCGAGGGCGAGGCCGCCGGCGACGGTGCCGCTGACCTTCAGGAAGTCGCGGCGGGTTTCGTTCTTGATCATGTTTTCCATGTTGTGTCGCCTCCTCAAGCCATCTTGGCGGCTTCTTTGATCGCCGCGCGAATCCGGGGATAAGTGCCGCATCGGCAGATGTTGCCCGACATGAAGGCATCGATATCGTCATCGGAGGGGTTCTTGTTCTGCGCGAGCAGCGCGGCGGCGGACATCATCTGGCCGGGCTGGCAGTAGCCGCACTGCGGCACGTCCAGCTTCATCCAGGCCTTCTGCACCTTGTGGTTGCCGCCCAGGCCTTCGATCGTCGTGACCTTCTGGCCGGCCACGGAGCCGATTGCGGTCTGACAGGAGCGGACCGCGTTGCCGTTGAGGTGCACGGTACAGGCGCCGCACAGGGCCTTGCCGCAGCCGAACTTGGTGCCGGTCATGCCGAGCGTGTCGCGCAGCACCCACAGCAGCGGCGTGTCCTGCGGGACATCCACGCTGGTATTCTTGCCGTTTACGTTGAACGAGATTTTCATTTGGGAAACTCCCCCTTCGAGCAGTAGTGAGGAATGGAACTTATGGTGTAACGAGATTGAGTTACTTGGCCAAAATACACGAATAAAAAAGCTGTTTCAACTCCAAGAATGTATGGGGATATCCTGCCCCGCGGAACGCGCGCGCCGCGGTGTCGGGCAACCGCGAGCGCCGCGCCAGCCGCGCGCGCTCGGCATGGCGGAATTGCCTGCGGATTCAGGCCCTCATCCGCGCGGCGCAAGAAAACGAAACGGGATGCTGCGTCGCAATAACCGCATTGCGAAACAACATCCCGCATTCGGGAACGTCGCCACCCGTTCCCGGGAGGCTGTAACCGGCTAGCGGTGCGGCCTGGGCGCGTCGAACTTCTTGAGCTCGAGGCGGGCCACCTGGTTGCGGTGCACCTCGTCCGGTCCGTCGGCGATGCGCAGCGTCCGGTTCCAGGCGTACATCCAGGCGAGCGGGAAGTCCTGGCAGACGCCGCCGGCGCCGTGCGCCTGGATGGCCCAGTCGATGATCTGCTGCGCCATGGTCGGGGCGATGACCTTGATCATGGCGATCTCCGCCTTGGCTTCCTTGTTGCCCACGGTGTCCATCATGTAGGCCGCCTTGAGGGTGAGCAGGCGCGCCTGCTCGATCATCAGGCGGGATTCCGCGATGCGCTCGTGCCAGACGCTCTGCTCGGCGACCGGCTTGCCGAAGGCCACGCGCGCCTTGAGGCGCTTGCACATGAGCTCCAGCGCGCGCTCGGCCTGGCCGATGATGCGCATGCAGTGGTGGATGCGGCCCGGCCCCAGGCGCCCCTGGGCAATCTCGAAGCCGCGGCCCTCGCCGAGCAGCATGTTCGAGGCCGGCACGCGCACGTTCGTGAGCGAGACCTCCATGTGCCCGTGGGGGGCGTCGTCGTAGCCGAACACGCTGAGGAAGCGCTCGACCTTGACGCCCTTGGCATCGGCGGGCACCAGGATCATCGACTGCTGCTTGTGGCGGTCGGCGTTGTCCGGGTCCGACTTGCCCATCGTGATGAAGATCTTGCAGCGCGGGTCGCCCGCCCCCGAGGACCACCACTTGGTGCCGTTGATGACGTATTCGTCCCCCTGGCGCTCGATGCGGCACTCGATGTTGGTGGCGTCGGAGGAAGCCACGGCCGGTTCGGTCATGAGGAAGGCCGAGCGGATCTCGCCGTTGTGCAGGGGCGTGAGCCACTGCTTCTGCTGCTCGGGCGTGCCGTAGCGCAGCAGCACTTCCATGTTGCCGGTGTCCGGCGCGGAGCAGTTGAAGACCTCCGGCGCCCAGCTGATGCGCCCCATGATCTCGCACAGGGGCGCGTACTCGAGGTTGGTCAGGCTGCCGCCATGGTCCTTCGGCTGCCACAGGTTCCACAGCCCCGCCGCGCGCGCCTTGGGCTTGAGTTCCTCCACGATCTTCGTCGGGATCCAGGCGTTGCCCCTGGCGCGGTTTTCCTCGATTTCCTGGAAAAAGCGCCCTTCCTGCGGTTCGACGTACTGCTGCATGAAGTCCCGGACCCTCTTCTGCAGGTCCTTGACCTTGTCGGAATACTCGAAATTCATGGCGGTTCCTTGGCTGTGGTTGTCGTCGGTGGGAAATCGGTCAGGAGGCCGCGGGGGCGCCGGCGCGGGGCAGGCAACGGCCGCCGGAACCGGCGCGCCGGGATTCGGATCGATGGAACAAGGGCTCCCCCTCCCCGTTGTCGTCTCGGGTTTGTTCGTGAAGGCGCCGTCGGCGCGGGATTGCCGCAGCGCAATAGCGCGAGTATGACACCGCTGCCCTCGTTTTTTAAGCGGGGGCGGGCGCCGTTTCGACAGGCGCAACGCGTTCGAAGCGCTTGATGGCGTCGCGGAGGAAGTCCGGGAGGGGGGCCGACTTGCGGGTGGCGGGGTCGGCATTGACATAGACGAGCCGTCCGCTGACGAGCACCTGCGCCCCGCGCAGGACCTCGACCTCGAAATCGAAACTGGAGCGGCCCAGCCGCACCACCCGCACCGCGATGTCCAGCTCGTCGTCGAATGCCGCGGACGCGTGGTACTCGAGTTCGGCCTTTTTCACGTACAGATCGGTGCCGTGCGCCAGCAGCCCGTCCGGGTAGGGATAGCCCAGGGCCCGGTAATACTCGGTGACGCCGACGTCGAAATACGCGAGGTAATGGCCGTTGAAGACGATGCCCTGGCGATCGACTTCCGCCCAGCGCACGCGCAGCGGATGGGTGAAGCGGAAATCCTCCCGGGCCATGGTCCGCGCCTCGCGCCGGTCAGACGTAGCGCCGGCCGATCCACTCGGCCACGAGCACGGGCTTCGCCTCGCCCTCGCATTCCATGGTCACGTCCCAGGTCATCTGGGCGCCGCCCTCGAGGCGCTGCAGTTCCTTGAGCCTGAAGCGGGCGCGCAGGCGCGAGCCCGACTTCACCGGCGCCGTGAAGCGCAGGCGGTTGCAGCCGTAGTTCACGCCCATGCGGCTGCCGCCGAATTCCAGCGACTCGTTCAGGAAATGGCTGAGCAGCGACAGCGTCAGGAAGCCATGCGCGATCGTGGTGCCGAACGGCGAGTCCTTCGCGCGCACCGGGTCGACGTGGATCCACTGGTGATCGCCCGTCGCCTCGGCGAACCGGTCGATGCGCTCCTGGCTGACCACGAGCCAGTCGCTCACCACGACCTCCTGCCCGACCTTTGCCTCCAGTTCCTGCAGGCTGTTGAACACCGCCCTCGGCATTGCGTTTTCCTCGTCGTCGCCTGGCCGGCAATGTACCGGAATCGCGCCGGCCGCGCATTGCGCGCGGACCGGGATTCCCGGCACAGGCGCATTGCGCACCACGCTGCGCCCGCCGACAATACGGCTCCCGCAAGCGACCGGACCCACCATGGAAATCGGAATCGTCGGATTGGGGCGCATGGGCGCCAACATGGCGCGCCGCCTGGCGCGCGGCGGCGCGAAGGTCGCCGCCTACGACGTGAGCGCGGACGCCCGCGCCGCGATCGGCAAGGAAGGCGGCATCCAGCCACGGGCGAGCCTCGAGGCGCTCGTCGACGGCCTGGCGGCGCCGCGCGTGGTCTGGGTCATGCTGCCATCCGGGGACGTCACCGAGGGCGCGCTCGATGCGCTCGGCGGGCTGTGCCGGCGCGGCGACGTCGTGGTCGAGGGCGGCAACTCCATGTACAAGGATTCGATGCGCCGGGCCGTGGCGTTCCGCGACCGGGGCATCGGCTACGTGGACGCCGGCGTGTCCGGCGGCATCTGGGGCCTGGAGAACGGCTATGCGCTGATGCTGGGCGGCGAGAAGGCCGACGTTGCGCGCGTCGAGCCCTTCGCCAGGATCCTCGCGCCGGGGACCGACCGGGGCTGGCTGCATTGCGGACCGTCGGGCTCGGGCCACTACGTGAAGATGATCCACAACGGCATCGAGTACGGGATGATGCAGGCCTACGCCGAGGGCCTGTCGATGATGAAGGCCCGCAAGGAGTTCGACCTCGACCTTGCCGCCGTCACCGAGATGTGGCGCCACGGCAGCGTGGTCCGTTCCTGGCTGCTCGACCTGACCGCCGGATTCCTGAAGGACGACCAGGAGCTCGACGGCATCCAGGCCGTGGTCGCGGATTCGGGCGAAGGCCGCTGGACCGCCATCGACGCCGTGGAGCTGGGCGTGCCGGCACCGGTGATGAGCCTCGCGCTCATGGCGCGCTTCGCCAGCCAGGGCGCGGACGACTATGCCTCGAAGCTGCTCGCGATGATGCGCGCCGGCTTCGGCGGCCACGCGGTGAAAAAATGACCGGCAGCGAAGACTTCGCGGTGAAGACATGATCGTCATCCTCATGGGCGTGTCCGGCTCGGGCAAGACCACGGTCGGTCAGGAACTCGCGGGGCGGCTCGGCTGGCGCCTGTTCGACGCCGACGACTACCATCCCGCCGCCAACATCGAGAAGATGAGCCGCGGCGTGCCGCTCGAGGATGCGGACCGCTGGCCCTGGCTCGACCGCCTGAACGCCATGATCCGCGAGGCCGATGCCCGCAGCGAAAGCACCCTGCTCGCCTGCTCGGCGCTGAAAGCGCGCTACCGCGAGCGCCTGGGCGCCGGCCTGGAAGACGTGCGCTGGGTTTATCTCAAGGGGGACTTCGCGCTGATCGAGTCGCGCCTGCTGGCGCGCAAGGGGCATTACATGAAGGCGGGGCTGCTGCAATCGCAGTTCGCGGCCCTGGAGGAGCCCGGCGACGCCCTCATCATCGACATCGCCGAGGCGCCGGCGCAGATCGCCGGGCGCCTGGTCGCGCAACTCGGTCTGGAGCGCGTCAGCCCGACGTCCTGAAGCGACCGGCGACGGCCGCGCTTTCCCTCACCAACAGGTGCTGGTCGGAGGTTACGGCGACGAACTGCGCGCCATGCTGGATCCAGCGCTGGGCGTCGGGTTCGTGGAAGGCGAGGATGCCCGGCACCTTGCCGGTCTTCTTGATGCGCGTCAGCGCATCCGCCATCGCCGCCTGCACTTCCGGGTGCCCCGGGTTGCCGAGCTGCCCGAAATCGGCCGCGAGGTCCTGCGGCCCGATGAACAGGCCGTCCACCCCGTCGATGGCGGCCATTTTCTCGATCTCGCCGATCGCCGCCCGCGTCTCGATCTGCAGCAGCAGCAGGATGTTGTCGTTCGCGTGGGCGAAATAGTCCTTCACGCGCCCGAAGCGGTTGGCACGGGAGTTGGCCGACACGCCGCGCACGCCCTTGGGCGGATAGCGCACGGCAGCGACGGCGCGCTTGGCCTCTTCGGCGTTCTGCACGTAGGGCAGCAGCAGCGATTGCACGCCGAGGTCGAGCAGGCGCTTGATCAGCACCGTGTCGTTCCAGTAGGCCCGCACGAGCGCGGCGGTCGGATAGGCGGCGATCGCGTGGAGCTGGTGGTGCACCTGCACGAGGTCGGCCGGGGCGTGCTCGGTGTCGACCAGGCACCAGTCGAAGCCGGCGCCCGCGCAGATCTCCGCGGAGACGTGGCTCGCGAGGCTCAGCCAGCAGCCGGTCTGGGTCTTCCCCGCCTTGAGATTCTGCTTGAGCCTGTTGACCGGGAATTCCATGTCCGCCTCCTCGCCGTCGTTGTTGGTGGTTTCGCGGCGATTCTACCTTCTCTTTACAGCCCGCCCCGCGCACCCGAGAATCCAGCCTCCCGCGCGTGACGCGCACAGGAGCGATCCATGGCCGCAGAGCTGAAGTTCGAAGGCGTCTTCCCCATCCTGGCCACGCCTTTCGACGAGCACGAGAATCCCGACCTCGAATCCTTCGACCGCCTGGTGCGCTTCATGGCCGGCATCGGCGTGGAAGGCGTCACGATCCTGGGCGTGCTCGGGGAGGCGAACCGGCTGCTGGACGCGGAGCGCGAGCACTTGATCCGCACGGCGGTCGCGGCGGCCGGCGCGATGCCCGTCATCGTCGGCACCAGCCACAGCGGCACCCGTGCCGCCCGGGAGCTGTCGCAAATGGCGGAGCAGCTCGGCGCCCGCGCAGTCATGGTGACCCCGCATGCGGAGGCGGTGCCCAACGAGCAGCGCGTCGTCGAGTACTACAAGGCCATCGGCGACGGCATCCGCATCCCCGTCGTGCTCCAGGACCATCCCGCCTCCACCCAGGTGCACATGACCGCGCCGCTGCTGCTGCGCATCCTCGAGGAAGTGCCCGGCATCGCGGCGATCAAGGAGGAAGCCGTCCCCACGGCGCCGAAGATCCGCGCGCTGGCCGCCGGCATGAAGGCACGCAAGGTGCCGGTCCTCACCGGACTGGGCGCGCTGTACGGCCTGTTCGACCTCGAGGCCGGGTCGAGCGGATTCAACACCGGATTCGCCCTGCCGGAAGTCCTGGCGGCGATGGTCGCGGCCGCACGGGCGGGAGACTGGAAACGGGCGCGGGACGTCTACACGCGCTTCCTGCCGCTCATCGTCTTCGAGCAGCAGCCGGGCGTGGCCATCCGCAAGGAGATCCTGAGGCTGAGGGGCGCGATCCGGGGCAGCACGGTGCGCCACCCGGCCGCGGCGCTGCAGCCCGCGACCGCACAGCAGCTGCGCCAGCTCATCGACGCCCTCCTGCCGGGACAGGACCTGACGAAGAAGCTCGCGATCTAGCGCTGGTTGTCCAGGTCCGCGATGCGGTCCTGGTAGGCGCGCAGCATGCAGTCGACGTCGTTGCAGGCGTCGCGCACGCCTTGCAGCCAGGCACGCTGGCTTTGCATCAGCACCTGCGGGTCGATGCCGCGCCGGATCGCTTCCCGCCACGCCAGCGCCAGCTCCTGGTCGGCCTGCATCAGGCGCGAATTCGAGCAGATCATCTTTTCCGCATTGCTCTTCGTGCGGCTGCAATCCATCACCGCGCCCGCCGGCGCGGCGGCGAGGCAAACGGCGAGGAGCAGCCAGCGCGCCATGTCAGGCCGTCAGGCGCCCGTCGACCAGGCGCGGCACCGCGGCCATGCTGCTCAGCTCGGCGGCGAAATGCACTTCATGCGTGAGGCCGCGCTCGATCATCATGCGACCCACCCGCGCGCGCAGCAGGCAATCCGCGGGATCCTCGCTGCGGTACAGGCTGCGCGCCGCGAGCGCCGCATCCGAGAAATCGAGGGCTTCGTCCATCGCCGCCGACAGCAGGTCCACCAGGTAGCCGGCGCCGTACAGGTCCTCCAGGTTGACCATGCCCATCGAGCCCGAGCACACGATCAGGATCGTCTGGCCGGGATGGCTCCCGAGCACGTGGCGGATGACGGCCTCGCCGTTGACCAGTGCGGCGGCATAAACGTGGGCCGCCCCGGCGGACTGGCGCAGCGCCACGGTGCCGTTGGTCGTCGAATAGATGAGCTTCCTGCCGGCGATCGGCTCCTTGAGCAGCGCCAGGGGCGTGGGGGAGGCGAAGCCCGGCAGGGTTTCGGCGTAGAGCTCGCCGGCGAGGATATAGCTGCCGTCCGGGTGCTTCTGCGCCTCGGCGCGCGCGCCCGCCTCGTCGAGCGTGGGGATGACTTCCGTGGCGCCGTTCGACAGCGCGGTGATGATGGTGGAGGTCGCGAACAGGACGTCGAGGACGATGGCGACCTTGCCTTCGAGGCGCTCGTGGTCCAGGTCCTCCTTGCGGTAGATCACGTGCACCTTGTGCTTGAACTGCGTGCTCACGGGTTGCCCGCCCCCGCGTCGCGGCGCCGGAACATGCCGTAGCCTTCCATGGACATCACCATCTCCCCTTCCTGGTTGAACACTTCCCACCGGTTTTTGACGATCCCGATGTCGGGCCGGCTCTTCGAGGCGCGCGACTCGAGCGTGGTGCGCTGCGCGCGGATCGTGTCGCCCGGCCGCACCGGCTTGAGCCACTTGAGATTGTCGATGCCGGGCGAGCCGGCGCTGGCGGAATCGAGCAGGTAGGCATCGCACATCATGCGCATGACCATCGCGCAGGTGTGCCAGCCGCTGGCGATAAGGCCGCCGTACATGGACTTCGCCGCGGCCGCCTCGTCGACATGGAACGCCTGCGGATCGAACTGGCGCGCGAAGGCAACTACCTCGTCGCGGTCCACCTGGCGCTCGCCGATCTGCTCGACTTCCCCGACGTGGAAGTCCTCCCAGTACCTCATGCGGCCCATCCGAGGCCGCAACGTGACGCCGTGACTGACGTGACGATCGTGACTGTCGGAGATGCCTGGATCACTTCTCTCGCCTCTCGCCTCACTTTTTCTCGTACTTGTACCAGCCGCGGCCGGCCTTCTTGCCGTTGTAGCCCGCCTGCACCATCGACTTGAGCAGGGGCCGCGGCAGGAAGCGCGGGCCGTAGGCGCCGTGCAGGATCTCCTGGACCTGCAGCGACAAATTGTTGGTCACCGCATCGGACAGTTCGAAGGGGCCGACCGGGTGGCCGAGGCCCAGCTTGCAGGCAAGGTCCACTTCCTCGGGCGTCGCCACGCCCTCCTCGACCAGGCGCACCGCCTCGATCATGAAGGCGTGCAGGAGGCGGTTGACCGCGAAGCCGACCACGTCCTTCACCCGGATCGGCGTCTTGGCGGCTTGCTTGCACGCCTCGATCACGACATCGACGGTTTCGGGGGCGGTGTCGAGTGCGGGAATGACTTCCACGAGCTTCATGCGCGACACCGGCGAGAAAAAATGCGTGCCGAGGAAGTCGCGGCGGCGCCCGGCCCCGACGTAAGCCGACAGCGCGGTGATGGAGATCGTGGACGTGTTGCTGGCGATGATGCAGCCGGCGCGGCAAATGCCGTCCAGCTTGCGGAACACCTCCGCCTTGACCGGCTCCGACTCGAACACCGCCTCGATGACCAGGTCCCGGTCGGCGTAGCGCGACAGGTCCGTGGTCGTCTGCAGGCGCCCCAGCGCCGGCTGCACGTCGTCCGCCTTGTAGAAGCCGCGCCCGACGCCCTTTTCCAGGATCTTCGCGAGGTTGTCCTTCGCCCGCTTGAGGTTGTCCTCGCTGGTATCGCTGAGCAGCACATCCCTGCCCGCGAGCGCGAACACCAGCGCGATCTCCGATCCCATCAGCCCCGCACCCACCACCCCGACCTTCTGGATCATCCCCGCCCTTTCACGTCACTCGTCACTTGTCACTTGTCACTTGTCACCGAAGTCTAAATCCTGACCCACGACTTGCGCGGCGCCTTGACCTGCGCCGCCGGCGCCTCGTCACCCAGCGTGGCGAATCGCGCGCGCTGGTAGGCCGCGTTGCCGAACATGAGGTCGATGGCGGTCAGGCGGCGGAAATAGTGGCTGGCGTTGAGCTCATCGGTCATGCCCATGCCGCCGTGGAGCTGGATCGCCTGCTGGCCGACGTAACGGCCGGCGCGTCCGATCATCTCCTTGGCCGCCGCGACCGCCTTGCGGCGCTCGGCGGCATCCGCCGAATCCACCTTCGAGGCGGCAAGGATGGCCATCGAGCGCGCCTGCTCGAGCTGGATCAGCATGTCCACGGCCCGGTGCTGCAGCGCCTGGAAGCGGCCGATCGGCTGGCCGAACTGCTGGCGCGTCTTCAGGTACTCGACCGTGGTCGCATGCAGCGCGGCCATCGCCCCGACCGCCTCGGCGCACAGCGCGGCGATGGCCCGGTCGGCCACCGTTTCGATGAGCGGCATCGCGCCGTCCAGCGTGCCCACCACGGATTCGGGCCCCACGCGCACGCCGTCGAGCTGCAGGTCCAGCGCACGGGTGCCGTCGAACAGCGGGTATTCCTGGCCGCCCAGGTTGTCTTCGTCCGCCTCGACGATGAACAGCGTCACGCCGTGCGCGTCGCCGGGATTGCCCGAGGTGCGCGCGGACACCAGGAACTTCTCCGCCACCGCGCCGTGGAGCACCAGGCTCTTGGCGCCCTCGAGGATGTAGTTGTTGCCGTCGCGCAGCGCGCGGGTGTTCACGAAGCCCAGGTCGTAGCGGGCCTCGGCCTCCGAATGCGCAAAGGCGAGCAGCATCGAACCGTCGACAATCTTCGGCAGCAGGATCTTCTTCTGCCAGTCGGCGGCCCCCAGGTCGATGAGCCCGCCGGCGAGCACCACGGTCGCCAGGTAGGGTTCCAGCGCCAGGTTGCGGCCCAGGGCCTCCATGACCAGCATGGTCTCCACGCCCCCGCCCCCGAAGCCGCCGTACTCTTCGGAAAACGGCAGGCCCAGCACGCCCAGCGACGCCAGCCCCTGCCAGAGCTCGGGGCTCATGGCCTGCCGGTCGGCGATCAGGCGGCGGCGCTGCTCGAAGCTGAAGTTCTCGCCCAGGAAGCGGTCGACGCTGTCCTTGAGCATCTGCTGTTCTTCGGTGAGGTTGAAGTCCAT
>DASZQJ010000017.1:0-2613 GCA_035549715.1 Burkholderiales bacterium
TCCTGCGCAAAGCCGCCGAGCGAACTGTCGATGGTCTTTGGGACGCCGTCGCCGAAGCGATCACCGCCTTCACAAACACCGAGTGCGCAAACTTCTTCGCCGCAGCAGGCTATGACCTGGATTAAGGTGAATCTGCTCTAAGATAGGTGACGATTGCTTCGGCAGCGGTTCCTGAGCCGCCCGGGCTATGGATGATGATGTCGATCTCGTCGCCGCTGAGCCCGTGGATCGCTTCCATGAAGCCTTGCAAATCACCATCCGTAATGGCGACCATGCTGGCCGGTGGCGGTGGGTCCGATACCTGCGTGAATTTAGATGCATACAAGATCACGTTGCGCCCGGTGTGACCGTGCAGCAGGCCGAGATACTTTCTGCGAACCATATCGAAAGGAGAGGCCACGCCCTGTCCCGGCGGCGTCTCCTTAATTTCGTGACCGATTTCGCCCCAAGTTGGCAACGCGGACTCCAAGCCCGCGCTCTATCCTATGCGGCTAGCGTGCCCGTCGCGGAGGACACGACCGTCGTCGGAACCAAAGTTGAATGATGTTCGACTTGGAACTCACTCACTTCATTAACGAGATTCATCAGCGCGACAAAGTCACTGTATCCCGGCTCTTGTTGAGCCTGTTGGATCAATTTCTCGATGTCGGCGGCCGTCACGGCCGGCTTGGTATCTCGCATACGCAGTTCCCCTATGGGTTGGAACTCTTGCCCGCCTGATTCGGTCTTGGCAAACTTCACAACAGGTTGTGCCTCGCAATACCCGTGCCACGCTATCGGCTGATTTGCCTTGGCGTGGCCAGACAGACGAGGAAGAATTTGCACAGTGGCGACGCCCAGCCCGGCAGGAAGTTCCGGCCCTTCGATTGGGGCTACGATAGGCCGGTCATGAGGATCGAAGATAAGCGGCCGGACTATTTGCCGTTGAGCTTCCTCGCAGCTTGCTGAACTGTGACGATGTTCGCCAGGTCATCTGCGGTCATTGACTGCAGGCAGGCGTTGACCGTGTCGGTTAGCAAGCGCGCGGGGTGGCTGGGCGCCTCCCGGTCCATGCAGAGTTTCAACCACGCGGACATCGCTCCGTGGCCCTCTGCGTCCAGCCCAACGTTACGCTGGCGATCGACGATCGCCACGCTGGCTTGCGAGAACGCCATTTGCATCTCTTCGCCCGCGTTGATCCACGCTTCGCCTTTGGCCTCCGCCATGTCGGCCAACGTAATGGAAGGTGTCTCCGTGCGAGCAACTTCACTGGGCGCGGGCGGTGCCGAGTCGACGGTGGCCGGCGGGTCGGGGATCTGACTCCCGATGATCGCGAACACGACGAAAAGGCCAAGGACAGTCGCCGCGCCAATGCCGGCGGCTCGAAGCGTGACTTTCGGCTGTGTCGGCCACGGCACGCCACAATGCGGGCATTTCGGCGCGCCTGTAGAAACGTCTTTGCCGCACTCGCGGCACGGTTTGATCGCCATGCGTCGTCCCCCGTGATCGCCGCACGGCTGGCGCCGGGCGGTTAGTCACGCGCGACCACAGGGAAAGCGCGTCCCGCGTATTCCCCGAAGGTATTGTATTCAGCAGGCCGCCCGACAAAGCGGGAGCCTGTGGTCACGCGCAACAGCGCATCGCCGCCGGTGACTAAACCGGAAGGCGACTTGGCCAATATGCAGACTTGCGAAGGCTTTGGCGAGGCCCTCTTGTTTGAGGCATGACCCGCCACCTGCACACTTACGGCCTTCCCGAGGAATACCTGACCGCCATCGGGTCTATCACTGTGGGCTGGGCCGCCTTGGACTTCTCGGTCGCACGGGTCATTGGCACGCTCATCCCTGCGAGTGACGCGGCGCGCGACTGCGTGACCGGACCGCTCGACACGCTGCCGAAGGTGGAAATCCTTCGGGCGCTTGCGCGCGTCAAATTTTTCCATGACGACGCGCGCTTCGCCGCCGTCGATTGGCTGTGTTCCGACATCATTCAAACGCTTGCACCAGAGCGAAATCGCTGCGTTCACGATATGTGGGGCGTAGGGGACGATCTGCCCGTTAGAACGCGCTTCAAGCCGGAATTATCCAAGGCGCCGTTCAAGGCCGCCCGGCAGATCAGCTTCCATCGCGGCCACAAAATCAGCCTTGAATATCTGACGTTTCTGTCAGGTCAGATGTTGGAGGCCCAGCGGGCGCTGAATCTGCTGGATAGTCTAATCGCAAAGGAACACCACGACGGGCCATTTCCATGGCCTGATATACTGCAAGAGTTGCGGCAGTCGCGTCGTCATCCCCCCGCTGGAAGCCCACGAGAATTTCGACTCCCGCCTGAAGCATCTCCCCCGTCACCGGAAGCAAATCCGCAGGCTCGTCGTCGGGCGGCTCGTAAACGCTCATCCTCGAAGGCTTAAGCGGCTTCCGTCATCCATAAAAGCCAAACGATTTCAGCAGGCTAGTACGCTATATCTTGCGTATGTTTTGCGAAGTGCATAATTAGGACAAAATTCCTCAACATCGCACGCCTACCCTCGCATTTCCCCGACTCCCCCTATATCCAATCCTGAGCACCACGCTTCAGGAACGCCCATGACCGCACGTCACGCGGAAATCGTCATTATCGGCTCCGGCCCCGCCG
>DASZQJ010000018.1:0-35875 GCA_035549715.1 Burkholderiales bacterium
GTCTTCGGCAAGCTGGCTGCCTGCGTGGGGCTCGTGAGCAGATGCACGTGATTGGTCATCAGCACATAGGCATGGATGGCCAGGCCGTGTGCTTCGCTGGCCTGCTGCAGGCAATCGAGGAAGAAAAGGTAATCGGGCTCCACGCCGAAGATGGGATCCCGATTGTTCCCCCGCTGGATGACGTGCAGGGTTTCGCCTTCGACGAAAAAGCGGGGCAGGCGGGCCATCGGGCAGCCTCCGATCCGGTGTTCAGGTGGGAGAGTCTACCAGAAAATCGAGTCTGACCCTATTTCTCGATTTCTCCGCCCGGGAGTCACCGGGGGTCGGCCGGCGCAGATTGCTCCCAACGTCCTGGAACAGCGCTTCCTGGCGGCCGAACCCAATACGAACTGGGTGACCGACATCACCTACCTGCGCACCCATGAAGGCTGGCTGTTCCTGGCCGTGATCCTGGACCTCTATTCGCGGCAAGTCGTGGGCTGGTCCATGCAGCCGCGCATGCACAGCGACCTGGTGCTACAAGCACTGGTGGCCGCCGTATGGCGGCGCAAGCCCCGGCCTGGCTTGGTTCTGCACTCGGATCAGGGCAGCCAGTTTACTGGTCAGGCTTGGCAGAGCTTTCTCAAGGCGCACAGCATCGTCTGCAGCATGAGCCGCCGTGGAAACTGTCACGACAACGCGGTAGCCGAGAGTTTTTTCCAGCTGCTCAAGCGCGAACGGATCAAGCGCAGGACCTATCCGACCCGCGAAAGCGCCAGGTCAGATGTCTTCGACTACATCGAGATGTTCTACAACCCGAAGCGGCGCCATGGAAACAACGGCGGCTTGTCTCCGGTACAGTTCGAACAGAAATTCGAAATTCGTAGCTGACTGGTGTCTACAGAACCGGAGGCGATTCAATGCTAGTTCGATACCTTCTTCTCAGGATTTAGACGCAGTTCAACTAGATACTGAAAATTGTCGATCTGTGCTGAATTCCAGAAGTTCGTAAAATGGAAAATTCTCGCGCGTTGATATGAGATATCTAGCGTCCGCCCTATCCAAGTTAAGTTTAAGGCTTCTTGATTGTCGGCTCTAAATACAGCAGTGCCTGGAATGTAATTCTTAGTCCCCTTAGGGACTAGATAGATCTCATATGGAGTAGACGCTGTAGATCCTGCGTCCCTTTCGAGAAGGACGGCGTCGACTATTCCATCTGGTGATGACGACCGCTGCACTTCTCGTCCACGTATTTCTCGATCACATCCGGCTATCGCCACAAGTGAAACCAGTGTGGCAATATGCAGGCCCCTTATAAATCGCCGTATGTCCAATTGATAGGCCTCAGTTCTTGTAGCACCCACATCTGTAATATTGAATGCCTTGTGCAATCCAATACTGGTCAGCAGGATCGTCGCCATACGGATAGCTCCCCCACCACGTGCCCCATTGTGGCGAACTAGTATTTGCAGCTCCTTGTGCCCACCCCGCCCCACGATAGATTATCGAAGCCGGAATGTTTGAGGCGGCTGCCGTAGCGCCGTAGTTGAAGTTCCCAAAATCCTGATACTGACTGCCCTGTTGTTTGTAATCCCAAGGCCCCTTGTTTTGTACTTGTGAGTATAGCCAAGATGGATTCCATTGATTATTCGTCGCCTGTTGAATATTCGCAGGGCACGATGCCCCAGGAGGGGACGAGGGGACTTGTGGACAAGGGCAAGGATTGGGATTGAAGTTGGGGCCTGCCTTCCACGGATATGCGTGAAGGCCCCGCGGATCGGTATAGAGCATCGGGGAGGAGTTGACATATGCATATGAATTTGGGCCTCCGTGAATCCCGATGGGATCGCTCTGGATGTATCTGCCAGTTTCCGTGCTGTAATCTCTATAGTAGTTATAGTGACTATTTGTTTCTTGATCCAGATATTGTCCCGGAAGCCGGACGTTGAACACAAACATCCCGAGCCCGGTCGGGTTGCCATTTGCCATGTTCGCCCCGAACGGATCGTCATTGTCCCAGCGCCAGACGGTTGTCGGCGTCTGGTCCGCGATCAGCCGCGGAGTGTCCAAATGATCGGTATGGATGTAGTAGATCGCCGCGCTGCCCGGCTTGATCGTCGCCACCGGCGTGTCCCCCAGCCACAGGTACTCTGTATAGCTCGAGCCTGCGTTGCTCGTCTCCGCGATCAGATGCCCTGCATCGTCGTACAGATAAACGGTCGTCGTGCCGCTGAGTGTCTTGAGGTAGCGCTGCCCCAGGGCGTTGTAGCGGTAGGTCACCGCGCCCAGCAGCGTGGTCGCCCCCGTCATCCGTCCTCTCACCCCGTAGCTGAAGGTATTGGTCCCGTCCGCCGTGATGGAGCCGTTGGCGTCATGAGTGTACGTCGCTGTGGTGCCCTTGGTAATTGAGGAGAGCTTGTTGCTGCTGCCAGGGTAGGCGTATGTCCAGGTGTTGACGCCGACCGTCTTGCTGGTCCGGTTGCTGTTGGCGTCGTAGGCAAAGCCGTAGGTCGTGTTCGGGGTAATGGTGCTGGTCAGCCGGTCCCAGTTGTCGTAGCCGTAGGTGACCGAGTTGGTGCTGTTCGGGAACCACGTCTGCCCGGTAATGCGGCTCGCGGCATCGAAGCTGAGGCTCATCGCCGTGCCGGCCAAGGTGAAGCCCGAGACTCGACCGTCCAGGTCATAGGTCCGGGCATAGGTCTGGCTGTTGCCGAAGGTCCAGCCTTGGACCCCGCCGAAGGGGTGATAGGTCGCACTGGAGAGCACGGTGGCGGCGCCGCCGCCGCTGGGGGTGGCCACGATCTGATTGATCCTGCCTACTGAATCGAAGCTGTAAGCCAGCACCAGCCCGGAGGGGTAGGTCACGCTCCCGCCACTGGACGGCGAAGCGGGCCGATAGGCTACAGGCTGGTGCGGTACTTCTTGTAGTAGGTCATGACCCGCGGCACGTAGGTCATGGTCTCTGAGTAGGGCGGGATGCGGTTTCCGTACTTCACCACGGCATTCTCTCCCGCGTTGTACGCGGCCACCGCGAGCTGGACGTCGTTGTTGAACATGCGCACCAGGTCACGCAGGTAGCGCGAGCCGCCCTGGATGTTCTGCGCGGGATCGAGCCGGTTCTTCACGCCATAGCGCCGCGCCGTGTCCGGCATCAGCTGCATCAG
The DNA here is from genome assembly GCA_035549715.1 of Burkholderiales bacterium. Classification (GTDB taxonomy): domain Bacteria; phylum Pseudomonadota; class Gammaproteobacteria; order Burkholderiales; family JACQAP01; genus JACQAP01. Next base: position 3,144 of record DASZQJ010000018.1, read on the forward strand.
CCCGGCTGCGCCCTTGCGGGAGCGGGCGAAGGGGTTGTAGCCCGATTCCGCCGAAATCACCGCGTGGATCAGCGCCGGTTCCAGCTTGGTCGCCTTCGCGGCCTCCAGGATGTGCTTGTTGTAGCGCTCCCGCTCCCTGGGGTCGTAGTAGCGGATTTCGGACGCCAGGGTATCGGTCACCGGGTCGGGCTTGCGCTTTTCCTTCAGGTACACCTTGTAGCGGCTGTCATTCGGCACGTTGGTGAAATGCACCGTGCCGTCGGCATCCACGTAACGGAAGATGTCGGCGTGCGCAATTCCGGCAGAAACCGCCGAAACCAGTAAGAAAACAAGGCGTGCAAGCATGGTCAACGGTGGATTTTGCAACTTTCAGGCCAAGACGGGGCCGTCTCCCGGGGCGCCGGGCCCCAGCGGAGCCCCGTCCGCCGGGGGAGATAACGGCAGGGCGCAAAGGGGGCTCACGCGGGCGGCGTCAGCCCGGGCGGCTGGCGCGCCGGGGCGGCACGAGGACGGTGGCCAGCGAGGCGATGACCAGCGCCATCGCCGCGAATTCCTGCCAGTGGGGGCTTTCGCCCAGCAGCCAGATGCCGCTGAAGACCCCGACGACGGGGATCATGAGCGTGGACAGCGCCGCGACGGTGGGCGGGGCGCTGGTGGCGATGCGAAACCAGGCCCAGTAGCAGAAGATGAAAACGAAGAACATGTTGTACACCAGCCCGAAGGTGGCGCGCCCGCCGATCGGCTGCCAGTGGCCCCAATCCAGGAAAAGCGCGCCGGCCATGATGGGCAGGCCGCCCACGAGCAGTTGCCAGGCGGTGAGCGAGGCGGTGGGCAGCCGCACGGGGGATTTGCGCATCAGCACCGTGCCCACCGCCCAGCCGAAGGCGCCGCAGAGTACCAGCCCCGCGCCCAGGGGCGCCGTGCGCACCAGCGCCAGCTCGCTGCCGATCAGCAGCGCCATGCCCGCCATGCCCAGCGCGACCCCGAGGATGCGACGGGGCGTCATGCGCTCGTGCAGCACCCAGCGCGACAGCAGCACGGTCCACAGCGGCATGGTGTACGCGATGATCGCGGTGCGCCCCGAGGGCAGCATCGTCAGGCCGTAGCCGATGAACACGTTCCACGCCGTGACATTGCACAGCGACGTGAGGAGGAGCTGGCGCCACTGGCCTTCCGGCACGCGGATCGTATGGCCGCCGAGGCGCGCGATCAGGAACAGGCCGATGGCGCCGCTCGCGCAGCACACGCCGCGGAACGTCCACACCGGGATTTCCGCGAGCGCCATTTTCATCATCGGCCAGTTCAGCCCCCATCCCAGCGTGAGGATGATCACGAGCGCCCACATCGAGCGCGGCAGGGTTTGCGGTTGTTGCGGCGGCATGTTCGAGGTCGGAAGGAAGGCGCGCAGTGTACAGCACATAGCAAGAGGTGCGAGGCGCGAGGCGCGAGGCGAGAGAAGTCTAGTCGGCAGTCGGCTCTTGCCTCCAGCCTCACGCCTCTCGCCCAAGTCCGCGTGCTACCATCGCCCGACCATGAACCATCCGGTCGTCCGCTTCCTCCTCTTCTGGGGCATCAACACGCTGTCGCTGTGGGTCGCCGATGACCTGTTCGACGGCATCGCGTTCCAATCGGCCAGGGCGCTGTTCATCGCCGGCCTGGTGCTCGGCATCGTGAACGTGTTCGTCAAGCCCGTGCTGCTGGTGCTCACGCTGCCGCTGACGATCCTCACCCTGGGCATTTTCGTGCTCGTCATCAACGCGCTCATGCTGCTGCTCACGGCCTGGCTGGTGCCGGGCTTCGTCGTCTCCGGCTTCTGGGCCGGGTTCTTCGTCGCGCTGTTCGTGTCGGTCTTCAGCTTCATCCTCAACGCGCTGGTCGGCAACCAGAAGGTCACGGTGCGGCGGATCCGGTGAGCGCGCCGGCCGCGGAAGCGGGCGGGCTGCCCGCGCGCACGGCGGCGGCGGTGGTGCTGCCCTTCGCCTTCGCCTATTTCCTCTCCTACGTCTACCGCAGCATCAACGCGGTCATCTCGCCCGACCTGATCGCGGAGTTCGGCCTCACGCCGGCGGACCTCGGCCTGCTCACGAGTGCCTACTTCCTCGCCTTCGCCGCCTGCCAGATCCCGGTGGGCATCCTGCTCGACCGCTTCGGCCCGCGCCGCGTCAACGCCGCCCTGTGCCTGGTGGCGTCGCTGGGCGCGCTGGTGTTCTCCCTGGGCCACGGCTTTGCCTCGCTCGCGGCGGGTCGGGCGCTCATCGGCCTGGGCGTTTCCGCGGGCCTCATGTCGAGCATCAAGGTGTTCACGCTCTGGTTCCCCCTGGAGCGCCTGCCGGCGACCACCGGGCGCATGCTGTTCATCGGCGGCCTGGGCGCCATGGCGGCGACGATGCCGGTCGAATGGGCGCTGCGCGTGACGGATTGGCGGGGCGTGTTCCGGGTTGCCGGGGTGCTCACTTTCGCGGCGGCACTCGCGCTGTTCCTGGTGGTGCCGGAGCGCGACGCCCGGCGGCGCGAGACCTGGGCCGAGCAACTTGCGGCGGTCGGCAAGGTGTATCGCGCCCCGGTGTTCTGGCGCGTCGCCGCGGCCTCGGCCCTGTTCCAGGGCATCAACATGGCGGTGCAGGGACTGTGGGCCGGACCCTGGCTTGCCGATGTTGCCGGGCTGGGGCGCGACGCGGTGGCCGGGCACTTGCTTGCCCTGGCCGCCGCCACGATGATCGGCTTCCTCGGCTGGGGACAGGCGGCGTACGCCCTCGCGCGGCGCGGCGTCGGGACGCTGCGCGTGTTCCAGGTGGGCACGGCGCTGTTCATCCTGGTCCAGTTGATGCTCGCCCTCGGGGTGACGGCGGGCGCGGGCGCGCTGTGGGTCGCCTTCGGCCTGTTCGGCACCGCGAGCAGCCTCACCTTCACGATCCTCTCCCATGCCTTCCCGGTCACCATGACCGGCCGCGCCAATACCGCGCTCAACCTGCTCGTGTTCCTGTCCGCCTTCGGCTTCCAATGGCTGTTCGGTGCGATCGTCGGCCTCTGGCCCGCCCAGGCCGGGCACTACCACCCGGACGGCTATCGGGCCGCGTTCGCGCTGCTCGTCGCGGTGCAGATCGCGGCCTTCCTCTGGATCGCCGCGGGTGCGCGAACACTGAAACCGGCCCCTGCGTTAAGCTAGCCGCCCGACACAAAAAATACCCTGGAGGAGAGCATGAGGACTGGAACCTGGCGGGCTGCCCTGGCCGCGTTGTCGTGCCTGGCCGGCGCTGCGGCCGCCCAAACCTGGACGCCGCCGGCGCCCGAGGCGCGCTGCCCGTCGAAATGGGGCGCCCAGGACGAGCGCGGCGCGGCAAACCTGGTGACCGCCGAGTCCGTGCTGGCGGCCTCGAAGCTGATCCGCACCGGCGAAGTCATCGAGCTGGGCCGCGTGCTCGCGATGGACATGCCCATGTTCGGGACGCGCCGCTTCGACATCCACACCAAGCGCACCGGCGGGCCGATGGGCAGCAACAAGCGCTACACCAACGAGGAACTGGTGGTCGCCGAGATCGGCCAGGTGGGCACCCAGTTCGACATGTTCTCGCACCAGAGCATCGACAACCGGCACTACAACTGCTTCGCCACCGACGAGATCACTTCGCGCAACGGCTTCACGAAGCTCGGGGTGGAGAAGATCGGCGCGATCTACGCGCGCGGCGTCCTGATCGACGTCGCGGCGGCGAAGGGCGTGGAAGCGCTCGACCCCGGCTACGAGATCACCGCCCGGGACCTGCAGGACGCGCTGGCCCGGCAGGGCACCGCGCTGAAGAAGGGCGACGCGGTGCTGGTCCACACCGGCCACGGCAGGCTGTGGGGCGTGGACAACGCGAAGTACAACGGCGCGACCCCCGGCATCGGCGTGGGCGCGGCCGAGTGGCTGGCGAAGCAGGACCTCGTGCTGTTCGGCTCCGATACCTACCCGGTCGAGGTGAACCCGAACCCGGACAAGGCGCTCAGCCTGCCCATCCACCAGCTCGCGCTGTCGGTGTACGGCATCTTCCTGCTCGAGAACATGAAGCTCGACGAACTCGCCGCGAAAAAGGCGTACGAGTTCGCGCTCGTCGTGCAGCCGCTGAAGATCAAGGGCGGGACGGGTTCGACCGTCGCGCCGATCGCGATTCGCTGATCGCCGCGGCAGGCGCGAGGCACGAGGTAGGCAGATCGTATCTGGCTGAAGGTTTCATGGTGTGGTTCCGGCGTTCTGGACCCTCGCGCCTCGCGCCTGGTGTCTCGCGCCTCAATTGAAGGAGTCCGAAATGCAGAAGTACCAGATGTACATCGGCGGCGAGTGGGTCGCGCCGTCTTCCGGCGAGTGGTTCGAAAGCTACAACCCGTTCACGGGCGAGCCCTGGGCCCTGATCGCGCGCGGCAACGCCGCCGACGTCGACCACGCGGTGCGCACCGCGCACGCGGCGTTCACCGACGGGCCCTGGCCGCAGATGACGGCGACGCAGCGCGGCGCGCTGCTGAGGAAGCTTGGCGACCTGGTCGCCCAGAACGCGCAGCAGCTGGCCGAGGTCGAGGTGCGCGACAACGGCAAGCTGATCGCCGAGATGGGTGCACAGCTCAACTACGTGCCGCAGTGGTACTACTACTTCGGCGGCCTGGCGGACAAGATCCAGGGCGCGGTCATCCCGCTCGACAAGAAGGGCTACTTCAACTTCACGCGCTACGAGCCGCTGGGCGTGGTTGCGGCGATCACGCCGTGGAACTCGCCCCTGATGCTCACCGCGTGGAAGCTGGCGCCGGCGCTTGCGGCGGGCAACACGGTGGTGATCAAGCCCTCGGAATTCACGTCGGCTTCCGCGCTGGAATTCGTGAAGCTGGTCGAGCAGGCGGGTTTCCCGGCAGGCGTGGTCAACGTGGTCACCGGCTTCGGCAAGGAAGCGGGCATGCCCCTGGTCGAGCATCCGCTCACCGCCAAGATCACCTTCACCGGCTCGGATGCCACCGGGCGGGTGATCGCGGAATCCGCGGCGCGCAGCTTCAAGAAGGTGGGCCTGGAGCTCGGCGGCAAGTCGCCCAACATCGTGTTCGAAGACGCGGTGATGGAGGACGCGGTGAACGGCGCCGTGTCGGGCATCTTCGCCGCCACGGGCCAAACCTGCATCGCGGGCTCGCGCCTGCTGCTGCAGGAATCCATCCACGACAAGTTCGTGGAAAAGCTGCTGGCGCTGGCGAAGACGGCGAAGATGGGCAACCCGATGAGCCTGGAAACCCAGGTGGGCCCGGTCACCACCCAGCCGCAATACCAGAAGGTGCTGTCCTACATCGACATCGCCCGCAATGAAGGGGCGAAGCTGCAGATGGGCGGCGGCGCCGCCACGCGGCCCGAGTGCGGCAAGGGCTGGTTCGTCGAGCCCACGATCTTCACCGGCGTCGACAACCGCATGCGCATCGCGCAGGAGGAGGTGTTCGGCCCCGTGCTGTCGATCATCCCGTTCAAGGACGAGGACGATGCCGTGCGCATCGCCAACGACGTGCGCTTCGGCCTGGGCTCCGGCGTGTGGACCAGCGACATCGGCCGCGCCCTGCGCATGTCCGAACGCATCAAGGCCGGCACGGTGTGGGTGAACACGTACCGCGCGGTGAGCTTCATGTCGCCGTTCGGGGGCTACAAGGACAGCGGCATGGGCCGCGAGAACGGCCAGAGCGCGATCTACGAGTACATGCAGATGAAGAGCGTGTGGATCAATACCGGCGTCAAGACCGGCAATCCCTTCGTCATGCGATAGGGGGACATGCCGCTGGAATGCAAAAGGCCGGGGTGCCCCGGCCTTTTGTTTGCTTCGGAGTCCTGGCCAGGCGCCGCCACCGGCGACTGCCGCCATCCAAAGGGGAGGGTTAAGGACATGAAAAAGTTCGCTATTGCCTGCGTTTGCGCCGCCTGGAGCGTCCCGGGCACGGGATTGCACGCGGCCGAAAAAGCGCCGGTGGCCCTGCCCAAACCGACGACGACCGTCACCCCCGTCATCAAGCCGGCACCCGCCGTGACGCCGACGGCGCCGGTGGCAGTCAAGCCGCCGACGGCCCCGGCGATCAAGCCGACCTTGTCCACGCCCATCGGCACGTCGCCGGTGGCGGTGAAACCCATTGCGCCGGCCTCGCCGGTCGGCAATACGCCCGTGGGCAATACTCCTCTGGGCAATACCCCCGTGGGCAGCCGCCCCATCGGCACGACGCCCATCGGCGACGGGCTGAACCGCAACCTCGAAGGGGCGAATGCGGCGCGCGAGCTTGCGGGCATTCGCGACATGCGCGATGCGCAGGGCCTGCGCGACATCGGCGGCCTCGGCGATGGCGGCCAGGGCGGCCGCGGCGTGCCGGGCATCCCGGGGGCGGGCATGCCGGGGGCGGGCATGCCGGGCGACCTCAACTCGATGAGCGACCCGGACAAGCAGACGCCGGGCATGCCCGGCACCGGGCAGTCGGGAAGCCAGCGCGGCGGGCAGCGCGGCGGTGGTCAATCGATGCCGCAGGTCGGCGTGCCGGGCCAGCAAGGTGGCGGCGGCGATTCGGGCAAGCAGACCCCGGGACAGGGCATCGGCGCCATTCCCGGGGGCGGGCAGTCTGGCGGACAAAGCGGCGGGCAGGGCGCCGGGGGTGGCCAACGCGGCGGCGGGCAAAGCGGCATTCCCGGCGTGAACACCGGGGCGGGCCGGCAGACGCCGGCCGGCGGTGGCCAGTCGGCGGGCGGCGGACGGCAACCGCCGGGTGGCGGTCAGTCCGGCGGCCAGCATGGCGGACAGAATGGCGGCGGCCAGACCGCGGGCGGCGGGCAAGGCGGCGCCGGAGGGCAGTCGGGCGGCGGCAAGCAGACGCCCTCGGGCGGCCAGACCGCGGGAGGCCAGCAGCCTGCCGGCGGCGGCCAGCCCGGCGGTGGTCAGAGTGGCGGAGGTCAGAGCAGTGGCGGCCAATCCGGCGGTGGTCAGACGGCCGGCGGCGGCCAGTCGGGCGGGGGACAGTCCGGCGGTGGCGGGCAAGGTGGCGGCGGACAGACGGGGGGCGGTGAGAAGCCGGGCAAGGAAAAGAACCTCGCCGGCATGCCGAACGAGGCTGGCGGCGGTGGCGGCGGGGGCACCTCGGGCCCGCGGCGCGGCGGTGGCACGCAGGTGAACCCCGGCGGTGGCGACGGCCGCGGCGAGAGCGGTGGTGGTGGTGGCGGTGCTGCCGGTCCGCGGATCCAGGTCGGAACGAACGTGAATCCCGGCGACCAGGTGCGCGGCAATGCCCAGGTCAACACGGGCGCCATCGACGGCGCCCGCGGGCGCCAGGTGAATCCCGGCCGGGATCCGCGCTTCTAGGGTGTGGCGTCAGGCTCCGGCGGCGGCTCGTACCGCACGTCGCCGCCATTGAGCATGTAGAGCAGTTGCGGCATGACAGCCTCGGCCGCGCGGCGGCCTTCGACGATCGCCGGCGTGCCGCGGTGGAAGTCCATGAGGGCCATCTGGCCCAGCCGCGGGTGGATCATCACGTCCGCGGGCTCGCCGGCGAGACGGCTGCGGCTGATGCGCTCCTGCATGATGTTGATGCTGCTCGCCATGACGTCGAGCATGGACGGGATTGGCCGCGGCGGACTGGCTTCCTCCGGCGCCGTCTTTGCCCAGATCGGCAGCCTGGCGAGCATGGTCGAGAGGTGGCTGGCCACCTTGCTTGTCTTCCGGGGCGTCCCGGCCACCGGCAGCGGCTTGCGCAGGCGGCGGCCCATCATGTCGGCGCTCAGGTCCACGGCAATCACGATTTCGGCGCCCATCGCGCGCGCGAGCGATACCGGCACCGGGTTGACGAGGCCGCCGTCGACCAGCAGGCGGTCGTCGCGATGGATCGGGGTGAACAAGCCCGGCAGGGCGATGGACGCCCGGATCGCGTCGAGGACCAGGCCCTCCCGCAGCCAGACCTCCCGGCCCGTGCCCAGCTCGGTGGCCACGCAGGCAAACGGCCTGGCCAGTTGCGGGATCTCGATGTCGGCGAAATGCGCGCGGAAGAAATCGATGAGCCGGATGCCCTTGATGAGGCCGGCGGTCATGGTGAAGTCCAGCAAGCCGACGACGGTCTTCCAGGTGAGCGATTTCACCCAGGCTTCCAGCTCATCGAGCTTGCCCGCCGCGTAGGCGGCGCCGACGAGCGAACCGATGGAGGTGCCGCAGACGATGTCGGGCTCGATGCCGGCCTCCTGCAGCGCCCGGATCACGCCGATATGGGCCCAGCCGCGCGCCGAGCCGCTGCCGAGCACCAGGCCCACCTTCGGTTTGTATTCCTCGATCACGATTGCGCCGTGCCCTGCATGGGCACGATTATAGACGCGCGCCCGCCGCCGCCGGTTCCCGGCGCACGCCGGGATCAGCGGTTTGCGCGGGCGAAAAGCGGCGTGCCGGGGGGGGAGAACGGCGGCTGCAACGATGCCGTTCGCAGCCGCGCCGACAGCTCGAGGACCCAGGGCGCGGAGGGATTGGGGCGCAGCTCGCAGCTGGTCTTTTCGGCGAGCCGGCGCATGGCATGGTTGTCCGCGAGCACGTCGGCGTGGATGCGCGTGACGCCGTGGCGCGCGGCGTGCAGGGCGAGTTCGGTGAGCATGCGCGTGCCCAGTCCCTGGCGCTGCCAGGCGTCGTCGATCACCAGCGCGAACTCCGCGTCCTCGCCCCCGTCGTCGATCACGAACTGGGCGAGGCCGATGATCCTGCCCAGGCTCGTGCCCGGCGTGGCGGCGAGCACCGCCTCCAGCCCTGCGGCGGGTCGCGTGAAGCGATGCAGCGCATCCGCGGACAACTCGCGCATGCCCATCATGAAACGGAAATAGCGGCTGGCCGGTGACAGGCCCTGCACGAAGCGTGCGACGGCGCCTTCATCGTCGGGGCGCACGTCGCGGATCCACGCCGGACGTCCGTCCCGCAGCCGTGCCGGTTGCGCAAGGTGTTTCACGCGCACGTCGCCAGTGCCGGCAGGTCGCCCGCCGGGATGCGCCGGCCGCCGCGTTGCTCCCGCGCCGGGCCTTCGACGGTGATGCGCGATGCGCCGAGGGCCGTCAGCACGGCCAGTCCCGGATGGCGGATGGTGTAGACCTCGCCGCGGCCCAGCACCGTGTCCTTCACTTCCCCTTCCTCGGTGATCCACAGCGTGCCTTCCTGCACCCGGATGCGCGTGGCCTGCCCGTCGCGGATGGACAACAGCCCCTCGTCCGCGAGGTCCAGCGTGTGCTGCTTGATGTCGATCTGCATGGCTTGCTCCTTGTCGCGTTGACGCGTCAGACATTCCAGTGAATCATTACGGATGTGATTTTCCGCAGTGCACATAAGGAGAACAAGCGACATTTCGGAATGATTCGCATGCGATATGGGAATGGATAAAAGACCCCGCCACCTGCCCGCGCTGGACCTGTTCCGCGGCTTCGAGGCGGCAGCCCGCCACCTGAGCTTCACCAGGGCCGCCGAGGAACTGTTCCTGACGCAGTCCGCCGTGAGCCGGCAGATCCAGTCCCTGGAACAGGGGCTGGGCGTGGCCCTGTTCACCCGGCGCAACCGCGGACTGGCCCTGACCGAGGCCGGCGAGCAGATGTACCGGGCCACGGCCGGTGCCTTGCGCGCGCTCAACGAAGCGGTGGAACGCATCGTCCCCGGTGGCGCGCCGCACATGGTCACGGTGACCTCGTCCATCGCGTTCTGCTCGCTCTGGCTGATCCCGCGGCTGGCGACCTTCCGCAAGCTGCACCCCGAGATGGACGTGCGCGTGTCGGCCAACAACCAGATCCTCGACCTCGACCGGGAACGCATCGACGTCGCGGTCCGCTATTGCCCCATCGGCTCCGCGCCGGCGGGCGCCATCCGCATGTTCGGCGAGGAGATCGTGCCGGTGTGCAGCCCCGCGCTGCTGCGCGACCGGGCGCGGCCGCTGAAGTCCCCGGCGGACCTGCGCCATCATGTGCTGCTGCACTTCGACGACGTCGACCGCGCGATCCCGTCGCTCAGCTGGAACGTGTGGCTGGAGGCGGAGGGCCTGGCGGAGCTCAAGCCCGCAGCGTCCTTGCGCTTCAGCCACTACGACCAGGTGGTCAATGCCGCGCTCGGCGGGCAGGGGGTGGCCCTGGGGCGGCGGCCCCTGGTGCGCAACCTGATCGCCGAGGGGGCGCTGGTGACGCCGCTGCCGCGGGCCTCGCTCGTCGACCGGGCCTACTACATCGTGCGCACGCCCGCGACGCAGGGCCGTGGCGGGATCGACGATTTCGTGCGATGGTTGATCGACGAGAGCGCGGACGCGACGGCGTCCGCGGGCGCCGCGCCCCCGGGCAGGGCGGCCGGCCGCAAAGCCAGGCAGGGGAGACGATGACGACCGAACGATTGTTCCACCAGGATGCCTACCTGCAGTCGTGCGAGGCGAAAGTGCTGCGCGCGGACGAGCGTGGCATCCTCCTCGACCGGACCGTGTTTTACCCGCTCGGGGGCGGCCAGCCGGGCGACACCGGCGTGCTGCGCCTCGCCGATGGCCGGGAGGTGGCGATTGCCGATGCGCGCAAGGACGCGGAGTCCGGCGGCATCCTGCATCTGCCGAAGCCGGGGCAGGTCCTGTCCGCCGGCGATGCGGTCCTGGCGAGCATCGACTGGGGCCGGCGCCACCACCACATGCGCATGCATACCTGCCTGCACCTGCTTTCGGCGGTGATCCCCGCGGGCGTGACAGGCGGCTCGGTCCGCCACGACTCGGGCCGCCTCGACTTCGACCTGCCGGAGCAGGCCCTCGATCGCGACCAGATCGAGGCCCGCCTCAACGAGCTCATTGCGGGAGGCCATGCCGTCGCGTCCCGCTGGGTGAGCGACGAGGAACTCGCGGCGCGTCCGGACCTGGTCAAGACCATGAGCGTGAAGCCGCCGATGGGCACGGGACGCGTGCGCCTGCTCGAGATCGCGGGCGTGGACCTGCAGGCCTGCGGGGGAACGCACGTCGCGAACACGGCCGAAATCGGCCGCGTCCAGGTCACGAAGGTGGAGAACAAGGGCGCGCACAACCGCCGCGTGACGGTCGCGTTCGCCTAGCACCCAGGAGGAGGGACGAGGGCGGCCGCCGGCCGCCCTCAACGGTTCACCGGCGCGGCGGGGTCACTGCGACAGCGCGAGCTTGCATTCGTTGACCGCCTTCTGCCCGGTTTGCTCGTCCACCTGCTTGAGCGCGCAGCTCGCGGCCCACATGCCCATCTTCATCTCCTGCCATACATAGTAGGACGTGCCTGCGGTCGTGGTCAGCGAAAGCTTGCCGCTCGTTTCCCCGATGCAGGCCAGCTCGTGCGGGCCGGGCGCCACGTCGAAGACGAAGTAGGTCTTGGGCCCGGTGTGGGCGGACATGCGGCCGTCGACCGTGACGGGGATCTTCACCGCGCCCCCCATGCTCTCGTTCCGGTAAAGGTAGATCCGCGACTGGCCTTCAGGTGCCTTGAAGGCCTTCGCGGCGGCATCCATGCTCCATGGAAGCCATGGGCACGGAAGCGCAACCGGAGACCAGTAATGCGGATGCGATGCAAATCGACGCAAGGATGCGGACGAGCATGAATCCCCCCTTGAATGGTGTGAGTGCGACCTTTGTCGGCCATCGCGGGCGCGATGACATTCGCATCCTGGGGAATGCCTTGCCGCCAGTCAATCCGCAGCGCGCAATATAAAAAAGAGGGCGGCCGCCGGCCGCCCTCTTTGTTCATGCACGAGCTTCTGCGATATTCACGACATTCACGTATTCACGACAGTTACGACAGTCACGCAGTCACGTAGTCACGCAGTCACGCAGTCACGGCCGTCACGTCGTCACGGCCTTTCCTGGCGCTTGAGGGTGATGACTTCCGCGAGCTTGGGCACGCGCCTGGGCAGCACGTCCTTGAGCTTGTTGCGCACGTCGCGCAGCAGCTTCTCGGTCGTGGTCCAGTCGATGCAGGCGTCCGTCACCGAGACGCCGTACTTGAGCTGGCGCAGGTCGGAGGGGATGGACTGGTTGCCGGCGTTGATGTTGCTTTCCAGCATCACACCGACGATGGACTGGTTGCCGTCGGCGATCTGGTTCGCGCAGTCGAGCATGACCAGGGGCTGCAGGTTGTGGTCCTTGTTCGAGTTGGCGTGGCTGCAGTCCACCACGATGTTCGCGGGCAGCTTGTTCCTGGTCAGCTCCTTCTCCACCACGGCCATGGTGACGGAGTCGTAGTTCGGGCCCTTGGAGCCGCCGCGCAGCACGATGTGGCCGTAGCGGTTGCCCGTGGTGCGGATCACCGACACCTGGCCGCCCTGGTCGATGCCCAGGAAACTGTGCGGCCGTGACACCGAAAGCAGGGCGTTGATGGCGACCTGCAGGCCGCCGTCGGTGCCGTTCTTGAAGCCCACCGGGGTGGACAGCCCGCTCGCCATCTCGCGATGGGTCTGGGATTCGGTGGTGCGGGCGCCGATGGCGCTCCAGCTCACCAGGTCGCCCAGGTACTGCGGGCTGATGGGGTCGAGGGCCTCGGTGCCTGCGGGCAGGCCGAGCTCGTTGATGTCGCACAGCACCTTGCGCGCCTGCTGCAGGCCCTCCTCGATGTCGAACGAATCGTCCATGTGCGGATCGTTGATCAGGCCCTTCCAGCCGGTGGTGGTGCGCGGCTTCTCGAAATACACGCGCATGACCACCAGCAGGGTGTCCGAGACCTCGTCGGCGACGCGCTTGAGCCGATGCGCGTAGTCCATCGCGGCCTTGGGATCATGGATGGAGCACGGTCCCACGACGACCATGAGGCGATGGTCCTGGCGGTCGAGGATGCGTTCCAGGCCGTGGCGGCCTTCCAGGACGGTCTTTTCCGCGCGCTCGGTGAGCGGCAGGCGGCGCTTCACCTCCGCCGGGGGCAGCAGGACGTCCTGGGCGGCGACGTTGACGTTGTATACGAGTTTTTCGTCCATGGTGTTTCCGATGCGGGGGTTCTCGAAGCCGGGTCTGGGGTCTAAGCCGGGCAGGGGCTGCGGCTAAGTCCTTTTCGGGACGGAGATTTTAAGCGCAAAACCCCTCCGGGGGCCAGCCCCCGACCGGCCCCCGCGCCCCCTTCTCCCCGGGGGCGGCCCGCAAGGGCGGGGGCATCATCCGGGCATCGACCTGGCTACTTGAACTTCGAGTAGGCGGTCGGGGAGAGGATCATGTTGGTGATGTGGTCCACGATCGGGCCGTCCTTCTCCGTCTCCGCGCGGATCTTCACCCATTCAGGGTCCACCGCGAAGGCGTTCCACTTCTGCTCGCGTTCCGCGAGGCTTTCCCATTCCAGGAAGTAGTACAGGTCGTTGTTGCTGTCGCCGATCAGCGGCGTCCAGAAGCCGGCCTGGCGGATGCCGAACCTTTCCCACACCTTGAGCGTGTGGTTCTGGAAACGGGCATGCAGGGCCGGCAGCCTGCCGGGCACGGCGTGGTAGATGCGCAGTTCGTACAGCATGGTTCCTCCCGTCTGGGGTGTCGTTGGAATGCGTGCGGGCCGGCTGGCGCAGGCGCTGTCAGTAGCGCCTGGTGAGTGTCAGGCTGTCGCCCTGGTTGAGCATGTCGAGCTTACCGAGGAAGCTCATGCCGAGCAGGACGACCGCCATTGGCGACTCGTGCACCAGGCCATCCACGTTGTTGAGGGTGATGCCGCCGACCTTCACGCTGTCCAGCTTCACCTGGTAGACGGCGGCCACGCCGTTCGCGGTCTGCGCGTAGCCGGGCTTGCCCTTGAGGTAGTTGACGCCCGCGCGCCGCGCATCGTCGACTCCCATGGACACCATGGTCGCCCCGGTGTCCACCATGAAGCGCACGCTGGCGCCGTTGATCGAGCCCAGTGTCATGAAATGGCCGCTGCGATCCGCGATGAGCGTGGTCGTCGCGCGGCCGGGATCGACCGTTGCCGTGCTGTAGGCGCCCTCGCCGATGCGCAGGCGCTGCTTCCGGCCCTTGATGGAAACGACCGCCCCCTCGCTGTCGGCGCTCACCAGCGTGACGCCGTCGACGGTTTCGCCGGTGCGCAGCGTCCGCGGCCTGCCCTTGTCGATCGACAGCACCGCCTTGCCCGGGAACAGCGCGACCACGCTGACGTCCTGCGCGTGTGCGCCGGCCAGCGGCATTAGTAGCGCCAGCAGAACTCCAGTAATATTTCCCGCGACCCGATGCATGGGAAGGAATCGAAATGGAAGGGCGTCCATGAAGCCGGTGGCGATTTTCCGCCACTCGAAGACCGAAGGGCCGGGCTATTTTGCCACGTATCTCGACGCGCGCGGCATCCCGTGGCGCCTCATCAAGGTGGACGAGGGCGACCCCGTGCCCGGCGATCCTGCGGCCTTCAGCGGCCTGGTCTTCATGGGCGGGCCGATGAGCGTCAACGACGAGCTGCCGTGGATCCCGAAGGTGCTCGACCTCATCCGCAGGGCGGTCGGGGCGCAGGTCCCGGTGCTGGGCCACTGCCTCGGTGGCCAGCTCATGTCCAGGGCCCTCGGCGGCAAGGTGGGCCGCAACCCGGTCAAGGAGATCGGCTGGGGCGAGGTGCAGGTCGCTGACAACCCGGTCGCGCGCGAATGGTTCGGCGCCGACGTGGAGCGCTTCGAGTCCTTCCACTGGCACGGCGAGACCTTCAGCATTCCCGAGGGCGGCGTGCGCATCATGGGCAACGCCAACTGCGAGAACCAGGGGTTCGTCATCGGCAGGAACCTGGGCATGCAATGCCACGTGGAGATGACCGAGCAGCTCATCGATGCCTGGTGCGAGTCCGGTGCCGGCGAGATCGAGGAAAGCCGCGCCAGTCCGGCCGTGCAGACGCCGGGCCAGATGAAGGCGCAGATGGCGGAAAGGATCGCGGCCATGCGCCGCGTGGCCGACCGGCTCTACGATCGCTGGATCAAGGGCCTGAAAGCGTGAGGGGTGAGGTGCCGCCGGGAGGGCAGGCGGGCCAAGGTCTGAGTACTGAGTGCTGCGTACTGAGTACTGCGAAGGTATTCGAGACCCGCTGAACCTCGCTCGCCGGCGCGCGGCACGCCCTTCTTGGTACTTTCACCCCGGCACGCGCGCCGTCGCGTCAGGGCTTTGCCCGCCACGCGCACTCAGCACGCAGCACGCAGTACCCAGCACGCAGCACGCAGTACTCAGCACCCAGCACCCGGTCCGTGCTCAATCCCTGAAATTGTTGAACTGCAGCGGGAAGTCGGTGACGTTCTTGCGCACCAGCGCGATGGCCTGCTGCAGGTCGTCGCGCTTGGCCCCGGAAACCCGCACCGCGTCGCCCTGGATGCTCGCCTGCACCTTGAGCTTCGAATCCTTGATCATGCGCTGCAGTTTCTTGGCAAGCTCCTGGTCGACGCCGACCTTCACCTTGATCGCCTGCCTGACCTTGTCGCCGGCGCTTTTCTCGACCTTGCCCCGGTCCAGGCAGCGCACGTCGACGCTGCGCTTGACGAGCTTGGCGAGCAGCACGTCGTAGACCTGGCCCAGCTTGAACTCGTCGTCCGCGAAGACGGTCAGCACCTTGTCCGCGAGCTCGACGCGGGCGTCGGAGCCCTTGAAGTCGAAACGGTTGCCGACCTCCTTGTTGGCCTGGTCGAGCGCGTTCTTCAACTCGATCTCGTTGACCTCGGAGACGATGTCGAAGCTGGGCATGGACTGTCCCCTCAGCGGGTGCGGCGGCCGCGTTTGGCGCCGATGCGCAGGCGCAGCGCGTTGAGCTTGATGAAGCCGGCGGCGTCCGCCTGGTTGTAGGCGCCGCCGTCGTCGTCGAAGGTCGCGATGCGGGAATCGAACAGCGAGTCGGACTTCGAGGCGCGGCCCACTACCAGCACGGTGCCCTTGTAGAGCTTCACCCGCACCGTGCCGTTGACCGTCTTCTGCGATTCGTCGATCAGGCCCTGCAGGAGCACGCGCTCCGGGCTGAACCAGTAGCCGTTGTAGATCATGCGCGCGTAGCGCGGCATGAGGTCGTCCTTGAGCGCGAGCACCTCGCGGTCCAGCGTGATGGACTCGATGGCGCGGTGGGCCTTGAGCATGATGGTGCCGCCCGGGGTTTCGTAGCAGCCGCGGGACTTCATGCCGACGTAGCGGTTTTCGACCATGTCGAGCCGCCCCACGCCGTGCTTGCCGCCGATCTTGTTGAGCTTCGTCAGGACTTCGGCGGGCGTCATCTTCGTGCCGTTGATGGCGACGATGTCGCCGCGGCGGTATTCCAGCTCCACGATCTCCGGCCGGTTGGGCGCCTTCTGCGGCGACACCGTGATGCGCCACATGGATTCCTCCGGCTGGAAGTCCGGGTCTTCGAGGATGCCGCCCTCATAGGAGATGTGCAGCAGGTTGGCATCCATGGAATAGGGTGCGCCGCCGCCCTTGCGCTTCTTGAAGTCGACCGGGATGCCGTGCTTGTCGGCGTAGGCGAGCAGCTTTTCGCGCGAGAGCAGGTCCCATTCCCGCCAGGGTGCGATCACCTTCACGTCGGGCATCAGGGCGTAGGCGCCCAGCTCGAAGCGCACCTGGTCGTTGCCCTTGCCGGTGGCGCCGTGCGAGATGGCGTCCGCGCCGGTCTTGCGCGCGATCTCCACCAGGTGCTTGGCGATCAGGGGGCGGGCGATGGAGGTGCCCAGCAGGTATTCGCCTTCGTAGACCGCGTTGGCGCGGAACATCGGGAACACGAAGTCGCGCACGAACTCCTCGCGCAGGTCCTCGACGTAGATCTGCTTAACGCCGAACATCTTCGCCTTGCGGCGGGCGGGGGAGAGCTCCTCGCCCTGGCCGATGTCGGCAGTGAAGGTGACGACTTCGCAGTCGTAGACGTCCTGCAACCACTTCAGGATCACCGAAGTGTCCAGGCCCCCGGAGTACGCCAGGACGACTTTCCGGATCGGCTTCGCTGCTTTCCTGTTTTTCACGGTCTGTCTGCTCTTTCCTTGGTTCGGTTGTGTTGAATCAGGTCCTGTTGGGATCGTAGGCGCCGTCATCCTCGTCGCCGCCCTCGAACTCGCCGTCCACCCAGGTGCCGGTGATCAGGCGCCCGTCGGGGGTCTGGTACTGGCCGTTGCCGTGCGGCTTGCCTTGCTTCCATTCGCCTTCATACCAGCTGCCGTCCGGCGCGTCGAAGCGGCCCCGCCCGTCCTGCATGCTGTGCTTCCATTCGCCCGTGTAGCGGCCGCCTTCGCGCTCCAGGGTGCCGTGGCCGTCGGCCCAGCCCTCCTTGAGCTCGCCCTCGAAGCGGTCGGTGGGCGTGCCGTCGATGAACCACTGCATCTTGCCGCTGCCGTCGGCCAGCCCGTCCTTGCAGCCGCCGGTCCAGGTGACCGACTCGCCCGGCTGGGGAAAGGGGTTGGCGATCCTGCAACCCTTCTGGTCCGCGATCCAGTTCACATCGTCGTCCGCGGCGAAAGCGAAGGGAGTCCCGGCCAGCGCGGCCGCCACGGCGACGCTGGCGAAAAACCTTGCGAGTTTCATGTCCGGCTCCTTGGTGAATGCTGCTTTGTTCGGCGGGCAGGCAATCCCGCCCCCGCTGGCTTCGACAGCCGCCCGAACCCCGGTGTTCAAGCCGCCCGGATCCATCCGGGCAACAGGAATTCCATGGGCGCCTTCCGGGTGTGGAGCCTGTTCCGGCACCGGCCGTGCCGCGCACCTGACCTGCAGGCAGGTTCGCCTGCACTGAAATCCGGCATCGCCGCCGTCATTATCCCTTGACGCGGCCGAGCAGGAGATACTCCATCAGGGCCTTTTGCGTATGCAGCCGATTCTCAGCCTCGTCCCAGACCACGCTCTGCGGGCCGTCGATCACCGCCGCGGCGACTTCTTCCCCGCGGTGGGCCGGCAGGCAATGCATGAAAACCGCGTCCGGGGCGGCGAGCCTCATCATTTCGGCGTCGACCTGCCAATCCTCGAAATCGCGCTTGCGCTCCTCATTCTCCGCCTCGAATCCCATGCTGGTCCAGACGTCGGTGGTCACCAGGTCGGCGCCACGCGCGGCTTCCATCGGATCGGGAAACTGCTCGTAGTGGTCGGTGCCATAGAGGCCGGCGCGCTCCGGTTCGACCTCGTAGCCGGGCGGGGTGGAAACGTGGACGTTGAAATCGAGCACCTCGGCCGCCTGCAGCCAGGTGTTGCACACGTTGTTCGAATCCCCGATCCAGGCCACCGTGCGGCCCTGGATCGGGCCGCGGTGCTCGATGTAGGTGAAGATGTCCGCGAGGATCTGGCAGGGGTGGTATTCGTTGGTGAGGCCGTTGATCACCGGCACGCGCGAGTGGCGCGCGAAGCGCTCGATGATCTCCTGCTCGAAGGTCCGGATCATCACGATGTCGCACATGCGCGAGATGACCTGGGCCGCGTCCTCGACCGGCTCGCCGCGGCCGAGCTGGGAGTCGCGCGTGGACAGGAAGATCGCCGCGCCGCCGAGCTGGTGCATGCCGGCCTCGAACGACAGCCGCGTGCGGGTGCTCTGCTTCTCGAAGATCATCACCAGCGTGCGGTCGAACAGCGGATGGTAGGGCGCGTAGGCCTTGAACTGCTGCTTGATCCAGCGGGTGCGTTCGAACAGGTGCTCGAGCTCGTTGCGGTCGAGGTCCTTGAACTGCAGGAAGTGCTTCGGGGGTGTCATGCCGGCGCTCCCTGGCTCGCGAGTGCGGCGCCCGCCCCGGTGCCGAGGAAGGTCCGGATCAGGCCGCAGACGCCGTCCACGAGCTGGTCCGCTTCCGCGTCCTTCATGTTGAGGGGGGGCAGCAGGCGCACCACGGTGTCCGCGGTGACGTTGATCACCAGGCCGGCTTCGAGGCCGCGCTTGACCAGTTCCGCGCACGGGCGGTCGAGTTCGACGCCCAGCAGCAGGCCCTTGCCGCGAACCTGCTTCACGCCGGCCACGCCGGCGAGGCCGGCGCCGAGGCGCTCGAGCATGCGCCTGCCGAGCTTTGCGGCCCGCTCGACCAGGCCTTCCTCCTCGATGATCGTGAGCGTGGTGATGGCGGCGACGCAGCCGAGCGGATTGCCGCCGAAGGTCGAGCCGTGGTTGCCCGGCTTGAAGGTCTGCGCCGCGGCGCCGCGGGCGAGGCACGCGCCGATGGGGAATCCGTTGCCCAGCCCCTTGGCCAGGGTCACGACGTCGGGCCTGGCGTTGGCATGCTGGAACGCGAACCACTTGCCGCTGCGGCCCATGCCGCTTTGCACCTCGTCCAGCATCAGCAACCAGCCCTTGCGGTCGCAGGCCTCGCGCAGGTGCGCAAGGTAGCCGTCGTCGGGGATGTGGATGCCGCTTTCGCCCTGCACCGGCTCCACCAGCACGGCGACGATGTTGGGGTTCGCGGCCACCTGGTCGAGCGCAGGCAGGTCGTTGTAGGGCACGCGCACGAAGCCGCTCAGCAGCGGCTCGAAGCCGGCCTGCACCTTGCGGCTGCCCGTCGCGGAAAGGGTGGCGATGGTGCGGCCGTGGAAGGCTTTTTCCATGACGACGATGGCCGGCGCCTCGATGCCCTTGTTGTGGCCGTAAAGCCGGGCGATCTTGATGGCGGCTTCGTTTGCCTCGCAGCCCGAGTTGCAGAAAAAGGCGTTGTCCATGCCGGACAGGCGGCACAGGCGTTCGGCCAGCTTCTCCTGCTCGGGGATCTCGAACAGGTTGGAGACGTGCATGGCGCGGCCCGCCTGTTCGGCAATCGCGGCAACCAGTCGCGGGTGCGCATGGCCGAGCCCGTTCACGGCCACGCCGCTCACGCCATCGAGGTAGCGGCGGCCTTCGAGGTCCCAGAGCCAGGAGCCCTCGCCCCTGGAAAATGCGATGGCCTGGCGGCCATAGGTCGACATTACGTGTTGCATCATGGCATCCGCCTTGGCGCGCTTTGCGCGCATGACAACTCGAGGCGCGCTTTGCGCCGCAATATGGCCTCCCCGCGCATGGCGCCCGGAGAAGCCTTGGGGGCGGGGCCGCGCAAGAAGACATGCTCCTGCCGCATTCCCAAGCCCTAAAAAGAACACGGCGGCAAATCGCCGCCGTGCACGTTGTTTTCAGTGTTCTTGCGCTGGTTCCCTATTTATCCGATTCCACGAATGCTTGCAAGCACTTAGCAAGACCGGGCGGGCCTGCTCCGCGCCTGGCCCGTGGGGCGTCGTGCCGGCATGGGGCCCCGGCACCGCTTGTGCTGGCGATCACGCCGGCGATTCGAGGGCCGGGACGATGCGGCGTTCGGACCGGACGCTTCCTGGCGCCCGCGGACGTTTGCTCCCGGATCTCGGGATCGCCTGTCAGCGGTTTTGGAATGGCGATAAAATTGTACGGACTTTCAATGGGTTGAATTGGGACAAGCCAGGCACGAATTGCGTTTGCTGCACCGCAAAATCCTGCTAAGATGCCACCCACTTGACGCCGCCTCCCATGTCCAGAGCCATCTCCGAAATCGTCATCGTAGGCGTCACGACCTCGGGGCAGGTTTTCCGGCCGAGCGATTGGGCCGAACGCCTGTGCGGCTGCATGTCCCTGTTCGGCGAGGACCAGCGCATCGCCTATTCGCCGTACGTCAAACCCATCATCGCGGCCGACATCAAGTGCGTGGTCGTGGACCGCAGGCTCGAGCAGGTTGACGCCGAGGCCTTCGGTTTCCTGATGGCCTTCGCCCGTGACAACGAGCTCCAGCTTCGTGACGGCCGCCACGAGATCCGGCCGGTTTCCAGGCCTTCGCAGCACCGCGTCCACGCCGCCTGAGGCGCATGGCGCAAATGAAAAGGCCCGCTTTCGCGGGCCTTTTTCATGCGCGGCCGGGATCGTCTCAGGCCATCGCCTTGATCGCCGCCGACAGCCGGCTCTTCTGCCGGGACGCGGTGTTCTTGTGGATGATTCTCTTGTCGGCGATGGAATCGATGATGCTCTGCGAGGCCTGCAGCTGGGCCTGGGCGGCCTTCTTGTCGCCCGCGGCGATGGCCTTCTTCACGCTCTTGATGGCGGAGCGGACGGCGGTGCGCTGGCCGGCGTTGTGGGCGCGGCGGCGGACGGCCTGGCGGGCGCGCTTCTTGGCGGATGCGATGTTTGCCATTCGTGGGTCCTTGGGTTCGGGCCGGTAAGGAGGGCCGCAAAAAAGTGCGCCATGGTACTGGCTGGGCCGGGACTTTGCAACTGCAAACGCCCGTCCCGCCGCGCTTCCCCGGGGCGGGGGCCGGCGCCTAAGTGACTGGAAGCAGGATCGTTTTCCCGGGCATGCAAGGGGGGTCGGTTACAATGCCGGCGCCACCGGCTGAAGGCCGGAACCCCCCATGATCCGATGAACCTGCTCAAAGCGCTGGCCGCGGTCAGCAGCATGACCCTGCTATCGCGCATCCTCGGCCTGGTACGCGATGCGGTCATCGCGCGGCAATTCGGGGTCAGCCTCGCCACGGACGCGTTCATCGTGGCCTTTCGCCTGCCCAACTTCCTGCGCCGCATCTTCGCCGAGGGGGCCTTCTCGCAGGCCTTCGTGCCGCTGCTGAGCGAGTACCGCAACACCCGCTCCGCGGAGGATACGCGCACCTTCGTCGACCACGTCTCGACGCTGCTGGCCATCATCCTGGTGCTGGTCTCGATCGCCGGCATCCTCGCCGCACCCCTGGTCGTCTACCTCACCGCACCCGGTTTCGTCGCAACCCCCGACCGCTTCCAGACCACCGTCGAGCTCCTGCGCATCACCTTCCCCTACATCCTTTTCATCTCGCTGGTCTCGCTCGCCGGCGGGATCCTCAACACCTGGAGCCGCTTCTCGGTGCCGGCGTTCACGCCGGTGCTGCTGAACGTGTCGTTCATCTTCTTCGCGCTGTTCCTGGTCCCGTACTTCGATCCGCCGATCAAGGCGCTCGCGTGGGCGGTGTTCGCGGGCGGCGTCCTGCAACTCGGCTTCCTGCTGCCGTTCCTCGCGCGCATCGGCATGCTGCCGAGGTTGCGGCTGCAACTGCGCGACCCCGGGGTCTGGCGCCTGCTGAAGAACATGGGACCGGCGATCCTGGGCGTCTCGGTGGGCCAGATCAGCCTGCTGATCAGCACCATCTTCGCGTCGAACCTGGTCACGGGCAGCGTCACCTGGCTGTACTACGCCGACCGCCTGATGGAACTGCCGACGGGCCTGCTCGGCGTGGCGCTGGGCACCATCCTGCTGCCCAGCCTGAGCAAGAGCCACGCGCAAAAGGCGGAAGGCGAATATTCGCAACTCCTCGACTGGGGCCTGCGGCTCACCTTCCTGCTGGCATTGCCCTGCGCGACCGCGCTGGCGATCATCGGCGTGCCCCTGATCGCCACCCTGTTCCACCATGGCGCCTTCGAGGCCGGGGACGTGCTCATGACGCACAGCGCGCTGGTTGCCTACAGCATCGGCCTGCTCGGACTCATCCTGGTCAAGGTCCTGGCGCCGGGCTTCTACGCGCGCCAGAACATCAGGACACCCGTGAAGATCGCGGTGCTCACCCTGGTCGTGACGCAGGCCATGAATCCGGTCTTCATATGGGGACTGGGCCTGGGCCACGCCGGGCTCGCGCTGGCGATTTCCCTGGGTGCCTGCCTGAATGCCGGGTTGCTGTTCTACAAGCTGCGGCGCCAGCGGGTGTTCGTCCCGCAGCCGGGCTGGACGGGCTTCCTGGCGAAGCTCCTGCTGGCGCTCGTGCTCATGGCGGTGGCGCTGCACTTCGCGATGGGCGGGGAGGCTCGCTGGCTGGCCGTCGGCCTGCGCGAGCGCATCGCGCACCTGGCCGGGCTTGTCGTCCTGGGCGCGGTCGTCTACCTCGGCGGCCTCGCGCTGCTCGGCTTCCGGCTCAGGGACTTTTCCCGCCGCGCGTCCTGACGAGGGCAGGGTGCCTGCGGACGAGGGAGGCCGGGACCCTAGCCCTTGGTCTTCATGGCGCCGTCGACCACGCCGCGGTCGAGGTGGGGCGCGAACATCTCGATGAAGTCGTAGGTATAGCCGCGCAGGTAGCTGTTCTTGCGAATGCCGATGCGGGTGGTGCTCGGTTCGAACAGGTGGCTCGCGTCCATCGCCTTGAGGTGGGTGTCGCGGCGCGGGTCGTACGCCATCATCGCGACGATGCCGATGCCCATGCCCAGTTCCACGTAGGTCTTGATCACGTCCGCGTCGATGGCGGTCAGCACGACGTTGGGCGCCAGCCCCTTGTCCGTGAACGCCTGGTTGATCCTGGAGCGCCCGGTGAAGGCGAAGTCATAGGTGATGATCGGGAAGGCGGCCATGGCTTCGAGGGTCAGCTTCTTCAGCTTGAGCAGCGGATGGCCCGGCGGCACCAGCACGCAGCGGTTCCACTCGTAGCACGGCAGCATCACCAGGTCGGCGTACTGCTCGATGGCCTCCGTGGCGATCGCGATGTCGGCCTCGCCCGAGGTGACCAGCTCGGAAATCTGCGTCGGGCTGCCCTGGCGCAGCGACAGGCGCACGCCGGGATAGCGCCTGGTGAAGCGCTGGATCACGTGGGGCAGGGCGTAGCGCGCCTGGGTGTGCGTCGTGGCGATGATCAGGTGGCCCTTGTCCTCGTCGGTGAACTCCTCGCTGACCTGCTTGAGGTTCTCGACGTCCTTGAGCACCCGCTGGGCGATCTCGAGGATGACCTTGCCCGGCTCCGTGACGGCGACCACGCGCTTGCCATGGCGCACGAAAATGTCCACCCCGAGCTCGTCCTCGAGGCTGCGAACCTGCTTGCTGATGCCGGGTTGCGACGTGAACAGCGATTCGGCGGCGTTCGACAGGTTCAGGTTGTGCTTTGCGACCTCGCAGATGTAGCGCAGTTGCTGGAGCTTCATGGGGGGCGTTTCCCGGAACGGCTGGTTCTAATGAATTATGTGCATTTGATACTAACATAATATTCGAAGAGGGTATAAAGCAGCCCCGTAACATGCAGGCCGTCGACAACACGGGTTGAGACGGATCGCTTGCGGCGTCCGCAGGGCGAGACTTCATGGAAATCGGATACGCCCTCGCCGGACTGCTGGTGGGCTTCATCGTCGGATTGACCGGCGTCGGCGGCGGGTCGCTCATGACTCCGCTGCTCATCATGGGCTTCGGCATTCCCCCGGCCACCGCCGTGGGCACCGACCTGCTCTATGCCTCCCTGACCAAGGCAACCGGCGTCTGGGCGCATGCGCGGCGCGGCAATGTCGACTGGAAGCTCGTCGGCCGCATGGCCGTCGGCAGCCTCCCGGCGGCGGTCGTTGCGCTGCTCGTCCTGCACCTCATCGGCGTGGACAGCCGCCCGGTCGGCGGGCTGATCACGGCGGCGCTGGGCGTGGCGCTCATCCTCACCGCGCTCGCCATCCTGTTCAAGGACCGGCTCCAGCAGCTGGGAAGCCGGCCCGGGCGCGAGTCCTGGCGCGCGCGCCACGTCGCGGGCGTCACCGTCGCCGTCGGCGCGGTCATCGGGGCGCTGGTGGCCCTGAGCTCGGTGGGTGCGGGCGCGGTCGGCGTGGCGGCGCTGTTCTGGATCTATCCCGCCATCTCCTCGCGGCGCATCGTCGGCAGCGACATCGCGCATGCCGTGCCGCTTACCGCGGTGGCGGGACTCGGGCACTCCTTCATGGGCACGGTGGAATGGCCGCTGCTGCTCAACCTGCTCATCGGCTCGCTGCCCGGCATCTGGATCGGCAGCCACGTGAGCGGCAGGATCTCCGAGCGCTGGCTGCGGCCGGCGCTGGCGGCGATGCTCGTCATCGTCGGCGGCAAGCTGGTCTGGTGAACGGAAGGAAACGGGATCGATGTACCAATACGACCAGGTGGACCGGAAGATCGTCGAGGAGCGCGTGGCCCAGTACCGGGACCAGGTGCGGCGCTTCCTCGCCGGCGAGCTGACCGAGGACGAATTCCGTCCGCTGCGCCTGCAGAACGGGCTCTACATCCAGCGCCACGCGCCCATGCTGCGCGTGGCCATCCCCTACGGCCTGCTTTCGGCCACACAGCTGCGCAAGCTCGCGCACATCGCCCGCCGCTACGACCGCGGCTACGGCCATTTCTCCACGCGCCAGAACATCCAGTACAACTGGCCGAAGCTGGAGGAGACGCCGGACATCCTCGCCGAGCTGGCTTCCGTGGAGATGCATGCCATCCAGACCAGCGGCAATTGCGTGCGCAACATCACCTCGGACGAGTTCGCCGGCGTGGCGCCGGACGAGATCGTCGATCCGCGCCCGCTTTGCGAGATCCTGCGCCAGTGGTCGACGTTCCACCCGGAGTTCGCCTTCCTGCCGCGCAAGTTCAAGATCGCCATCAACGGCTCGCAGGAGGACCGCTCGGCCACGGCCTTCCACGACATCGGCCTGTACGTGCGCCGCAACGACCGTGGCGAGCTCGGCGTGCGCGTGCTGGTCGGCGGCGGCATGGGGCGCACGCCGATCATCGGCGTGGTGATCCGCGAGTTCCTGCCCTGGCAGCACATGATGACGTACGTCGAGGCGATCCTGCGCGTCTACAACCGCCACGGGCGGCGCGACAACATGTACAAGGCCCGCATCAAGATCCTGGTGAAGGCGCTGGGCGGGGAAGAGTTCGCGCGCCAGGTCGAGGCAGAGTGGCGGCACCTCGCCGACGGCCCGGGTACGCTGACGCAGGAGGAATACGACCGGGTTGCGGCCCATTTCGTCGCGCCCGGTTACGCGGACGCGACGCAGGACGAAGCCCTGTTCTCCCGGCACGCGGCGCAGAATCCCGGCTTCGCGCGCTGGGCGCAGCGCGCCGTGCAACCGCACCGGGTCGCGGGTTACCGGACGGTGGTGATTTCGCTCAAGAAGACCGGCGTGCCCCCGGGTGACGCCACCGCGGAGCAGATGGAAGCCGTGGCGGACTGGTCCGAGCGCTTCGGCTTCGGCGAGATCCGCGTTTCCCACGAGCAGAACCTGATCCTGCCCGACGTGCGCGCCGGCCAGTTGCTGCAACTCTGGGAAGAAGCGCGCAAGGCGGGGCTCGCCACGCCGAACCTCGGCCTGCTGACCGACATCATCGCCTGCCCTGGCGGGGATTTCTGCTCGCTCGCCAACGCGAAGTCGATCCCGATCGCGGAGGCCATCCAGCGCCGCTTCGACGACCTCGACTTCCTGCACGACATCGGCGAGCTCAACCTGAACATTTCCGGCTGCATGAACTCCTGCGGGCACCACCATGCGGGCCACATCGGCATCCTCGGCGTCGACAAGGACGGGGAGGAGTGGTACCAGGTCTCGATCGGCGGCGCGGACGGCTCCGCGGCGGGCCATGGCCGCAGCGCCATCGGCAAGGTGATCGGCCCCTCATTCCGGGCCGACGACATGCCGGAGGTCATCTCCCGGCTCATCGGCACCTACCTCGGCGAGCGTCGCGAGGACGAGCGCTTCATCGATACGGTCGGGCGCCTGGGCATCGCGCCGTTCAAGGCGAAGGTCTACGCAGCCCCCCTGGGCAGGAACGAGGCGGTGGCGCATGCCTGACACGGGACAAGCGCAGATCATCCGCAACGGCGCCGTCGTGCGGGATGGCTGGCAGGTGCTGCGCCCGGCGGCCGAGGCGCCGCTTGGCATCGGTTCGCTGCCTGCCGGCCCCGTGATCGTGCCCCTGGCGTTCTGGACGGCCAACGCCGACGCGCTGCTGGCTCGCGGCGAGGCCGCGCCGTGGATTGCGAGCCACGAGGATCCGGCCGTGCTCGCGCCATGGATACCCCGCCTGGGGCTCATCGCCGTGGATTTCCCGAAGTTCACGGACGGGCGGGGATTCTCGACGGCCTTCCTGCTGCGTTCTCGGCTGGGTTACCAGGGCGAGCTGCGCGCCATCGGCGACGTGCTGGCCGACCAGCTGTTCTTCATGCGCCGTGTCGGGTTCGATGCCTATGCGGTCCGGGCAGACAAGGACATTCACAAGGCATTGCAGGTCCTGACCCCGTTCACGGACGTCTACCAGGGGTCGTTCGACAACCCCGTGCCCGCGTTCCGCCGCCATCGCCGTGTCGGGCCGGAAGCCGGCAAGGCCGGCTCGTGACCATGACCGCCCGGATTCCCGCCCCGGCGCCTTCGACGCGCCCCGCCTGGAGCGAACTGGCGCTGCGGCTGGCGCGCATTGCGGCCGAATTTCCGCGCGCCGCCTTTGCGAGCAGCCTCGGTGCCGAGGACATGGTGCTCACCGATGCGATCTGGACGGCGAACCTGCCGATCACCGTGTTCACCCTGGACACGGGCCGGTTGCCCGGGCAGACCCTGGACCTCGTCCGGCGCGCGCAGGAGCACTACGGCAGGCCGATCGAAATCTTTCGTCCCGACGACCAGGCAGTGGCCGCCTACGTCGCGGCGCACGGCCTGAATGCCTTCTATGAGAGCGTCGAGCTGCGCAAGGCCTGCTGCCACGTCCGCAAGGTCGAGCCCCTGGAGCGGGCGCTCGCCGGCCGCGAGGCCTGGATCACCGGCCTGCGCCGGTCCCAGTCGGTCACGCGCGCGGACCTGCCGCAACGCGAGTTCGACGCCGTCCACGGCATGGTGAAGTTCAACCCGCTCGCGGACTGGAGCGAGGACGACGTCTGGGCCTGGATTCGCAGCCGCGGCGTGCCGTACAACGCGCTGCACGACCGCGGCTATCCCTCGATCGGCTGCGACCCGTGCACCCGCGCCATCCGTCCGGGCGAGGACGTGCGCGCGGGGCGCTGGTGGTGGGAGCAGCGGGACAGCAGGGAATGCGGCATCCACGTCTCGCCGCTGGCCGGGCCGGGCGGGGAAGACGCCCCAAACGAGGAAAAGACCACGTGAGCGCCGTACTGGACACGGAAACGCCGATGCAAGGCATCGACCACCTGGACTGGCTGGAGTCGGAGGCCATCCACATCCTGCGCGAGGTCGCGGCGGAATGCCGCAATCCGGCGCTGCTCTTTTCCGGCGGCAAGGATTCGATCGTGATGCTGCGCCTGGCGGAAAAGGCCTTCCGCCCGGGACGCTTCCCGTTCCCGCTGCTGCACATCGATACCGGCCACAATTTCCCCGAGGTCATCGCCTTTCGCGATGCGCGTGCCGCCGAGCTTGGCGAACGCCTGATCGTGGGCAGCGTGGAGGAATCGATCCGCACCGGGCGGGTGCGCCTGCGCTCGCCCGACGAGAGCCGCAACGTGCACCAGTCCGTGACCCTGCTCGACACCATCGCCGGGCACGGCTTCGACGCCTGCATCGGCGGCGCGCGCCGTGACGAGGAAAAGGCGCGGGCCAAGGAGCGCATCTTTTCCTTCCGTGACGAGTTCGGGCAATGGGACCCGAAGAACCAGCGCCCGGAGCTGTGGAGCCTGTACAACACCCGGGTGCACCCGGGCGAGAACATGCGGGTCTTCCCGATCAGCAACTGGACCGAGCTCGACGTCTGGCAGTACATCGAGCGCGAGCAGCTCGCCGTACCCTCGATCTACTACGCGCACCGCCGCGACGTGGTGCGCCGCCCCGGCGGCCTGCTGCCCGTGTCCGACCTGGTCCGGCCCAGGGCAGGCGAGACGGTGGAGAACGTTTCGGTGCGCTTCCGGACCGTGGGCGACATGACCTGCACCTGCCCGGTCGAATCGGTCGCGGCCAATCCCCTGGAGATCATCGCGGAGACGGCGGCGACGCGCATCACGGAGCGGGGGGCCACCCGCATGGATGACCAGACCTCCGAGGCCTCGATGGAGCTGCGCAAGAAGGAAGGGTATTTCTGATGTCCGCCATCGAGCACCTCAACCCCGTGGACACCGGCATGCTGCGGTTCACCAGCGCCGGCAGCGTCGACGACGGCAAGAGCACCCTGATCGGCCGCCTGCTCTACGACACCAAGGCGATTTTCGAGGACCAGCTATCCTCGATCGAGCGCTCGACGAAAAAGCGCGGCCAGGAGGGCATCGACCTGAGCCTGCTGACCGACGGCCTGCTGGCGGAACGGGAGCAGGGCATCACGATCGACGTGGCCTACCGCTATTTCGCCACGCCCTCGCGCAAGTTCATCATCGCCGACACGCCCGGCCACGAGCAGTACACGCGCAACATGGT
This sequence comes from Burkholderiales bacterium, assembly GCA_035549715.1. Lineage (GTDB taxonomy): Bacteria > Pseudomonadota > Gammaproteobacteria > Burkholderiales > JACQAP01 > JACQAP01. Next base: position 32,089 of record DASZQJ010000018.1, read on the forward strand.
CACGGGCGCCTCCACGGCGGACCTCGCCATCGTCCTCGTGGACGCCCGCAAGGGCCTGCTGACCCAGTCGCGGCGGCACGCCTACATCGCCAGCCTGCTGCGCATCCCGCACCTGGTGCTGGCGGTCAACAAGATGGACCTGGTCGACTACGCCCAGGAGGCGTTCGTGCGCATCCGCGACGAGTTCCAGGCCTTCGCCCGCGACCTCGGCTTCCACCGCATCGATGCGCTGCCGATCTCGGCCCTCAACGGCGACATGGTGGTGCAGCGGGGCGGGCGCCTCGGCTGGCATGCGGGGCCGACCCTGCTGCAGCTCCTCGAAACCGCCGAAGTCGGGCGTTCCGCCGCCCGCGCGGGCTTCTACTTTCCGGTCCAGCTGGTGGCCCGCCCGGGCGACAGTGGGGTGGAGGGCGCTCGCGGCTACGCCGGTCGCATCGAGTCGGGCCGGGTGAAGGAAGGCGACACCGTCACCGTGCTGCCCGCCGGCCTGCGCTCGCGGGTCCGCGAGATCCGCACCTGGAACGGCCGGCTGCCTTCGGCATCGGCGCCGCAGTCCGTCACGCTGGTGCTGGAGGACCAGATCGACGTTTCGCGCGGTGACGTGCTGGTGTCGGAAGGCTCGGGCGCCGCAGCCTCACGCGAGTTCGAGGCGACCGTCTGCTGGCTGTCGGAAGAGGCGTTCAACCGCAGCCGCCGCTACCTCGTCAAGCACGGCGCGCGCACGGTGAAGGCCATCCTCAACGCGCCGCGCTACCGGGTGAACGTCAACACCCTTGCCCGGGAGCCGGCCGACACGCTCGCGCTGAATGACATCGGCCGCGTCACCTTCAAGACCTCCCAGCCGCTCGCGTACGAAGCCTACGGGGACAACCGGGCCGCGGGCAGCTTCATCGTGATCGACGAAGCCAGCAACGACACCGTGGCCGCCGGCCTCATTGCGTGAGCATCGCATGACCTACGTCGTGACCGAATCCTGCATCAACTGCAAGCACACCGACTGCGTGGAGGTGTGTCCCGTGGACTGCTTCGTCGAGGGCCCGAACTTCCTCGCCATCGATCCCGAGAACTGCATCGACTGCAGCCTGTGCGTGGCCGAGTGCCCCGTCGACGCGATCCATGCCGAGGACGACGTTCCGGAGGACCAGCGCGACTTCGTGCGCATTAACGCCGAGGCCGCGAAGGCCTGGCCCTCCATCACGGCCAGGAAGGAAGCGCCCGCGGATGCGGACAAGTGGGCGCAGGTGAAGCAGAAGCGAAGCATGCTGGAGATCGCCTGATGGGCAAGGTCTACCTGATCGGCGCGGGTCCCGGGGCCGCCGACCTCATCACCGTGCGGGGCGCGAAGCTGCTCGAGCTTGCCGGCATCGTGTTCCACGACGCCCTCGTGCAGCCCGAGATGCTGGCCATGGCGCCGCAGGCGAAGAAGGTGGCGGTGGGCAAGCGCTGCAGCCGGCTTTCCACCGACCAGCGCTTCATCAACCGGGCGCTGGTCGAGGCCGCGTCCAAACACGAGGTGGTCGTGCGCCTGAAGGGCGGCGACCCGATGCTGTTCGGCCGTGCCCAGGAGGAGATCGGGGCCCTGGAGGCGGCCGGCGTGGCCTTCGAGGTCGTGCCGGGCATCACCGCGGCCCTCGCGGCGAGCGCGCAACTGGGTGTTTCCCTCACCCAGCGCGGCGTGAGCCGCAGCGTGGTCTTCGCCACTGCCCGGACCGGGGAAGGGGAGGACGACAGCGACTGGGCGCCGGCCGTCGCCAATGCGGACAGCGCCGCGCTTTACATGGGCGTGGGCCAGGCTGCCCGGATCGCCGCGATCCTCGAAGCGCATGGCATGCCCGCCTCGACACCCGCCATGATCGTCGAGGGCGCGAGCCTGCCCGGCTCGCGGGAGCTTGCCACCACGCTGGGCGATTTGCGCCGGGGCCTCGTCGAATCCTTCGCCGGACCGGCGCTGCTGCTGTTCGGCGAGGTGTACCGGGAACGCCTGATGCGGGCGACGGCGGTGGCGCCGGCGGTCCGCAAGGTCTCGAGCCTCTGAAACGCGACCGGCGCAACGCCGGTCGCGGGCGGGATCGTTATATTCAATATAACGATAACAAAATCAAATCATATTATTTCAAAACATAATGCCGCCCGGGTAACTTGGGCGCCGTTGCACGGGCACTCTCCTGCACGACGATCATCGATCGACATGCGCGCGCCGGTCCCCGACCGGCGCTTTACTGGAGGGGCCGAACCACGACAGGAAGGCAATTCGAGTCATGACCGAGACCGCGCCGGCACCATCGGCCGACATCGCCGAGGATAGCGCGTCCCGGCAGGCGATCCTGCGCGCCATTGCGGGCATCACCTATGGATCCGTCGAGGTCACCATCCATGACGGACGCATCGTGCAGATCGAATGTCGGGAGAAGATCCGGCTGGGCGAGGCGCAGCAGCGCAACTCCGTCCGCCAGTTCCGTTGACGGTGTGCCGCGACGCGGCATCCGTTCCATGCCGCCGACCATTCCCCTGGAGGCGAGAGGCCTACAACTGAGTCGAGACCCTGACCGGACCACCGGAAGGCTCCGCAACATCGAAAGGGAGCTTTTCCATGGTGTCGTTGCGCAAGGGCATCCACATCGGCGCGATGGCCGGGGTGCTCGCGTTCTCCGGTCCGGCGCGGTCCGATGGCGAGATTGACCGGCTCAAGGAGCAGTTGCAGGAGCTCGACCAGAGAATCCGGATCCTGCAAAGGCAGCAGGAGCTCGACAAGGAGGCCGAAGCCGCGCGGGCCCGGGAAACGCCCACGGTCTCCACGGGCAAGGAGGGCTTCTGGCTGAGATCGGCCGACAAGGCCTACCAGATCCGGATCGGCGGCATCATCCAGTTCGACAGCCACTGGTATCCGGACAAGACGGCGCCCATCGGCGGCACCGCGGACACCTTCGCGATGCGCAAGGTCCGGCCCGTTCTCGAGGGCACATTCCTGCAGAACATCGGTTTCCGGCTGATGCCGGATTTCGGCAACGGCTCGACGTCCATCCAGGATGCCTACGTCGAACTGCGCCTGGACAAGGCTTACACGATCCGTGCCGGGAAGTTCAAGCCGCCGATCGGACTCGAACGCCTGCAGCTCGATTCGGAGACCGAGTTCGTCGAACGCGGCCTGCCGACCAACCTCGCGCCGAATCGGGATACGGGCCTCCAGGTCGGCGGCAGCGTGCTGTCCGACGCGCTTTCCTACCAGGCCGGCGTGTTCAACGGGAACCCGGACAACAGCGTCACCGACGGCGACACCAACGACCAGAAGGACGTCCTCGGACGCGTGTTCGCGGAGCCCTTCAGCAACGGCGACGGCTGGCTGGGCGGCCTGGGCATCGGCATCGCCTTCGGCTACGGCGTGCAGCAGGGAACCGCGGCCGCCCCGAACCTGGCTTCCTACAAGACCGTCGGGCAGCAGAACTTCTTCGTGTTCGACTCCGGTGCCTTCGCTGACGGCGGACGCACCAAGGTCGCCCCGCAGTTCTACTACTACCGGGGGCCTTTCGGCCTGCTCGGTGAATACATCGACTCCAGCCAGGAGGTAAGCCGCGGCAGCCACCGCAAACGCGCCTTCGACAGCAGCGCATGGCAACTGAACGCCTACTGGGTGCTGACAGGCGAGGATGCCTCGTTTCGCAATCCCACCCCGCGCAAACCCTATGCGGGAAGCGTGCCGGGATGGGGCGCGGTCGAGCTGGCCTTGCGCTACGGCAAGCAGTCCATCGGTGCCTCGGCCTTCGAAGGCGGCGCCGGCACGCGGCTGGCG
>DASZQJ010000019.1:0-18739 GCA_035549715.1 Burkholderiales bacterium
CGGGCAGGTGGGCGGGGCGCTGCGCCGCGCCCTGGCCGGCCTCGGGGATGTGGTCGCCCCGGCCCGCGATGCGCTGGATCTCGCGAATGCGGGCTCGGTTGCCGCCGCCGTGCGCGAGGTCCGCCCCGACCTGGTGGTCAACGCTGCGGCCTATACCGACGTCGACAAGGCGGAGTCCGAGCCCGAGGCAGCCATGGCGGTCAATGGCATCGCGCCCGGAGTGCTTGCCGCGGTGGCGCGGGAATGCGGCGCGGGCCTGGTGCATTACTCGACGGACTATGTCTTCGACGGGCGAAAATCCGCGCCGTACACGGAGGACGATCGCACGGCCCCCTTGAATGTCTACGGCGCGACCAAGCTTGCCGGCGAACAGGCAATTGCCGCGGCGGATTGTCCTCACCTGACCTTCCGCACCAGCTGGGTCTACGGGCCGAAGGGACGCAACTTCCTCCTGACGATCCGCCGGCTTGCCCAGCAGCGCAAGGAGCTGCGGGTGGTCGCCGACCAGTTCGGGGCGCCCACGACGGCGCGGTGCATCGCCGAGGCCACGGCAAAGGTGCTGGCCGGACTCGCGACTTCGAACGGCTTCGATCGGGATCGATTCCGCAAGCTGGGCGGCACCTACCACATGACGTGCGCGGGCCGAACCAGCTGGCATGGCTTCGCGGCGGAAATCCTGCGGGACCTGCCGGCAGCCGCGGTGCTGCGCGCCATTCCCGCGACGGAATACCCGACTCCCGCGAAGCGTCCTGCGAATTCCCTGCTGGACAACGCTAAGCTGCGATCCAGTTTCGGCATCGTCCTCCCCGACTGGAAAGACGCCTTGCACGAGTGCCTGCGGGAGCTCGCCGGCAGCGCCTGAACCGGCGCTGAATGGGCTACTTGCGCTTGTAGTCGTCCTCGAAGCGAACGATGTCGTCCTCACCGAGGTAGCTGCCCGATTGCACCTCGATCATGTGCAGGGGCACCTTGCCGACGTTCTCCAGACGGTGCTTCTCGCCCAGCGGGATGTAGGTCGACTCGTTTTCCGACAGCAGCAGGGTTTCGTCCCCGCGCGTGACCCTGGCGGTTCCCGAGACCACGATCCAATGCTCGGCGCGGTGGTGATGCATCTGCATGGACAGCCTCGAGCCCGGCTTGACCATGATGCGCTTGACCTGGAAGCGCTCCGCCATGTCGAGGCCTTCGTAATAGCCCCAGGGCCGGTAGACCCGCTTGTGCACCAGGTATTCGTCGCGCTGGCGCGCCTTGAGCGCCTCGACGACCTTCTTCACGTCCTGGGCGCGTTCCTTGTGCGTGACCAGGACGGCATCGGCGGTTTCGACGATGATCAGGTCGGACACCCCCACCGCGGTAACCAGCCGGTTCTCGGCCCGGACGTAGCAATTGCGGGCGTCGTCGAGGTGGGCATCGCCCACGGCCACGTTGCCTGCGGCGTCCGGGGTCGCCGCCTGCCAGAGGGCCGTCCAGGAGCCGATGTCGCTCCACCCGATGTCGGCTTCCACGACCACCCCGTCGCGGGTCTTTTCCATGACGGCGTAGTCGATCGACTCGGACGGCGAGGCTAGGAAGGCCTGCTCGTCCAGGCGGATGAAATCCAGGTCGCGCTGGCTCTTTTCCCATGCAGCACGGGCCGCGGCGAGGATGTCGGGGCGGAACTTGCCCAGCTCCTCGAGGTAGCGCGAGGCGCGGAACACGAACATGCCGCTGTTCCAGTAGAAGCGCCCCGACGCGATGAACTCGCGCGCGCGGTCGGCGTCGGGCTTCTCGACGAAGCGCGCCACCCGGAAGCAGCCGGCTGCCCCGGCCAGCGGCTCGCCGCGCTCGATGTAGCCGTAACCCGTCTGCGGCGAGTGCCCGACGATGCCGAAGGTCACGAGGCTTCCCGAGGCCGCCACTGCCGCCGCCTGCGCAATCGCATCATGGAAGGCGTCGACACGGGAAATCAGGTGGTCGGCGGGGAGCACCAGCATCAGGCCGTCTTTCGAGGCGGCTGCCACGCTGAATGCCGCCGCGGCCACCGCGGGGGCCGTGTTGCGTCCCGCGGGCTCGAGGATCTGGGTTGCGCCGGCAAATCCGGCCTCCCGCAACTGTTCGGCGGCCAGGAAACGATGGTCGTTGCTGCACACCACCGTCGGCGCCTTCAGGCCGGCCACGCCGCAGAGCCGCAGCAGCGTCTCCTGCAGCATGGTCCGCTCGCTGACCAGGGGCAGGAACTGCTTGGGCAGCAGGGTGCGGGAAAGCGGCCACAGGCGCGAACCGGTGCCGCCGGACAGGACGACGGGAAAGATCATTGCGGGAGATTCATGCGGGATGAGCTGCGCCGGTTTTCTTCTCGATTTTCCGCAAATCCCTTAAACTCAACCAGTTCACGGCACCCGCGGGCAGTGCCGCCAACAAGTGCGGAGTATACCGAACGAATGCGTTCCCAATCATGAGCAAAGTTGCGCTGATCACCGGGGTCACCGGGCAGGACGGTGCCTACCTCGCCGAGTTCCTTCTGAAGAAGGGCTACGTCGTCCACGGCATCAAGCGCCGTACCTCGCTGTTCAACACCGACCGCATCGACCACCTGTACCAGGATCCCCACGTCTCGAATCGCAACTTCATCCTCCACTACGGGGACATGACCGACTCGAGCAGCCTGGTCCATGTGATCCAGAAGGTGCAGCCGGACGAGATCTACAACCTTGCGGCGCAAAGCCACGTCGCCGTCTCGTTCGAAGAGCCGGAATACACCGCGAACTCGGATGCCCTGGGAACGCTGCGCCTGCTGGAGGCGATCCGCATCCTGGGGCTGGCGAAGAAGACCCGCTTCTACCAGGCCTCCACCTCGGAGCTGTACGGGCTGGTGCAGGAGGTCCCGCAGCGCGAGACCACGCCCTTCTACCCGCGCTCCCCCTATGGCGTGGCCAAGCTGTATGCCTACTGGATCACGGTGAACTACCGCGAGGCCTACGGCATGTTCGCCTGCAACGGCATCCTGTTCAACCACGAGTCGCCAATCCGGGGCGAGACCTTCGTCACGCGCAAGATCACGCGTGCGCTGGCCCGCATCAAGCTGGGCCTGCAGGATTGCCTGCACCTGGGCAACCTCGATGCGCGGCGCGACTGGGGCCACGCAAAGGACTACGTCGAGGCGCAGTGGCTCATGCTCCAGCAGGACGAGCCCGAGGATTTCGTCATCGCCACGGGCGAGCAGCACAGCGTGCGGGAGTTCGTGGACGTGGCCGCGGCGAAGCTCGGCATCGGCCTCGAATGGACCGGCAGCGGCATCGACGAGAAGGCCCGGGACGAGTCGGGCAGGACGGTCGTCGCGGTGGATCCCCGTTACTTCCGGCCCGCCGAGGTGCAGACGCTGCTCGGCGACCCCTCCAGGGCGAAAAGCAAGCTCGGCTGGTCGGCCCGCACCGGCTTCCGCGACCTGGTGGAGGAAATGGTGGTCGAGGACCTCAAGTCGGCCGAGCGCGACGAGCTGGTCAAGCGCCACGGCTTCCCCGCCTACGACTACCACGAATGAGCATGCGGCCCGACAGCAGGATCTACGTGGCCGGGCATCGCGGCCTCGTCGGTTCGGCGATCGAGCGGCAACTGCGGTCCGCGGGATTCACGCGCATCCTCACGCGCACGCGTTCGGAACTCGACCTTCGGGACCGGGCGGCGGTGCGCCGCTTCTTCGAACAGGAGAGGCCCGAGTACGTGTTCCTCGCCGCGGCGAAGGTGGGGGGGATCCTGGCGAATGACACCTTTCCGGCGGACTTCATCGCCGAGAACCTCGCCATCCAGGGCAACGTCATCGAGGAGGCCCACGCGAGCGGCGTGCATCGCCTGCTGTTCCTCGGCTCCTCGTGCATCTATCCGCGCGACTGCCCCCAGCCCATCCGCGAGGAGTACCTCCTGACGGGGCCGCTCGAACCGACGAACCGGCCCTATGCGATCGCCAAGATCGCCGGCATCGAGATGTGCTCGGCGTTCAACCGCCAGCATGGGGCGCGCTTCCTCGCGGTGATGCCCACGAACCTCTACGGGCCCGGGGACAACTACGACCTCGGGACCTCCCATGTGCTGCCGGCGTTGATGCGCAAGATGCACGAGGCCCGGGAGCGGGGGGAGGGGGAGGTCGTGATCTGGGGCACGGGCGAGCCCCGGCGGGAGTTCCTTTACAGCGACGACATGGCGGGCGCGTGCCTGATGCTGATGCGGCTTCCCGACGGCGAATTCGACGCCTTGATCGACCCCTATCCGCCGCTCATCAACATCGGCAGTGGTACGGACATCAGGATCCGGGACCTCGCGCGGGTGATCGCTGCCGCCGTCGGGTTCGACGGGAATTTCCGCTTCGACACGTCGAAGCCGGATGGAACGCCCAGAAAATTGCTGGACATCTCGCGCTTGAGCCGCCTGGGGTGGCGTCCGAAGTGGGAGCTCGAAGCGGGAATCAAGCGGACTTACGAGGCGTTCCTGGCTGCGAGCCCGGATGCAGCGGGCCGGGTGGTTCCAGTCGAGTCAGGAAAGGACTTTTCCGGTAACCAGGGCAATCTCGGCTTCGGACATGCCGGGCCAGAGCGGTAGCCGGATCAAGCTGTCCGAGACCTGCCGGGTAACGGCCATGGATCCGGCGCACCGACCGTATCGTCGTCCCGCGGGCGAGTCATGCAGCGGAACATAATGGAAAACCGCGTTCACCCCTGACTCATTCAGGGACTTCAGCAGCCGCCCCCTCGATTCCAGGTCCCGGGTGCGGACATAGTACATGTGGGCATTGTGGTCACAGTCGGGAGGTATCGTTGGCCCGGCCAGGTTGCGCGCCGCGAGTCGCGGACCGAGCGCGGCCTGATATCCATTCCACACGGCAAGGCGCGCGTTGGTCGTCGCGGCGCTTGCCTCGAGCTGGGCCCACAGGAACGCGGCCGTCAGTTCGCTCGGCAGGAACGACGATCCGATGTCCACCCAGGTGTACTTGTCGACTTGCCCTCGAAAGAACTTTCGCCGGTTGGTGCCCTTCTCCCAGAGGATCTCGGCGCGCTCCACAAAGGCCTCATTGTTGATGAGCAATGCACCGCCCTCGCCGGCAATGACATTCTTGGTCTCGTGGAAGCTCAAGGCGGCCAGGTCACCCAGGCTGCCCAGCGGCCGGCCCTTGTAGCGGGCTTCGATGCCCTGGGCGGCATCCTCGATGACGAGCAGGCCATGGCGCCGGGCGATTTCCAGTATTGCATCCATCTCGCAGGAAACCCCTGCGTAGTGGACCACCACGATGGCGCGCGATCGGGGGGTGATTGCCGCTTCTATCGCGGCCTCATCGATGTTGCAGGTGTCGGGTCGGATGTCGACGAAGACGATGTTCGCGCCCCGCAAAACAAAGGCGTTTGCCGTCGACACGAACGTATACGACGGCATGATCACTTCGTCGCCGGGACCGATCTGCGCCAGCATGGCTGCCATTTCCAGCGCCGCTGTGCAGGAGTGCGTCAGGAGGGCCTTGCGGCAGCCAATCCGCTCCTCGAGCCAGCGGTGGCAGCGCCGGCTGAAGTCTCCATCGCCGGAGAGGTGGTTGCTGTGAACGGCCTCCGACAGGTATCCCAGTTCCCGTCCGGTGACGTGGGGTTTGTTGAAGGGAATGTGCATGGTTCGGGACGAAAGGTGCCGGGCGCAGTTATCTTGCGCCCGGCTGGCCATCGACGGGCGCCTGCGCCGGCAACCGGTCGATCCTTGTCACCTGATCCGTGCCGGCATCGTACTCGACCTCGCACGTCTGCTCGATCCCGGGGTAGGTGAACTGGTACTGCAACAGCGCGTTGGTGTCGGGAAGCGGCTGCCTGAAGTACCTGAGGCGATAAATCCCGTCCGTGACCTCCGACCTGTGCTCATTGATCGCGATGCGCTCGCGGATGAGCGTCAACTGCCAGTCATGGAGGCAGGTATTGTCCCGTCCGCGCCGGCGAAACGCGAGGGAGTTGCCGAAATACACGCGGTCCGACTCGTGCCAGTCGAGGCGCTGGCCGTGTAGGCCCGTGAATGGCAGCAAGTCCCATTCTCCCTCCTCGTCCCGGCGCTCCATGACCAGGAAGACCTCGCTCATCCGCAGGTCGGCTGCATTGAAGACGTTGATCGGCGCGAGGCCGACCGTTTCGTATGCTTCCTTGAAGTACCGCTTCATATGCTTATTGACGTAGGAGAGCGGGGGAATGGACTCGATGTGGGGGAGCCGTGCCGTGAAGATGACGAGGAAGATCCCGTAGCTTACGCAGAGCGCCGCGAACAGCCGTCCGGCACGCGCCGGGTCGTCCGACCCCCTTTTCGGGAGAATCGGATCCCGTGACGGCAGCGGCGCGGGGAGCTCGCAAACGCCGAACATGCGAATCCGCCTTTGCGCGATCCACGAATAGATCGCGGGCCCCAGTCCTGCGAGGCGCCCCGCGACAAGGACCGGCCACGCCGGAACGAGCAGCAGCAATCTCGCGGAAAGCATGGTGTACAGCGCATAGCCCTTGTAGAACCGGCCGTTCGCCTCGTCGATGCCGTACAGGTCCCGAAGGGCTTCGTTCGTGTCGATGCCGTGCTGCTCGAGCAGGGCCCGGCTCCTGGACAGGGGGTGGAAACGTATGACCCTGAACAGGTCGACCCGGGAGAGAAAGCGCACCGTCCGGTCGCAAAGGTTGCACCGGTCGTCGTACAGGAGCTTGACCCCTGCGCGGTCCCCCGCATTCAGCCAGCGCGCCTGCCAGAACAGCGCGGCCCAGAATATGAACTCGTAGTACGCCAGCCAGCCCAGCTGCAGCAGCATCAGGGAGACGCAAAAAAACAGGATCCCCCAAATGACCACCAGGGCCCGGGTCAGGCGATGCAGGAAGACCAGGGGCAAAAGCAGGGCTTCCCACAGCATCATTCCTATCAGCGTCGCATGCGCGAGCCGCAGCCCCAGTCCGGGAAACTCGGTGAAAACTTCCCGGAACACTTCGTAGTGGCGGCTCAGGTAGCTGCTGGACAGCAGCAAGGCGTTTGCGTAGCCCTGCATCCAGGCGGGATCGGTCAGATGAAAGAGCACCGAGTAGATACAGAGCATCCCGTAGGACAGGAGCGCAAGGAACCGGAGGACGGAAATCCTCTCGATGGTTGGAACGCCGAAGCGGGCGTACAGGGACTCCAGGATCCTTCCGGCACGACCCCTTCTCGAGCGCAACACTGCGTCCAGGGAGAGGGCGGTGCCGGCCGGGACGAAGGCCAGGATCAGGAGGATCATCTGCAGGACATCGGTGCCCAGGGTGTTCGTCCGCAGGAACCGGTCGAACGGCTGCATCACCAGGAACAGCGCAAGGCCGGCGACGGGAGTGAAGAATCCCGCGGTGAAGGCGATGGCCAGGACCATCACGCCGCCTGCCGTCATCCATTCGAGCCCGCTGGTGGCTGACCAGGGCATGTACAGCAGCGTAAGCAGGGTGCGATGGCAGAGCACGAGTCCCGTGGCGATGCGGACGATTTCCAGCCGGGTGATCTCGCGGTCCAGGTCGTGGTTCACGGAGAAGCCACGGCGGACAAGGAATCCGTGGATGCGGGCCAGTGCCGGACTGACGTCAACGAAGCGAACGAGGACAAGGGAGAATGCCAATACCCAGAGAAACGGGAACTGGTAGGTCTTGAGGGCAATCAGCAACTCGCGGAACATTCTCGATCGGGCGCCGCGGTTACGCGGACCTGGCGCATTCCATGATGATGTGCGTGTATGGTACCCGCATCAGGTCGTGGCGGACGCTCGACTTTACGTCGCGAAATACCGTGGTCGCGAGCCGCAGGTACCCTGCCTCCGTCCTGACGAACGCACCCCGGTCGCGGGAGAGCAGGTAGCGGGCGATCCTCGACTGGCCGGGAACGAAGCAGCCGTCGAGCGTGACCAGCCGGCCGCCGGGGCGCATGGCATCGAGGGCGGATCGAAAAAGGGCGATGGCATCCCCGTCGTCGAGGTGATGCAGGACGCCGTTGGCAAGCACGATGTCAAAGTCCCGTCCCAGGTCCTCGATCCGCGCGCCCACTTCCGCGCAAAGGAACCGGCCCCGTTCGCCGAAACGGCCCTTGGCGCTCTCGATGTACTGCAGGCTCGTGTCGAATCCGGTGTAGTCCACGCCTGCCGGCAGGTGTTCGAGGATGTCCGCGGGGCCGCAGCCGATGTCCAGGATCCTGGCGCCGGGTGTGGCACGGATGTACTGGCGGGCATATTTTCCCCGGGCGTCGCCGCCGACAAACCCGGAGAACGCCGAATAGAGGGCGGGAACTCCCAACAGGCGCCGCAACTCGATCGCCACGTGCTAGGTTCGCTCCGCGGCAAGCAACAGCGAGCCGCCCGCGGGAAGGCGAACGCCTGACCGGATCAGCGCGCGCTCCGCGCTCATGACGGCAGCCAGCACCTGGTTCATCAGGGGCGAAAGCCTGAACTCGGCCTCGGGATCGAAGTCCCGCGAGGACCGGATGCGAAGGCGGGAAGCCATCAGTGCGGGCAGCAGCAGGGTCACGAATGAGGTGCAGCATTTTACGGCAAAGCCGGCGCGCTTCACCTTGGCCAGGAGTTCCCCGCGGCTGTAGCGTCGCTTGTGGTACGCATAGTCGTCCGATGCGCTCCACAGGAAGCGATGCTGGGGAACGGTAAGCAGCAGGCCGCCGCGCGGCCTCAGGGCCTGGCGGGCCTGTGCCAGCACCTGCTCGTCTTCGTCGATGTGCTCGATGACATCGAAGGCGCCCACCAGGTCGAACTCGCAATCGTACGGAATCCGGCGCGCGTCCATTTGCACGAAGTCGGCACGGGGGAGCCGCCGGGCGGTCCAGGCCAGGCCCTCGGCGTGCAGTTCGCTTCCGGTGGGCGCGAGCCCGGGAAATGCCCTGGAGACGGCGGCCAGGACGAATCCGGTGCCGCAACCGACCTCGAGGAACCGTTTGCAGTCCGGAAAGTACTTGTGCATGGCCCACAGGATGAGCCGGTTGCGTGCCTGGAACCAGAAATTGCCGTCTTCCAGGCGAAACAAGGTCTCGAAGTAAGCGGGATCGAACCCGCTTGTCACGGCGGACAGCTCGGGCGCGAACGAAGGGACACCGGAAATTTCGGGCGGTGCGTGGGCGCAGGCGGGGCAGGTCCAGTCGCTCGCGGAAAAGCGGGTCTCGCAGGCCGGGCAGACCTTCATCCTCAACGACTGCCGACGACGATGCCGGACACGATGAGGGCCATGCCGAGGACCTTCCTGGCCGTGACCGGTTCGTTGAAGAAGTAGGCGCTCATGGCCAGCACCAACACGAACGACAGGCTCGTGAACGGATAGGCGTAGGACAGGTCGGTCTTCGTCAGCGCCAGCATCCAGGAAAGCATCCCCAGGAAGGCGCAGAACAGGCTGCTGAGCACCCAGGGATTGGTGAGCATGGTCAATGCATACGCGACCCTCCCACCCCAATCACCTGGTGGCGGCGGGGCCATGTTGACCTGCCATTTGAGGACCACCTGGCCATAGAGTCCGAGCAGGATGGTGATCAGGATGAACAGGTGGGCGAGGAATGTATTCATGGATTCGTTCCCGGTTTGGTGTACTCCGCGTAGACGACCAGCGCCCGCGAGGCACGCGCGAAGATCTTCTGCAGCAGGTGGAACGGGTAGAGGCAGAACTCGTTGAGGACGGCGCGGGCCGGCGACGGGAACCGGGTCTTGCCCGTGACTTCCCGCCTGCCGGAAGCCTGCGTGCGCCCCTGCATGTCCATGCCGACTTTGTCCCCTTCGGCCCGACGCACCAGGAAATTGGACACGGGCAGCAGCAGGTTGGAGAGGGGGAAAGTCAGCCCCGCGACATGCCTGACGACGAGGCCGGCCCGTTCGATCCGATCCTTGAGGCCGTCCGCGGTGTATCGGCGGTAGTGCCCGGCAATCTCATCCTCGATCCCCCAGTCACCGGGGGAGCCGGGCACGAGCAGGATCGCCACCCCCGCGTCCGCCAGGCTCTGCCGGCACCGGTCCAGGTACCGCTCCTCGTCCCGGTCGTCGAGGTGCTCCATGACCATGCAGGACAGGATCAGGTCGGCACGTGCCTGCAACGGCGACTCGAGCCAGCTGCCCTCCACGACTGCATAGCGTCCCGCGGCGACGGCTTCCCGATTGCGTTCCCGCGCGGCGTTCGCCGAGTCCGCGTCGAGCTCGTAGCCCGTGCCTTCCCAGCCCAGGTCGAGCAGCATGGCGGAAAGGTGGCCCTGGCCGGTGCCGACCTCGATGAACCTCCCCGGTCGAACGTCCCGCAGGCGCTCCTTCAGGTACAGGATCTGGAGAATGGTGCCGGGCGGCAGGATCATGTCCGGTCGTCGCCGCCAATGAACTCATCGATCACATAAAGCGGCCTGTTCTTGACCTGCTCGAAGATCTTGCCCACGTACAGACCGGAAATTCCCGTGCTCGCGATGATGAAGCCGCCGATCAGCAGGATCAGGACGGCCAGGCTGGTCCATCCCGGCACGACCGAATGCGCCAGGTACTGGTAAACGAAATAGGCGGCCAGCAGCAGGCCCAGCGCGGAGATCCAGAAGCCCGCATAGACGATCCACCGCAGCAGGATGGTCGTCTGGAAGAAGATGCCGTTGAACGCGTGCCGCATGAGTGCCCGCAACGAATAGGAGCTGCGGCCCTCCAACCTCTGGCCGTGCTGGTAGTGGACCTCCGTGCTGCGGAATCCCAGCCAGTTCAGGATGAACAGGTAGTGCCGGTCCTGGTCGTTGATGCGCCGGAACTCGGAGATGACCTTGCGCGAAATCAGGCTGAAGCTCCCATAGTCGCCCTGCAGGTGGCTCTTGTTGAAGAAATTGACGATGCGGAAAAACGCGCGCGCGGCAAGGCGCCGGAAGGCGGAATGCTTCTTCTGGATGCGGCGCCCGTAAACGACGTCGTAACCGGACTCGGCTGCGGCGAGGAATCGCGGAATTTCCTCCGGAGGGTCCTGCAAGTCGCAATCCATGACCACCGCCCGCCGGCCGCGGCAATGCTGCAGCCCGGCGGTGATGGCGGCATGCTGTCCGAAGTTCCGGCTCAGCAGGAGTGCGCGTACTCGGGGATCGCGCCGGGCGATCTCCTTGACGACCGCCCACGATCCGTCCGGGGACCGGTCGTCGACGAAGATGATCTCGTAGGCGCCGGCCGCCTTCGACAGCACGGCCGACAGGCGGGCGTGCAACGCGGGCAGGCAGGCATCACAGCCATATACCGGGACGATGACCGAAAGCTCGGGCTCGGCACTCATCCCTGCCCCCGGCGATAAAGGCGACTTTCCTCCGGCTGGTAGTACTCGTCGAGGCTCGTGACGACCCGCGTGTAGAAGCCCAGCAGTTGCTGGACGCGCGCGGGCTGCCGCAGCACCTGCTCTGCGCCGAGGGCGCGCACGTAGTCGATCTGCTGCTTGATCCAGGAACGGGTGAACTGCTGGTTGATCGCCAGGCGGTCCCGCCCGGAGGTATTTGCCCCCGCCGCGTGCCAGAGGGTCGAATCGAACACCAGCATCGAACCCGCGTCGCATTCAACGGGGAAGGCCTCGCGTTCGACCTGCCCGGGGTCCGGCGCGTCATCGCGCTGGTGCGACCCTGGCACCACCAGGGTCGCACCATTGGTCCGCGTGAACGCGTCGATGGCGAAAAACGTGTTGATCGAGGCTACGTAGCCGTTCAGGTGGCGCGGGAAATCGCGATGGAAGCTGTTCTGGAACACCCTTGGCGTGCTCGACGCCGGCATGGACGGGAGGATGAAACCGTTCTGCAGGTGCAGCACGGCCGTCGGGGACACCGTCGCATCGACGACCGCGAGTACCTCAGGCAATGCCAGCAGGCGGAAGAATACCGGGTCGAACCGCAACATCAGGCGCAGCACGCCCAATTCCCCCGCGCGGGCGAGCCGCGCCTGCCCCACCTCCGCGTGGATTCCGTCGCGCGCACGGTACATTGCGGCGCGGACCTGTTCGATCAGGCTGTCATCCAGCACCCGTTCCACGACGCAGCATCCCTGCTCGCGAAGGCTGGCCGCGAACCTCGCGGCCCACGCCGCGTCCTTGCGCGGATCGATCCGGGAGATGTCGCCGTTCACGACAGGGATCCTTCCAGGATGGCAATGCCAAATCCCGTGCGACCGTATCCGTTGCCGTTGTAGAGCATGTAGGTCCGCTCTTCGTGGCGGAACACGTTCGGGTACTCCACGGATTCGGCGTCCCAGCCGGTTTCCGAAGGACCGATGCCCGCGAGGTGATCGAGCCGGGTCCAGGCAAGGCCGTCCGGGGATTCCGCATAGCCGATCCGGTAGGCGGTGCCGCGGTACGAGTACCACATCCGGTAGCGTCCGCCATGCTGGAATACGCATGGCTTCGACATCGCATACTCATCCGGCGCGGCAAACGGGATGGCGATGCGGCCATCCCGCCGCCAGTGGATGCCGTCGTCCGACTCCGCATACTTGATCAGGTGTGCCATGTCCCTTTGTTCCGTGCCCCAGGAAAGATTGGAGCCATACCACATCCGCCATCGATCGCCCTCCCGCACGACCCAGGGATAGGAAATCGAATACGGGTCCGTGGGGCCGCGGTCCATCACCGGTGCGGCCGACCATTTCTCGAAGTGGTCGCTGCCGTCGCGCGCGATTGCCAGCCCAATGCTGTTGCGCCAGGGCACGGTAACCCCGAGGTTCCAGCCCAGGTAATACAGGTAGCGCGTGTTGCCGTCACTGACCAGGCAGGCCATGGAAGCGCCGCTGTCGTCGAACGTGCCAATTGCGCCAGGCGACACCACCGGATGCTCCGAGACGCGCAGAACGCGGGTCGGATGGCGCATGTCCACTTCCACCCAGCCGATGCTGGACCGGTTGTTCTCGCCCCGCGTGCTGAAATAGATCCGGTAAAGCTCGCCGTCGATGCGCTCGGCCGCGGTGTTTGCCGCGTGCGAACGCATCCAGTCGTGGACGTTCTCCGGCGCGAACACCAGGCCGAGCTTCCTCCAGCGCATGTGGCCGCTTGCCGTCAAATCCTGCGCAACCTGTTGCTGGGCACCCGCGACAGCTCGGCGGGGGGCTGGGTGTACACGGAATTGTCGGCCGCGTCCTGCTGGATCAGGGCGCCGGCACCGATCACGCAATTGCGCCCGAGTTTCACGTGGTCCCTCAGCGTGGCGTTGACGCCGATGAAGCAGTTTTCTCCGATCTCGACGCCACCCGAGACGACGACATGCGAGGCGATGAAGCAGTTGTCGGCAATCCGGGAATGATGGCCTATGTGGTTGCCGCTCCAAAGGGTCACATTGTGGCCGATGCGCACGAACGGCTGGATGGTGTTGTCCTCGAGGATGAAGCAGTTTTCTCCGACGCTCAGCCCCGGCCAGGTGGTGGCCCTGCTGCTCACGTAGCTCGCCAGCCTGTAGCCCTTCGCCTTGAGCACCGCGCACTTTTCGGCTCGCAATGCATTGAGCCTGGCGTAGCTCAGCGCGACGAACGCATCGCAGGACTGTGGCGGAAACCGCGATTCCAGCTCCTCGACGGCGAGCACCGGGCGTCCGCAGAACGTGGATTCCTTCAGGAACTCGCGATCGACCGCGAACGCCTCGACGCGCAGTCCGGCATCGCCCGTCAGGTAGAAGTGGGCGACCTCGGCAATGTCGCCGGCGCCGAAGACGACCAGTGGTTTCATGGCGGGCCTTCCTTGCTCAAACCTGCTTCCTGACCAGAACCGTGAACTCGTAGAGGCCGTAGTCGTGCAGCAGCGCGACGTTGCGGGAAAACCGCTGCTTGCAGTGGTCGAAGATCTCGGCCGGGTTCGCGTAGTATAGGTCGGCGCGCATCCGGCTGGCGTCCGAGTAGGAGGTCAGGCAGTTGAAGGAGAACCCGCGCGTCGCCGCGGCGTCGAGGACGGCAAGCGTATCGAGCACGAAGGCTTTCCACTCCGGCTCGGCCACGGACAGCCGGACGTTGAATATGCCGCTCGCGACCACGTAGTCCGCGGCCTCGGTCGGGCGGTCGGATACCGTGAACGAGGCATCGACCGAGTCCGCGTGCAGTTCGCGCGCCTTCCTTACCATGGCTTCGGACAGGTCGTAGCCGTGGTACCGGAACTGGCGGGCACGCGGGCGCACATGGTCGTACAACTGGCCGTATCCGCATCCCAGGTCGGCAAGCGAGAATGGGCGATCCCAGTCCCGCACGATGCAAAGGAGCTGGTCGAACCTCAGCAACTGGGATTCGAGGCTGTTCCAGTCGACGCCGGCGGGCGTCGCGCCATGTTGCTCGACCTTGGCGGTGTAGTACGACCTGACGCCGCCCAGGATGCCGTCGCGGTCGCCCGTCATTGCCGCCGGCGGGCCATCGACTTCATGTACTTCGGGGCGTCCGGCCCGACGTTCAGCAGCAGGTCGAGGATGGTGACCCCGTGCTCGAAGGGGCCGTGGAGCTGGGGATATTCCGGGTAGCCGCCGTAATCGATGAACTCCACCGTGACGCCCGCGGATTCGAACAGCGATTCGTCCAGGTAGTCCCTGGCGGCGGGGCCCGACACATAGTGCGTCGCGCCAAGCGCAACGCACAATCCCAGCAGGCGTTCCGACTTGCCCTCGGCCAGGGGAAAATCCATCGACCAGTGCAGCCGCGTGCCGATGCCGAGTTCCCCGCAGATCCATTCCACGAACATCCGGTTGATCCGGCTCAGGAGCGGTTCGGACTCGGCCCGCGCGTAAAGGTCGGCGATCGCATCCCGGTAGGCCTTGAAATGGGGCGCGCGCGCGTAATTGTGGGTGAGGCTGCTCAAGTGCTGCTGCGCCCAGCCGGGGTCGCTGACCTGCGTTTCCCGGATCTTTTGAAGGTACTTGCCCTTGACATCGACCGGGATCGTCAGCCATTTCAATCCTGCCGGCGTCTTGATCATGTTCCTGTTGCGCCAATCGCGCCTCGTGTACTGCATGTCATCGTAGAACACGAAGTCGTCGACACCGTTGATCAGGTCGAAGTAACCCTTCCACGGTATATAATTTGACTGCACGATCGCGATTTTCTTCGTGGTGCCCTGGCCAGCCATACGACTGAAACGATACTTGGTTACGGACGCAAAATAAATGGGGGGTGCCGCCGCCTTCCATTCCCTCCGAATCGCCGTGCCGGCGTTCGCTTTGTTCAACGCCATCGGGGTCGCGGGGCAAGCATCCATTGCGTCGCATCCCTGTTCGCTGCGTGCCTTGCGCGGCCGGCCCCTCGAGGCGCCGTGCCGCCCCGTCCGATGATTCCAGCGGCGGCCGGCCCGTCTGCCGGCCAGGTCGCGGCGGGACCGTCGATCCTGGCGGCGGGCCTTTGCCTGGCGACCATCCTTGGCTACCTCGCATGGGCGAGCGGGCGGGGGATCGACATCACCGACAACGGCTACTACCTCCTCTCATCGGCGCATCCCGATGATGTGCTGGTGTCGCTGACGTCGGCTCACGAGTACACGGCCAGGCTGCTGCGGGTCGCGCGCGGCGAGGTCGCTGCGTTTCGGGTGGTGGGGGCGATGCTGATGCTCGCGTCCAGCGTGGTCCTGTTCGCGGGATTGCGCCGGGCGTTGCGCATCGTTGACGGCCGGGGGCATGCGGCGCACCTCGCCTTGTTCGTCGCACTGGGATGCCTGAGCTACTACGGCTGGACGCTGCTCACCCCGGGTTACAACCTGCTCAATGCGGTTGCGTTGCAATGCTCCGCCGGGAGCCTGCTGCTTGCCATGCCCGGGCCCGGCGACTCCGGCCGCGGAACGGCCCGCAGGCAGGTTGCCGCCGCCCTGCTCGCAGGGGCTTCGGCGGGCGCGGCGTTTTTCATCAAGTTTCCCACCGGCATCCTGCTGCTGGCCGCATCCGCCCTGGTCGTCGTGGCGTGGCCGTACGGGAATGAGCGCAGGCGCCTGATGGGCGGCCTTGTGGCGGGGTTTTTCGCGTGGGGATTGTTCCACTTTGCCATGATTCAGGCGCCGGCGTCGTTCCTGTCGCAATGGAGGCAGGGACTTGCCCTTGTCGGCCTGCTCGGAAGCGTCCATGGCGGCGGCATCGTCGCCGCCTACCTGCGCGACGCCGGGGCGGTCTTCCACCTCATCCTCGCCAAGTATGGATGGGTCTACCTCGGCGTCATGCTCGTCTGGTTCGCGGGCCGCAGGCGGCCATCGGCGGCCTGGGTGAGCGGCGTTCCCGCCGCCGCTTTCGTGCTGTTCGGGTTCGCGACCATGATGGCCGGCTTCCACTACGGCGGCGACATTCCCTCCCGGCGAAACCTGGCGTTTCACGCGGGCCTGCTGTTGCTGATCCTGTTGTTGCTCCTGTACTGCAGCGGCCCGGGGGCCGCGGGCGTCCGCGACCTCTGGAAAAGCCAGCGCGCGCGCCTCGTCGTCGTCGCGTTCCTGCTGCCCTTGCCGGCCATCGGTGCCATCGGAACGGGCAATCCGCTGCGCCTGAACATGATGCTGCACCTGGGGCCCTGGCTGGCCCTGGTCAGCATGGGGTTGTGGGGCCTCGCCGAACGCCCGGGCGGCCGCTGGACCCTGCTGGCGGGAACGTTGCTGGCGGCCGGCGTTTGCGCCTCGCAGGTGGTGACGGGGGGGGAGGTCAGCCCGTATCGGCTGAACGCCCCCATGTCCCGCCAGCTGGTCGATACGAAGTTCGGCCCCGAGCCGCAAACCCTGAAGCTGGACGGCGAGACCGCCGCTTTCGTCGATGGCTTGCGAAGGACGGCCCGCGCCTGCGGCCTGCGGCCCGGAGACGACGTCATCGCGTTCACCGGCATGCCCGGCCTCGTCTACGGGCTCGATGCGCGTTCGCCGGGCATTCCCTGGTACTCCGGCGGCTATCCGGGTTCGGCCGCGGCCAATGCCTTTGCCCTCGGCCTCGTCCCGCCCGCGCGGCTCGCCTCGGCCTGGATCCTGGTGAAGGAAGGCACGCCCAATGCCGTTCCGGATCTTGCGGCGCTTGCGATCCGCTTTCCGCAGGCGTATGCGCTGTGCGGGTCCGGCGTCTGGCCCGTGACCCGGCAGCAGGTGCAGCTCTGGCGGCCGGGCGGGGCACGATGAAGGCGGACGCTTCCTGGCTGCGCTACCTTCCGGGGCCGTTGCGCCGCTGGCTGCAAGGCCGGGCCGAACTCCAGGCCGCCCTGGGCAATTCCGGCTGGCTGGTGGCCGACCGCGCCGTGCGTGGCCTGGTCGGCTTCACGGTGATCGTCGTGCTGGCGCGCATGCTGGGGCCGCAGCAGTTCGGGCTGCTGACCTATTGCGCGGCGATCGTCTGGTCCTTCAGCGCGCTCGCGGGCCTGGGCCTGGACGGCCTGGTCGTCAAGCGGTTCGTGACGCATGCCGAAGACAAGGACGCGATTCTTGGCACGGCACTGGGCATGCGGCTTGCCGGGAGCCTGCTGGTCATCGCCCTCTCGGCCGCCGCCGTGATGCTGCTGCGGCCGGGCGACAGCCTTGCCGCGCGGCTGGTGGTGGTCCTGGCGGCCGCCAACTTCTTCGTTACCTTCGACGCCATCGACCTGTGGTTCCAGTCGCGGGTCAAGTCGCGTTACACGGTGCTCGCGAAGCTGGGGCCTTACGTGGCGATCAACCTGGCCAAGATCGGATTTGTGCTCGCCGGCGCTTCGGTCATGGTCATTGCGTGGATCGCCCTGTTCGAGATGCTCGCTTGCGCCGCAGCGCTTTGCGCCGCCTATGTCGCCACGGGCGGCAAATTCCGCCGGCTTCGGTTCCGCCCCGAAGACTGCCGCCGACTGCTCCTGGCCGGATGGCCGCTCGCCCTGGTGGCCGTTTTCATCACGGTCAGGATGCGCGTGGACCAGGTGATGCTGGGCCAGATGGTGGATGACGCGGCCGTCGCCGCCTACTCGGTGGCCTCCAGGCTCGTCGAGCTCTGGTATGTCGGCCCCGTCTTCCTTGCGACGTCCCTGTTTCCCATGATCATCCGCTCCCGCGAACTGGGTGAGCAGCGCTTCCTGGCCCGGATGCAGCGCCTCTACGACGGATTGGTCTGGGCGGCGGTGCTCACGGCCCTGGCCATCACGGTCCTGGCGCCCTGGCTGATGCCGCTGCTGTTCGGGGAAGGATACCGGCAATCGGCCGGTATCCTTATCATCCTCATCTGGATGAGCACCTGGGTCTTTTTCGGCGTGGCGCGCAGCCGCTGGCTGCTGGCCGAGGGCCAGGTCAAACCCATGCTCTATGTCGAAGCCCTGGCGCTGGCCCTCAACGTGATTGCGAATTTCTGCCTGATCCCCAGGCTGGGCGCCATTGGCGCGGCCTGGTCCGCCTTGTTCGCCGTGTTTGCCGCCAATGGCCTCGTGGCGGTGTTCTCGCCGAGCATCCGGCTGAGCATGGTGATGTACGGCCGCGCCGCGGCCGCGCCCATGCGGTACCTGCGGCGTGGCTAGCCGCCGCCGCAGGGGCGCCCTCGAACCGCATACGCCATGCCATTAGCGCCCATCGCCCTGTTCGCCTACAACCGGCCGAGCCACACTCGCGCCACGGTGGAATCGCTGCTGCGCAATCCGCAGGCCCGCGAATCGCGCCTGCACGTGTTCTGCGACGGCCCGAAGTCGCCGGATGCGCAATCGGGCGTCGCCGAAGTGCGGGAGTACGTGCGCCGCATCGAGGGATTCCGGTCGGTGGACGTCACCTGCCGGGACGCGAACCTCGGCCTTGCGCGATCGATCATCGCGGGCGTGACCGCCGTCTGCAACGAGGCGGGCAGGATCATCGTGCTGGAA
>DASZQJ010000020.1:0-3881 GCA_035549715.1 Burkholderiales bacterium
TCGTGAACATGGGCATGGTAAGCGGCATCCTGCCGGTGGTGGGCGTGCCGCTGCCCTTGATCAGCTATGGGGGCACCTCCCTGGTGACCATCCTGTTCGGCATCGGGCTGCTGATGAGCATCCATACGCATAGACGTTTGGTCCAAACGTAGGGGAGGCGAGAGGCGTGAGGCGAGAGGCGAGAGGGGCAATGCGCCGGTATCCGGCGCTCATCCTGGCGGTGCTGTTCGCGGCCGTGGTCGCAGGCTGCGGCGGTGGGACTTCCACGCGGCCTTCGGGCGGCACCAAGCCCGGCGGCTACTACCTCGACGACGGTCCGGGGGCCAATCCGCCGGCGGACCTCGATGCGCGGCCGGAGCCGGTGCCCCGGGTCGAGCCGCTCAACAAGTACACGGGCCGGCCCTACACCGTGCTGGGCCGCACCTACACGCCGTTCACCCGGCTGACGCCCTACCGGCAGCGCGGCATCGCGAGCTGGTACGGCAAGCGCTACCACGGGCAGAAGACCTCGTCGGGTGAGGTCTACGACATGTACGGGTTCACGGCGGCGCACACGATCCTGCCCCTGCCCAGCTATGCGCGAGTGACGAACGTCACCAACGGCCGGTCCGTGGTGGTGCGGGTCAACGATCGCGGTCCGTTCCACGAGGACCGCCTGATCGACCTTTCCTACGCGGCTGCGCATCGGCTGGGGCTGATCGGGCAGGGCAGCGGGCTGGTGGAGGTCGAGGCCCTCCTGCCGGGTGGCGAGCCGGCCCCAGCCGCCGTCGCGCCCGCGCCCGCCAGCCCGGCCCCCGCCGCCGTCGCGCCACCGGTTGCTGCCGAGCGGGGCGGCCTGTTCGTGCAGCTGGGCGCGTTCTCGGCGGCAGAGAACGCCGACGCCTTCCTGCGCAAGCTGCGCCTGGACCTTGCGTGGCTGGGCGACGCGATGCAGGTCCACCGCGACGAGGCCCAGGGCGTCGGCATGTACAAGGTGCAGGCGGGGCCTTACGCTACGCGCGCAGAAGCGGAAGCCGCCGCCGAGCGCGTGCGCAAGGAACTGGGCTTCAAGGCCTTCGTGCTCAACCGATGACGGAAACCCGAGGAACATGAGAACCCTGATCTGTGGCTCCATCGCCTACGACACCATCATGGTGTTCAAGGACCATTTCAAGAAGCACATCCTTCCCGACCAGATCCACATCCTCAACGTGTCCTTCCTGGTGCCCGACATGCGCCGGGAGTTCGGCGGTTGCGCCGGCAACATCGCCTACTCGCTGAAGATGCTCGGCGGCGATCCGCTGATCATGGCCACCGTGGGCCAGGACTGGCAGCCCTACGCCTACCGGCTGGAGAAGCTGCGCCTGCCGCAGGCCCATGTGCGCCAGGTGCCCGATACCTTCACCGCGCAGGCCTTCATCACCACCGACCTCGATGACAACCAGATCACGGCCTTCCACCCCGGCGCGATGAATTTCTCGCACCACAACCACGTGACCGATGCCAGGGACGTGGGCCTGGGGATCGTCTCCCCGGACGGGCGCGAGGGCATGCTGCAGCACGCGCGCGAGTTCCACGAGGCCGGCATCCCGTTCATCTTCGACCCGGGCCAGGGCCTGCCGATGTTCAGCGGCGAGGAGTTGATGACCTTCATCCGCCAGGCGGATTACGTCACGGCCAACGACTACGAGGCGCGCCTCATCCAGGAACGCACCGGCCAGTCCGTGGAAGCGCTCGCGAAGCTGGTGAAGGCCTTCATCGTGACCCAGGGCGCAGGCGGGTCGGTCGTCCATCACAAGGGGAAGGCGGCGCAGATTCCCAGCGTCAAGCCGGCCCGGATCCTCGACCCGACCGGTTGCGGCGACGCCTACCGCGCCGGCCTGCTGTACGGGATCGCGAACGACCTGGACTGGGACACGACCGGCCGCCTGGCGTCCCTGATCGGCTCCATCAAGATCGCCGAGCGCGGCGCCCAGAACCACAGCTTCACCCGCGCGGAAATCGGGGACCTCTTCCGCGAGGCCTGGGGCCGGGCAGTCTAGGGCCTGCACCCACCGCAAAGGCGCGAAGGCGCAAAGGAAACGCAAAGAAAGGCAAGAAGAGAAATATGGTCCGCGGTTCGCATGCTTCAACGGAATCATCCCGGCGGTGGCGGACGATCCGCCTATAGCCTCCCCTTGTTTTGTGTTTGCACTCCTTTGCGCTTCCTTTGCGCCTTCGCGCCTTTGCGGTTGGGAAGTCGACGCCTTCCCCCGTAACCGAAGGTTCACCAGGAGGTAACCCGCCTGTCATCGCCCGCACTTAGTGTTGCCGCAATTTTATTTGCGGATGACACCCTGCATGCTCCAGGCCCGACCGAAGTTCCAGCCCCGTCCCCAGAAGCCCCTCACGCTCCACCTCGCCTCCACCCCCGCCGAAGTCCTCGAAGCCCAGCGCCTGCGTTACAAGGTATTCGCCGAGGAACTGGGCGCCCAGCTGCCCTCCCGCGGGGAAGGCATCGACCGCGACATGTACGATCGCTACTGCGACCACCTGCTGGTGCGCGAGTCCGACGGCGGCGAAGTGGTGGGCACCTATCGGATCCTCACCAGCGCGCAGGCGCGGCGCATCGGCGGCTTCTACTCCGAGGAGGAGTTCGACCTGACCCGGCTCGGGCCGCTGCGCGACCGGATGCTCGAGGTGGGTCGCTCCTGCGTCCACCCCGACCATCGCAGCGGCGCGACCATCGCGCTGCTGTGGTCGGGCCTGTCGCGCTACATCCGCTCGAGCCACCACGACCACGTCATGGGCTGCGCCAGCATCGGCATGGCCGACGGTGGACACGCCGCGGCCAGCCTCTATAATTCGCTGAGCCGCACCGCGCTGTGCCCGATCGAGTACCGCGTGTTCCCGCGTTGCGCCCTGCCCCTCGACGCGCTCGACCGCCGCCGCGATCCGGTGCCGCCGCCGCTCATCAAGGGTTACCTGCGGCTGGGGGCGCAGGTCTGCGGCGAGCCCGCGTGGGATCCGGATTTCGGCACGGCCGACCTGCTCATGATGCTGCCGGTGGCCCACCTGAATCCGCGCTACGCCCGACACTTCCTGAAGAATGAGCCCCCGCCCGCGGCACTCCACCCCTAGACACCTCCAGGCCTGGCGCGCGCTGCGCCTCGGCATCCATCTGCTCCAGGGCGTCCTCACGGTCGCCCTTTTGTTTCCCGTTTACGGCGTGCGGCGGCGCGAGGCGGCCGTGGCCCGCTGGTCCGCCGGCCTGCTCGCCATTCTCAACGTCGCCCCCCGCGTGCACGGGCTGCCGTCCGGCGACGGCTCGCGCCCGCGGGTGCTGGTTGCGAACCACGTGTCGTGGCTGGACATCCAGGTGATCCACGCGGTGTGGCAGATCCGCTTCGTGGCGAAGTCGGAGGTCCGGGACTGGCCGCTGATCGGCTGGCTGTCGGCGCGCACCGGCACGCTGTTCATCGAGCGCGGCAGCGGCCGGCATGCGGCACGCATCAACCAGGCGATCCATGCGGCGTTCGAGCAGGGCTTCGCGGTCGGGGTGTTCCCGGAAGGCACGACCACCGAGGGCGACCGCCTGGGCAAGTTCCATGCGTCGCTGCTGCAGCCGGCCGTGGACGAGGTGGCGCTGGTCTGCCCCGTGGCCCTGCGCTACGTCGCAGACGAGGGGGAGCTGTGCGTGGCGGCGAGCTACGTGGGCGAGACGACGCTGCTCGAATCGATGCGCGCGATCCTGGCGCAACCGCGCATCGAGGCGCAACTGCATTTCCTGCCGTCGATCGATGCGAAAGGCCGGACCCGCCGCGAGCTGGCGCAGCTTACGCAGCAGGCCATTGCGGAAAAGCTCAATCTGCCAGTTTCGGGCACGACACCTGGAACACCCGCCGATCCTCCAGCCTGACCGC
>DASZQJ010000021.1:0-37217 GCA_035549715.1 Burkholderiales bacterium
ATGTGGGGTGGGGGCTGAAGCCCCCACCCCTCTTGCTTTGGGACCCGCACAATGATCACGAAACTCCTCAAGAAAGTCTTCGGCAGCCGCAACGACCGCCTGCTGCGCAAGTACGCGCATTCGGTGCAGGCGATCAATGCCCTCGAGCCGGAACTGAAGAAACTGGACGATACCGCGCTGCGCGCCCGCACCGACATGCTGCGCGAGCGCTTCAACAAGGGTGAGACCCTCGACCAGTTGCTCGTCGAAGCCTTCGCCACGGTACGCGAGGCGAGTCGCCGCGTGCTCAACATGCGACATTTCGACGTCCAGCTCCTCGGCGGCATCGCGCTGCATTCCGGCAAGATCGCGGAAATGCGCACCGGCGAGGGCAAGACCCTGGTCGCCACGCTGCCCGCCTACCTGAACGCGCTCTCCGGCAAGGGCGTGCACGTCGTCACCGTCAACGACTACCTTGCCAATCGCGACGCCGAATGGATGGGCCGCGTGTACCGCTTCCTCGGCCTCACGGTCGGCGTGAACCTCTCGCAGATGGAACACGAGCTCAAGCAGCAGGCCTACGCCGCCGACATCACCTACGGCACCAACAGCGAGTTCGGCTTCGACTACCTGCGCGACAACATGGTGTTCCAGGCCACCGAGCGCGTGCAGCGGGGACTCAACTTCGGCATCGTCGACGAAGTGGACTCGATCCTCATCGACGAGGCGCGCACCCCGCTGATCATATCCGGCCAGGCCGAGGACAGCACCGAGCTCTACCACCGGATGAACGAGGTGGTGCCGCGCCTGACGCGGGTCAAGGAGGAGAACGGCCCGGGCGATTTCACCGTGGACGAGAAGGCGCACCAGGTGCTGCTCACCGAAGCCGGCCACGAGCGTGCCGAGGAAATGCTGACCCGGGCCGGGCTGCTGCCCGAGAACGGCAGCCTGTACGACGCGGCAAACATCAACCTGATGCACCATCTATACGCCGCCCTGCGCGCCCACAACCTGTTCCATCGGGACCAGCAGTACGTGGTGCAGAACGACGAAATCATCATCGTTGACGAGTTCACGGGCCGCCTGACGCCGGGTCGGCGCTGGTCCGACGGCCTGCACCAGGCGATCGAAGCCAAGGAGGGCGTGCGCATCCAGCGCGAGAACCAGACCCTCGCTTCCATCACGTACCAGAACTATTTCCGGATGTACAAGAAGCTCTCCGGGATGACCGGAACGGCGGATACGGAAGCCTACGAGTTCCAGCAGATCTACGGCCTGGAGACCGTGATCATCCCGACCCACATGCCGATGGTCCGGCAGGACCGCATGGACCAGGTCTACCGGACATCCAAGGAGCGCTACCAGGCGGTGCTCAACGACATCCGCGAGTGCCACAAGTCCGGCCAGCCGGTGCTGGTGGGCACCACGTCCATCGAGAACTCGGAGCTGGTGTCGCGGCTGCTGGAGAAGGATGGGTTGCCGCACCAGGTGCTCAACGCCAAGCAGCATGCCCGCGAGGCGGAGATCGTTTCCCAGGCCGGCCGGCCAAAGATGATCACCATCGCCACCAACATGGCGGGCCGCGGCACCGACATCGTGCTCGGCGGCAATCCCGAGCCGGAGATCAACAAGATCCGCAACGACGCCTCCCTGAGCGATGCTGAGAAGGACCTGCGCACTGCGCAGATCCGGGAGCAGTGGCAGCGCCTGCACGAGCAGGTCGTCAAATCCGGCGGGCTGCACATCGTCAGCACGGAGCGTCATGAATCACGGCGCATCGACAACCAGTTGCGGGGGCGCTCGGGCCGGCAGGGCGACCCGGGTTCGAGCCGTTTCTACCTGTCGCTGGAAGACCCGCTGCTGCGCATCTTCGCCTCCGACCGTGTGGCCGCGATCATGGACCGCCTCAAGATGCCGGAAGGCGAGGCCATCGAACATCCCTGGGTGACGCGGGCCATCGAGAACGCGCAGCGCAAGGTCGAGGCCCGCAACTTCGACATCCGCAAGCAGCTGCTCGAGTACGACGATGTCGCCAATGACCAGCGCAAGGTGATCTACCAGCAGCGCAACGAACTGCTCGAAGCCACCGACATCTCGGACACAATCCGCTCGATGCGCGAAGGCACCATCGACTCGTACATCACGCAGCATATCCCGCCGGACAGCATCGACGAGCAATGGGACGTGCCCGGTCTGGAAAAGACCCTGTCGGGAGAACTCGGGCTCGACCTGCCCATCGCCAAATGGCTCGACCAGGATTCGCAGCTCGACGAACAGGGCCTGCGCCAGCGCATCATCAAGGCCGGCAACGACTTCTACGCGGCCAAGTTCGGCAGCCTGGAGCAGGGTGCGGTGCACGGGTTCGAGCGATCCGTGATGCTCGAGCGCCTGGATGTGCACTGGCGCGAGCACCTTTCCGCGCTGGACCACCTGCGCCAGGGGATCCACCTGCGCGGATACGCCCAGAAGAACCCGAAGCAGGAGTACAAGCGCGAGGCGTTCGAGCTGTTTTCCATGATGCTCGAAGCCGTGCGCACGGAAGTGACGCGCCTGCTCATGACGGTGCGCATCCGTACCGCGGAGGAGGCGGAGGCCGCCGTCGAACAGAAGGAGCAGGCGGAACTCAAGAATGTCCAGTACCAGCACGCCAGCTACGACGAGGCAGCCCAGAAGGCAGCCGAGGAAAGCAAGGAGCAGCCGTTCGTGCGCGGCCAGAAGGTCGGCCGCAACGATCCCTGCCCCTGCGGCTCGGGCAAGAAGTACAAGCAGTGCCACGGCAAGCTGGGCTGAAGCCGCCATGCCCGTCAACCTTGTCGCACCGGACCCCGCCTCGCTCGCGCCCGTCAAGGGAGTCAGGATCGGCACCGCCGAAGCGGGCATTCGCAAGGCCAATCGCAAGGACCTGATGCTCATGACGCTGGAACCGGGCAGCCGGGTGGCGGGCGTGTTCACCCGCAACCGCTTCTGCGCGGCACCGGTGACGGTCGCCAAGGGCCATCTGGAGGGCGGCGACATCCGTGCGCTGCTGGTCAACACCGGCTGTGCGAACGCCGGCACCGGGGAAGACGGCCTGCGGCGGGCCAAGGAAACCTGCGAGGCGGTGGCGAAGCTGGCTGGCTGCGGCGCCGGCCAGGTGTTGCCCTTCTCGACCGGCGTGATCATGGAGCCGCTGCCCGTGGACCGCATCGTTGCGGGCCTTCCGAAGTGCGTCTCCGACCTGAAGGAAACCAACTGGCTCGCCGCCGCGCAGGCGATCATGACGACGGACACGTTGCCCAAGGCCTATTCGAAGCGCATCAAGCTCGGCGGCAGCGAAGTCAGCTTCACCGGCATCGCCAAGGGCTCGGGCATGATCCGGCCTAACATGGCCACCATGCTCGGCTTCCTCGCCACCGATGCCAGCGTGGCGCCCGCCTTGCTGCAGCAGGCGGCCGCCTACGCCGCGGAGCGGTCCTTCAACTGCGTCACGGTGGACGGCGACACCTCCACCAACGATTCCTTCATCCTGGTGGCCACGGGGCGTTCCGGCGCGCCGGAGATCACGCGTTCCGACGCCCCGGAGTTCAAGCAGTTCCTCGACGCGGTGACCGAGGTCGCGCTGCTGCTGGCGCAGGCCCTGGTCCGCGACGGCGAGGGCGCGACCAAGTTCATCACCATCCGTGTGCAGGGCGGGCTCAACGAATCCGAATGCCGAAAGGTCGGCTATGCGATCGCGCACTCGCCCCTGGTCAAGACCGCGTTCTTCGCTTCGGATCCCAACCTCGGCCGCATCCTGGCGGCGATCGGCTACGCGGGCATCGACGACCTCGACGTGTCCAGGGTCGACCTTTACCTGGACGAGCAACTCGTGGCCAAGGGCGGCGGCCGCGCCCCGGAGTACCGCGAAGAAGACGGCCAGCGCATCATGAAGCAGCAGGAGATCACCGTGCGCGTCGCACTGAACCGCGGCAGCTCGGAGTCGACGGTCTGGACCTGCGATTTCTCCCACGACTACGTCAGCATCAACGCCGATTACCGCAGCTAGCCCCGCATGGCCGACCTCGAGAAAATCCTCAAACGCGCCGAGCAGGTGCTCGACCGATTCGAAGCCACCCTGCCTCGCCCGCCCGCGGCGCCGGACTGGAAGGCTTCGGTGGCCTTCCGCTGGCGCAAGCGCGGCACGTCGGGATTCCTGCAGCCGGTGACGCATCCACACAGGATCCGCCTGTCCGACCTGCAGGGCATCGACGACCAGATTGGCCTGGTGGAGCAGAACACCCGGCAGTTCATCGAGGGGCTCACCGCCAACAACGTGCTGCTCACCGGCGCGCGCGGCACCGGTAAGTCCTCGATCGTGAAGGCTGTCCTGAACAAGTTCTCGGCCCGCGGCCTGCGCCTGATCGAGGTCGAGAAGCAGGACCTCCTCGACCTTCCCGACATCGTCGACCTTGTCGCCGACGCGCCGTACAAGTTCATCCTGTTCTGCGACGACCTGTCTTTCGACGCCGATGAGCCAGGCTACAAGGCGCTCAAGGTGATCCTGGACGGGTCCATCTCGGCGACCTCGGAGAACCTGCTCATTTATGCGACGTCCAACCGGCGCCACCTGATGCCGGAATTCATGCAGGAAAACCTCGAGACCAAATACCTCGGCGAGGAGATCCATCCCGGCGAGACCGTCGAGGAGAAGATCTCGCTGTCCGAGCGCTTCGGCCTGTGGGTGTCCTTCTATCCCTTCGACCAGGACGAATACCTGGCCATCGTGGATTACTGGCTCGGCCAGCTTGGCGTGCCCGAGAAGGAGCGGATCCGGGCGCGCAACGAGGCGCTGCAATGGGCGCTCACGCGCGGTTCGCGCAGCGGCCGCGTGGCATGGCATTTCGCGCGCGACTTCGCGGGGCGCCACAAGGTCAAGTCCGCCGGCGGCCGCAAGGGCGCCTGAGGCGCTGGCGCGGCATGGCTGAGCGCGAGATCGGCGTCGCCGCCGCCGTCATCGAGCATGCCGACGGGCGGTTCCTCCTTGCCCAGCGCCCGCGCGGAAAGGTCTACGCAGGCTACTGGGAGTTCCCGGGCGGCAAGCTCGAACCCGGGGAAACCGCGGAGGCCGCGCTCAAGCGCGAACTGGATGAGGAGCTGGGCATCGAGGTCCTCGAATCCTTTCCCTGGCTGACCCGCGTCTTCACTTATCCGCACGGCACCGTGCGCCTGCATTTTCGCCGCGTGACCGCCTGGAACGGCGAGCCGCATCCCCATGAAGGCCAGGCGCTCGCCTGGCAGCGTAGCGATGCGCTGCGCTCCGGCAAGCTCGATGTCGAGCCGATGCTCCCGGCCAATGCGCCGATCCTCAAGGCCTTGTCGCTGCCGCTCGTGCAGGGCATCACCCGTGCCTGGCAGGTCGGTGTGGCGCGGGCCCTCGAGGAACTCGACGGGGCGATCGCGGCCGGTTTGCGGCTGGTGCAGGTCCGGGAAGCGGGACTGCCGGCGGCCGGGCGACGCACGTTTGCGGAGCAGGTCGTGCGCCGCATGCATGCCGCGGGCGGCCTCGTGCTCGTGAATTCGGATGAAGTGCTGGCGCGGGCGGCGGGTGCCGATGGTGTCCACCTGCCGGCGCGGCAGTTGACGGCCGTCGCCGCGCGTCCGGACTTCCCCTGGGTGGGCGCCTCCTGCCACGACGCGGCCGAATTGGCCCGGGCCGAGGCCCTGGGGCTGGACTTCGTGCTGGCCGGGCCCGTCAGGCCCACGCCCACGCATCCGGACAGCCCGGTCCTGGGCTGGGAGGGATTCGCGGCCCTGGCAAGTGGCGCGACGTTGCCGGTCTATGCGCTCGGGGGGCTGGCTGCAGGGGACCTGTCCGAAGCACGCCGCCGTGGCGCGCACGGCCTGGCGATGATCCGCGGCGCCTGGTCGCCGCGGTGAAGGCCGGTCAGGACGGGTCTTGCGGATCCTCGCCTTCGAGGCCGCCGGCGTCCGCTTCTTCCTGGGGGATCCGGTAACCTCCGGTGGCCCACTGGCCGAAGTCGATCAGCTTGCAGCGCTCGGAGCAAAAGGGCCGGAAGGGATTGTCCGCCGACCATGCCGTCATGCGGCCGCAGCCGGGGCAGGCCACTGTCCTCGGGGAGCGTGCCGCGCTTTCCATCAGAGGTTGCAGAACGTCAGCTCGAAGTTCACGTCGTCCACGCTGGTGCGGCGTTGGGAACCCACTGCCGCCGTGAAACGCACGTTGAGCGCGTACTTGTTGGCGCTGATTTCGGGCACGCAATCGTAGCTGCTGTCGAGGCGCACCCGCAGCATCTGCGCCAGGCGTCCCGCCATGGTCTGCTGGTAGACGCCCTGGACCGCCACCTGCCGGCTCGTCTTGCCGCTCTCCCGCAGCAGCTTGAGGATGATCTGCACGCCGTTGCGAATGGGCAGGAACGGCGCGAGCCATTCATTGAGGTCGAGCCGCCGCGTCTGCGCGCTCTGGTTCAGCCAGAAATGGTAGGAGGGCAGGTCGAACTCGCATACGCCGCCCGGGATGGCCGAACGCTGCTTGATGTTCATCAGCCATTCGTTCTCGCGCAGTTCCTGGCCGGTGCGCCCCGAGGACAGGAACAGGTCGGACACGGCCTTCTCGATGTCGGCGAGCACCGTGGCCAGCGCTTCCTGCGAGATCGCCGGGTTGTGGCGCAGCGAATCGAGGTGCTGCTTCTGGCGCTCGAGTTCCTGCATCAGCTCCGACTTCAGGTCGGCCCGGCCGCCGACTTCCAGGATCTCGAACAGCGAGGTCAGGGCGACGTGGTGCTCCTCGGGGTCGTCCTTGGCCGCGAAGTAACCCGCGCGCTGGTACAGATCCTCCAGGCGCAGCAGGGTGCGGATCCTCTCATTGAGCGGAAACTCGTAGCTGATCACTGGGCAGGCACGGCAGCTGGGTAGCGGGCAGTATTGCCGAAAAGGTACGAAAAATAAAGGATTGCCCCGGTGGGTCCCCGCCTCAGCCCTGGGCGGCGTAGCGCAGGTAGCGTTGGTGCAGGGGGGCGAGCTGGGGCTCGAGCGCCTCCACGCCATCGTCATTGTTGACGACGTCGTCGGCGTTGCGCAGCCGCTCGGCACGGGAGATCTGGGTCGCCATGATGGCCAGGACTTCCTCCCGGGACAGGTTGCTGCGCCTCATGACCCGCGCCACCTGGGTTTCCGGCTCGCAATCCACCACCAGCACCCGGTGGGCGAGTCCCCGGTAGGTCCGTGTTTCCAGCAGCAATGGTACGACCACCACCACGTATGGCCCCGTCGACTTGGCGATGAGGTGCTGGGAATCCCGGCGCACCAGGGGATGCAGGATGCCCTCGAGGTTGCGCCGCGCGCGTTCGTCCGAGAACACCAGCTTGCGCATGCGGGGCCGGTCGAGGGCGCCGTCGGGCGTGACGTAGCCGCTGCCGAAGCGCTCCTCGATCTGTGTCATGGCCGCGCCGCCAGCGGCCGTGAGGGCCCGGGATACCTCGTCGGTGTCCACAACATCGGCGCCCATCCGGGCCAGCAGGTCTGACACGGTGGTTTTGCCCGTGCCGATGCCCCCGGTGAGGCCGACGATGTAGGGCATGGTCAGAACAGCTGCAGGTAGGTCCGGTTGATCGACTCGCCCCAGAACATCGCGATCAGGCCGGCGACGGCCAGGTAGGGGCCGAACGGGATCGGCGTGTTGCGGCCGTGGCGCGAGAAGACGATGAGCGAAATGCCCACCACGGCGCCTACCGCGGAGGAAAGCAGGATGACGGCGGGCAGCATCTTCCAGCCCAGCCAGGCGCCGATGGCGCCCAGCAGCTTGAAATCGCCGTAACCCATGCCTTCCTTTCCGGTGGTGAGCTTGAACAGCCAATACACCGACCACAGCGAGAGGTAGCCGGCGACGGCGCCGATCACCGCCGTGGAAAGCGGCACGAACCCGCCGTTGAGGTTGACGAGCAGGCCGATCCACAGCAGCGGCAGCGTGATGTCATCGGGCAGCAATTGCGTGTCGAGGTCGATGGCGGTGAGAGCGATCAGCGACCAGGCGAACAACAGCGCGCCGGCCATGACGAGCGTGAAGCCGTAGCGCCAGCCAATGTAGGCCGACAGTACCCCGGAAATCGCCTCCACGATCGGATAGCGCGGGCTGATGCGTGCCTTGCATCCCGCGCAGCGCCCGCGCAGGAACAGGTAGCTCGCGATCGGGATGTTCTCGTGGGCGCGGATGGCGTGCCCGCAATGCGGGCAGGTCGAGTTCGGCGTCACCAGGTTGTAGCGCCCCGCGTGGTCGCCGCGCAGCTTCGCGGCGGCGTCGGCTTCTCCACGATGCTCCAGCAGGTCGGCCGCCTGGCCGTCCCAGTCCCGCTCCAGCATCCTCGGCAGGCGGTGGATCACGACGTTGAGGAAGCTGCCGACCACCAGGCCGAGCATGGCACAGGCCACCGCGAGCATGGCGGGTTCATTGCGCAGGATGCTGAGCACGGACATGGACTCGGGACCTCGTTTCGGCGGCCGCGGCCGCCCGGATAAAAAAAGCGCCCGAACTCGTCGGGCGCGTTTGTCGTTGGGGCCCGGGCCCGGCTACACGGCCTGGCCCATCTTGAAGATCGGCAGGTACATGGCGATGACCATGCCGCCGATCAGCACGCCGAGCACCACCATGATCATCGGCTCCATCAGGCTCGACAGCGCCTCGACCGCGTCGTCCACCTCGCGTTCGAAGTAGTCGGCCACCTTGCCCAGCATGCCGTCCAGTGAGCCGGATTCCTCGCCGATCGACACCATCTGGATGACCATGTTGGGAAACACGGTGGCATTGGTCATGGCCACCGTCAGGCTGGTGCCGGTGCTGACCTCCTGCTGGATCTTCTTGGTCGCCTCGAAGTAGACATAGTTGCCGGCTGCGCCGGCCACGGAATCCAGCGCTTCCACCAGCGGCACGCCGGCGGCGAACATGGTCGACAGCGTGCGCGTCCAGCGCGCGATGGTCGCCTTGCGGATCACCGGGCCGAAAATCGGGAACTTGAGCGCCAGCCGGTCCATGACGATCTGCATCTTCAGCGACCGCTTCCAGGTGTAGAAGAAGAACCACACGCCGAAGCCCACGCCGCCGAAGATCGCCCACCACCACTGGACGAAAAAGTCCGACATCGCCATCACCATCAGCGTCGGGGCGGGCAGGTCCGCGCCGAAGCTGGTGAACAGGTTCTTGAATGCCGGGATCACGAAAATCATGATGATCGCCGTGATGACGAAGGCCACGACGATGATCGAGATCGGGTAGAACAGCGCCGACTTGATCTTGCTCTTGATGGCGAGGATCTTTTCCTTGTAGGTCGCCAGGCGGTCAAGGAGGCTGTCGAGGATACCGGCCTGTTCGCCGGCCTGCACCAGGTTGCAGAACAGCTGGTCGAAATGCAGCGGGTACTTGCGGAACGCCGAGGTCAGGCTGTTGCCCGTCTCGACCTCGTTCTTGATGTCCATCAGCAGGCGCGCCACCGCCGGGTTCGCATGGCCCTTGCCGACGATGTCGAAGGCCTGCAGCAGAGGCACGCCCGACTTCATCATGGTCGCGAGCTGGCGGGTGAAGAAGGTGATGTCCTTGTCGGTGACCTTGCCGCCGACCCCGCCGCGCATGCGCTTGATCTTGATGACCTGGATGCCCTGGCGGCGCAGCTGGGAATTGACCACCGCCTCGCCGCCGGCACGCATGTCGCCCTTGATGATGCGCCCGGCCTTGTCCCTGCCTTCCCAGAGGAAGGTGTATTCCTTGACCTTGTCGCGGCCGCCGGCGGCGGCTGTAGCGGTAGCCATAGACTGACCCCATCAATCCGGAGGGATTTGAACAGCAGAATGATGCACGGGTCCACCCTTAAAGTAAAGATGGAGATTTGCTGCTAAACCCCCTGATTTATTGGTTATCCGGCGACAAAAGCCGGACGGACTTGATGACCCGGTCCTGGGTCTGGAGGATTTCCAGCGCGTAGCCGGCGATCTTCACGCTGGTGCCGGGCTCGGGAATGTCCTGGAGGTGCTCCAGGATGAGCCCGTTGAGGGTCTTGGGTCCGTCCAGGGGAAACTTGTAGCCCAGCTTGCGGTTCAGGTCACGCAGGGTGCTGCCGCCCTCCACGAGGATGCTGCCATCCTCGGCCCGCCGGAAGCGCGAGGTCTGGGCCAGGGGCGACTGGGTCGTGAACTCGCCGATGATCTCCTCGAGGATGTCCTCCAGGGTGAGCAGGCCCTTCAGTTCGCCGTACTCGTCCACCACCAGGCCCATGCGGTCCTGCTGTTCCTGGAAGTTCTGCAACTGGGTCAGCAGCGGTGTGCCGAGCGGGATGAAGTAGGGCTCGCGCATCACTTCGCGCAGGGTCTCCGCGCCGAACTCCTCCCCTTCGGACCGGTTGAGGATCTTGCGCACGTGGGCGATGCCGACGATGTCGTCGAGGCGCTCGCGGTACACCGGGACCCGGGTGTGGTTGGACGTCGCCACCTGGCGGCGGATCTCCTCGGGCGGGGCGTTGATGTCCACGGCCTCGATCTGGGCGCGCGGGGTCATGACGTCCTCGACCGTGATGGACTCGAGATCGAACAGGTTGAGCAGGATCTTCTGGTGCTTCTGCGGCAGGAAGTTGCCGCCCTCGAGCACCAGCGTGCGCAACTCCTCCATGCTGAGCGTGTGGCTCTGGTCCGACTGCGGTTTCAGGCGCAGCACCCAAAGCAGGCCGCGCACGAACAGGTTGACGAACCACACCACCGGATAGGCGAGCGTCAGCAGCGGCGTGAGCACGTACGATGCCGGGAAGGCGATCCGCTCCGGGTAGCTCGCGCCCATCACCTTCGGGCTGATCTCGGCGAACACCAGGATGAAGAACGTGATGAGCAGGGTGCCCAGCGTGAGCGCAAGCTCGCTCTCGCCGAACATGCGGAATACGATCACGGTGACCAGCGCGGCCGCCGCCGCATTGACGAGGTTGTTGCCCAGGAGCACCACGCCCAGCAGGCGGTCGGTCCTCGCCAGCAACTGCGCCGCGAGGCGGGCGCCGCGGTGGCCGGTCTTGGCGAGATGGCGCAACCGGTAGCGGTTGAGCGCCATCATGCTCGTTTCGGAAATCGAGAAGAACGCGGATATGACGAGCAGCAGTGCCAGGACGATCAGGAGCGTGGAAAGCGGAATCTCATCCAAACGGAATCACCATCCTTCAGGAGGACCAGCCCAGTATCGGGAGCGGGTCAGGCAGTGTCAAGCAAGCGCGTGGCGGCCATTGCATCGGCGCAGGCGCGCGCCTCAGCGGTGCAGCAGGACCTCGAGGACGAACTTGCTGCCGATGTACGCAAGCACCAGCGACAGGAAGCCGGTAAGCGTCCAGCGCATCGCGATGCGGCCGCGCCAGCCGTAGAGGGCGCGGCCGGCCAGCAGCGCGCCGAAGATGAACCAGGAAAGGATCCCGAACACC
Source organism: Burkholderiales bacterium (assembly GCA_035549715.1). GTDB lineage: Bacteria > Pseudomonadota > Gammaproteobacteria > Burkholderiales > JACQAP01 > JACQAP01. Next base: position 11,394 of record DASZQJ010000021.1, read on the forward strand.
GTCTTGTGCGTGAATTGCATCGGCTTTCCGAACAGCTCCTCGGAGAACAGGATGCCGCTGCCCAGCGTCAGGGTGAGCAGCACGAAGCCGGCCGCGATGATCCGGAACAGCATCTGCTCCATCGCAAGCAGCGGCGGCAGGCCCTGCAGGAACCCGGGCAGGTTGCCGCGGTGCAGGCGCTTTTCCATCATCGCCATCATCAGCACGTGGAGCGAGGCGATCGTGAACAGGCTGTAGGCAAGCAGCGAGATGACCAGGTGCGCGCGGAAGGCCCCGAGGTGGGTGTTGGACAGCGGGTGCGCCGGGGGCAGAACGAGCGGCAGCAGCGACAGCACGGCCGCGGCGGGCAGCACCAGGACCTGGAGGCCCTCGAAGCGATAGAAGAAGCTGCCCAGCCAGTAGATCAGCGCGGTGAGCCAGATGATCACCGATACCGCGGTGCCCACGCCCAGGTAGAAGCCGTCTTCCGCGAAGATGCCCCCGGACAGGACGGACGCATGCAGCACGAGCGGGACGACAAGCGCGGCATGCGCGAATCGAGAGACCGCCGGGGATGCGGCCGCCGGCATCGAGTTGCGCCAGAACACGAATGCGAGCGCGAGGTATCCGAGGCTCGCGAGCAGATAAAGTAGAATGTTGTCCATGGATTTCGCGGCGGTTTCGCCGGCGTCAAGTCTACATCATCCCCACCCCAGCAACACCCGAGGAAACGCGATGCTCGACAGCCTTACCAGCCGCCTCGCCGGCGTCGTCAAGTCGCTGCGCGGACAGGCGCGCCTGTCCGAAGCGAACATCCAGGACGCGTTGCGCGAAGTGAGGGTGGCATTGCTGGAGGCGGACGTGGCGCTGCCCGTGGTGCGCGATTTCATCGCGCGCGTGAAGGAAAAGGCGGTCGGCGAGGAGGTGGTCGGCAGCCTGACGCCGGGACAGGCGCTGGTCGGCGTCGTGCACCGCGAGCTGACCGCCCTGATGGGCAGCCAGGAAGCCGGGCTCGATTTCGCGACGGTGCCGCCCGCCGTCATCCTCATGGCGGGCCTGCAGGGCTCGGGCAAGACCACCACGACCGGCAAGCTGGCGAAGCTGCTGCTGGGGCAGAAGAAGAAGGTCCTGCTCGTGAGCTGCGACGTTTACCGTCCTGCGGCCATCGAGCAGCTGGCCACGCTCGCCAGGCAGGTGGGCGCCGACCTGTATCCCTCGAGCCCGGAACAGAAGCCCGCCGACATCGCTGTGGCCGCGCTCGACCACGCCCGCAGGCATTACCACGATGCACTGCTCGTGGACACCGCAGGGCGCCTCGCGATCGACGAGCCCATGATGGCCGAGATCCGCGACCTGCACCGCGTGCTGCAGCCCATCGAGACGCTGTTCGTCGTGGACGCGATGCAGGGGCAGGACGCCGTGAACGTGGCGAAGGCCTTCGGCGAGGCGCTGCCACTGACGGGCGTGGTGCTTACCAAGCTCGACGGTGACGCGCGTGGCGGCGCCGCGCTCTCGGTGCGGCACGTGACCGGCAAGCCCGTCAAGTTCGTCGGCGTCTCGGAAAAGCTCGACGGCCTCGAGGCCTTCCACCCGGACCGGCTTGCGGCGCGCATCCTGGGCATGGGCGACGTCCTCGCGCTGGTGGAGGAGGCGCGCCGCAACGTCGACGTGGACGAGGCGGAGAAGCTCGCGAAAAAGGTCAAGTCGGGCAAGGGCTTCGACCTCGAGGATTTCCGCAGCCAGATGCAGCAGATGAAGAAGATGGGCGGGCTCAATTCCCTCATCGACAAGCTGCCCGCCCAGTTTGCCCAGGCGGCCCAGGGTGCCACGGTCAACGACAAGGTGATCGGCCGCACCGTGGGCATCATCGATTCCATGACCCCGCAGGAGCGGGCCCGGCCCGAGATCATCAAGGCCTCGCGCAAGCGGCGCATCGCCGCGGGCGCCGGCGTTTCCGTGCAGGAGGTCAACCGCCTGCTCAACCAGTTCGAGCAAATGCAGAAGATGATGAAAATGATGGGCCGCGGCGGGCTGCAGAAGATGATGCGCGGCATGAAGGGCGTGTTTCCGGGCATGCGCTGAGCGGGCGCGGGAATTACTTCCGCAAAGTGCGGTCGAAGCACAAGCCGCTGCAGGTAAAATGCATGGCCCAGATCCCGGAACCCGACATGAAACATCGCATCCTCGCCGCCGCCCTTCTCGGCTTGCTTTCCCTGGCCGCCTCCGCGCAACAGCCCGACTACGAACGCGAGAAGCGCTGGGCCGACCAGATCCTTCCCGCCGTACTGGTCGGCGAGCCGGTCTGGATCAAGCAGAAGAACGGGCATGAGTTCCTTGCCCTTTACACGCCCGCAGACAAGCCGCGCGGCGCCGTCATCATCGGCCACGGCCGCGGCTGGAACCCCGATTTCGAGCTCTACAGCGCGTTGCGGACCAAGATTGCGGAGGCGGGTTACACGACGCTCGCCATCCAGCTCCCCGTGCTGGGGCCGGGTGCCAAGGTGGGCGACTACATCCCGGTCTATCCCGATGGCGCCGAGCGCTACGAGCTCTCGGCGCGCTACCTGCTCGAGAAGGGCTACCAGAACGTTGGCATCGTCTCCCACAGCCTGGGGGCCACGATGGCGAACCAGTACCTGATCCGGGCCGACAAGGTGCCCGTGAAGGCCTGGGTGTTCATTGGCATCATCAACGGCCTCGAGGAAATGTTCCGCATCAAGATTCCCGTGCTTGACGTGTTCGGCGGCAAGGACTGGGAGATCACCCAGGTCGGCGCCTACGAGCGCAAGAAGCAGATCGACAAGGTGCCCGGCTCCCAGCAGGTAATCGTTCCGGACGCCCTGCATTTCTTCGAGGGCAAGGAAGACGAGCTGGTCGGGGTGGTGGTGAACTTCCTCGACCAGGTATTCCACGCCGGCAAGCCCGGCGAAGCCGAGAAGTAGGCGCGTCGAGGTCGGGAAATTGCCTTTGTTGGCGCGGGCTTACCGTCCCGGGCCCGCCTCGCCAGACCCCCTCGGGCAGTCCAGAATCCGCTTGCAAACCCCGGATTAAGCGGCGTAAAATCGCGCGCTTCGCTTTCGGGGGTGTACGTCATGGTCGTAATCCGCCTTTCCCGCGGGGGTGCCAAAAAGCGCCCGTTCTTCAACATGGTGGTCGCGGACTCGCGTAACGCGCGCGACGGTCGCTTCATCGAGCGCGTCGGCTTCTACAATCCGAAGGCCGCCGAGGGCGAAGAGTCCCTGCGCATCGAGATGGACCGCCTGACCTACTGGCAGGGCAAGGGTGCCCGCCTGTCGGACACCGCAGCGCGCCTGGTCAAGAAGTTTGGCGAGTCGGCTGCCAAAGCCGCCTGAGACCATGGTCGTGATGGGGCGCATCCGCGCCCCATTCGGCATCAAGGGCTGGGTGAAGATCCAGCCTTTTTCCCAGGAAGTGGATGGATTGCTCGGCTACCGGGACTGGTGGCTGAATCGCTCAGGCGGCTGGGTGAGCTGCCGGGTCGCGGAAGTGGAGGCGCACCGGGCGACCGTGGTGGCGCGATTCGAAGGTTGCGAGGACAGGGACGCGGCGGCGAAGTTCACCGGTGCCGACGTGGCGATTCCCCGGTCCGAGTTGCCGTCCCCCGGGCGCAACGAGTTTTACTGGGCCGACCTGGTCGGCGCCGAAGTTTCGAACGTCCGGGGTGAGTCCCTGGGCAGGGTCGCGACGCTGATGGAGACCGGCGCGAATCCGGTGCTGGTGCTGGAAGGGGACCGCGAGCGGCTGGTGCCCTTCATCGAAGGCGTCGTGGTCGAAGTGGACGTGGCGGGCCGCCGCCTGGTCGTGGACTGGGAGCGGGATTTCTAGGGGGCGGCGATGCTCGTTTTCGATGTCGTCACGCTGTTCCCGGAAATGTTTGCCGCGCTGACCGACAGTGGCGTCACGCAGCGGGCGCGGGCCCGGGGGTTGTATGACCTGGTGCTGTGGAACCCGCGGGATTTCAGCACCAACGCCTACCGCAGCGTGGATGACCGGCCCTACGGGGGCGGGCCCGGGATGGTGATGGCGGCGGAGCCCCTGGCCAAGACGCTGAGGGCGGCGCGTCAGAGGCAGGCGAGCAGCGGCGTGCGCCGAACGCGCACGATCTACCTGTCCCCGCAGGGCAGGCCGCTGACGCAGCGGATCGTGCAAGCGCTGGGGGAGTACGAGGGGCTGGTGCTGCTGGCCGGCCGGTACGAGGGCGTCGACGAACGCCTGCTGGAAACGGAAGTGCAGGACGAGATCTCGATCGGGGACTACGTCCTGTCGGGCGGGGAACTGCCGGCGATGGTGCTCATGGACGCGCTGATCCGGCGCATCCCGGGCGCGCTGAACGACGCCGGGTCCGCCGAGCAGGATTCGTTCGCGGCCGGGCTGCTGGATTGCCCGCACTACACGCGGCCCGAGGTGTACGCGGGGCTGGCGGTGCCGGCGGTGCTGATGTCGGGGCACCATGGCCAGATCGAGGCCTGGCGCATGAAGCAGGCGCTGGGCAGGACGTGGAAGCGTCGCCCGGACCTGCTGCAGGGAATGCGGCTCACGCCGGAGCAGGAAAAGTTGCTGGACGAATACAAACTGGAAGAAAGCCGCGCGGCCCAGGCCGAAGCGAAAACGCAGGAGCTGACGAAATGAACCTCATAGCCAAAATCGAGCAGGAAGAAATCGCCCGCCTCAACCGCAGCATCCCGGACTTCGCGCCCGGCGACACAGTGGTCGTCAACGTGAGCGTGGTCGAAGGCGACCGCAAGCGCATCCAGGCCTACGAGGGCGTGGTGATCGCCAGGCGCAACCGCGGCATCAACTCCTCCTTCATCGTGCGCAAGATCTCGTCCGGCGAAGGCGTGGAGCGGACCTTCCAGACCTACTCGCCGCTGATTGCCAGCATCGAATTGAAGCGCCGCGGCGACGTGCGCCGGGCCAAGCTCTATTACCTGCGTGACCGCTCCGGCAAGTCCGCCCGCATTCGCGAGAAGCTGGAGAGCGCGGCCACCGAGACGGCAGCGGAATAGGCGCGACACGGCAATCCAGGCAGCAAGGACGGATAAGAGGCGGCCCCCCGGGCCGCCTTTTTTGTTGCCGGCTTCCGTTGCCTGCTAGATGAGCTGCGAGCGGTCGGACAGGATGATCTGCTGGATGTAGCTCTGCAGCAGCAGGGACTCGGTCGTGTGCAGGTGCGCGAAGCGCACGCCGTGGATGAAGACTTCCCCGGCGCCGCCGGCACGCCGCCCCTTCTTGACGCTCTGGATGTCGGCGCTGGTCAGCAGCCGCACCTCGTAGTTGTTGGGCTGCACCGTGAACTTGAAGGCGAGGTCGACCTTGCCCTTCGCCTCCCCCAGCATGGACTCGGCCTCGACCAGCGCCCCGGAGACGCTCAGGTCCGCGATGGTCATCGCGACGGGCATCTCGGAGCCCGTGAAGGCGGGATTCATGGCGGTGCCCGAAAGGTTGACGCGGACCCGCAGCGCGCCACGGATGAGCGCCTGCCTCACCACCTGGGGGTAGGCAAGGTGCAGGTAGGGGAAGGGGGCGCGGGAGACCTTCAGCACTGCGCTTTCGAAGCTCGCCGCATGCCGCCCCGAGAAGGAGCGGACGGTCACCGGCTCGCCTTCGCGCACCGGCACGGGGAGGTTCTGCACCAGCGGGGTTCGCACCAGCACGCTGTGGCCCGGCACGTAGCCGATCAGCAGGGTGAAGTGCTGGGCGCGCTCCCCCCCGATCGCCATCTCGAGCTGCAGGCGGTCGCCGATGTGAAGCTGGAGCTGGTCCAGGGTACTTTGCGAAACCGCGGGCTGGGCAGGATCCGGCACGAGGGTCCTCGTTGATGGCCTGGCCAGAGTATAGCCAAGCCGCGCGGGCGTCCGCACCCGGCATCGTTGCTACAATGCCGCGTCCCTTTCCCGCGCCACGCGTCCCGTGCGATCCCCCTCGAAAAGTATTGTCGCAATCCTGCTGGCCGGTGCCGCGTTGCTGGGAGCCGCCGGCTGCGGCGAGCAGAAGAAAATGCTTGCCATCGGCTCCGGCGGCACCGGCGGCGTCTACTACCCGCTGGGCGGCGCGCTCGCCAACATGCTCAGTGCCAACCTCCCGGGTCTCCAGGCCACTGCGGAGGTCACCGGCGGCTCGGTCGACAATCTCAAGCTGGTGGGAACGGGGCGCGCCGACATCGGCTTTTCCATGGTGGACGCCGCCTGGGACGCCTACAACGGCACCGACAAGTTTTCCTCGGGCAGGCTGCCCGTGCGCACCCTGGCCGTGCTCTACCCGAACCGCATGCATGCCGTCACGGTCGCGAGCACCGGCATCAAGTCCATGCAGGACCTCAAGGGGCGGCGCGTTTCGGTCGGCTCCGCGGGCAGCGCCACCGAGATCATGGCGCTGCGGGTGCTCGAGGCGTATGGCCTGCAGGACGCGTTGATCCGCGAGCGCCTGTCAGTGGCGGAGTCGGTCAACGCGCTCAAGGATGGCAAGATCGAAGCCTTTTTCTGGGCTGGCGGCCTGCCCACCGCGGCGGTCACGGACCTGGCGGCGAGCCCCGGCTCCACGATCCGCCTGCTCGACCATGCCGATGCCGTGGCGCGGATGAACGAGAAGTACGGCCCCCTCTACAACGAGACCGTCATCGGCAAGGACGTGTACACCGGCATGTCGCGGGACAACCGCAATGCGACGGTATGGAACGTCCTGGTGGTGGCCGCCGACATGCCCGACGACCTCGCCCACGACATCGTGCGCCTGCTGTTCGAACGCAAGCAGGACCTCGTGGTCGTGCACAAGGAAGCGGGCCACCTCGACCTTGGCAACCAGTCGGCGAAGCTCTCCCCCGTGCCCTTCCATCCGGGAGCCCTGCGCTACTATCGCGAACAGGGCGTGAAGGTCGAGTAAGCGCCGCGCCTGGCGTGCGGGCACGACACCGCTGTCCACAGCAGCGAGGCAACCAAGGGGGCATCCTGGAACAGGAAAAATCTGCGGCGGACGCCGCCGGGGCGGCGGCGAAGTTCGTCGAGGAGGAAGAGGGCGCGGCCCATCGACTGGGCGGCGCGCTTGGCGGCGTCGTGGCGGCGCTCGCGATCCTGATGTCGCTGTTCCATCTCTATGCCGCCTACGGCATCGTCCCGGCCAACATCCTGCGCCCCGTGCACGTGGGCTTCGTGCTGGTGCTGGGGTTCCTGACCTTCCCCATGATCGCCCGGCTGCGCGATCGCATCGGGTGGTGGGACTGGCTTGCCGCCGCCACGGCCGCCGCCTGCATCGCCTATCTGCTCGCCGGCGGGGATGCCCTGGCGGACCGGGCCACTTCCCCGACCGTGACGGACCTCGTCGTGGGCGTGGCGCTGATGCTGCTGGTGCTCGAGGCCGTGCGCCGCGCCTCCGGCTGGATCATGCCTGCCGTGGTGCTGGCCTTCATCGCCTATGCCATGCTCGGCCCCTGGCTGCCGGCACCGTGGACGCACCGGGGCTATGACATCCAGCGGCTGGTGGGCCACATGGTCCTCACGCTGGAAGGAATCTTCGGCCCGGCCATCGACGTCTCCTCGACGCTCATCATCCTGTTCACCATCTTCGGCGCCTTCCTCGCGCAATCCGGGGCCGGGCGCTACTTCATCGATTTTTCCGTGTCCCTGATGGGACGCAGGCGCAACGGGGCCGGCCGCAGCGTCGTGCTCTCCTCCTTTCTCATGGGGGCCGTCTCCGGCAGCGGCGTGGCCACCACGGTCACCCTGGGGTCCGTGGCGTACCCGATGCTGAAAAAGGCCGGCTACGCGCGCAACGACGCAGGCGGCCTGCTTGCGGCGGGCGGGCTCGGGGCCATCCTGTGTCCGCCCGTCATGGGGGCGGCTGCCTTCCTGATCGCGGAGTTCCTGAAGATCTCCTACCTGGACGTGGTGACGATGGCGATCATCCCGGCCTGCCTCTACTACCTGTCCCTGTTCGTCATGGTGGAGATCGACGGCCGGCGCTTCGGCGTGACCCTGGCCGAGGAACGGCGCGAACGCCTGGCGGCGCTGTTGCGGCGGGGCGGACACTACTTCCTGCCGCTCGCGGCGATCGTCGCCCTGCTCCTCGCGGGCTACTCGCCCGTGATGTCCGTGTTCTGGGCGACCGTCGCCGCGTTCGGCACGAGCTTCCTGCGCCGCGAATCCGCGCTGGTGCCCCCGAAGCTCGCGGCGGCGCTGGCGGCGGGCTCCACGGGCGTGCTGAACGTCGCGGCGACCTGCGCGGCGGCCGGGCTCATCGTGGGCGTGGTGACCCTGACCGGCCTGGGATTGAAATTCAGCGCCATCGTCGTCGGGTTCGCGGGCGGCAACCTGCTGCTGACCGCGGTCTACACGGCGCTCGTGGTGTGGGTGGTCGGCCTGGCGGTGCCCGTCACGGCCTCGTACATCATCTGCGCGGTGATCGCCGCCCCGGCCCTCATCCACGTCGGCGTTCCCGATTATGCTGCCCACATGTTCGTCTTCTACTACGCCGTGCTCTCCGAGGTGTCGCCCCCGACGGCGCTCTCGCCCTTCGCGGCGGCGGCCATCACCGGCGGCGATCCCTACCGCACCACGCTGCAGTCGTGGAAATACACGCTGCCGGCCTTCCTGGTGCCGTTCATGTTCGTCCTCGACCCGGCGGGCGTGGGCCTGCTGCTCAAGGGGGAACCGCTGCCGACCCTGTTGACCGTCGCCACCGCGGCGATCGGGATCCTGGCGCTGGCCGGGGGCGCGCAGGGCTGGCTGCTGCGCGCAGCCTCCCGCGCCGAACGCGCCCTGCTGGTGGCGGCAGGGCTGCTCCTGGTGTACCCCGGCGCGATCACCGATCTCGCAGGCCTGGGACTCATCGCCGTCGTCATCGCCCGGCAGAAACTCGTCCCCGCGTGAACTCGCTCCTCGAATCCTTCCAGGCCAAGTTGTCCGCCCCGTTTGCGGTGCTGGGGGTGCGCACCCTGGGCGAGCGGGTGATGGGCATCGAGTACTTGCCGCGCGGCGCCGCACCGCTCAAGCCGCAGAACGCGTTCGCGCGCGAGGTCTGCCGCCAGCTCGGGAAGTACCTCAGGGACCCCGGCTTCGAGTTCGACCTGCCGTTCGATTACGATGGCACGGATTTCCAGGTCAGGGTTTGGAAGGCCGTGCACGCCATCGCCCCCGGGACGGTGCTCACTTACCAGCAGGTCGCGAAACGGGTCGGCTCCGCGCCGCGTCCCGTCGGCACGGCCTGCGGCGCCAATCGCGTTCCGCTGCTGGTTCCCTGCCACCGTGTGGTGGCGAGCGACGGCATCGGCGGCTTCATGCACGCACGCAAGGGGCCCGGCATCGACATCAAGCGCTGGCTGCTGCGCCACGAGAACCCGGGAGCCTGGTGATGGGAGCCCGGCGATGACGGCGCAAGCGCTGCTCGACGAGTTCTGCGACGCGCTCTGGCTGGAGGACGGCCTGTCGCGCAACACCCTCGCCGGTTACCGCCGCGACCTGCAGCAGTTCGCGCAGTGGCTTCTGGCGTCGCGCGGCAAGGAGCTTGCCCTGGCGGAGCGCACCGACGTGCTCGATTACCTGGCGCACAGGTTCCGGAACAAGGCGAGGCCGCGCTCGGCGGCGCGCCTGACCTCCAGCCTCAAGCGCTTCTACCGCTACCAGCTGCGCGAAGGGCGCATGAAGGCCGATCCCACGCTGGAGGTGGAATCGCCCAAGCTGCCGCGCAGCCTGCCCAAGACCCTGACCGAGGAGGACGTGGAAGCGCTGCTGGGGGCCCCGGACGTCGCCACACCCCTCGGCCTGCGCGACCGCGCCATGCTGGAGATGCTCTACGCGAGCGGCCTGCGCGTGTCGGAACTGGTGACGGTGGGCACGGCGCAGGTGAGCCAGGACATGGGCGTGGTGCGCATCATGGGCAAGGGCGCCAAGGAACGCCTGGTGCCGCTGGGCGAGGAGGCCCTGGCCTGGATCCGGCGTTATCTCGCCGAGGCGCGCCCCGCGATCCTGGACGGCCGGCGCGCGGACGCCCTGTTCGTCACCGCTCGCGGCGCCGGCATGACGCGGGAGGCGTTCTGGCACCTCATCCGCCGCCATGCCGTGCGCGCCGGGCTGCGCAAGCCGATTTCCCCGCACACGCTGCGCCACGCGTTCGCGACGCACCTGCTCAACCACGGCGCCGACCTGCGCGTGGTGCAGATGCTGCTCGGCCATGCCGACATCTCGACCACCCAGATCTACACCCATGTGGCGCGCGAGCGCCTCAAGCAGCTCCACCAGCGCCACCACCCGCGAGGCTGACCGATCCCATGACCGCCGCCCTGTTCGTCCTCGTCGCCTACCTGATCGGCTCCGTTTCCTTCGCCGTCGTCGTGAGCTGGATGTTCGGCCTGCCGGACCCGCACACGTACGGCTCGGGCAACCCCGGCGCGACCAACGTCCTGCGCACCGGCCGCAAGGCCGCCGCCGCGCTGACCCTGGCCGGCGACGCCGCCAAGGGCGCGGTCGCGGTCGTGCTCGCGCGGCGGTTCGCGCCGCAGTTCGGCGTCGGCGACGAGGTGATCGCCGGCGTGGCGATCGCCGTTTTCCTCGGCCACCTGTTCCCGCTTTACTTCCGCTTCAAGGGCGGCAAGGGGGTCGCCACTGCCGCCGGCATCCTGCTGGCGCTCGACTGGCGCGTGGGCGCGGGCGTGCTGGCGATCTGGGCCGCGGTGGCGCTGGTGTCGCGTTATTCGTCGCTCGCCGCGATCGTGGCGGCAGCGCTGTCCCCGGTGGTCTGCGGCCTCTTCATGGGCTGGGGGCCGCTGTCCTGGGCGGTGCTGGCCATGGCGATGCTGCTGGTGTGGCGCCACCGCGCCAACATCCAGCGGCTCGCAAACGGGACGGAAAGCCGGATCAGGCTGTCGAAGCGCTCGTGAGGTCCTCGAGGTCCCAGCGGGCCCGCGCGCCGAAGGGCCGCAGCATCCTCGCCTGCGCCAGCTCGCGTCCATCGCGCAGGCGCAGCGCGCCCGCGAAGGCGATCATTGCGCCGTTGTCCGTGCACAGGTCGGGTGGCGGATAGAAGACCGTGAAGCCGTCCGCACGTGCCCGCGCGTCGAGGACTTCGCGCAGCCGCCGGTTGGCGCCGACGCCGCCCGCGACGACGAGCTGGTCGAGACCCGTGGCGGCCATGGCCGCGGCGGCCTTTCCCGCGAGCACGTCCACCGCCGCCTGCTGGAAGCCTGCCGCGATGTCGGCCCGTGTCTTCGGATCACCGGGTTGGCTGCCGGTGAGAGTCAGCACCGCGGTCTTCAGGCCCGCGAAGCTGAAGTTGAGGTCGCCGCTCGCGGCCATCGGCCGCGGCAGCCGGAAGCGCTTCGGGTCGCCGCCGTCCGCGAGCCTGGAAAGCGCCGGGCCGCCCGGGTAGGGCAGGCCGAGCATCTTCGCGGTCTTGTCGAACGCCTCGCCCGCCGCGTCGTCCACCGTTTCCCCGAGCAACTCGTATTCGCCCACGCCGGACACCCGCATGAGCTGCGTGTGGCCGCCGGAAACCAGCAACGCCACGAACGGGAATCGCGGTGCCGGTTGCGCCAGCAGCGGCGAGAGCAGGTGGCCCTCGAGGTGGTGCAGGCCGATCACCGGAATCCGCAGCGCGTAGCCCAGGCTGGCGGCCACGGCGGAACCGACGAGCAGGGCGCCGGCAAGCCCCGGGCCCTGCGTGTAGGCGATGCCTTCCAGGTCGTGCAGGCGGCGCCCGGCGTCAGCCAGAAGCTGCCGGATGAGGGGCAGGAGCCGGCGGATGTGGTCGCGCGAGGCCAGCTCCGGGACCACCCCGCCGTACTCGGCGTGCATGGCGACCTGGGAGTGCAGGGCGTGGCCCAGCAGCCCGGCTTCGGTGTCGTAAAGGGCGACACCCGTTTCGTCGCAGGAAGTTTCAATGCCCAGCACCAGCATGGATTGGCTTAAGTCCTTGAGTCGGCGGCTATTCGCCGCGGGGAAGGGGCGCTTCGCGGGGCGTCCGCCGGGGGTTCCGGCGCGGCCGGATTGGTTTCCAATTCAGGGGATTGTTGCTAGAATGCGCCCCTTCGTTCGAGCCGACAACCCATTCAACCCGATATGCCGACGATCCGAGTCAAGGAAAACGAACCCTTCGAAGTGGCCATGCGCCGCTTCAAGCGCACGGTGGAAAAGACCGGCCTGCTGACCGAGCTGCGGGCGCGCGAATTCTATGAAAAGCCCACCGCCGAACGCAAACGCAAGCTCGCTGCCGCAGTGAAGCGCCACCACAAGCGCCTGCGCAGCCAGCTGCTCCCGCCGAAGCTCTACTAAAGGGCCGCGCGGCGTGACGAAACGGTGAATGGCCCCGCCATTCACCGTTTTGCATTTGTGGATTCCCCCCAGGAAGGCAAGCCATGTCCCTCAAGGCCACCATCACCGAAGACATGAAGACCGCGATGCGCGCCAAGGATGCGCAGCGCCTGTCGGCCATCCGCCTGTTGCTTGCCGCGATCAAGCAAAAGGAGGTGGACGAGCGCAAGGAGATGACGGACGCCGACGTGGTCGCGGTCATCGAGAAGATGCTCAAGCAGCGCCGCGACTCCATCGAGCAGTACACGAAGGGCGGACGCCAGGACCTGGCCGACAACGAGCAGTTCGAGGTAACCGTGCTGCAGGCCTACATGCCCAAGGCGCTGTCCGACGCGGAAGTCGAAGCCGCCGTCGCCGCAGCCATCGCGTCCACGGGCGCCAGGGGCATGGCCGACATGGGCAAGGCCATGGCGGTGCTCAAGCCGCAACTGGCGGGCAAGGCCGACATGGGCAAGGTCTCGGCCCTCGTGAAGCAGAAGCTCGGCTGAAGCCCCCACCCGGGCGTTTTTTCCGCAAGTCGTTTCGAATCAAGGCCTGGCCGCCCTTCGGGAGCGGTCATTGCTCGTCCGGAAATCTCCGGAAAGTGACCTATAATTTTTTCGACGGCCGCGGCGCGCGGGGGATCGGGCGCGCGGCCCGCGGTCCCCAGACCCACAACGATTCGAGCCCATGATTCCGCAGTCCTTCATCCAGGACCTCCTGAACCGCGTGGACATCGTGGACGTGATCGAGTCCTACGTGCCGCTCAAGCGGGCGGGCTCCAACTTTTCCGCCCGCTGCCCCTTCCATACCGAGAAGTCGCCATCGTTCACCGTGAGCCAGACCAAGCAGTTCTACCACTGCTTCGGCTGCGGCGCGCACGGCACCGCGATCAGCTTCCTCATGGAGTACCAGGGCATGGGCTTCGTCGACGCGGTAAAGGACCTCGCCGGCCGCGTCGGCATGACCGTGCCCGAGCAGGCACCGGATCCCAAGCGCCAGGAAAGGGTTGAAGCCTCGGTCGACCTTGCCGAGGTCATGCTCAAGGCCGCGCAGTACTACAAGGCGCAACTCAAGTCCTCGGAGCGCGCGGTCGCGTACTTCAAGAACCGCGGCCTCACCGGCGAGGTCGCCGCGCGCTACGGCCTGGGCTATGCCCCCGACGGCTGGCAGAACCTCGAAGCCGTGTTCCCCGATTACCAGGCCAGGCCGCTGAACGAGGCGGGCCTGGTGATCGTCAGCGAGGAAGGCCGCCGCTACGACCGTTTCCGCGACCGCGTGATGTTCCCGATCCACAACCAGCGCGGCGTCGTGATCGGCTTCGGCGGCCGGGTCATCGACCAGGGCGAGCCCAAGTACCTCAACAGCCCGGAAACGCCGCTGTTCGAGAAGGGCCGCGAGCTCTACGGCCTGTTCCAGGCGCGCGCCGCCATTCGCGACGCCGGCCGGGTCATCGTCGTCGAGGGCTACATGGACGTGGTGGCGCTGGCCCAGTACGGCATCGGCTACGCGGTGGCCACCCTGGGGACCGCCACCACGCCCTGGCAGGTGCAGAAGCTGCTGCGGCAGACCGACAACGTCGTCTATTGCTTTGACGGCGACGCGGCGGGCCGGCGTGCCGCCTGGCGCGCGCTGGAGAACAGCCTGTCCCAGCTCCAGGACGGCAAGAACGTGCGCTTCCTGTTCCTGCCGCCCGAGGACGACCCGGACAGCTACGTTCGCACCAGGGGCAAGGAGGCCTTCGAGGCCCTGCTCGACAAGGCGCAAACCCTGTCGGAATACCTCGTGCACGAGCTGACCGGCCGGGTCGACATGCGCACCGTCGAGGGACGGGCGAAGTTCCTGCAGGAAGCCAAGCCGCTGGTGAAGCAGATCGCGGCTCCCATGCTCTCGCTGATGCTGCGCAAGCAACTCGCCGAGCTGGGCGGCATCGCCCAGGCCGAACTCGACCGCGGCTTCGAGATCAAACAGGCAGGTCGCACCCCGGTGCCGGAGCGCCGCACCGCGGTGAAGCCATCGCTCGCCATGCAGCTGTCCGAGATGCTGGTCCACCGCCCGGCCCTGTGCGCGTTGACCGGCGAGCAGGCGTCGATCCCGGCACTCGCTCCCGCTGACATCCCGCCCAACGAGCTGGTCCTGCTGTCACGGCTGCTGGAACTTTGCCAGGAGCGGCCCGATATACGTTCCGTGCTGGAGCATTTCCGGGGCGACGAGCTCGAAGGCGTCATCCGGGACATCGAAGCCTCCAGCCTGGACGGGGCCCTGGACGAGGAAGCGCTGCAGGTCCAGTTCCAGAGCACCTGGACCAAATTCCTGCTGCTGGCGGAGAAGGCCGAATACGACGCCCTCAGCGAGAAAAGCCGCCGCACCCCGCTCTCGGCGGAGGAAAAGGCCCGCTACCGGGACCTCGCCCAGCGGGTGCGGCTGACTACGGCGGCGGCGACCGGGAGCGGGGCTCCGGTATAATGCGCGGTTCTTTTTTCGGCCGCGTCCACTAAGCACCTGTTTATTAAATGTTAAGCAAGAAATTGGCCAGGCACAACCGAGAGGGTCGAGCGAACATGGCAAGGGAAAGACGGAAGGAACAGGACAAAACGCAGGCGCAGGTTCAGCCGATCGATGCTGAAGCCCGGCGCATGCGCCTGAAGAACCTGATCGTGCTGGGCAAGGAAAGGGGCTTCCTGACCTATGCCGAGATCAACGATCACCTTCCGGACGACATGCTGGATGCCGAGCAGATCGAGAACATCATCAGCATGATCAACGACATGGGCATCCAGGTCTACGACGAGGCCCCGGATGCCGAGACCCTGCTGATGAACGAGGCCACCCCCGCCGTGGCCCCCGACGAGGACGTGGTCGAGGAGGCCGAGCAGGCCCTGTCCACGGTCGACTCCGAGTTCGGCCGCACCACCGACCCGGTGCGCATGTACATGCGCGAGATGGGCTCCGTCGAGCTGCTCACGCGCGAGGGCGAGATCGAGATCGCCAAGCGCATCGAGGATGGCCTGAAGCACATGATCCAGGCGATCTCCGCCTGCCCCACCACCATCGCCGAGATCCTCTCGCTCGCCGAGAAGATCGAGCGCGACGAGATGCGCATCGACGAGGTCGTCGACGGCCTGGTCGACCCGAATGCCCCCGAGGGCGCCGAGATGGCCGAGGAAGTCTCCGAAGAGGAGATGGAGGAGGACCTCGACGAGGAGGAGGAGGACGAGGAGGGCGCGGCCGCGGCGCTCACCGCGAGCATGCTGCAGCTCAAGGCCGATTCCCTGGAGCGCTTCGCCAAGATCCGCGTGCTCTACACGAAGATGATGAAGTCGCTGGCCAAGAACGGCTCGCGCAGCCGGCCCTACCTGAAGGCGCAGGAGGAGATCTCCGCCGAGCTGATGCTGATCCGCTTTTCCGCCAAGCAGGTGGAGGCGCTGTGCGACGCCCTGCGCCGCCTGGTGGAGGAGGTGCGCTCCTACGAGCGCGCCGTGATGGAACTGTGCGTGGAGAAGTCGGGCATGCCGCGCGCGCATTTCATCAAGAATTTCCCCGGCAACGAGGAAGACCTCAACTGGGTCGCCCGCGAGGTCGCGGGCCGCAAGCCCTACAGCGACGTCCTCGGCCGCTTCGCCCCCGCGATCGTCGAGCAGCAGCAGAAGCTCATCGACCTGCAGAAGCGCGTCGGCATCCCGGTCAAGGACCTGAAGGAAATCAACCGCCAGATGTCCACGGGCGAAGCCAAGGCCCGCCGCGCCAAGCGCGAGATGACGGAGGCGAACCTGCGCCTGGTGATCTCGATCGCCAAGAAGTACACCAACCGGGGCCTGCAGTTCCTGGACCTGATCCAGGAGGGCAATATCGGTCTGATGAAGGCGGTGGACAAGTTCGAATACCGCCGCGGCTACAAGTTCTCGACCTATGCGACGTGGTGGATCCGCCAGGCCATCACGCGCTCGATCGCCGACCAGGCCCGCACCATCCGCATCCCGGTGCACATGATCGAGACCATCAACAAGATGAACCGCATCTCGCGCCAGATCCTGCAGGAGACCGGCAACGAACCGGATCCCGCCACCCTGGCGGTGAAGATGGAGATGCCCGAGGAGAAGATCCGCAAGATCCTCAAGATCTCCAAGGAGCCGATCTCCATGGAGACGCCGATCGGGGATGACGACGATTCCCACCTCGGCGACTTCATCGAGGACCAGGCTACCATGGCGCCCTCCGACGCGGCCGTCTACACCAGCCTGCGCGACGCGACCAAGGAGGTGCTGGACACGCTCACGCCGCGAGAGGCCAAGGTGCTGCGCATGCGCTTCGGCATCGAGATGAACACCGACCACACGCTCGAGGAAGTCGGCAAGCAGTTCGACGTGACCCGGGAACGAATACGCCAGATCGAGGCGAAAGCCCTGCGCAAGCTGCGCCACCCGTCCCGGTCCGAGCGCCTGCGCAGTTTCCTCGACAATAACTGATCGAACATTGCAGATACGCAATAGAATGGCCGGGACTCCCCGGCCATTTTTTTTGCGCGGCGTTTTGGCAGCACGGGCGGGCCTGTAGCTCAGCCGGTTAGAGCAGAGGACTCATAATCCTTTGGTCCTGGGTTCGAGTCCCAGCGGGCCCACCAACTCAATAGGCGGATGCTTGATGAAAGTCGATGGTCGTAGGCGCTTCCTGCGCCGGGCCAACGCGCTCGCGGTCGCGGGGGCGCTGGGCATGAACTTCCGCGCAACCGCGGCGAGGTCCGAAAGCAACGGAGGAGGGGCAATGGTGGAAGTGAAGGCATTGGTGTTCGACGTGTTCGGCACGCTGGTCGACTGGCGCACCTGCGTCGCACGCGAGTCGAAGAAGGTGCTGGAGCCGATGGGCTACAAGCTCGACTGGATCGCGTTCGCCGACGCGTGGCGCGGCGAATACCAGCCGGCGATGGAGGAGATCCGCTCGGGCGCTTTGCCCTACGTGAAGCTCGACCACATCCACCGCCGCATGCTCGACCGCATCCGCCCGAACTTCGGCCTGGAGAAGCTGGACGAACCGACCATGGCCGAGCTGAACCTCGCCTGGCACCGCCTCGACGCCTGGCCCGGCGTGGCCGCCGGCCTGCGCCGCCTGCGCCGGAAGTACCTCCTGGCCCCGTGCTCCAACGGCAACATCGCGCTGATGGCGGACCTCGCGCGCCACAACGACATCTGGTGGGACGCGATCCTCGGTTCCGAGATCGCGCAGGACTACAAGCCCAAGCCGCGCGTGTACCTCGCCACGGCGGAGGCGTTCAACCTCAGGCCGGAGCAGGTGATGATGTGCGCCGCGCACAGCAGCGACCTCGCGGCGGCGGCGGCGCAGGGCCTGCGCACGGCCCACATCGCGCAGGTGGACGAATTCGGCAAGGGCACCGGTGAGGCCGGTCCCCGGCAACCGGTCGACGTCTCCGCGAAGAATTTCGAGGAATTCGCGGCGAAGATGGTGCCGTAAGGGGATCCCATGCCAAGAGCGATCGTGATGCGCGCCCCCGGCGGGCCGGAAGTGCTGAAAGTGGAGAACGTCGAGGTCGGCGCGCCCGGCCCGGGACAGGCGCGCCTGCGCCAGACGGCGGTGGGCGTGAACTTCCACGACATTTACGTGCGTACCGGCTTGTACAAGACGCTGCCACTGCCGGGCATCCCCGGCCTGGAAGCGGTCGGGGTCGTGGAAGCCGTCGGCCCGGGTGTCACGCAGGTCAAGGCCGGCGACCGGGTCGGCTTCATCACGCTGGCCTACGGCGGCTACGCCGAAGCGCGGCTCGCGGAGGCGGACCAGCTCATCAGGCTGCCCGCCGACGTGGACGACCGCACGGCGGCGGCGACGTTGATCCGCGGCCTCACCGCGCTGGTGCTGGTGCGCTACGTGCACGCCATCGCGGCAGGCGAGACCATCCTCGTGCATGCCGCTTCCGGCGGCGTCGGCCGCCTCGTCGGCCAGTGGGCGCGCCACCTGGGGGCCACGGTCATCGGCACGGTCGGCAGCGAGGACAAGGCCCGGATCGCCCGCGAGTACTGCCAGCACGTGATCCTCTATCGCAGCGAGAACTTCGTCGAGCGGGTGCAGGCGCTCACGGGCGGCAAGGGCGTCGAAGTGGCGTACGACGCGGTGGGCAAGGACACCTTCATGGGATCGATGGCGTGCCTCGCGCGGCGCGGGCACCTCGTCAACTTCGGCCAGGCCTCGGGGCCGGTGGAGCCGATTCCGATGTCGCTGCTGTTCCAGAAGTCCAACACTGTCACCCGGCCGAACATGTTCCACTACATCGACGAACGTGCCCGCCGCGATCGCATGGCCGCCGAGCTCTTCGACGCGCTGGGCCAGGGCGTGATCGAGCCGGGCACGATCCACGAGTACGGCTTCGAGGACGCCGGCCGCGCCCAGCAGGACATGGAAGACCGCAAGACCGCCGGGGCGGTGATCCTCATCGCGTAGGCGCAGGGGCGCGGCCGGCCGGGACCGTTCGAAAATCCCGGGAAAGCCCCGTCCGCCGCGAAGATGGCCCTGCCCCTGCGCTCGCCGATGCGCCATAATGCGCGCCTGCAGCATCCGCTGTCCGCAATCGAAATCTTCACAATGGCCCAGAACAAACCCAAGCGCGCCTATGTCGTGCGCTCCTCCGGCATCCACGGCAGGGGCGTGTTCGCGACACGCACCATTCGCAAGAACGCCCGCATCCTCGAGTACCGCGGCACCCGCACCACCTGGGACATCGCGGCCGAGCAGCCCTATAGCGATCCCGACGACCCCTTCCACACCTTCCTGTTCGAGCTGAGCGACGGCAGGGTGATCGACGCGGCCGAAGGGGGCAACGCGGCGCGCTGGATCAACCACAGCTGCGATCCGAACTGCGAGACCGTCGAGGAGGGCGACCGGGTGTTCATCCACGCCGTGCGCACCATCCGTGCGGGCGAGGAACTCACCTACGATTACCAGCTCGTCATCGACGAGCCGATCACCAGGCGCCTGCGCAGGCAGTACGCCTGCGGCTGCGGCGCCGAGGAGTGCCGCGGCACCATGCTGCAAGAGGGCTGAACGAGCCCCCCGGAGGCAATCCCGGCGTTGCCCCCCCGATCCGCTAGCCCTCGCTTTGCATCACGGGCGCGAGCCCGCGGGCGTAGCGCTCGTTCCATTGCGCGTGGCCGCGCACGAAGTCGTTCCTTCCGCTGCGGTCGGCGCCGCCCACCAGCCACAGGGGCTGCTCGTAGATGTTGAACGGGCTGTTGTCGCGCCGCTTGTCCACCAGGGAGCGGTCGTAGTGCGAGCTGGAGGGCATGTAGCGCATGATCAGCGCCGCGCGCCGCTGGCCGGAATCGTTGGCGAGCGAGCCGTGGATCAGGCGCACGTCGTGCAGCGACATCTGGCCGGGCTCGAGCTCCACGTTCACCGCCTGCGACTCGTCGAACTGGTCCTGGTCGAGCTCGAGGTTGAGCACGATGTCCTTGCGGTCGCTGACGTGGTGGCGGTACGGCTCCTGGCGCTTGTGCGAGCCCGGGATGAAGCGCATGCAGCCGTTGGCGGTGGAGACCGGGTCGAGCGCGATCCACACCGAACAGGTGGCAAGCGGGCGCATGGGCCAGTACTCGCCGTCCTGGTGCCACGGGACCTCGCGGCCCTTCACCGCGGGCTTGCACAGCACGCGCGTGATCCAGAGCACCAGGTCGGGGCCGAGGATCCGCGAAAGCATGCCGAGGATCTCGGGCTGGCGCGCCGCGCGCATGAAGGGATTCATGCCCGGCCCGGAGGTCGGGGGCAGCATGTGGGGATTGGCGAGATCCTCCTGCTGGACGTCCGTGTAGCCCGCCAGCAGGCCATCGAGGGCCGTTCGCAGCTCCGACAGGAGGCCGGCCGGCAGCCGATACCGGGGGAAGACGTAGCCGTGCGTGCGGTAGTGCTCGAGCTCGGCGTCCGAGAGCACCGGGGTCGTCGTCTGGTCCATTGCAGCCTCCTTCGTTGCGCCCGGCGCGTGTCCGCCGCTGGCGCTCAGTACGGGTCGTCGTCTTCCTCGTCGTCGACCTCGTCCTCGTCCTCGTAGAGGTCGTCGTCCTCGTCTTCCCAGTCGCCGGACTCGATGGTCTCGGAGACGATGTCTTCGATGCGGTCACGCACGTCCTGCTCGGCCTGGCCGCCGATGCCGTCGAGGTCGAGGTAGGCTTCCTCGTCGTCCTCGATGGTCACGGTGGCCTCGGGCCATTCCTCCTGGAAGGCGTCGAGCAGCTGGTCCTTGAAGCGCCGGTATTCCTCTTCCGAGGCCATTCCGAGCTGGTCGCGCGAGGCGGCGTAGGTGATTGCGAGTTTCGAGGCCATGATCCGATATGTCCCGGTGCGTGTGTCCCGAGGAGCGCAGTTTAGCAATACCCGATCCCGGGAAGAATCCGTCCCTGCCGGCGATCCGGCGCCCGGCGACGCGGCATTTGCCATGCCGAAGCGCCCGCGTAGCGGGGGCAAGTCTGCCCGCTTTTCATGACAGGACGCGCTCCAGCGCGGTCCCGTCGACCTCCGCAATCGATGCCCGGCCCAGCAGCGTGAGCGCGATGTCGATCTCCTCGTGCAGGATCTGCAACGCGCGTTCCACGCCGGCCTGGCCGCCGGCAGCCAGGCCGTACAGCCAGGGCCGGCCGATCATGCAGGCCTTCGCGCCCAGCGCCCGCGCGCGCAGCACGTCCGCCCCGCGCCGGATGCCGCCGTCGAGGAGGACCTCGATCCGGTCGCCGACGGCCTCCGCGACGGCCGGCAGGGCCTGCACCGGCGACAGCGCGCCGTCGAGCTGGCGCCCGCCGTGGTTCGATACGATCACGCCGTCGGCCCCGTGGTCGACCGCCAGGCGGGCATCCTCCGCCGTGAGCACGCCCTTGAGCAGGACCGGGCCGCCCCAGTGGGCCTTGAACCACTCGACGTCGCGCCAGTTCACCGACAGGTCGTACTGGCCCGCGATGAACTGGGTGATGCTCATCGCGTCATCGTTGTTCACGCCCGTGCCGGCGAAGTTGCGGAAGGTGACTTTCGGTCCCAGGCCCACGTCCAGCAGCCAGCGCCAGTGCCAGGCGAAATCGAGCAGCGTGGCCGCCGAGAACCTGGGCGGGACGGTGAAGCCGTTGCGCATGTCGCGCTCGCGCGGCCCCTGCACCTTGGTGTCCACGGTGAGCACCAGCGCCGTGCAGTTCGAAGCCCGCGCGCGGTCGATGAAGGCCCGGGTGAGCCCGCGGTCGCGCAGCACGTACAGCTGGAACCACTTGGGTTGCGGCGTCTCCCCGGCGATCTCCTCCACGGTGCAGGTCGACATGCAGGACAGGCAGTAGGGGATGCCGAACTTCGCGGCCGCACGGGCGCCGGCCAGCTCGCCGCGCCGCGCGACGATGCCGGCGAGGCCCGTGGGCGAGATGACGAGTGGCGTGGGGTAACGTTGCCCGAACAGGGTGACGGACTGGTCGCGCGCGGTGACGTCGGTCAGCACCCGGGGCCGGAAGCGCCACTGCTGGAAGTCCTCCCGGTTGGCCCGCAGGCTGACCTCATCCTGGGCGCCCCCGTCGATGAACTCGAAGATGATCCGCGGCAGGCGCCTGCGCGCGGCGGCGCGCAGGTCGTCGATGTTGATGGCTCGCATGTTCTTGTTGTGTCCTGCGGATGCGATTCGTTGGCCGGAAGTTTACTCCGCCGCCGCCCTTGCGCGACCTCGGCAAGGGGTGGAAAGCGAGAGGAAAGAGGCGAGAGGAAAGAGGAAAGGGGAAAGGGGAAAGTCAAGGCCCGGACCGATCCGGCTAGGGCCGGATCGGGTTTTCGCCGAGGAAAAACGGGGTTGGATGCTTGCGCGGTTTCTGGGCGTCTTCCAGGTACAGCGACGGGGCCATCTCCCAGGCGAGCTCGTTGAAGCGCGCCAGGAGTTCCTGGACCCGCTGCGGTTCCTTGTCCGCGAGGTTGTTCTCCTCCGAGGGGTCCGCCTGGACGTTGTAGAGCTCGTAGCGCACCGGCAGGCGCGAATGGACGATGAGCTTCCAGCCCTCGCGCAGCAGCGCCCCGCGCGTATCCTCCATGTCCAGCAGCAGCTCCTTGCGCGGGCTGGGCTTGCCCGCCGAGATCGTCTCCCATTGATCCACGCCGTCGAGCGGCCGGGCCTGGTCCGGCTTCGCGCCCGCCAGCCCGAGCAGGGTCGGGTACATGTCGGTAACGTGGATGCGCTCGGCGATGATGCCCGCGGGGATCCGCCCCGGCCAGCTTGCCAGCGCCACCACGCGCATGGAGCCCTCGTGCAGGCCGCCCTTGCCGTCCGCATACGGGCCATTGTCGGCGACGGTCGCCGCCACGTCCCCGTCACCCGTCGCGTGCCTGTTCGGGAAGGCGCCGCCGTTGTCGCTGTGGAAGACGACGAGCGTGTCGCCGGCCATGCCCTTGCGCTCGAGCGCGGCGGTCACGGCGCCGATGGCGTCGTCCAGCGCGCTGATCATCGCGTAGTAGGTGCGGCGGTTTTCGTCACCGACGTCGCGGTAGGCCTCCAGGTAGTCCTTCGGCGCCTGCCAGGGGGCCTGCGGCGCCTGGAACGACACGTACAGGAACAGGGGCCGGGCCGGGTCGTGCCCCTGGATGATGCGCGCCGCTTCGCGGCCTTCCAGCGTGGTGAGGTATCCCGGCTCGGCGAGCAGCCGCTCGTTGCGGTGCCAGTCGGGCTCGCCGGTGCCCGCCTGCTTGCGGAAGTAATCGATCCCGCCGTTGAAGCTGCCGTAGAAGGAATCGAAGCCGCGCTGCGTGGGCCAGTACTCCCGGCGGAAATGGCCGAGCTGCCACTTGCCGACCAGGGCCGTGCGGTAGCCCGCCTGCCGCAGCGCCTGGGCGAGGGTGAACTCTCCCAGCGGCAGGCCGAACTCGCTCCAGGGCAGCAGCGATTGCGTCTGCAGCCCGTAGCGCATGGGATAGCGGCCGGTGAGCAGCGCGGCCCGCGTCGGGGTGGACCAGGGCAGGGTGTAGAACTTCTCCAGGCGCGCCCCGGACTCGGCCAGCTTGTCGAGGTTGGGCGTGCGCACGGCCCCGCCGTGGAAGCCCACGTCCTTCCACCCCAGGTCGTCGGCCACGAGGTAGACGATGTGCGGAGGCCGCGCCGCGGTCGGGGCAGCCGCAATGGCCGTGGCGCATGCGGCCAGGCACAGGCCGCATGCCGCGGCCATCCGCGAAATTCCCATGGTCTGCCTCGTGTTGGTCGCCCCATGTTACCCGGTTTCCGCTTCCCGGCCGCCCGCGGGAAAAGCGTCCGCCCGCCGGGGTCGGCTGAGCTACAATCGGCTCGATCATGAAAGACCGCGAAACCATCGCCGCGCTGCTGCATGGCATCGGCCGGCGCCTGTGGGTGCGCCGCGCCCTCCAGGAAGTCCTTGCCGCCGCTTGCGTCCTGCTGTTCTTCCTCATCGCGTTGCGCATGGCCGGGGCGATGCATCCCCACGGCATTCCGGCAGCTGGAATTTTCACCCGCCTGGCGGCGGCTGCGGCCGTGTTCGCGTTCCTGGGCTACGTGGCCTGGCGCGTCTCGCACAAGGTGAGCCTCGGCCAGGCGGCCGCGCAGGCCGATGCCCGGGCCGGGCTGCACGACGAGCTCAAATCGGCCTGGTGGTTCGTCAGCCACGACGAGACCTCGCCCTTCATCGAGGCGCAGGTCGCGCGGGCGGCATCCACCGCCAGAGGCCTCGATGCCCGCGCCATCGTTCCCGGCCGCGTTCCCGGCGCCCTGTACGCGACGATCGCCCTCGCGGCCGCCTTCGGGGCGGTGACGTGGCTCGTGCCCCAGCTCACGCCGTACTGGGACGCCAACGCGGCGCCCTCGCCCACTGCAGCCGGCGAGCGCGACCTGCGCGCCCTGTTGCGCGACGCGCCCAAGGATGCCCGCATCGACAAGCTCGCGGAGGCGATCGAGGCCCTGGAAAGCGAGAGCGCCACGCCCGAGCAAAGGCGCAAGGCCATGGAGGCCATGCGCGAGTTGTCCGAGCAGACCCGCATGGAGGTCATGGCCGCCCGCGACGGGCTCGCGCAGGTTGCCGACACCCTGGCGGCCGACCCGCAGCTCAAGCAGGTGGCCGAGGCCCTCCGGGCGGGGAAGGTGGCCGAGGCGAACGCCATGCTGGAGGACATCCAGGCGGAGATGGCGCAGCAGGGCAAGGAAGACGAGCAGTTTCCGGAGGCCGGGCCGGGCACGCAGGCGCAGGGCGCCGGGGAGGGGCTCGACCGCGGGGGCCAGAACCTGGCGGGCAGCACGCCGCAGGCGAGCGTCGACGCCGTGGAGCAGGCCCGGCGCAAGCTCGATCAGCTGGCGCAGGACATGAAGGTCCAGAACGAGATCGAGAAGGTGCGCAACAACGCCAAGGAGAGGATGTCCACGACGGGCCAGCGCAGCGCGGGCAGGGCCAACGCCTTCGGCCAGGCCAGCCAGCAGCAGGCGGGCAATCCCACCCCGGCGCCGGAGAATGGCAACACGGACATGGCGGGTGGCGCGATGTTCCGCCAGGGGCAGGCCAAGCGCGAAGAGGACGCCGACGGCGCCCAGGAGGGGGTGCGCACCGGCGAGGCCGCCGGCGAGTCGGACGCGATGCCGGTCATGGGCCGCAAGACCGAGCGCCTGGAAGCCCAGCTCAAGCTGGAGGCCGTGCGGCGCCGGGACGAGGACAAGGCCGGGGAGGAGAAGGAAGACGAGGAGTGGATGTACCGGCCCAGCCAGCAGCAGGCCTCGTCGCTGGAATACGAGCAGGTGCGCGCGCGCGGCGGCTTCGACCGCGAATCGGCCGGGGACCACGACCGCATCCCGGTGCGCCAGCAGCAGGTCGTCAAGAACTATTTCCTGAATTTGCACGAAAGCGAGAAAAAATGAATACGGTGGTCGACCGCCAGGTCCAGGCATTCCGCGATCAGTTCCAGGCCGTGCGCGAGGAGATCTCGCGCATCATCGTCGGCAACGACGACATCGTCACCGGCGTCATGACCTGCCTGCTCGCGCGCGGGCACGTGCTGCTGGAGGGCATTCCCGGCGTGGGCAAGACCAAGCTGGTGCAGACCATGGCGGACGTGCTGCACCTGAAGTTCTCGCGCATCCAGTTCACGCCGGACCTGATGCCCGGCGACATCATCGGCACCAACATCGTGCGCGAGGACGAGTCCGGCCGGAAGAACTTCGAGTTCCAGCAGGGGCCGATCTTCGCCAACATGGTGCTCGCCGACGAAATCAACCGCGCCACGCCCAAGACCCAGTCCGCACTGCTGGAGGCCATGCAGGAGAACAGCGTGTCCGCCGCCGGGCGCACCTT
The DNA here is from genome assembly GCA_035549715.1 of Burkholderiales bacterium. Classification (GTDB taxonomy): domain Bacteria; phylum Pseudomonadota; class Gammaproteobacteria; order Burkholderiales; family JACQAP01; genus JACQAP01. Next base: position 36,958 of record DASZQJ010000021.1, read on the forward strand.
CGCGCTGGACCAGCCGTTCTTCGTGCTCGCGACCCAGAACCCGATCGAGCAGACCGGCACCTACCCGCTGCCCGAGGCGCAGCTCGACCGGTTCCTCTTCAAGCTCCAGGTCGGCTACCCGACCGCGGACCAGGAGGTCGAGGTGCTGTCCCGCCACGACCGCGGCCTCGATCCGCACGACGTCGAGGCGGCCGGCGTCCGCCCGGTCGCCGGCCCGGCCGACCTGGCCGCCGCCCGCGCCGAGGTCGATGCGCTCACCG
>DASZQJ010000022.1:0-12176 GCA_035549715.1 Burkholderiales bacterium
GTTCGGCATTGTCGGGGCCGAACTCGCCGCCGTAACAGACCGGGATCTCGACCCTGCGGCCGCGTTCTTCGCCATCCGCCGCCGGGTCCGCGAGCCAGGCTTCGACCTGCTGCGCGAGGATGCCGTAGGGGTCGTCGCTGCCGATGGCGACCGGATCGTAGTGCAGGGCGAGCGTTGCGTACGTGGGCACGATGTCGTGCACCCCGGGCGGCGGACCGGCCCGCAGCCGCTTCGCCAGCGCGGCGATGCGGGCGCTCAGTGCGGGGTCGATGGACTCGCCGAACTCGACCACGAGGGCGCGATCGCCCAGCGGGACGATGCGGGGGAAGGGCGATTCGGCCATGCGCCGGGTCGGTCAGCGGCTGCGGACGGCGGGGGCGAGCGAAGCCTCGATGCGGGGCCGGGTGGCGCGCTCCAGCAGCGCTTCGTACAGCCCGTCGGTGTCGGGCTGGAACAGCAAGCCGGGGTCCGCCGGCAGCACGTACCAGCCGCCCGCGTCGATCTCGGCCTCGAGCTGGCCCTGCGCCCAGCCGGCGTAGCCCACGAAAAAACGCTGCTCGGCCGCATGCTCGGGATGGCGCAGCAGTTCGGCCAGGACTTCGCCGTAGCCGCTGATGTAGACATCCTGCGACACGTGCATGCCCTTGGGCGGCGGCGTGGCGGAACGAAAGGCGAACAGCAGCGCGTCGGGTTGCACCGGGCCGCCGAAGTAGACGACGTCGTCGCGTCCGGCCATCGCCTCGCTGTCGGGGTAGAGCGAGCGCAGGAGGATGCCGGTGGGCCGGTTGAGCACCACGCCGAGCGGGCCGCCGTCATCCACGCGCACCACGAGCACGACGGTGCGCGAGAAGTTGGGGTCCGCGAGGGCCGGGCTCGCCACGAGCAGGAAGGCCCGCGTGTCCGCGGACTGCGCATGCGCGCCGGCCGCGAACCCGAGCAGCAGCAGGCACAGCAGCGCGAGCCGGCGGCGCATGGGTCAGTCGCGGATCGCCTGGTAGACCAGGTTGCGCATCATGAGCCGGTAGTAGGTGCGGCGCACCGGCTCCTGCGTGAGGTAGACCGGCACCAGCTCCTCCTGCGGGTCGACCCAGAAATACGTGCCCGCATAGCCGCCCCAGAAGAAATCCCCGACCGAGCCCGGCCACTGGGACTGGCCCGTCTCGGTGCGCGTGCCGAAGCCCAGGCCGAAGCCGTAGCCGGGGCCGGGCAGCCAGGCATTGCCGCGATCGATGCCCGCGTTGACGTGGTCGGCGGTCATGTATTCCACGGTCTTGCGGCCGAGGATGCGCACGCCCTCGAGGCTGCCGCCGTTCTCGAGCATCTGCGCAAAGCGCAGGTAGTCCGCGGCGGTGGACACCAGGCCGTGCCCGCCGGCGAAAAAGGTCTGCGGCTCCGTGAGGTCGAGCAGCTCCGGCGTCTTGCCCGTGTAGGGATCGGGAATCGGCTGCGCCAGGCGCCCGACCTTGTCCGGCGCGACTTCGAAGGCGGTATCGACCATGCCCAGCGGGTCGAAGATGCGTTCCTTGAGGAAGCGGTCCAGCGCCTGGCCGGACGCCACCTCGATGACCCGGCCCAGGACGTCGGTGGAATGGCCGTACTCCCAGGCGGTGCCGGGCTCGAACATGAGCGGCATTTTCGCCAGCGCCTTGACGAAGTCCGCGAGCACCCATTTCTGGGAGAAGATGCCGGCGTCGTTGTACATCTTGCGGATCGCCGTCGGCGGTCCGAGCACCCCGTAGGTGAAGCCCGAGGTGTGGCGCATGAGGTCCTGGACGGTGATCGGGCGCCGGGCGGGCACCAGCCTCAGCCCGGGGATCCCCGTGGAGGCGTCCGTCTCCTCGATGCCGACCTTCATGTCCTTCATCTCGGGGATGTACTTCGACACCGGCTCCTGCAGGCCGAGGCGCCCTTCCTCGACCAGCATCATCGCGGCGACGCTGACGATGGGCTTGGTCATCGAGTACAGGCGGAAGATCGAGTCGTTGCGCATCGGCACGTTGTTCAGCTTGTCCTGCCAGCCGAAGCTCTTCGCATACGCCAGCTTGCCCCCGCGGGCGATGAAGACCACCGCGCCGGGCAGCTCGCCCGAGTCGACCGCACGCTGCATGGCGGCGTCGATGAGCGCCAGGCGCTGCGAGGACAGGCCGACGTCCTCGGGCTGGACCTCGGGAAGCGGCGCGGCGGAAGCGCCCAGGGCGGCTGCGGCGAGCGCGAGGGCGGCGAGGAATGCGGCGGCCGGCCGCATCGGGTTCGGGAAAAGCGCGGACATGGTTCCTCCTGGGGCGGCCCGCTGCCGTGGCGCGGGCCTTCGGGTTGGTGTTGCCTAGCCGAGGCTGATTCTACGCCAGGCGCCCGAACGCCAGCGCAGCCACAACAGGCTGCCCAGCAGGCAGGTGTAGACCAGGGCCACCGCCCAGGCGCCCACCGTGCCGAAGCCGAACTGCGGCAGGAAGCCGACCCAGCCCCCGCCGGGCGCGAAGGTGGCCATGTGCGTCAGGGGGACGAAGACGCACAGCGACAGGACGATGAGGGCAAGGGTGGGCACGCGCATGTCGCCCGCGCCGCGCAGGCAGAAGCCCGCCCCGAGGTTGAGCCCGTCGAAGATCTGGTAGCCGGCGGCGAACCACAGCAGCGTGCGCCCCAGGGCGATCACCTGCGCGGCGTGCGGGTCCGCCGGGTTGACGAACAGCGGCAGCAGCCACGGCCCCACCAGGGCGAGGAACAGCGTCACCAGGCCCATGTAGCCCACGGCGAGCGCGATGGTCGCATTGCCCACCCGCGCGGCCCAGTCCTTGTCGCCGGCGCCGATGCTCTGGCCCACCAGCGTCGTGCCCGCGAGCGCGAAGCCCATGGTCGGCAGGTAGGCGAGCGACGTCAGCATCATCACGATCTGGGTGGCGGCGCCGCCGATCGCGCCGGCGCTGGCCTGCATGGCCTGGAACATCGCCAGCCCGGTGACGTCGATCGCGGGGAACAGGCCGATGGGGAATCCCACGCGCAGCAGGCGCGCGAGGTCCCGGTGGGCGTCGCGCCAGGAGGCGCGCGTGTGGTACTCGCGGTCGATGGCGCGGCCCGCGATCAGCCACAGGGCGAGGACGTTGCCCGCCGCCAGCGCCGTCGTCGTGGCCCAGCCCGCCCCCGCCACGCCCCAGCCGAAGCCGAAGATGAACAGCTGGTTCAGCCCGGCGTTGAGCACCGCCACGAAGCTCATGACCACCAGCGTGACCCGCGTGCGCCCGGTGCCGTTGAAGAACCCGGTCACGCTCCAGATGCCCACGGCGAACACCCCGCCGAGCGCGCGCGGGAACCAGAAGTCCACCGCCATGCCTTCCACGTGGGGAGCGAGGCCGAGCGCCCCGACCAGCCGGGGGCCGAGCAACGCGATCGCCACGAAGGCGGGCGCCACGAGCAGCGCGCCCAGCATGCCGGCCCACGCCACCCGCCCCGCGGCGCGGTTGTCGCCGGCGCCGTAGGCCTGCGCGGCGAAGGTCTGCACCGCGAGCCCGGTGCCGCCGAAGAACAGGATCGCCACGATCAGGAACCAGTACGTGGCCCCGATCGCGGCCGTGGCATCCGTGGACAGGCGGCCGATGAACCAGGTGTCGGTCAGGTTGAGCAGCGCCTGGATGCCGCTGTTGATGAACAGCGGCAGGGCGAGCACGACCACCGCACGCAGGTCGACGTGGCGCTTGCCGTGGGCATCCGTGCGCACCGCGGGCAGGCGGCGGCCATCGGAGGGTTGCGTTGCGTTCATGCAGGATCAAAAAAAGCGCCCGGGACTTTCCCGGGCGCGCGGTGGAATTGGCCGTTGCAGGAATTTTCGACAGTCACGCCGTCACGTTCGTCACGACATTCACGATATTCACGATATTCACGGCATTCACGTCGTCACGACCGTCACGTTCGTCGCGCCGTCACGACATTCACGCCGTCACGGCATTCACGCCGTCACGACAGTCACGTTCGTCACGCCGTCACGACCGTCACGTAGTCACGACATTCACGGCATTAGTGCAAATGCTTGCGCCCCGGGGGCATCGGCACGACCTCCGAGCCGCCGCCGGAGGGGGAGAGCGGGGCGGCGCCCTTCCAGTTGCGCTCGAACAGCTGGTTCACCAGGGCCGTGACCTCGCCGACTTCCGATTCCGAGAACTGCCGCGAGAGCAGGTTCTGCACGTCCTCGATCATGCGCCGGCGCTGCGCCTCGCGGATCATCTCGGGCGTGGGGCCGACGAACACGACGCTGAACTCGTCCTGCCCGTCGTCCAGGTAGTAGCTCACGTCGAAGGCCGCCGCCTCCTCGGAGAACGGGTTCAGGGCCGCGAGGGCGTTGGACACGGTCGTGTGGAAGCTGCGGCCGACGTCGCCGGTCCAGCACACCTCGAGCACGCGGCGGCGCTTGTCGAACAGGATGCCCGGCTCGTCCGGGTGCACGCTCTTCGCGTCGGCCAGGTTGTCCTCGTCGATGTATTCGAGCCACGGACGCAGCGCGTCCTCGATCTGGCTGGGGGTCGTCCCGGCGCGGAGCAGCACCGTGCCGTGCACATGCACTTCCATTCGCATTGCTGCAAACTCCTGAACTTACCGGCGTGGCCGCAGCCCGACGGTGGGGGGACGTAATGATAAGGCTTTTGGGCCCCCCGCGGCAGGCCGATCCCGCCCCGGACGAGGAGTTGCGATGCGCTTGCTGAGCGACGAGGAACGGGCCTGCCTGGCGCCGGCCGAATTCGACTGCTTCGACAGCCCGATCCCCACCCGGATCGTGGCGAGCGAGGAATTCCTCCCGCTGCCCCAGACGCCCGCCCAGCGCGAGGTGGAGGCGCGCCTGTCGCGCCTGGCGGACACCCTGGCGCCGCGGCAGGGCGTGTCCCGCCGCCGCTTCCTGCGCACCGCCTCCGGCATGGCGGCCGCGTTCCTGGCCATGAACGAGGTCTACGGCCCGCTGTTCGGGGTGTCGCCGGCGGAGGCCGCCGATCCCGGCCTGGCCGAGGAGCGCGCCCGGACGCTGGCCGACCAGTTCATCTTCGACGGGCATACCCATTTCCTGCGCGAGGACACGCGCATCGAGACGTTCGTGCGCATGCGCGAGGCGGTGGGCAAGGCCGGCTGGAACCCGGCGCTGGCCGGCCGGCCGCAGACCATCGAGGACCTCAAGTTCGAGAACTACGTCAAGGAGGTCTTCCTCGACAGCGACACCAAGGTGGCGCTGATCAGCAGTGCGCCCTCCGAGGTGGCGCAGGACTGGTTCCTCACCAACCCGATGACGGTCGCCGCCCGGGCGCGCATCAACGAGCAGGCGGGCGGCAGGCGCATGTTCGCGCATTCGATCTTCACGCCCGGCCAACCCGGCTGGCTCGACGAGATCGACCGCGCCATCGAGCAGGACCAGCCCGACTCGTTCAAGGGCTACACCATCGGCGACAACACGCACAAGGACCTGAGCCGCCATCCGTGGCGCCTCGACGACGAGAAGCTGGTCTATCCCGCCTACGGGAAGTTCGCCGCCGCGGGGCTGACGAACGTCTGCATCCACAAGGGCCTGTTCCCGCCTTCGGTGCAGAGGCAGTTCCCGCACCTGCGCCCCTACGTGGACGTGAGCGACGTCGCCCGCGCGGCGAAGGACTGGCCGCAGCTCAATTTCATCATCTACCACTCGGGGTACCGGTTCCCCGGCGGCGGCACGCCGGAGGAGGCCCTCGCCGCCTTCGAGGCGACCGGGCGGGTGGAGTGGGTGACCGACCTCGCCGAGATCCCGGAAAAGCACGGCGTGACCAACGTCTACGGCGACCTCGGCCAGGTCTTCGCGCTGACGGCGGTGAGCCAGCCGCGGCTGGCCGCGGTCATCGTCGGCCAGCTCGTCGCGGGCCTGGGCCACGGGCACGTGGTGTGGGGCTCGGACGCGGTGTGGACCGGCGCGCCGCAGTGGCAGATCGAGGGGCTGCGCCGGCTCGAGATCCCCGACGACCTGCAGGCGAGCTTCGGCTTCAAGCCGCTCGGCCCCGCGGACGGCCCGGTCAAGAACGCGATCTTCGGCGAGAACAGCGCCCGCCTGTACGGCTTCGAGATCACCCGGTTCGCGCAAAGGCCCGACCGGTTGTCCGCGCTGAAGGCCGACTACCTTGCCGCCGGTGGCGAGCGCAGCAACCTGCGCTATGGCTACGTGAACCCGGGGTAGGAGAAGGCAGGACCAGGGAGAAAGGTCTGAAGCGGAAATCAGGCCGGCTTCGGGGCGTTCACTTTTCCCTTTCGCCCGTCCTCTTTCACCTTTCCTCTTTCCTCTTTTCTTTTCCTCCCCGCGCTAGAATGGCGCCTTCTCGTCCCCTTCGCAGCGCTCCTTGATCTCCGCTTCGCTGGCCCGGTTCCGGGCCCTTCCGGGCAGCACCCGCGCAGTCCTGTTCATGATGGTGATGGTGTTCTGCTTTTCGGTGCTCGAAACCACCGCGAAGTACCTGAGCCGCGTCTATCCGGTGCCGATGCTGGTCTGGTGCCGTTACACCACCCACCTGGTGTTCACCCTGCTGCTGATCGCCCCGCGCATGGGTGCGCGCATGGTGAAGACGGACCAGCCCGGCGGGCAGGTGCTGCGGGCGGCGCTGCTGATGGGTTCCACCGCATGCTATTTCGGCGCGCTGTCCTTCCTGCCGATGGCCGAGGTCAAGGCCATCAGCTTCATCTCGCCGCTGCTGGTGACCCTGTTCGCGGTCTGGCTGCTCAAGGAGCGGGTCAGCCGTTCGCGCTGGTTCGCGGTGGCCGCCGGTTTCCTGGGGGTGCTGTTCATCATCCGGCCCGGCACCGGCCTGCTGCAGTGGCCGGCGCTGCTGCCCATCTGCTCGGCGTTCTGCTACAGCCAGTACCAGATCATGACCCGCAAGTTCAGCGAGACCGAGCATCCGCTGACCACGCTGTTCTACACGGCGCTGGTGGGCTGCGTGCTGATGTCGATGGCGGTGCCCTTCTACTGGAAGGCGCCGGCGCTGCACCACGTGCCGCTGCTGGTCCTGCTCGGCGCGGCGGCGGGGTTCGGGCACTACATGCTCATCAAGGCGCTGGAGCTGGAGAATGCCTCGTTCCTGTCCCCGCTGGGCTACGTGCAGTTGCTGTGGGTGATCCTGTTCGGCTTCCTCGTGTTCGGCGACCTGCCCGACGGCTGGTCGCTGATCGGCATGGTCATCATCGTCGGCAGCGGCCTGTACGTGGCGCTGGGGCACCGCTTCAAGCCGCGCGAGGTGCCGGAGACGGCGATCGAGTGATCGTGAGGCGCGAGGTGCGAGGCGACAGGGGGAAAAAGAAGGGCGACCCAATGAGTCGCCCTCTTGCGGTCGCGCGCGGTTCGTCTAGATCGCGGCGATGACCCGGATCTCCACCTTGTAGGCGGGGGTCGCGAGCTTCGACTCGACGCACGCGCGCGGGGGCTGGTTGCCCTTGGCCACCCACTGGTCGTACACCGCGTTCATCTGCGCGAAGTCCTTGATGTCGGCCAGCCAGATCGTGCAGGACACGATCTTCGTCTTGTCGGTGCCGGCTTCCTTCAGGTACTGGTCGATCTTGTCCAGGATCTGGCCGGTCTGTCCGGCGACGTCGACGTTGGTGTCGTCGGCGACGATGCCGGCCGTGTAGACGGTGTTGCCGTGGACCGCGACCTGGGACAGCCGCGGCCCGACGTGCAGGCGCTTGATGCTCATCGTGCTTCCTTTCGTGATTGCAGGGTCAGAAGATTTTCCTGAACTCGGAGATCAGCGCCGGCACCACGAAGCCGGTGATGACGATGGCGCCCAGCCAGAGCAGGGCGGTCAGCCAGCCGGGCGCCTTGAGCTCCCTGGGCAGGTGGCGCTGCACGAGGAACACGGTGGCGAAGGAGATGACGGGCAGCATCATCGCCTGTGCGATGGCGCCCCAGACCACCATCTGCACCGGCGCCTGGCCGAAGATCAGGTAGAAGATCACCGGGACCACCAGCAGCACCACCGTGAAGACGTCGCGCCAGCGGTTGCGCGCCGCCGAGTCGTCCTTGCGGAACGTTCCCTGCAGCCGCATGAAGTCGGCAAACATGCGCGAGTGCCCGGCGGTGGCGGCGATGATGGTGCCGAACAGGATGACGATGGCGCCGAGGTAGAACAGCCACTTCGCCCACTCGCCGAAGGTCTGGGTGTAGATGTTGGTGAGCGTGGCGATCATGGCCTTGCCGTCCGGCACCAGCCCCATCTTGTTCAGGATGCCGGCGCCGAGCAGGTAGAAAGCCACGGTGGCGATGGTGTAGATGATCATCGAGCCGATCACGTCGAAGTTCATCACCCGCACCCAGCCGCGGGCGCGCCGGCGCCAGGCCTCGGAATCCTCGCGCGGGCCGGTGTAGCGCGCATAGCCCTTTTCCACGCACCAGTAGGTGTAGATGTAGAGCTCGGTGGCGCCCACACCGGTGATGCCGAACACGGCGACCGCCACGGCAAGCCCGGCCTCGGGCACCTGGAAGGTGAAGCCCTGCGCCAGCTCCGACACCTTGAAGCTGTCCGAGGACAGCAGCAGGACCGCGGACATGAGCGTGATCAGGGTGAACAGGCCGACCTTGATCATCGCCAGCTTTTCGATGCGGTGGTAGGCGCCGCCCAGCAGCAGGGCCAGCGCGAAGATCAGGAACAGCATGACCCAGACGGTCACCGAGATGCTGGTGACGATGCTGTTCATGGTCTGCGAGACGCCGATGAACATGCCGGTGATCTGGAACAGGGTCATGAACACCATGGCGGCCCACGCCCACACCACCCAGCCCACGCGGAATCGCGGGCCGGGCACGCGGTTGACGGCGTCGAGCCCGGTTTCGGCCATGGCGATGGTGTAGCGCCCGAGGAAGGCCTGCACCACGGCCTTGATGAGGCAGGACAGGATGATCAGCCACATCATCATGTAGCCGACCTTGGCGCCCAGCGTGGTGGTGAGGATCAGTTCCCCGGAGCCGACGATCGAGGCGGCCAGCACCATGCCGGGGCCGGTCTTGCGCATGATCTCGCCGAAGGACTGCGGCGGCTCGAGGACGTCGTTGGGATCGAGGGCGTAGGGGTCGAAAGCGCCCCTGCGCGCGGTCTGCTCGGCTGACATGGTCTCCTCCTGTTGTTCTGGACTCGGTTTCGCGGATGGCCCGCGCTCTGCGGCGCGTTGCCATGCACAACGGATGTTCCCTGCCTTGCGGACTGGCCGGCGCAGGTTAACACAGGGAAAAGCCGGGAGGCGAGAGGCGAGAGGGGTGGGGAGCGAGGGGGAAAGTTTGTCTGGCGCGGCGACAGCGGCAGGGAATTATCGTGGGGAGGGCCTTCCTCCCAACCCCTTGCGCCTCACGCCTCACCCGCGTTCGCGGGCCGGCTGTTGCGCATCGTCACCAGCTCTTCCGCGGCGGTCGGATGGATGGCCACGGTGTCGTCGAAGTCGCGCTTGGTGGCGCCCATGCGCACCGCCACCGCGAAGCCCTGCAGCATCTCGTCCGCGCCGGGCCCGAAAATGTGGCAGCCGACGATCTGCTCCCGGGGGCCCGCGACCACGAGCTTCATCGAGCACTTCACCTTGCGCCGGGTGAAGGCGTGCAGCATGGGCGTGAAGCGCGTCTCGTAGACCTTCACGTTCTGCGCGCCATGCGCCTTGACCGCGGCGGCCTCGGACAGGCCCACGGTGCCGATGGCGGGATGGGTGAACAGCACCGTCGGGATGTTCTCGTAGGCGAGCTTGCGATCCTTCATGCCGCCGAAGAGGCGGTCGGCCAGCCGGCGACCCGCCGCGATGGCCACGGGGGTGAGCTCGAAGCGGCCGATGATGTCGCCCACCGCGTAGATGCCGGGCACGCTGGTCGCCTGGAACTCGTCCACCGGGATGTCGCCCGTCGCGTCCACCGCCACGCCGGTGGCCCGCAGGTCGAGGCGGTCGGTGTTGGGCTGGCGCCCTGCCGCCCAGATGAGGCAATCGAGGCCTTCCAGCGCGGCGCCTGCGAGGTGCTCGATGCGGATGCCGCCGTCCACCCGGGCCACTTTGGTGATGTGCGTGCCGGCCACGTGCCGCATGCCGTCCGCCTGCATCTGCGCCATCAGTTCGTTGCGCAGCATGGCATCGAAGTCGTTGAGCACGTGCGGGCGGCGCGTCAGCAGTGTGACCTCGCTGCCCAGGGCGGTCAGCAGACCAGCCAGTTCCACGGCGACGTAGCCCGCGCCGGCGATCGCCACCTTCCTCGGCTGCGCGGCCAGCTCGAAAAAGCCGTCGGACGTGATGCCGATGCCCGCGCCGGGCACCGGCGGGACGAAGGGCCGCCCCCCCACGGCGATCACCACGTGGTCCGCCGTGCAGGTCTGCGCGCCCACCTTGACGGTCTTGGGGCCCACGAACCGGGCCGTGCCGCGGATGATCTCGACGCCGTTCCTGGCGAGGTTGCGCTCGTAGAGCCCGTTGAGCTCGCGCACGTGCTCGTCGCGTCGCGCGCACAGCGTGGCCCAGTCGAACTCGTGTGCGCCGAGCCGAAAGCCGTAGTCGGCGGCGTCGTCGAGGGCGTGGGCCAGCATGGCGCCGTTCCACATCACCTTCTTGGGCACGCAGCCCACGTTGACGCAGGTGCCGCCGATGCGGCCCGATTCGACGATCGCGCATTTGGCGCCATAGCTGGCCGCGCGGTTGGAGATCGCCACGCCGCCGCTGCCGGCGCCGAGGGTCAGGAGGTCGAAATGCATTGCCATGGGAGGGAGGGGATGCGGAAGATGCCCGCGAGTATATCCAACCGGCGGGATCGGCAGACGGAAGGGCAAGGCGAAGGCTATTCTTGTGACGAATAACACTCAGGCCGCGACGAACGTTGCCCGCGCGCGGCCGAAGGGCCATGATTTGCCGTCACTCGTCACTCGTCACTCGTCACTCGTCACTCGTCACTCATATGATAGATGTCCACTACTGGCCCACGCCCAACGGCCACAAGGTCACCATCTTCCTCGAAGAGACCGCCACGCCCTACCGCATCGTGCCGGTCAACATCGGCGCGGGCGACCAGTTCCAGCCCGGGTTCCTGCGCATCTCGCCCAACAACCGCATGCCGGCGATCGTCGATGACGAACCGGAAGGCGGCGGGGCGCCGGTCTCCGTCTTCGAATCCGGGGCCATCCTGCTGTACCTGGCGGAGAAGACCGGACGCTTCCTGCCCCGGGACCTGCGCGGTCGCGTCGAAGTGCTGCAATGGCTGTTCTGGCAGGTCGCGGGACTGGGGCCGATGGCGGGGCAGAACCATCACTTTCGCCAGTACGCGCCGCAGAAGCTGCCGTATGCGATCGACCGGTACGTGAACGAGACGGCGCGCCTTTATGCCGTGCTGGACAAGCGGCTGGCGGATCGTGAATACGTCGCCGGCGGCTACTCCATCGCCGACATGGCGGCCTATCCATGGGTGGTGCCCCACGAACGGCAGGGGCAGGACCTGGCCGATTTTCCCCATTTGCGCCGCTGGTTCGAGGCGATCGGGGCGAGACCGGCGGTGGTGGCCGCCTACGGGAAGGGCAAGGCGGTCAACACCCGGCCGACGGTGGACGACGAATCGCGCAAGATCCTGTTCGGGCAGAACGCGGCGACCGTGCGCCGCTGAAAGTCCGGCGCGCCAAAACAAAACGGGCGGCCTTGTGGGCCGCCCGTTTCAGTTTGCCTGCGGGTGCGCGACTTAGTTCCAGTTGCGGACCAGGTCGTCGTACGCCTGCTGCGAGTTGCGGCTGTGCAGGGTGTTCTTGCTTTCGGATGCCACGGGCTTCGCGTTCCAGTCGCGGACCAGGTCGGCGTGCATCTCGGACGTGGTGCGCTGGCGCACCTGGCCGGCATTGCCGCCGCCGTTGAAGGACCAGTCGCGGTTCAGGTCGGCCTGCGCGGCTTCCGGGCTGCGGGTATAGATGGTGCTGTCGGCCGAGGCCACGCCCGCGAAGGCGACGGTGGCAAAGGCGGCGGCAACTGCGAACTTGATGGCTTTCATGACTTCCTCCGTTGAGATTGGGTTGGCGCCCGGAACCCCGGGGCCCGGATCGCCGCCATCCCTTCCGGATGACAAATGGCCGCGATCTGTGAGGCGAAGCATGGAAGTTGCAGCCTGAAAGTTCTTGCAGGCTGTTGCCGACTTTTTGTTGTTTATTGCTCGCGCTGGAAGGTTATTGCGGGAAATTGGGAGGATCTTGCTA
>DASZQJ010000023.1:0-11414 GCA_035549715.1 Burkholderiales bacterium
TGCCGTAATGGATCATGTTGTCCGGGATCTGGATGCCGCTCTCGCTGCTGATGAACACGATGCGGCCCCAGCCGCGCTGCTTCATCCCGGCGAGGTAGGTGCGCGACAGGCGCACGCCGCTCATGACGTTGATGTCGAAGAACCGCTGCCACTCGGCGTCGTCGATCTCCTCGAACACTTTGCGATCGAAGATGCCGAGGTTGTTGACCAGGATGTCGACCGAAGGCAGGTGGCGCGCCAGCCCGGCGGCGGCCGCGGCGGTGGCGAGGTCGCCCGCGTAACCGTCGAGCGTGGCGCGGGGGTGCCTGGCCCGGATCCGCGCGATGGCGTCGGCCACGGCCGGCTCGGTGCGGCCGTTGACGATGACCCTGGCGCCTTCACCCGCGAGCAGCTCGGCGATGGCGTACCCGATGCCCTTGGTGGAGCCGGAAATGAAGGCCGTCTTGTCGTGCAGTTTCAGGTCCATGCCTGTGATGTCTCCTCTAGGTTTTCTTCAAATGCCGGTTGAACCAGTCGATGGCCAGGCGCGTGGCCTGCTCGCGGGCCTCGCCGTAGATGCCGTAGTGCGAGATGCCGGGAATCACGACGTACTGCTTCGGCTCCGGCGCCCGCTCGAAGGCGAGCTGCGGATGCCGGCGGTTGTCGAAGAGTTCCTCGCGCCCGGCCGCGATGAACAGCATGGCACAGCCGCGCGCGCCGGCCACGTCGTCGATCGGCGCGTAAAGCAGGAACTTCTCCCGCAGCGGCGCGCCGCGCAGGTTGCCGATCTCGTGCGCGCCCGGTTCGGGAAAGGGGAGCTCGCCGCGCGCCCTGCGCGTTGCATCCGCGTAGGCCCTCTGCCTGGCCGCCGCATCGCCGCCCCGCGGCGACTCGCCGAAATAGCCGACCTGGCTGACGAACGCCTTGACGCGCGGGTCGCGTGCCGCGACATAGGCCACGAGCCCCCCGGAGAAACTGGTTCCCCACAGGCCCACGCGGTCGCGGTCGACGAGCGGCTCGCCCATCGCCCAGTGGATCGCGTTGAACAGGTCCGTGGCCTGGTCGATCGGGTCCACCGCCTCGCGCAATTCGCGCGGCCTCGCCTCGGGGCGCAGGTCGTCGAGCACGAGCCGCGCATCGCTTTGTCCCCAGCCCCGGTAGTCGAGCGCGAGGGCGTAGTAGCCCGCCTCGGCGAACGCCCTGGCCTGGAAGTCGAGCCCGGCGGCGGTGCCGCCCCAGCCGTGCGAGAGCACGATGAGGGGCAGCGGCCCCGCGGGATTGGCGGGATGGTAGGCGTACGCGGCCAGGCGCATGCCCTCGCTCATGACGTCGACGCGGCGATGCTCGATGTCCACGGCCAGGGAGGGCCGCACCAGCAAGGCAAGGCACAGTGCCGCGGCGGCGGCCTTCCAGGAATTGCCCACGATGCGTCTCCCGCGATGGCTGGCGGCGCCAGCCGTTGAGGCCCTACTCGGGGTCGGAGGACTCGTCCGACCAGCGGCGGCGAGGGCCCGCGTAACCGCCATCGGAGGCGGCGTCGTCGTCCTCGTCGCCGTCGAAGCGCTCCATTTCCCGGATGAGGGACTGCAGGCGCTTCTCCGCGGCCGACTCCCGGTCGGCCTGCCCGGAGATCTTCTTCACGACGGACTCGGCGCCCTTGTAATCCCGGCGCGTCCGGATGGGGCGGACCGTGCCCGTGGCTTTCTTGCTTCCTTCCGGCATGCTGGCTCCCTTGGCGCCGCGCCGTCTTCCGGCGCCGTCACCCCAATTCTGCACCGGATTCGGGCCGCCTGTGAACCCGCCACCGGGATCCCTGCAGGGCGGTCGCGCCGGGCAAAAAAAGAGCCCCGGCAGCGGGGCTCCTTCGGGCGTCGCGGTGGGACGTTGCGTCAGGGCATGTCGAGGCTGCCGACCGACTTCGGGTAGGTCACGATGCCCCAGGGCAGCTTCTTGTCCTCGATGCGCTTCACCGCCTGCAGCGTGGCGGCGTCGATCACGACCACCTCGTTGGAGCGCCCGCAGGCGACGAGGATCTGGCTGTCGTCCGGCGTGAACGTGAAATGCCAGCAGCGCTCGCCGGTGGGCACGTTCTGGACCGGCTGCCAGGTCTTGGTGTCGAAGACCTGCAGCGACTTGCCCTTGGACAGCGCCACGAACAGGCGCTCGCCCTTGCGGTCGAAGGCGAGGCCGTAGGGCACTTCGCCCGTGGGGATGGCCCTGGCCACGCGGAAGTCGCCGTCGAGGACCAGCAGCTTGTTGCCGTACTCGAGCGTCGCGGCGTAGAACTTGCCGTCCGGCGACATCTTGATGCCGCGCGGCCGGTTGCCGTAGGACTTGGTCGCGATCTTCTTCACCAGCCTGCCCGACTCGATCTCGTGCACCGAGATGTTCTCGTCGGCCTCGTTGGTGATCAGGATCTTCCTGCCGTCGGCGGAGAACTCGATGCCCTCGGTCTCCATGCCGCCGACGATCTCGCGCACGACCTTGCCCTGCTTGAGGTCGACCACCGCGATCTTGGCCGGCTCCTCGGCGTCGTCCTCGCGCTCCTTCTGCAGGGCCTCGGCTTCCTTGGAGCCGGGCTTGGGCGGCGGGCCCCCCTTCGAGGCGGGCTCGAAGGAAACGAAGGCCATGTCCCCGCGCACGCGCACGAACTCCGGGTTCTTGCCGATGGGAATGCGCTTGACGAGCTTGCGCGCCTCGCGGTCGATGACGGAAATGTCGCCGTCGTCGCCGTTGGCCGTGACGAGGAACTTGCCGTCGGCGGTGACGCCGATGCCGCGCGGCCCCTCCGAGCCGACGTCGATCTCGCCCACGGTGGCGAGCGTGGCGATGTCGATCACCGTCACCTCGCCCTTCTGGTTGCTGACGTAGGCGAGGCCCTTGTCGGCGGCGAGCGCCGGGGCGGCCACGAAGGCGGTTAGGACGAGCAGCGCGCCGCCCCGCGGCAGCAGGTCTCGAATGGGGTGGTTCACTTTGACTGGCCTCCCGATGGTGGATTCGTCTGGCGCGTATTCGTGTCCCGCGCCTGCCTTGGATAACGGATGGTGGCCCAAGGTTCAGTGGCGAGGGTGCCGATCTTACACGCAGTTACCTTGGGAAAAATTCCCGAAAAGAGGCCAAATTATCATGAGCCCCGATGAGGTCGAGTAACGGCCGGGGGCGCGTGCCGTTGACGGGGCGCCAGGCGCCGTCCGGCACGAGGATCACGAGTCCGCGCCCGGTCCTGGCGCGGCTGGACAGGCGGGATGCCGGTGCCCATCCCGACGCTGCCCAGGCCGATGCCGGCACCAATGCCGCGGGCATGCCCGCGGCCAGGTTGCCCGCAAGCGGCCCGTCATTCGTCCTGCTGCGCGTCCGGGTTCCACTCCGACAGCACGAAGCGCAACTGGCCGCGCACCCCGGGGCGCTTGCCGCTGTCGAAGGGCACCGTCACCTCCACCTTGCCGGATTTGAGCTGCGTGGCGTCGATCTCGGTGCCGCCCAGGGCCTGCTCCCGCCAGGTGTGGGTCACCTTCCATTTGTCGCCCGCCTTCTGCGGCGGCACCATCTCCAGGATCACGGCATTGCGGAACAGGTAGCCACCCTCGTAGTGCTCGTTGACCCAGAGCTTGCGGTCGATCTCGTAGTCGGGCACGCGGATGCCCAGGGTCATGGCGTAGGCGAGCGAGCGCCGCCGCGGGTTGACCCGGGCGCGGTTGGCGAGGAACACGGTGGAAACGTACAGCGGCTTGCGCCTGCCCTTGTTCGCCACCCACTGTTCCTGCGTGAGGCAGGCGACGGAATCCTCCTCCGCGGTGCGCCGGGTGAGGTACCAGAGCTTGCCGCGCGGCGATGCCAGGACCTCGAGCTGGTAGAGGGCATTGATCTTCCTGCCTTCGTCCGCGGCCTTTTGCAGCGGGTCCGGGAGGCGGATCTCGTCGATGTCCACCCAGATGTCCGCGCGCACGTCCCCGAACAGGAAGCGGACCAGGTTCTGGTAGGCCTCCTCGCTGTTGACGATGCCGAAATGGCCGGAGTGCGAGCGGTAGGTGAATGCCTTGGCGCAGGCGTCGCCCTCGCTGCCGTTGGCCCTGACGCCGCTCAGGGTGGCATTCTCGATGCGCACCAGGCCGTCGCTGCCGTGGCCGGCGAAGGTGCGCGAGGCCCCCAGCGCCACTTCATAGTCGGCGCGGTTGGTGCCCACCATGCAGAACACCTTCCCGGGCGGGAAGCGGTCCTCGGGGATCCAGTCCACCCGTCCGGTCTTCCTGTAAACGGCCTCGAGGTCGAGGTGCTTCGCGATGTTGTCGCGGTTGAAGTTGTTGATGTCGTTCAGGCTCAGCCACTTCGGCACGTTGACGCCGGCGATGTCGATGCCGTTGTGGGGCGTGGCATAGGTGAAGAACTTGTCCACGTAGCGGCTTGCCCGGCCCTTGTCGAGCTTCGGGTTCTGCAGCAGCCCGCGGCAGACCAGGCCGCCCATCGAGTGCGCCACGAGGTAGCAGCGGAAGTCGGCGGGATCGACCTTGTTCTCCCGGTTGGCGCAGACCAGGTCGCGCACGCGCAGGATGAGCCCGCCCAGCTTCTCGGAAAAGACCTGGATCGGGGGCACCTTGCCCAGCCCGAGCAGCTGGGAGGCCTCGTCGTAATAGCGGTAGACGATGATCGAGCGCGACGGCAGCCTGTTGTCGGGATTGGCGCTCCAGTCCTCGTCGAGGATGTCGTAGCCGTCCTCGTAGACGTCGGTGTAGCCGAAGTCGGAGGCCAGGCGCACCACGGGCGACTCGAAGATGAACTTGCGCGGCGGCTTGGTCTTGTCGGGCACGGCGCGGAACACCGTCGAGCCCAGGTTGAAGCCGCAGAACGGATCCGCCGTGGTCTCGTCGATCTCCGTCGAGGTCATGGCGTAGCCGCGCACGTAGATGATCGGGTGGAAGGGCGAATTGCGATTGGCCATGGGAGCCTCCTTCGTGGTGCGGGGAACGCGGGGCGGCGCGGCCCCCGCGCGCCGCCGGCCGCCTAGCTGGCGTCGGGCTTGCTGGCGGCGATGTCGGAGCGATAGGTCTCCGGTCCGTAGTAGATCGCGATCGCCGTGACGACGGCAAGCGTGACCATGTAGGCCGCCACGTACCAGGGCTCGCCGCCGCCCACCGTGAGCCACAGGTAGGTGGCCAGCGCCGGGGCGGGGCCGCCGGCCAGGATGGAGCCCAGTTCGCGCGCCGCGGCAAAGCCGCTGTAACGCAGCTTGGCGCCGAACATCTCCGCGAAGTAGGCGGCCTGGGGGCCGAACATGCCGGAGTTGCCGACGGCGATGGCCAGGATCAGCGCGATCCAGATGACGGGCTGGGACCCGGTGCCGACCATCAGGAAGAACGGATAGGCGAACAGCGCCGAGAAGACGGCGGCACCCCCGTACACGGCGCGCCGGCCGATGCGGTCCGAGAGCGACGAGAACATCGGCACGGTGAACAGCGAGATGGCGTAGGCGAGCATGATGCCGCCCAGCACCATGCTCTTCTCCAGGCCGAGCTGCTTGGTCATGTAGCTCAGCGTGAACACGGGGTAGATGTAGCCCAGGCCGTTTTCCGCGAGCCGCGCACCGATGACCACCAGGAATTCGCGGGGATGCTTGACGAACGCGTCCTTCACGGGCGAGCGCGCCGCCTTGCTCTTGGCGGCGATCTCGCTGAACACCGGCGTCTCGGAGACCCTGGCGCGGATGAAGAATCCGACCACGATCAGGATGATCGACAGCAGGAAGGGAACGCGCCAGCCCCAGCTCAGGAACTCTTCCTTGGGCAGCGAGGAGAAGACCGCGAACACGCCGGTCGCCAGCAGCAGGCCGATGTTCACGCCGATTGCGGCGAAGCTGCCGAACAGGCCGCGCCTGCCCGGCGGCGCGTGCTCCACCGCCAGGATCACCGCGCCGCCGTACTCGGCCCCGGCGCCGAAGCCCTGGATCAGGCGCAGCAGCACCAGCATGACCGGCGCCCACAGGCCGACCTGGTCGTAGGTCGGCAGCAGGCCGATGAGGAAGGTGCCCACGCCCACCAGCATCAGGGTGATGACGAGCACCGGTTTGCGCCCGAGGCGGTCGCCCAGGTGTCCGAAGAGGATGCCGCCGAAGGGCCGCGCGAAAAAGCCGACGCCGAAGGTGGCGAAGGAGGCGATCAGGGCCGTGGTGGGATCGAGCTTGGGGAAGAACAGGTCGCCGAACACCAGCGCCGCGGCCATCCCGTAAATGAAGAAGTCGTACCACTCCAGCGCCGAACCCACCGCCGACGCCATCATCACCCTGCGATGCCCTGCATCCATGCCTGCCTCCTGCCAGTCGTGGCGCTTGCCGACGCGCCGGTTGTTGTAGCGCGGCATGCGCCGCGCGCTTGTTCTTGCCTGGCCCGCCTAGGCCGGATCGTTGATGGACAGGAAGGCCACCGCATAGGGCGCCAGGTCCACCCCCGGGCCCTTGAGCGGCTTCCAGGCGTCCTGGAAGGCTTCCGGGTCGGTGGTGGCCTTCACGAAGCCCGCCTCGTCCAGCGTGCCGGCGAACATCGCGCCCTGCGCGCCGGACAGCGAGACGGCCTGCGTCTGCGCCGTCAGGTTGGCAAGCCACAGCGTGGTGCCGCGCTTTGCCCGATACGCGAGCGCCACGACTTTCGCCGGGTCCGACGACTCCGCCGCGACGAGCTTCTGTCCCGCGCCCCGGGTGAGGCCGGCGATGACGTGGAAGGCCGGGAACACGGCCGGTGCGGACAGGCCGTCGTACCAGGGCTGCTTGTGCTCCGCCTTGCGGTAGATGATGCCCAGCGGGCCGGTGGGCGCGCCCATCGCGATCGATTCCACGCCGGTGCGGGCGAACGTGGCGATGTAGCCCAGCGTCCACGCCGCGCCGAAGAGGCCGCGCTGGCGCGGGTCGAGCCTGGTCAGGCAGACACGAAGGTTGTCGGGGTTGGGCGTCCACGTGGCCCCGTGCGGATTGTCGCGGCAGCCGATGCCGCTCGGGCCGATGCGGTAAGCGGTCTTGCCGATATAGGCGCGCGCGGTGCTTACCTGGTAGGGCAGCGCCTCCAGGGTCTCCATCACCGAGCGGTCGTCGGCCGCGTGCACGATCGGGCAGGTGGTGTTGACCACGAAATCCAGGGCTTCGGCCGGCGGGCGCTTGCGGTTGAGTTCGGTGAAGAAGGAGAACATGCCGCCGCCGAGCCTGACGCCGGGAAACGCGGCGCGCGCCGCCGCGTACAGCGCCTTGAGCTCGGGCGCTGGCGGGCGCGGGCCGCCGGGCAGGACGGACTTCAGGTCGCCCACGGGCACCACGGCCAGCCCGGCGAGGCGCAGGCCCGACTGCCTGACCTGGCCGGCGAGGGCCCCCAGCTCCTGCGCGAACCGGTCGACGCTCTCGACGACGGCCTCCAGGTAGGCTTCGGCGCCGGTCTGCTCGGCCAGCACGCGATAGCCATAGAGTTCCTTCAAGCCGTGCTTGCGGCGCGGGTCGATGTGGCAGACCAGGAAGCGCGGTGCAGCGAGCTTGAGCAGGTCGAGCTGTTTCACCGCGGATTCGATTTCCTCGGCCGGCACGCCCAGGCCGACGGGCGGGAGGGTGTCGCGCGACGCGGCGCCCAGGCGCACGCCGACGCTCCTGTCGGAGGCGGACCTGCCCCTGGGCGCGTTTCCCGCCAGGGTCACCTTGATGGCCTGCTTCACGGTCTCGCCGGCCTTGAGCGTGTAGGGCCAGGGCAGGATGAGCGGGCGGACATAGGTCTTGAAGGAGGCGTCGGTCCAGTTGCGGTGGTCCTCCATCTCGAAGGTGTCGCCTTCCATGCGCACGGTGGCCTTCAGGCCCGGCATCACCTCGTGGGTCAGGGAGCGGATGCTGAGCACCGGCTGGACCGGGTTCACGAGCTCGGGGAACCTGTCCTTCACGCGCCGGCCGTCGACGTGCTCGATGTCCACCGCGTGGCCGGCCACGCCCTTGAGCGGATGCAGGACCACGAAGCCGGTGCGCGCCGTGAGGAAGTCGGTCTTCGGCGTCGCGACGCCGGTGAACTCGAGGTTGCCCTCGCGCGTGCCCTCGATCTTCGCGTCGTAGGCGATTTCCTGGCCGGGCCGCCTGCACACCGCGTGGAAGGAGACGGAAAAACCGTCCGGGCGCTGGTCGACCTTGAGGTTGCTGATGGCCGGCGTGTAGGTGCCCCAGTTCTCGTCGCGCACCAGGAAACCGACGGCGCGCAGCACCTCGACGCCGTTGACCTTCAGATAGCGCAACTGGCCGTTGTCGAGCTCGACGGACATCGGACCGGCGGTCAGCACGCGCCCCGGCACGTCGGGCTGCTCGGTGCCGGTGAGCGCAATTGCGTGGGAGGGCTTGGTCGTTGCCATCGTGTGACTCCTCGTCTTTTCCAGGGCTATGAATCACGGAGGACACGGAGAACACGGAGGAAGGACAAAGAAACCATGAAATGCGAGGCGATGCTCCAGGCGGCAATCGGATGGCATCCATTGCGAAGTCCCGGCGCCCCTGGCTTTTTTGTCGACCCGCTTTTCTCCGCGTCCTCCGTGTCCTCCGTGGTTCAATTTTTACAGGACTTTGTCCGTATCCGGGTCGATCAGCACGACCCGGTTCATGTCCATCGACAGCTCGATCCTCTGCTGGATCTCCGTCACGTCGTGGGCCTGCAGCTCCGCCACCACGTCCGCGCCGCCCAGCTTGAACGTGGCATAGGTGCGCGAGCCCGTGGGCTGCAGCAGCTCGATCACGGCGGTGAAGCGCGCGAGCCCCGGCCGGCTGTCCGCGGCCCGGCTCATGTGCTCGGGGCGCACGCCGAGCACCACGGCGCGGTCGCGGCCGGCCGCCAGCCGGGCCGCGCGCCCCGCCGGCAGCGCCAGCAGGGTGCCGTCCCCGAGCCGGATGCCCAGGCCTTCGCCCTGCGCGACGAGCACGGCGTCGATGAAATTCATCGAGGGCGAGCCCAGGAAGCCCGCCACGTAGCGCGTGGCCGGGCGCTCGAACAGGTCGAGCGGCGCCCCCGCCTGCTCGATGCGGCCCTCGCGCAGCAGCACGATGCGGTCGGCCATGGTCATGGCCTCGATCTGGTCATGGGTGACGTAGATCATGGTCTTGCCCAGCTCCTGGTGCAGGCGCTTGATCTCGCCGCGCATCTCGTCGCGCAGCTGCGCGTCGAGGTTGGAAAGCGGTTCGTCGAACAGGTAGAGGCGGGCGTTGCGCACGATCGCGCGACCGATGGCCACGCGCTGCAGCTGGCCGCCCGAGAGCTGGCGCGGATAGCGGTCCAGCAGGTGGTCGATGGCCAGCATCTGCGCCGCGCGCTTCACCTTGGGCCCGATCTCGGCCTTTGGCGTGTTGCGCGAGCGCAGCCCGAAGGCGATGTTGTCGAACACCTTCATGTAGGGATACAGCGCGTAGTTCTGGAACACCATGGCGATGTCGCGGTCCCGGGGCGGCAGGTGGTTGGCCGGCTGGCCGCCGATCTCGATCGTGCCGCTGTCCGCCTCCTCCAGGCCGGCGATGGTGCGCAGGAGCGTGCTCTTGCCGCAGCCGGACTGGCCGACCAGCACGGTGAACTCCCCGGCGGGTATTTCCAGGTCGATGCCGCGCACGGCATGCACGGGACCGTAGTACTTGTTCAATGCCGTGATCTTGAGGTCAGCCATATCGAAGGCCCGTGACGAGTGACGAGTGACATCCCGTTGAATCTGTGCCCCCCCCTCCGCCGGTGGGGCAGGAGGCTGCGATGGGGTGATTCATCCCTTCACCGCCCCGAGCGACATCCCGCGCACCAGGTAGCGCTGCATGAAGGCGACGACGATGAAGATGGGCACGGTGCCCAGCACCGACATCGCCGAGATCTTGCCCCAGAAATTGGACTGGCCGCCGAAGTAATGGGTGACCTGCACCGTGTAGGTCGCCACCTCGGTGCGGGTGAGCACCAGGGCGAAGATGAACTCGTTCCAGGCGAACACGAAGGTGAAGATCGCGGTGGCGAACAGGCCGGCGCGCGACATCGGGAACACGACCTTCCAGATCACCTGCCAGCGCGTGCAGCCGTCGACCAGGGCGGACTCCTCCAGCGCGCGCGGGATGTCGAGGATGTAGCCGCGCATCATCCAGATCACGTAGGGCAGGTTGAACGCCGTGTAGAGCAGGATCACGCCGGTGTAGGTGTCCACCAGCTTGAGGTAGACGAACAGCAGGAAGATCGGGAACACCACCGCGATGGGCGGGATCATGCGCTGGGAGATGATCCAGTTCGCCAGGTGCTCCCCGCCGGTGCGGTAGCGCGCGAGCGAGTAGGCGCAGATGGTGCCGATGAACATGGCGAGCACGGTGCTCGTGCCCGCGACGACGAAGCTGTTCCAGACCGTGACGGCGTCGCCGTCGCGGAACAGCACGTAGTAGCTCTCCAGGTTGGGCGTGGCCGGGTACCAGGCGGGCGGGTAGGCGAAGATCTCGTCGGCGGTCTTGAACGAGATCATGAACAGCCAGTAGATCGGGAACAGGAAGAACAGCGTGATCAGCACCGCGGCCGCGAGCCGCAGGCCGGTGTGCAGTTTCCGGCGTTGCGCGCTGGTCATGACTGGCGGCTCAACTCGATGCGCTTGAGCGCCAGCATCACGACCACCGACAGCAGCACCACCACCAGCAGCGCCACCGCCGCCGTGTAGCTGGTCTCGAACTGCTGGAAGCCCTTCACGTAGGTGAAGATCGAAATGGTCTCCGTCATGGTGCCGGGCCCGCCCTTGGTGAGCGCCCAGACGATGTCGAACAGCCGGAACAGGTCCAGGCCGCGGATCAGGATGGCGATGGCCATGACCGGCCAGATCGCCGGCAGCACGATGCGCCAGAAGGTGCGCCACCAGCCGGCGCCGTCGATGGAGGCGGCCTCGAGCTGGGACTTGTCGACGTTGGCCAGGGCCGCGAGCAGCAGCAGGAACATGAACGGCGTCCACTGCCAGATCTCCGCCGCCAGGATCGCCGGGTAGACGAGCGACGGGTTGATGGTCCAGAGGATGGCCTCCTCGCTGCCCGTGAACCAGCCGATCACCTGGTTGATGGGGCCGAAGCGGTGGTTGAACATCAGCGACCAGGTCGCGCCCGAGACGATGGGGGACACCACGACGGGCAGCACCAGCAGCGCGATGAACACCTGCCGTCCGGGAAGGCGGTCGAGGAACAGCTGCGCCATGGCGAGCCCGAGCACGAGCTCGACGGGCAGCGCGATGGCGGTGAACACGACGGTGTGCAGCAGGGCCTGCCAGAGGCGGGTGTCGTCCAGCAGCGCGGCGTAGTTGGCGCCGCCGATGAAACCGGTGTCGGCCTCGGTCATCGTGATGCCCTGGAAGCTCACCAGCAGCAGGTAGATGAGCGGGAAGACGCCGACGAGCAGCAGCACGAAGATCGCCGGGGCGATCAACAGGTACTTGAAGTTGCGCTCGGAGAA
>DASZQJ010000024.1:0-52001 GCA_035549715.1 Burkholderiales bacterium
GCCTGACCTTCCAACAGCTTGCTTGGCGGCCATAGCGAGGTGGACCCACGCCTTCCCATCCCGAACAGGACGGTGAAACGCCTCTGCGCCGATGATAGTGCGGATTGCCCGCGCGAAAGTAGGTCACCGCCAGGCGCCTTATCAAGTACAAAGCCCCTCCGGGTCACCGGCAGGGGCTTTGTGCTTTATGGACGGGGGTGGCGGTGACCGGATGGCGGGATGACAATACGTGCCGACAGGCACTTGTTACAGCGGACACTTATCTGCATCGCAGGTTAGTGGAAACCAAAACCCGTCTTGCCACCCACTGCCCCCTCTCAATCCCCACGGCCGCAACTCAACCCGCCCAATTCACAAGGCGGGTTCCGATCTCCACCGCCAGCCCATTGGAATCACCGCAGGCCACCGCCAAAGATCACGACGATCGGATCCGAAACAGACCGCGGCCATCCCTCAATGGTGAAGCGACCGTCGCCACGCCTCCTTGATTTCACTGCCTTTCGCAACCAATTATCGCCCGGCCCCGTCGAACGGAGACCGACGGATCACGGGGCAGCGCAGCAAAAACCCGCAGGAGGGAGCCTTCCTGTTTGATTTGAACGGGAATTTTGCTAAAATTCGCCGATTGAAGAACAAGAGTGGGCCGTGTGCCCATTTTTTGTTTGTGCAGTCGCTTTCGTGGACACGATTGAGTGGATGTTGGCGGACTGATCGAGAAGACGCTGGAAGGACTCGGCTACGAGCTCGTTGACCTGGAGCTCGGCAACCGGGGACGCATGGTGCGCGTATTCATCGACAAACCCGACGGCATCAACGTCGATGACTGCGCGGCGGTGAGCAACCACCTGACCCGGTTGTTCAACGTCGAGGAAATCGACTATGACAGGCTGGAGGTATCGTCCCCCGGCCTGGACCGGCCGCTGAAGCGGCCAAGGGATTTTGCCCGCTTTTCGGGCAAGCGCGCGCAGGTGCGGATTCGCGTGCCCATCAACGGGCGCCGCAGGTTCGTGGGCGTGCTGAGGAAGGCAGGGGACACGGGCGTCGAGCTCGAGACCGACGGCGAGGTGGTGACGATCGCCTACGCGGACATCGAGAAGGCCCGCCTGGTCCCGGATCTGTGAACTGGAGACAGAAGCAATGAGCCGCGAGCTGTTGATGCTGGTAGACGCCCTGGCGCGTGAAAAGAATGTCGAAAAGGACATTGTTTTCGGCGCCCTCGAGCTTGCGCTCGCATCCGCGACGAAGAAGCGCTTCAAGGACGACGTCGACGTGCGCGTCGAGATCGACCGCGAGACCGGAGAGTACAAATCGTTCCGGCGCTGGCAGGTGGTGGCCGACAACGACCACGAGATCCCGGCCCAGCAGATCGCGATCACCGATGCCGCCGAGCGCGATCCCAACCTGCAGATCAACGATTTCGTCGAGGAGCCGCTGGAGGCCGTCGAATTTGGACGCATCGGCGCCCAGACTGCCAAGCAGGTCATCCTGCAGAAGATCCGCGACGCGGAGCGCGAGCAGATCCTGAACGATTTCCTGCAACGCAAGGAATACATTGTCACCGGCTCCATCAAGCGCATGGAGCGGGGCAATTCGATCATCGAGTCCGGGCGCATCGAGGCCATGCTGCCGAAGGACCAGATGATTCCGAAGGAAAACCTGCGCATCGGTGACCGCGTGCGCGCATTCCTGCTCAAGGTGGACCGCAACAATCGCGGCCCGCAGCTGATCCTTTCGCGCACCGTGCCCGAGTTCCTGGTCAAGCTGTTCGAGCTGGAGGTACCCGAGATCGAGGAAGGCCTGCTCGAGATCAAGGCCGCCGCCCGCGACCCGGGTTCGCGCGCGAAGATCGCCGTGAAGTCGAACGACCAGCGCATCGACCCGATCGGGACCTGCGTGGGCATGCGCGGCTCGCGTGTGCAGGCCGTCACCGCCGAGCTTGCCGGTGAGCGGGTGGACATCATTCTGTGGTCACCGGACCCGGCCCAGTTCGTGATCAATGCGCTGGCTCCGGCCGAGGTCAGCAAGATCACGGTGGATGAGGAGTCCCACAGCATGGACGTGGTGGTGGACGAGGAGAACCTCGCCCAGGCCATCGGCCGCAACGGGCAGAACGTGCGCCTCGCGAGCGAGCTCACCGGTTGGGAGCTGAACATCATGACCGAGGCCGAGTCGCAGAAGAAGAACGAGGAAGAGTCCACCAACGTGCGCAAGGTGTTCATGGAGCGCCTGGACGTGGACGAGGAAGTCGCCGACATCCTGATCCAGGAGGGTTTCAGCACCCTCGAGGAAGTGGCCTACGTGCCGCTCAACGAGATGCTGGAGATCGAATCCTTCGACGAGGAGACGGTGAACGAGCTGCGCAGCCGCGCGCGAAACGCGCTGCTGGTCGAGGCGATCGCAAGCGAGGAGCACGTCGAGAACGTCGCCACCGACCTCGCGGCACTGGAAGGCATGGACAACGAGACGGCACGGGTGCTGGCGGCCAAGGGCGTGACCACGCAGGAAGAGCTGGCCGACCTCGCCGTCGACGACCTCGTCGAGCTGACGGGCATCGACGCAGAGCGCGCCAAGCAGCTCATCATGACGGCGCGCGCCCCCTGGTTCGAAGCCAGCCAGGGCCAGGCGAATCAGGGACAATAATCCGGAGGCACGGAAAGACCATATGGCGCAAATGAACGTCGCACAATTCGCCACCGAGCTCGGGCTGCCCGCGGCGCTGCTGCTGGAGCAGCTCCAGGCCGCCGGCGTGAGCAAGGCTCTGGCCGAAAGCACCGTCTTGACCGAGCAGGACAAGACGCAGCTTCTCGACTATCTGCGACGCGTCCACGGCGCCAAGGACACCAAGAACAAGATCACGCTCACCCGGCGCCAGACCACGGAGATCAAGAAGTCGGACGGCACGGGCAAGGCCCGCACCATCCAGGTCGAAGTCAAGAAGAAGCGCGTCCTGGTCAAGCGCGACGGCACTGTCACGGACGCTCCCGCGGCAGCGCCTGTCCCCGAGGTTGCCGGCCAGGCGCCGGCGGCGCCCGCGATCGATGCCGGGCAGATCGCGCTGCGCGAGGAAGAGGCACGCAAGCAGGCCGAGCTGATCTCCCGCCAGGCCGCAGACGCGGCCCAGAAGCAGGAGCGCAAGCGCAAGACCAAGGAAGCCGTGGCTGCGGAAGCGGAACCCGCGCCGCCGGTGGCGGAAGCGGCCAAGCCCGCCGAAGCGGCGCCAGCCGCCACCGAGGCGAAGAAGTCGGAAGGCACGCTGCACAAGCCCGCCGTCAAGCCCGGCGACAAGGCCGCCAAGCCCAAGCCCGCCAAGAAGACCGCCACGACCTGGAAGGATGAGGCCAGCAAGCGCCGCACGCTCAAGACCCGTGGCGATTCCTCGGGCGGGGGGCAGGGATGGCATTCCCGTTCCGGGCGCTCATCGCGCCACAGGTCCGACAGCACCGCCGTGGAGCAGGCATTCACGGCGCCTACCGAACCCATCGTCCGCGAAGTCTTGGTGCCGGAAACCATCACGGTTGCCGCGCTGGCCCAGAAGATGTCCGTCAAGGCCGCGGAAGTCATCAAGGCCCTCATGAAGCTGGGCAGCATGGTCACGATCAACCAGGTCCTGGACCAGGAAACGGCGATCATCGTGGTCCAGGAAATGGGCCACAACGCCAAGGCGGCGAAGCTGGACGATCCGGAATCCCTGCTGAGCGAGGAGGCCGAGAAGCACGACGTCGAATCCCTGCCGCGCGCCCCGGTGGTCACCGTCATGGGACACGTCGACCACGGCAAGACCTCGCTGCTCGACTACATCCGGCGCACGCGGGTGGCCAGCGGCGAAGCCGGCGGAATCACGCAGCACATCGGCGCCTACCACGTCGACACGCCGCGCGGCATGATCACCTTCCTCGACACGCCGGGCCATGAAGCCTTCACGGCGATGCGCGCCCGCGGCGCCAAGGTGACCGACCTGGTGGTGCTGGTCGTGGCGGCCGACGACGGCGTCATGCCGCAGACCATCGAGGCGATCCACCACGCCAAGGCCGGCAAGGTGCCGCTGGTGGTGGCGGTGAACAAGATCGACAAGCCGGAAGCCAATCCCGAAAAAATCCGCCAGGAGCTCGCCAGCCAGGAAGTCGTCCCGGAAGAGTGGGGCGGCGACACCATGTTCCAGGACGTCTCGGCCAAGACGGGCAAGGGCATCGACGAGTTGCTCGAGCGCATCCTGCTGCAGGCCGAAGTGCTGGAACTGAAGGCGCCGAAGGACGCACCCGCGCGCGGCGTGGTGATCGAGTCCCGGCTCGACAAGGGCCGCGGCCCGGTCGCAACCATCCTGGTGCAATCGGGCACCCTCAAACGCGGCGACATCGTGCTCGCCGGCGCCGTTTTCGGGCGCGTGCGCGCGATGCTGGACGAGGCCGGCCATGCGGTCCACGAAGCCGGACCGGCCATCCCGGTGGAGATCCAGGGACTTTCCGACATCCCGGTCGCGGGCGAGGAGGTGATCGTCCTGGGCGACGAGCGCAAGGCGCGCGAAATCGCGTTGTTCCGCCAGGGCAAGTTCCGCGAGGTGAAGCTCGCCAAGCAGCAGACCGCGAAGCTCGAGGGGATGTTCGACCAGATGGCCGCGGGCACCAAGACCCTCTCGCTGATCATCAAGGCCGACGTGCAGGGCTCGTTCGAAGCCCTGTCGCACGCCCTGCAGAAGCTGTCGACCGACGAGGTCAAGGTCAACATCATCCACTCGGGCGTGGGGGCGATCACGGAATCGGACGTGAACCTGGCACTGGCCTCGAACGCGGTCATCATCGGCTTCAATACGCGCGCCGACGCCACGGCCCGCAAGCTGGTCCAGAACCACGGCATCGACCTGCGCTACTACAACATCATTTACGAAGCCGTGGACGAGGTGAAGGCCGCGCTCTCCGGCATGCTGGCGCCGGAGAAGAAGGAGAGCATCCTGGGCCTGGTGGAGATCCGCCAGGTATTCAGGATTTCCAAGGTCGGCACGGTCGCCGGCTGCTATGTGCTGGAGGGGCTGGTGCGGCGCGGCTCGCTCGTCCGGGTGCTGCGCGACAACGTGGTCATCCACTCCGGCGAGCTCGATTCCCTCAAGCGCTTCAAGGACGACGTGCGCGAAGTGAAGGCCGGGTTCGAGTGCGGCCTTTCCGTCAAGGGCTTCGACGACCTGAAGGTCGGCGACCAGCTCGAGGCCTACGAAGTGGTCGAGATCGCCCGCACGCTCTGAGGGCGTGCGCGGCGCGGAGGCGCAGGGCCCAGCCGTCCGGCGGCTGGAGCGGAACATGGCAAAGAATCCTTCCCGTCTCGGCCGCATCGGGGACCAGATCCAGAAGGACCTCGCGGAACTGCTTCGCGGCGAGGTCAAGGATCCCCGCATCGGCATGATCACGCTGACCGGTGTCGAGGTCAGCAGCGACTACCGCCACGCCAAGGTGTTCTTTTCCGTGCTCGGCGATGCCGACGCGGTGCAGCGCGCGCAGGCGGGCCTCGCGCGTGCTTCCGGCTTCCTGCGCTCCCAGCTCGCAGCGGGCCTCAAGCTGCGCATCGTCCCGGAACTGCATTTCGTCCACGACGAGACCATAGCCCGCGGCATGGAGTTGTCGAAGCTCATCGACGACGCGGTCGCCTCAGATCCCGGCCAGCCGGACGAAGCGAAGGACTGACCCCGAACAACATGCCCCGCGTCGTTCGCAACGGCATCCACGGCGTCCTGCTGCTCGACAAGCCCCCCGGCCTCTCTTCCAACGTGGCGCTGCAGCGTGTGCGCCGCCTGTTCGGCTGGGCGAAGGCGGGGCATACCGGTACGCTCGATCCGCTGGCGACCGGGCTGCTGCCGGTCTGCCTCGGCGAGGCGACCAAGTTCTCGCATGCGCTGCTCGACGCGGACAAGTCCTACGAAACCGTGCTGCGCTTCGGCCACACCAGCTCGACCGGGGACGCCGAAGGGGAAATCCGCCCCACCGGGGCGCCGGCGCCTTCTGCAGCGGCCATCGAGTTCGCCCTGGCCGGCTTCCTGGGCATCCAGCGCCAGGTCCCGCCCATGCACAGCGCCCTCAAGCGCGACGGCCGCCCCCTGTACGAGTACGCGCGGCAGGGCCAGGACGTGCCCCGCGAGGCGCGGGAAATCGTGGTCCATGCCATCGAACTCGTCCGTGCGAGCCCGCCGGATGCGGCGGTCGTGAGGGTCCGGTGCAGCAAGGGCACCTACGTCCGGGTGCTCGGGGAGGACATCGGCCGGGCCCTCGGGTGCGGCGCCTACCTGCTGGAACTGCGACGGACCGGGATCGCGGACCTCGACGTCGCGGACGCCATGACGCTGGAGCGCCTGGAAGCCATGGCGCCCGACGAGCGTCCAGGCCGGCTGCTGCCGATGGACCGCCTGCTGCAGGACCTCCCGAGCCGCCGCCTCGACGCCGATTCGGCACAGCGGGTCCGGCACGGCCTGCCGGCCGCCGCACAGGGGGCAAGTCCCGGACTTTTACGGCTTTATGACCCCGCAGGCGGTTTCCTCGGCCTCGGCGAGGTGAGGGCGGACGGCGCCCTGGCGCCCCGGCGCCTGGTGTCGGAGCCCGATCCGGCCACGAAACCGCCCGCCGGAAGCGCCTCAAAACCCGAATAAGCCCCTAAAAACGCTTGGAAACAGGGGGGATGCGCGGGTAGAATACCGGCCTTTCTTTCGGAGACAGGCTGATGGCAATCACGACGAGCCAGAAGGCTCAAATTGTGCAGGACAGCCAGCGCGCCAAGGGCGACACCGGTTCCCCCGAGGTGCAGGTTTCGCTGCTGACCGCCCGGATCAACGACCTCACGGGCCACTTCAAGGCAAACGTCAAGGACCACCACTCCCGCCGCGGCCTGCTGCGCATGGTGAGCCGCCGCCGCAAGCTGCTCGACTACCTGCGCCGTTCCGACAACGACCGCTATCGCGCGTTGCTGGAACGCCTGGGTTTGCGCAAGTAATGCTCTTCGCAAACAAGCAGGCAAGCACCTAACCCTTCGGCTTCCCGGCCGCCGGGAAGCGCGGGCGCCGCAGCCTGCCGAAGTCAACAACCCGTGCCGGGAACGCGTGTGCCGTTCCCCGGCCATGAGCCTCCAGAGGGAACACTCTTGAACGCAATCCGCAAAACCATCCAGTACGGCCGGCACACGCTGACGCTCGAGACCGGCGAGATCGCCCGCCAGGCACATGGCGCCGTCCTGGTGAACATGGACGACACCGTGGTGCTGGTGACCGTCGTCGGCAGGAAGGACGTCAAGCCGGGCCAGGACTTCTTCCCGCTGACCGTCGACTACCAGGAGAGGACCTACGCGGCGGGCAAGATCCCCGGCGGCTTCTTCAAGCGCGAAGGCCGCCCTTCCGAGAAAGAAACGCTCACCTCCCGCCTGATCGACCGCCCGATCCGCCCGCTGTTCCCCGAGGGCTTTTACAACGAAGTGCAGGTCATCGCGACGGTGATGTCGTCCAACAACGAAGTGGACTCGGACATCCCGGCGATGATCGGTGCCTCCGCCGCGCTGGCGCTCTCCGGCATTCCCTTCGACGGCCCGATCGGCGCCGCACGCGTGGGCTACATCAACGGCGAATACATCCTCAACCCCACCGCCACCGAGCTGAAGAGCTCGCAGCTGAACCTGGTCGTCGCCGGCACGCAATCCGCGGTGCTGATGGTCGAATCCGAGGCGATGGAGCTGCCGGAAGACGTGATGCTGGGCTCGGTCGTCTACGGCCACCAGCAAATGCAGGCGGTGATCACGGCCATCAACGAGCTCGCCGACGAAGCCGGCAAGCCGCTGTGGGACTGGACGCCGCCGGCCAAGGACACCGCCCTCATCGAGCGCATCGCCGGCCTCGCCGAAGCGGACCTGCGCGAGGCCTACGGCCTGCGCCAGAAACAGGCCCGCACCGAGAAAATCAACGCCGCCAGCGCCAAGGTCATGGCGGAGGTCGCCCCGGAAGGCTCCGACACCGCGCACGTCAACCTCGTGCGCTCGATCTTCAGCGACCTTGAGTCGAAGATCGTCCGCAACCAGATCCTCGCCGGGGAAGCCCGCATCGACGGCCGCGACACCCGCACCGTGCGCCCTATCACCATCCGTCCCGGCGTGCTGCCGCGTGCCCACGGCTCCGTGCTGTTCACCCGCGGCGAGACGCAATCGATCGCCGTGGCCACGCTGGGCACCGCCCGCGACGAGCAGATCATCGACGCGCTGCAGGGCGAGTACACCGAGCGCTTCATGCTGCACTACAACGTCCCGCCGTATTCCACGGGCGAGACCGGTCGCGTGGGCACGCCCAAGCGCCGCGAAATCGGCCACGGGCGCCTGGCCAAGCGTGCGCTGCTGGCCGTGCTGCCCAAGCCGGAGGACTTTTCCTATTCGATGCGCGTGGTCTCGGAAATCACCGAGTCCAACGGCTCCAGCTCCATGGCCTCGGTCTGCGGCGGCTGCCTCGCGCTCATGGACGCCGGCGTGCCGCTCAAGGCCCACGTGGCCGGCATCGCGATGGGCCTGATCAAGGACGGCAACCGCTTCGCCGTGCTCACCGACATCCTTGGCGACGAGGACCACCTCGGCGACATGGACTTCAAGGTTGCCGGCACCGAGAACGGCGTGACTGCCCTGCAAATGGACATCAAGATCCAGGGCATCACCAAGGAAATCATGAACGTCGCGCTGAACCAGGCGAAGGAAGGCCGCCTGCACATCCTGCGCATCATGCGCGACACGCTGTCGGGCGCGCGCGCCGAGCTGTCGGCCTACGCGCCGCGCATGATCACCATGAAGATCAAGCCGGAGAAGATCCGCGACGTGATCGGCAAGGGCGGGGCGGTCATCCGCGCAATCACGGAAGAGACGGGCACGACCATCGACATCAATGACGACGGCACGGTCACCATCGCCTGCGTGTCGTCGGAAGGCGGGGAAGCCGCCAAGCGCCGCATCGAGGAGATCACCGCGGAGGTCGAAGTCGGCCGGATCTACGACGGCACCGTGCTCAAGCTGCTCGACTTCGGTGCGATCGTCAGCGTGCTGCCCGGCAAGGACGGCCTGCTGCACATCTCCCAGATCGCCAACGAGCGCGTCAACAGCGTGGCCGACCACCTGAAGGAAGGCCAGGCCGTGCGCGTGAAGGTGCTCGAGGCCGACGAGAAGGGGCGCCTGCGCCTGTCCATGAAGGCCGTGGCGGAAGAGCAGAAAGCGGCAAGCTGAGGCCGCCAGCCGAGGTCGCCCGCAGGGGCGGCCCCGGAATGAAAAAAGCCCGCCGCGAGGCGGGCTTTTTGTTTGCCCTGCCCGCTCCTTACTGCGGCCAGACCTGCATGAACGGGAACACGTAGGCCTGCAGCATCACCAGCCCGCCCACGAGCATGGCCAGCACCAGGCTGTGGAAGAACACATAGCGCAGGATGTCCCCTTCGTGGCCATACCAGCGCGTGGCGGTGGAGGCCACGACGATCGACTGGGCATCGATCATCTTACCCATGACGCCACCGGAGCTGTTCGCCGCGGCCATGAGGTTGGGATTGAGGCCGAGTTGCTCGGAGGTGATCTTCTGCAGGCCGCCGAAGAGCACGTTGGAAGCCGTGTCCGAACCCGTCAGCGCCACGCCGAGCCAGCCCAGCATGGTGCCGAAGAAGGGATAGAGCGCCCCCGTATGGGCGAAGGCCAGCCCCATGGTCGCATCCGTTCCCGAATACCGCGTGGTGAAGCCCAGGGCGAGCATGGCGGCGATCGTCAGCAGCGAGAATTTCACCAGCTTGATGGTCTCCCAGTACTTGCGGAACAGCTCGCCGACCGGGTACTTCATGTACAGGCCCGCCAGGATGGCCGCAAGCAGGATCCCCGAGCCGGTCGCCGACAGCCAGTTCAGGCTGTAGACCGCCTTCTCCGTGTGCGCCTTGGCGACCACGGGCGGCACCTTCTCCACCATCTCGTGCAGGCCCGCGACGGGGAAGTCCAGCTTGGTCAGGCCGTCCCAGGCGTAGGGGACCCTGGTCTCCTTCTTCACCCCGTCGACCATCTCGACCTTCTTGGTCGAGCCGTTGAGCAGGTCCTTGACCTGAGGCACGCCCCAGAGGAACACGAACACGGAGAGCACCAGCCAGGGCACCCAGGCGCGGATGACGGTCGCCCGGTCATGCTTCTGCAGCGCCATCGCCGGGGCCTCGGTGCCGGTGTCGCCATGGCCCTTGAGGGCGGTCGAGCGCCAGATGGTCCTGGGCTTCCACACCTTCAGGAACAGGGTCAGGCAAATCATGGAGATGATCGCCGCCCCCACGTCCACCAGCCAGGGGCCGTGGTAATTGGAGATCAGGAACTGCGGAACGGCAAAGCTCACGCCGGTGACCAGGATCGCGGGCCAGATTTCCTTCATCCCGCGCCAGCCCGCGAAGGCCCAGATCAGCCAGAAAGGCACCAGCAGGGAGAAAAAGGGCAGCTGGCGGCCGACCATGGCCGACAATTGCAGCAAGTCGAGGCCCGTCACCGCGGCAAGCGCGATGATCGGCGTGCCCAGCGCGCCGTAGGCCACCGGCGCGGTATTGGCGATCAGCGACAGCCCGGAGGCCGCCAGGGGCGAAAAGCCCAGCCCGATGAGGATCGCCCCCGTCACGGCCACCGGCGTGCCGAAGCCGGCCGCACCCTCGAAAAAGGCGCCGAATGCGAAGGCGATCAGCAGCAACTGCAGGCGGCGGTCCTCGGTCACGCCCGCGATGCTGTCCTGGAGCACCTTGAAATAGCCTTTGTCCTTGGTGAGCTGGTACAGGAAGATGATGTTGAGCACGATCCAGCCGATGGGCAGCAGGCCGAACAGCGCGCCATACATGGCCGACGCCCCCGCCATCTGGGCGGGCATGCCGTAGATGAATATTGCAATCAGCAACGCGGAAATGAGGCCGGCAATGGCCGCCACGTGCGCGGAAAGGCGGAAGAACGCGAGCCCGCCGAGCAGCACGACCACCGGCACCGCGGCGAGCGCCGTGCTGAGCACGGCGTTGTTCATCGGATCGTAGACCTGGGACCAGACCATGTTCACTCCTCCCTAGCGTGTCTTGTTGTTCCTGGACGCGGTTGCCCGGGCCCGGCGCATGATGCACTGCGATTGCCGTACAGGGTCCTGAAGCCGCGCCATTATAGCCAACATCGCCGCCGGACCCGCTGTTCACAATGGGCATCCGGGACCGTTGGGTATAATCGGACGCCCCAGCATCGGAGCCCCGAATGAGCGAAAGTCCCACGGCCCGCACGGATGCCGCGCCCCGCAGCGGCGGACGCATCCTCGTCGACCAGTTGAAGATCCACGGCGCCGAGGCCGCCTTCTGCGTTCCCGGCGAGAGCTACCTCGACGTCCTCAATGCCCTCTACGACGCGCGTGAGCAGATTCGCCTGTTCGTGTGCCGCCAGGAAGGCGGCGCCGCGTTCATGGCCGAAGCCTACGGCAAGCTCACCGGCAAGCCGGGCATCTGCATGGTGACGCGGGGCCCGGGTGCGACCAATGCCAGCATCGGCGTGCATACCGCCTTCCAGGATTCGACGCCGATGATCCTGTTCATCGGCCAGGTGGGCGGGGACGTGGCCGAGCGTGAAGCCTTCCAGGAAATGGACTACCGGCGCATGTACGGACAGATGGCCAAGTGGGTCGCGCAAATCGATCGCGCCGAGCGCATCCCGGAGTTCGTGAGCCACGCCTTCCACGCCGCGGTGTCGGGACGGCCCGGCCCGGTGGTGCTGGCACTGCCCGAGGACATGCTGGTGAGCCAGGCGGTGGTCGCCGACGCCGCACCCTATGCGCGGGTGAAGGCCCATCCGGGCATCGCGGACCTCGAACGCATGCGCGAGCTGCTGGAGGCCGCGCAGCGGCCCCTGGTGATCCTGGGCGGCGGCGACTGGTCGGCGGACGCTTGCGCGGACATCCGCGCCTTCGTCGAGGCGAACAACCTGCCGGCGGCCTGCAGCTTCCGCCGCCAGGACCTCCTCGACAACCGGCACCCGAATTACGCCGGCGACGTGGGCATCGGCATCAATCCCAGGCTGGGCGAACGGGTGCGCAACGCCGACCTGATCCTGGCGATCGGCGCCCGCCTGGGCGAAATGACCACCGGGGGTTACACGCTGTTCGGCGTGCCGAACCCGAGGCAGAAATTCGTGCACGTCCATCCGGGCAACGACGAACTGGGCCGCGTCTATCGCGCCGATCTCATGGTCAACAGCGGCATGGCCGAGTTTGCCAAGTCCGCGGCGGCGCTGCCGGCGGTGGACTCCTCGCGCTGGCGCGACTGGACGCATGCGGCGCACGCCGATTACCTGGCGAACCTGCGGCATGCCCCCATGCCAGGGCCGGTCGACCTCGGCGAGATCGTGGCATGGCTGCGCAAGCACCTCCCGGAGAACGCGATCATCACCAATGGCGCGGGCAACTATTCCGGCTGGGTGCAGCGCTTTTACCAGTACACGGGCTTTCGCACCCAGCTCGCGCCGACCAACGGCGCGATGGGCTACGGCGTGCCGGCCGCGATCGCGGCCAAGGTCGTGCACCCGGATCGCGTCGTCGTGAGCTTCGCGGGCGACGGCTGCTTCCTGATGAACGGCCAGGAGCTCGCCACGGCCGCCCAGTACCAGCTGCCGGTGGTCTTCGTCGTGGTGAACAACGGCATGTACGGCACCATCCGCATGCACCAGGAGCGCGAGTATCCGGCCCGGGTCTATGCCACGGCCCTGGAGAACCCGGATTTCGCCGCGCTCGCGCGTGCCTACGGCCTGCATGGGGAACAGGTGGGAAAAACCGCGGACTTCGCGCCGGCCTTCGAGCGGGCACTCGGCAGCGGCAAACCGGCACTGCTGGAGCTTCGCATCGACCCGGAGGCCATCACCACCCGTGCCAGCCTCACGGCGGTGCGCGAGCAGGCGCTCAAGGCCGGGCGCTGATCCTCAATCCACGCGGGCACCCGATTCCGCGACGACCTTGCTCCAGCGTGCGATCTCGGCGCGCACGTGCGCCGCAAGCTGCGCGGGCGTGCCGCCCGCGGGCTCGATGCCCTGGTCCGCCAGTTGGCGGCGCAACCCCGGGTCCGACAGCGCCTTGTTGATTTCGCGGTTGAGGACCGACACGATGGACGGCGGTGTGCCCGCGGGCGCAAAGACGGCGAACCAGGACGTGACCGCGTAGCCGGGCAGGGCGGCTTCGGCGACGGTCGGCACCTCCGGCAGCACCGGCGAGCGCTTCGGCCCGGTGACCGCGAGCGCGCGCAGTTTTCCCGCCCGCACCTGCTGCAGCGAGATCGGGATGTTGTCGAACATCAGCTGCACCTGGCCGCCGACCAGGTCCGTGACCGCCGGGGCATTGCCCTTGTAGGGAATGTGCAGCAGGTCCACGCCCGCCATCTTCTTGAAAATCTCGCCCGACAGGTGCTGCGTCGTGCCGCTGCCCGCGGACGCGAATGCCAGCTCGCCCGGCTTCGACTTCGCCAGTGCGATCAGCTCCCTGACGGTCTTCGCCGGCACCGCCGGGTTGACGACCAGGAGGTTGGGCATGGTCGCCACCAGGGCGATGGGCGCGAAGTCCTTTTCGGCGTCGTAGGGCAGGGCGCGGTAGAGGTTGGGATTGATCGCGTGCGAGGCGATCGTTCCCATCAGGATCGTGTACCCATCCGGCTTCGACTTGGCGACGGCGTCGGCCCCGATGCCGCCCCCGGCGCCCGTGCGGTTCTCGATCACCACCTGCTGGCCGAGGGCCGCGCCCATCTTCTGCGCGATGGCCCGCGCCAGCAGGTCGGCCGTGCCGCCTGCGGCATAGGGCACGACCAGGCGCACCGGCTTCGCAGGATAGGCCTGCGCCAGGGCCGCCGACGCCAGGACGGTCGACAGGACCGCAACCAAGGCACGCAGCAAGGCGCGCACGCCTAGAAGCCCACCGCCTGGCCGTCGCGGCGCGGCTCGGAAGCCGCGGCGTAGCCATCGTCGAGGCACTGGATCAGCTGCGCGGCACCGAACTCCATGCTGTCAGCCGGCGCTCGCGCAACGCGATGGCCGCGACTCGCCAGTTCCGACGCGATGCGCTCATCGATGGCGTGCTCCAGCAGCACGCCGCCGTCCTTCAGGACCTTCCAGCGCGGCGCATCCGCGGCCGCCTGGGGATTCTGGCCGTGGTCGAGCACGCGCACCGCCATCTGCAGGTGGCCCTGGGGCTGCATGTCCGCGCCCATCACGCCGAAGCTCATGGCCGGCTTTCCGGCCTGCGTCAGGAAGGCGGGGATGATCGTGTGGAAGGGCCGCTTGCCGCCGGCCACGTGGTTCGGATGGCCCGCCTGGAGCGAGAACGCCGAGCCGCGGTTCTGCAGGCTGATGCCCGTGCCGGGCACGACCACCCCGGAGCCGAAACCCATGTAGTTCGACTGGATGTAGGACACCATGCGCCCGCCCGCGTCGGCCGCCGTGAGGTAGACCGTTCCCGAAGGTGGCGGCACGCCGTGGGACATCGCGCGCGCCTTGTCGCGGGCGACGAGCCGCGCGCGCGCGGCAATATAGGCCGGATCGAGCAGGCGCTGGGCGTCGAGCTCCATGGCCTTGGGGTCTGCAACGTAGCGATAGACGTCAGCGAAGGCGAGCTTCATCGCC
The DNA here is from genome assembly GCA_035549715.1 of Burkholderiales bacterium. Lineage (GTDB taxonomy): Bacteria > Pseudomonadota > Gammaproteobacteria > Burkholderiales > JACQAP01 > JACQAP01. The sequence goes on from DASZQJ010000024.1 coordinate 14,617, forward strand.
TCGATCTGCAGGTGCAGGCTGTCGGCCGTGTCGGGTCCGTGGGCCGCCAGGTCGAAATGCCCGAGGATGCCCAGCGCAATGAGCGCCGCGAGGCCCTGGCCGTTCGGCGGGATCTCGTGCAGGACGTGGCCGCGATAGGCCTGTGCGATCGGCTCCACCCAGTCGGCCTGGTGCGCGGCGAGATCTGCCGCGGTCATGGCGCCGCCGCATTCGGCACTGAACGCCGCGATGCGTTGCGCCAGCGCCCCGCGATAGAACGATTCGCCGCCGCTTGCGGCGATCTCCCGCAGTGTGTCGGCTTGCGCGGGACATTGAAACACCTCGCCCGCGCGCGGCGGGCGCCCCTGAGGAAGGAAGGCTTGGGCGAATCCCGGCTGCTCCCGCAGCCTGGCCGCCTGCGCCTGCCACTGCGCCGCGATGACGGGGGAGACCGTGAACCCGGCGCTCGCGTACTCGATCGCCGGCCCGAACAAGTCCGCGAAGGGCAGCTGGCCGAGCTTTTTCGACAGCGCGGCCCAGGCCGAAACGACGCCGGGCACGGTCACGGTGTCCCAGCCTTCCGTCGGCATCGACGTGCGCCCGGCAAAGCGTTGCGGGCTCCACGCCGCCGGGGCGCGCCCCGAAGCGTTGAGGCCATGCAGTTTGCTGCCATCCCAGGCCAGCGCAAAAGCATCGGAACCGATGCCGTTCATGGTCGGCTCCACAACCGTCAGCGCGGCCGCGGTGGCGACGATCGCATCGAAGGCGTTGCCGCCCTTGAGCAGCATGCGCAGGCCGGCCTGGGCCGCCAGCGGCTGCGACGTGGCGACGACGTTGCGCGCCAGCACCGGCATGCGCCGGGAGGGGTAGGGAAAATTCCACCGGGTCTCGCGCATGGGTTATTCCTGGAACGCTTCCTCGCGCTTGCGGCGCACGACGGGCAGCACGACCATCACGAGCAACAAGGCCGCGACGACGAGCAGGCCCGCGCTCAGCGGCCGGGTCACGAACACGGACGGATCCCCGCGCGACAGGGTCATGGCCCGGCGCAGGTTCTCCTCCATCATCGGTCCGAGCACCAGCGCGATCAGCAGCGGCGCGGGCTCGCAATCGAGCTTGATGAACAGGTAGCCCAGCAGGCCGAACAGCAGGGCGAGGCCGACGTCCATCGCGCTGTTGTTGAGGCTGTACACGCCGATGCAGCAGAACATCAGGATGGCGGGGTAGAGCAGGCGATAGGGCACCGACAGCAGCTTCACCCAGATGCCGATCAGGGGCAGGTTGAGCAGCACCAGGAACAGGTTGCCCACCCACATGCTGGCCACCATGCCCCAGAACAGCTCCGGCCGTTCGGCCATCACCTGGGGTCCGGGCGCGATGCCGTGGATCATCATCGCGCCGACCATCAGCGCCATCACCGGATTGGTCGGCAGCCCCAGCGTCAGCACCGGGATGAAGGATGTCTGCGCGCCTGCGTTATTGGCCGACTCCGGGCCCGCCACGCCCTGGATGGCCCCCTTGCCGAACTCCGAGGGGTTGCGCGAGATCTTTTTCTCGAGCGAGTAGGACGCGAACGACGAGAGCAGTGCGCCGCCGCCAGGCAGGATCCCCAGGGCCGATCCAAGGGCCGTGCCGCGCAGCACGGCGGCCCAGGACGCCTTGATGTCGGCCCAGGTGGGCAGGAGCGTCGTGATGCGCTCGATCCGCGAGCCGCGCTGTTCGGAATGCTCCAGGTTGGCGATGATGTGGCCGAAGCCGTAGATGCCCATGGCGACCACGGCGAAACCCAGGCCGTCGGCCAGGTTGGGCAGCCCGAAGGTGTAGCGGAACTGCCCGGTGTTCACGTCCGCCCCGACCAGTCCGAGCACCAGGCCGAGCAGGATCATGCACAGCGCCTTGAGCAGCGAGCCGCGCGCCAGCACGACGGCGGCGACCAGGCCCAGCACCATCAACGAGAAGTACTCGGCGGGCCCGAACTTGAGCGCGAACTCGGCAAGCGGCGGCGCGGCAAGCGCCAGCACCACGGTGGCCACGCTGCCCGCGAAGAAGGAACCGAGGGCGGCGATCGCCAGCGCCGCACCCGCGCGCCCCTGGCGCGCCATGGCATGGCCGTCGAGGCAGGTGACCACGGAAGAGGATTCGCCGGGCAGGTTGACCAGGATCGCCGTCGTGGACCCGCCATACTGCGCGCCGTAGTAGATCCCGGCGAGCATGATCAGGGCCGACACCGGCGGCAGCGCGAAGGTGACGGGCAGCAGCATCGCGATCGTGGCCACCGGCCCGATGCCCGGCAACACGCCGATCAGCGTGCCCAGCACGACGCCGATGAAACAGTACATCACGTTCTGCAGCGACAGCGCGACGTCGAAGCCCAGCTGCAGATTCGAAAGCAGTTCCATCAGCCGCCCGGCATCAGCTTGAAGGGCAGGCCCAGGCCGTAGGTGAAGACGCCGACCGCCAGCGCCAGCAGGACCACGACCAGGATCGCGAATTCGCCGACGCGGCTTTCGGAAGAGGCCGCCGCGGCGAGCGCCGCCGAAAGCACGGTGGCGACGACGATGCCCGCCGGCTCGATCGCCAGCGCGAAGGAGCCCACCGCGGCCAGGATCAGGAGGAGGGGCCGCGCGCGCATGCGCTCGACGGCCTCGCCGCGCATCGCCAGTCCGGTGGCGCAGGTCACGGCGCCCAGCGCGAGCAGCATCACCCCCAGCACCATGGGAAAGTACCCGGGCCCCATGCGCAGCGCGGAGCCCATCGGGTAGTCGCGCGCGAACCAGGTGGCCACCACGCCGAAGAACAGGAACAGCAATCCCGCGTAAAAGTCCCTCGGATTGCGAATCTGGATGCTCATCTCCTCCCCGGATTTGTCGTTGGTTCGCGGGATCCCATGCGTGCGGGGCCGCTACGTGATGCCCGTGGCGGGGCCGGGCTATTCTTCCACAGGCCGGGCCGAACACCAAACGCGCCTCCGTAACCAGGGATGACCGGCCGGGACTTCGCCTTCGGATCCGGGGGCGATTTGCTATGATGCGGGCTTGTCGTTTCCCAGCCTTCCCGCTTGCACAGCGACCTGCACACCCATTCCACCTGTTCCGACGGTGTTCTTGCGCCCGCGGCGCTCGTCCGCAGGGCGGCCTCGCGCCACGTTTGCGTGCTTGCCCTCACCGACCACGACGATGTGAGCGGGCTCGAGGAAGCCGGCGCCGAAGCCGGCGTGCTCGGCGTGCGCCTCGTCCCGGGCGTGGAAATCTCCGTGACCTGGTCGGGGCAGGGAATCCACGTGCTCGGCCTGGGCATCGACCCCTGCGAAAGAGGGCTGGTGCGCGGCCTGGCGATGCAGCGCGGCGATCGCGCGTCCCGCGCCGCGAAGATCGCCGCGCGCTTCGATGCCATGGGCATCGCGGGCACGCTCGACGGCGCGGCGGCCTGCGCGGGAAGTTCCCGGAACATCGGCCGCAACCACTTCGCGCGCCTGCTCGTCGAGCGGGGCCTCTGCCGCGACGGACAGGAGGCATTTCGCCGCTACCTGGGTGCGGGCAAGGCCGCCTTCGTGCCGCATGAATGGGCTGCCCTCGGCGAGGCCATCGAGTGGATCCGCGGCGCCGGCGGCTACGCCGTGCTGGCGCACCCGGAGCGCTACAAGTTGTCGGGCGCGCGCCTGCGTGGGTTGCTGCGTGAGTTCCGCGCGCTTGGCGGCGAGGGCCTCGAGATCGGCGTGGCGTCGCGGCTGAATCCGCTGCCCATGCTGCGCCTGGCGGCGGCGTTCGGGCTGGCCGCCTCGACGGGTTCCGATTTCCACGCGCCGGTCAACGGCGGCGTGGACCTCGGCGACACGGCGCGGATCGGCCCCGGCCACGCCCGGGTGCGCGACCTGCCCGAAGACCTGCCGGTGGCCGCTTGACGCCATGGCGCAGCACCTTGCGATCCATGCGCGCAACCCGCAGGCACGGCTCATCCGCATGGCCGTGGACGCGGTGCGCAAGGGCGGCCTGATGGTCTACCCCACCGATTCCTGCTATGCGCTGGGCTGCCACATCGGTGACAAGGCCGCCATGGAGCGCATCCGCAGGCTCCGCGGCGTGGACGAGAAGCACCACATGACGCTGGTGTGCCGCGACCTGTCCGAACTGGGCCAGTACGCCATGGTCGACAACGCGCAATATCGCCTGCTGCGCTCCGCCACGCCGGGCAGCTACACTTTCCTGTTGCGCGCCACCCGGGAAGTGCCGCGCCGGCTGCAGAATCCGAAACGCAATACCATCGGCCTGCGCGTGCCGGATCATCCCGTGGCCGCCGCCCTGCTCACCGAGATGGGCGAGCCCATCCTGAGCTCGACGCTGATCCTGCCGGGAGACGAGCGGCCGCTGAACGACGGCGAGGAGATCCAGGCGCGCCTGGGACGTGACGTGGACGTGATCCTCGACGCGGGCTCCTGCGGCGTGGACATGACCACGGTGGTGGACCTCACGGGCGACGCTCCCGTGGTCGTCCGCCGGGGAAAGGGCAGCGTGCTGCCCTTCGGGATCGCGGCATGAGGCCGCGGCCCGCACATCATTCGAATTCGAGATGAACGGGGAGTGCGATGTTCGTTGACCGCGTGCTGTCGGGAATGCGACCCACCGGGGCGCTGCACCTGGGCCACTACCATGGCGTGCTGAAGAACTGGATCAAGCTCCAGCACGAGTTCCAGTGCCTGTTCTTCGTGGCGGACTGGCATGCCCTGACGACGCATTACGACACCCCGGAGGTCATCGGGCAGAACGTCTGGGACATGCTGGTCGACTGGCTCGCCGCCGGCGTCGACCCCTCGCAGGCCACGCTGTTCATCCAGTCGCGGGTGCCCGAGCATGCCGAACTGCACCTGCTGCTGTCGATGATCACGCCGCTGGGCTGGCTGGAGCGCGTGCCGACCTACAAGGACCAGCAGGAAAAGCTCACCGACAAGGACCTGTCCACCTACGGCTTCCTGGGCTATCCGCTGCTGCAAGGCGCCGACATCCTCATCTACCGGGCGAACCGCGTTCCCGTCGGCGAAGACCAGGTCCCGCACATCGAGTTCACGCGCGAGATCGCGCGGCGCTTCAACCACGTCTTCGGCCGGGAGCCCGATTTTGCGAAAAAGGCCGAGATCGCGATCAAGAAGCTGGGCGTCAAGCGCGGCAAGGTGTACCGCGAGCTGCGCGGCCGCTACCAGGAACAGGGCGACGAGGAAGCACTGTCCGCGGCCAAGGCGCTGCTGGAGGAAGCCGCCAACCTGTCGATGGGCGACCGCGAACGCCTGTTCGGCTACCTGGAGGGCGGCGGCAAGATGATCCTGTCCGAGCCGCACGCGCTGCTGACCGAGGCCTCCCGCATGCCCGGGCTCGACGGACAGAAGATGTCGAAGTCGTACAACAACACCATCACCCTGCGCGAGGACGCCGAGAGCGTGGCGAAGAAGATCCGCACCATGCCCACGGACCCTGCGCGTGTGCGGCGTTCCGACCCGGGCGACCCGGACAAGTGCCCGGTATGGGAATTCCACAAGGTTTATTCGAGCACCGAGGTCAAGGACTGGGTGCAGAAGGGTTGCCGCAGCGCCGGCATCGGCTGCCTGGACTGCAAGCAGCCGGTCATCGAGGCCGTGCTCAGGGAGCAGGAGCCGATGCGCGAGCGCGCGCAGGCCTATCTGGACGACCCGACCCTGGTGCGCAACATCATCTCGGACGGCAACGAGCGCGCACGCAAGCTGGCGCAGGAAACCATGCGCGAAGTTCGCGAAGCGATGGGACTCGATTATTCGTGAAGGCCTGAAAGGCCGTGAATGCCGGGAAGACCGTGACTGCCGTGACTACCGTGACTGTCGTAAGGACCGTGAATAACGTGAATGTCGTGAATGTCGTTCCAAAGCCGTAAGGCCCTTACGGCAGTCACGGCCCTTGCGGCAGTCACGGCCTTTCAGGCCTTGCTGCGCATGAGCCTTTGTTGCTCGCGCTTCCAGTCCTTTTCGCGCTCACTGTCCCGCTTATCGTGCTGCTTCTTGCCCTTGGCCAGGCCGACCTCCACCTTCACCCGGCCGCGGACGTAATGCAGGTCGAGCGGCACCAGGGTGTAGCCGGCGCGCTCGACCTTGCCGATCAGCTTGCGGATTTCGGCGGCGTGGAGCAGCAGCTTGCGGCTGCGCACGGGGTCGGGCAGCACGTGCGTGGATGCCGTCTTCAGCGGGGTGATGTGGCAGCCGATCAGGAACAGCTCCTCGCCGCGGATGATGACGTAGCCTTCCTTGATCTGCGCCTGGCCGGCCCGGATCGCCTTGACTTCCCAGCCTTCGAGGGCGATGCCCGCCTCGAATCGCTCCTCGATGAAAAAATCGTGGAGGGCCTTGCGGTTCTGGACGATGCTCATGATCGGATCGGGGCTGGCGCCGGGGCGCCCGGGGCAGGTTCTGCGCGGAAGGCGCATATGGTACCAGTCATCGCGTTCCCAACCCCGGGCGAACCGGCCCCGGTCCCGTCATGGCGCTGACGGAAAAGTCCGTGCTGGTCGAGTACGCCGCAGCGCAGATGTACGCGCTGGTGGCGGACGTGCCGAGCTATCCGGAATTCCTGCCCTGGTGTGGTGGCGCCGAGGTCCTGCGCGAGGAGGACGACGTCGTGCATGCCGCGATCCGCATCGACTTCCGCGGCATCCGCCAGCAGTTCTCGACCGAGAATCGCCTGCATGCGCCCGACCTCATCGAGATGAAGCTGGTGGATGGCCCCTTCCGGACGCTGGACGGCAGCTGGCGCTTCAAGGCGCTGGGCGACCAGGCCTGCCGCGTCGATTTCCGCCTGCACTACGAGTTCTCCAGCAGGCTCCTGGAAAAACTGGTCGGCCCCGTGTTCCACTACATCGCGAACACCTTCGTGGACGCGTTCGTGAAGCGGGCGGCGCAGCTGTACGGGCCGCGATGACGATCCGGGTCGAGGTTGTCTATGCCTTGCCTGGCGCCCAGACGGTGGTTCCCCTGGCGCTGGCGGCCGGGGCCTGCGTCCAGGACGCCCTCGACGCGTCCGGCATCTTCGACCGGCATCCGCAGATCAATGCGCCAGGCTGTGTCGTGGGAATCTGGGGGAGGGTGGTGGACCGCTCCCATCCCCTGCGCGAGGGGGACCGGGTCGAGGTCTACCGGCCGCTGCAGGCCGATCCGAAGCAGGCCAGGCACACCCGCGCCGCGCAGGAGCGCAAGCGCCGGGGCTAAGCCCTACTGGCACCAGGAGTCCTGGACCTTGCGGGCGCCCGCCAGTTCCTCCGCGATCTGCTGGTCATCCAGGTACTCCGTCTCGCCCCTGGCATTGGCTCGCGCGATCCGGCCGCCCGCCTGCAGCCGCGCGACATTGGCGCGCGCCTGGTCGCAGTTGCGCTTCTTTTCCTCGTTCTCGGCGGCCTTCTTCCTGTCTTCGGCCTCCTTCTCGGCGGCCTTGACCTGGCGCTCCCTGAACTCGGCATCGAGCTCCTGGGGAGTCTTGGCAGCCGGTGCGGCCGCCGCGGGCCTGACCTCCGCCGGCGCCGGGCCGGAATGCGAGCTTCGCTTCTTCGGCATCACGGTCCTGGAGTCCTTGACGCTCGGCGGCGGCGGCTGGTCGGAGTAGTGCACCTTGCCTTCCGCGTCCGTCCATTTGTAAGTCTCGGCCGTCGCCAGGCTGGCGGCCAGCAGCAGGCCCGGGGCCAGGGCCAGCCAGAATACGGGTTTGCCGATCTGCATTGCGGGGTCTCCTGCCCGGCGTCACCGGGTCAACGGGTAGTGTTTCTGCTCCAGGCCCAGGCGGGCCTGCTCGGAAGCCGTCCCGGCCCAGCGCAGGGCCGCCTGGGTGTCGCCGGCCTCCTGCGCCGCCCGCGCACGCCGCAGGGCGTCTTGCGCGCTGGTCCACAAGGCGTGCCGGGCGGCCGCGTCCTGCACCGCGCGTTCCGCGGCCGCGATCGCCACGGCGGCCTCGTCCGCCGCCGCCGCCGTGCTCGCGACGGCCAGGGCCCAGAGGGCGACCACCTGCCAAAACTGCCGGGTTTTCACACGCCTAACCTTAGCGGCCGGGGACATTCCGGTCAACGTGGCGCAGCGGAGGCGGTTGACCTTTGCCCCCCCAAAACGCGATCGGTATAATGGCGTCTTTGTGAAGGATCAAAAGGCATGCGCGTCCTGCATAAGGCCCTCACGTTCGACGACGTCCTCCTCGTTCCCGCCCATTCCTCCGTCCTGCCCCGCGACGTCAGCCTGACGACGCGCCTCACGAAGAGCATCACCCTCAACATCCCGCTGCTGTCCGCGGCGATGGATACCGTCACCGAGGCGCGCCTGGCCATCGCCATGGCGCAGGAAGGCGGCATCGGCATCCTGCACAAGAACATGCCCCCGAAATCGCAGGCCGCCGAAGCGGCGAAGGTCAAGCGCTTCGAAAGCGGCGTGGTGAAGGATCCGATCACGATCCCGCAGGACATGACGGTCCGCGACGTGCTCAACCTGATCCGCAGCCACAGGATCTCGGGCCTGCCGGTGGTGGACGCATCGAAGGTCGTCGGCATCGTCACCAACCGCGACCTGCGCTTCGAGAGCAACCTCGACCAGCCGGTGAAGAACATCATGACCCCGCGCCAGCGCCTGGTCACGGTGAAGGAAGGGACCAGCAGCGAGGAGGCCCAGAAGCTGCTGCACCAGCACCGCCTGGAGCGGGTGCTGGTCGTCAACGAGAACTTCGAGCTGCGCGGCCTGATCACGGTGAAGGACATCCTCAAGTCCTCCGAGCACCCGAACGCCAGCAAGGACGAACTCGGGCGCCTGCGGGTCGGCGCGGCGGTGAGCGTGGGCGAGGGCACCGAGGAACGCATCGAACTGCTGATCGAGGCGGGCGCCGACGTGCTGATCGTCGACACGGCGCACGGCCATTCCCAGGGCGTGCTCGACCGCGTGCGCTGGATCAAGAAGAAATTCCCCAAAACCCAGGTCATCGGCGGCAACATCGCCACCGCGGCAGCCGCCAGGGCACTGCTCGACCAGGGCGCCGACGGGGTGAAGGTCGGCATCGGCCCTGGCTCCATCTGCACCACGCGGATCGTGGCCGGCGTGGGCGTGCCCCAGATCACCGCCATCAACAACGTCGCCACGGCGCTGGCCGGCACCGGCATCCCGATGATCGCCGACGGCGGCATCCGCTATTCCGGCGACATCGCCAAGGCCATAGCCGCGGGCGCGGACTCGGTCATGCTCGGCGGCCTGTTCGCCGGCACGGAGGAGGCCCCCGGCGAGATCGAGCTCTTCCAGGGGCGGTCGTACAAGTCCTACCGCGGCATGGGCTCGCTGGGCGCCATGCAGCAGGGCTCGAGCGACCGCTACTTCCAGGACGACGAGGACAGCGCCGAGAAGCTGGTGCCCGAGGGCGTCGAGGGCCGCGTGCCCTACAAGGGCAGCGTGGTCCAGGTCATGCACCAGTTGATGGGCGGGCTGCGCTCTGCCATGGGCTACCTGGGCTGCGCCAGCATCGCCGAGGTCAAGGCCAAGGCGGAGTTCGTCGAGATCACCTCGGCCGGCATCCGCGAATCCCACGTCCACGACGTGCAGATCGTCAAGGAAGCGCCGAATTATCATGTCGACTAACAGCAGGCGCGAGGCGCTAGGCACGAGGCACTAGGTGTCAAAAGCATTCTTCTACCCGGTGCCTGGCGCCTCGCGCCTCGTGCCTGGCGAATTGCAGTCGCAATGAGCCACGACAAGATCCTCATCCTCGACTTCGGCTCCCAGGTCACGCAGCTGATCGCCCGGCGCGTGCGGGAATCCAGGGTCTACTGCGAAATCCACCCGTCGGACGTGTCCGACGATTTCGTACGCAGCTATGGCCCCAAAGGCGTGATCCTGTCCGGCAGCCACATGTCGGCGTACGAGGAATCGACCGACAAGGCGCCGAAGGCGGTGTTCGAACTCGGCGTGCCGGTGCTGGGCATCTGCTACGGCATGCAGACCATGGCGCATCAGCTCGGCGGCAAGGTCGAGGCGGGCAAGGTGCGCGAGTTCGGCTTCGCGGAAGTGCGCGCACGCGGCCACACGAAGCTGTTCGACGGCATCCAGGACTACGCCACGCCCGAGGGCCACGGCATGCTCAAGGTCTGGATGAGCCATGGCGACAAGGTCACCGGGATGCCGCCGGGCTTCAAGCTCATGGCCTCCACGGAATCCTGCCCGATCGCCGGCATGGCCGACGAGGCGCGCCGGTTCTACGCCGTCCAGTTCCATCCCGAGGTCACGCACACGAAGCAGGGCAAGCGCATCCTGCAGCGCTTCGTGCACGACATCTGCGGCTGCGGCGACGACTGGAACATGCCGGACTATGTCAGCGAGGCGATCGAAAGCATCCGCAAACAGGTCGGCATCGACGAAGTCATCCTCGGCCTGTCCGGCGGCGTCGATTCGTCGGTCGCGGCCGCGCTGATCCACAAGGCCATCGGCAAGCAGCTCACCTGCGTATTCGTCGATCACGGCCTGCTGCGCCTGAACGAGGCCGAGCAGGTGATGGATACGTTCGGGAAGCACCTTGGCGTGAAAGTCATCCACGTCAATGCGGCACCCGAGTTCATGGGCAAGCTCGCCGGCGTGTCGGACCCGGAAGCCAAGCGCAAGATCATCGGCAGGGAATTCGTCGAGGTGTTCCAGCGCGAGTCGGCAAAGATTCGCAACGCGAAGTGGCTTGCCCAGGGCACCATCTACCCGGACGTGATCGAATCGGCCGGGGCCAAGACCAAGAAGGCCACCACCATCAAGTCGCACCACAACGTGGGCGGCCTGCCGGACACCCTGCACCTGAAGCTGCTGGAGCCGCTGCGCGAGCTGTTCAAGGACGAGGTGCGCGAACTGGGCCTGGCCCTGGGGCTGCCGCGCGAAATGGTGTTCCGGCACCCGTTCCCGGGTCCCGGCCTGGGGGTTCGCATCCTCGGAGAGGTCAAGGCGGAGTATGCGGACCTGCTGCGCCGCGCGGATGCGATTTTCATCGAGGAACTGCGCAAGGCCACGGATGCGGACGGCGCCAGCTGGTACGACAAGACCGCCCAGGCGTTCGCGGTCTTCCTGCCGGTGAAGTCGGTGGGTGTGATGGGGGACGGGCGCACCTACGAGTACGTGGTGGCCCTGCGGGCAGTGCAGACCAGCGACTTCATGACCGCAGACTGGGCGCCCCTGCCGCATGATCTGCTGGCGCGAGTATCCTCGCGCATCATCAACGAGGTGCGCGGCATCAACCGCGTCGCCTACGACATTTCCTCCAAGCCGCCCGCGACCATCGAATGGGAGTAAGGCGGCCGGTCGCGCCGGCAATCTACCAGTCGCACCCGGGGCGGCGCACGCCCCCGGCCGGGGACGCGGGCCAGGAGAAGCCCCTGCGCGCCATCGTGGCCGCCGTGCAGCTCACCGGCGTGAGCGACCTCGAGTTCGATTCTTCCGTCAACGAGCTGCGCGAGCTCGCCAAGACCCTGGGCTTCGAGCTGGTGGGCACGTTCACGCAAAAGCGCGACCACTTCGACGCGAGCGCCTACATGGGCGTGGGCAAGCGCCAGGAGATGCGCCGCTTTGTGGAGGACAAGCCGGCCGAGGCGCCCTCGGACGAGGCCGCCGAGGCCGGCGCCGCACCGCGGGCAGCCAGGAGCGGCGCGGCTCGCGCCAAGGAGGCCGCGAAATCCGAGGCGGATCCGGAAACCCGCCGCGCCGACATCGTGCTGGTCGACCACGAGATCTCCCCTTCGCAGGCGCGCAACCTCGAGATCGAGGTCGGCGTCGAGGTCATGGACCGCACCATGGTCATCCTGGAGATCTTCCACCGCCATGCCCGCTCGCGCGCGGCGCGGGCCCAGGTCGAGATCGCACGCCTGGGCTACCTGGCGCCGCGCCTGCGCGAGCAGGCCAAGCTCGCGGGCCCGAAGGGCCGCCAGCGCAGCGGCACCGGCGGCCGGGGCGCGGGGGAGGCGCACAGCGCGATGGACCGCCAGAAGATCCGCGACCGCATCGCCGAGCTGCAGCAGGAAATCGATGCGATGGACGCCGAGCGCAAGACGCAGAAGGCCCGGCGCCAGGAACGCCAGGGCATCGAGCGGGTGGCGCTGGTGGGTTACACCAATGCCGGCAAGTCCACGCTGATGCGCGCGCTCACCGGCAGCGAGGTCCTGGTGGCGAACAAGCTGTTCGCGACCCTGGATACCACGGTGCGCACGCTCTATCCCGAAACCGTGCCCCGCGTGCTGGTCAGCGACACGGTCGGGTTCATCAAGAACCTCCCGCACGACCTGGTCGCGTCGTTCAAATCGACCCTGGAGGAGGCGGCCGAGGCCTCCCTGCTGCTGCACGTGATCGACGCCAGCGACCCCGGGTTCGAGCGCCAGCTCGCGGTGACGGACGAAGTGCTGCGTGAGATCGAGGCCGACGCCGTGCCGCGGATCCGGGTGTTCAACAAGATCGACCTGGTCGGCGATGCCGCGACGCAGGCGGTGCAGGAGCGCTCGCTGCGCGAGCGCTACTCGGATTGCGTGGTCATGAGCGCCCGGCGGCCCCAGGATGTCGCGATGCTGCGCGAGGCCATCGTCGCCTTCCTGCAGAAGGACCTCGCCGAGGCCGAGCTCTTCCTGCCCTGGTCCGCGCAGCACCTGCGCGGGGTGATCTTCGAGCGCTGCCAGGTGCTGGAGGAGCGCACCGAAGGCGATGGGACGTTCCTGCGCCTTCGCGGCGCGCCGGACACCCTGGAGACGCTCCGCCAGCAGGCCGCGCAGGCCGGCTGAATCGACAAGCCCGGAAAATCACCCGATACTCGGCCTCGACCCCCATGGACGGCGCGATGACGGACCTCGACTTCATGAATGCGGCCCTCGCATTGGCGCGCGAGGCCGGCGCCGCGGGGGAAGTGCCCGTCGGCGCGGTCGTGGCCGGCGAGGGCAGGATCCTGGGCCGGGGCTTCAACGCGCCCATCGGGCGCCATGATCCCACGGCCCACGCCGAGGTCCAGGCGCTGCGCGATGCCGCCTCGACGCTCGGAAACTACCGGCTCACCGGGTGCACGCTCTATGTCACGCTGGAGCCCTGCGCGATGTGCGCGGGGGCGATCATGCACGCGCGCATCGCCCGGGTGGTCTACGGCGCGCCCGATCCCAAGACCGGGGCCTGCGGCAGCGTGGTGGACCTGTTCGAGCAGGCGCGCCTGAACCACCATGCGAAGGTGGAGGGCGGCCTCATGGCGGCGGAATGCGGCGCGCTGCTGAGCGATTTTTTCCGCGGCCGCCGCAACGCCACCCCATGAAGTCCATCCGCATCAGCATCGCCGACCAGGCGCTGGAGTTGCGCGAGGACGGCAGGCTGCTCAAGCGCTACACGGTCTCGACCGCGAAAAACGGCGCGGGCGAGCAGAACGGCAGCTTTCGCACGCCGCGCGGCAGGCACGTCATCCGCGCCAAGATCGGCCGCGACGCGCCCGAGAATACGGTGTTCGTGAAGCGCCGGCCGACAGGGGAGACGTTCACGCCCGAGCTCGATGCGGCCTCGCCGGGCCGGGACTGGATGCTGACCCGGCTGCTCTGGCTGTCGGGCTGCGAGCCCGGCTTCAACCGCCTCGGCGACGTCGACACCATGCGCCGCTACATCTACATCCACGGCAGCCCGGATTCGCGCGAGATGGGCAAGCCCGGCTCCATCGGTTGCATCCGCATGCGCAACGCCGATGTCATCGAGCTGTTCGACCTCGTCGATGCCGGCACGCCGGTGGAGATCGTCGAAGCCCCCCTGTCTGCCTGAGCCGGTTGTGCAGCGCAGCGCAGTGCGCTAGAGTGCCGCGGCCGCCTGCGCTGCACAAAAAAGAGGCGGGATACGAAACCGGCACAGGGAGGAGAAGCCGATGAGGCTGCTGGACAAGGTCGCGATCATCACCGGCTCGGCGCGTGGCATCGGCCAGGCGACGGCGCTCAAGTTCGCGGAGGAAGGCGCCAAGGTCGTCGTCTGCGATCGCGAGCTCGCGGGGGTCGACGCCGTCGTGGCGCAGATCAAGTCGCGCGGCGGAAGGGCCGCCGGCTTCCGCGTCGACGTCACCGACAAGGCCAGCATCGCCGCCATGGTCGAGGGCGTGATGCTGCAGTTCGGCCGCATCGACGTGCTGGTCAACAACGCCGGCATCGTCGCCGATGCGCAATTCCGCAAGATGACCGACGAGCAGTTCGACCGCGTGATCGACATCAACCTCAAGGGCACCTACAACTGCGCGCGCGCCGTGGTGGACATCATGGTCGCGCAGCAGTCCGGCGTGATCCTCAACGCCTCCTCGGTGGTCGGGATCTACGGCAACTTCGGCCAGACCAACTACGCGGCCAGCAAGTTCGGCGTCATCGGCATGGCCAAGACCTGGGCGCGCGAACTGGGGCGCAAGGGCATCCGGGCCAACGCGGTTTGTCCCGGTTTCGTCGAGACGACGATCCTGGACTCGATCCCGGAAAAGGTCATGCAGGCGATGGTGGATCGGGTGCCGCTGGGACGACTGGCGAAGCCGGAGGAAATCGCCAACACCTACGCCTTCCTTGCCTCCGACGAGGCGAGCTACATCAACGGCGCCGTCATCGAGGTCTCGGGCGGCGCCACCGTCTGAAGCGGGCCCGCCCGGACTAGCGGCCGTACTCGAAGGTCCCGATGCGGATCGCGACGCGGCCGATGAGGTCCGCCATCGGCGACATGTCGCCGTAGTCCTCGCCCTCGAACAGCTGGATGTGCGTGGCATCAGCCAGCGCCTGGCCGAAGGTCGGGTCCACGCCGCGCCACTGGCCGCCGGCGAGGCTTTGCGCCCACGTGTGGTAGAGAAAACCGGCGTGCTCCCCGGAATACACCAGGCCGTTGACGACCCGCGTCGGGATGCCGGCGGCCCGCGCCAGCGCGGCGTAGAGCCAGGCGTGGCCCTGGCATTCGGCGCGGCGGGTTGCCAGCACGTCCAGCGCCGAGAAGGCATCCGCACCTTCCTTGCGGATGTTGGCCTCCAGCCAGCGCAGCAGCACCTCGATCCGCGCCTCGTCGGAAGGCGCCGATGACGTGATCTCGCGCGACAGCGCCGCGATGCCCGGATCCTGGCTCGGGACGGTGAACGAGGCGCGCAACCAGCGCGAGACGTCGGCGGCCGGCGGCTCGCGCAGGCTGCTGTCGAGCTCGCAGGCCCATCGGCCCGCGGCACGCTCGCAGCGCTGGCCGGCACCCGAGGGCATGTCGAGGTCGACACCTTCCAGCACCACCTGCATGCGCGCGACGTGCGAGGGCAGGGCGATCGCCTTGTCGGCCTTGACCAGCGACAGCGCCACGATGGCGTCCTGGTCGGTGGCACGGGCGGCGGCGAGCCAGGCCTGCGCCTGCTCCCGCGTGACCGCCTCGGCGCGCATCGCGCCGCCCATCGCCGTCTCGGACAGGTAGCGGCCCGCGGCGTCGAGTCGGACCGTCCCCATGGCGCCCTGCAGGCGGGTATGCACCGCGTATCCCCCGTCCAGGACCTCGATGCGCTGCTCCACGTCGGCGACCTGCAGGGATTCCGGGCTGAAGGCGGCGTAGCGGTGCACCGCGCCCGGCTGCAAGCCCCGCAGCAGCGGATAGACGCCGATGCCGGCCGCGGGCAGCAGCAGGTCCGGCGCGTCGAATGTCTGCCGGCGGCGCACGCCGGCGTTGTCCACGTCCACGAGCAATTGCCGGCCCGCGCGGCGGCCGGCGAGGGTCAGCGTGTTGCCGTCCATCGCGTATTCCGACTCGAAGCGTTCGAGCCGCAAGTCGGCGTCCACGACGTCGCGGATGCGCAGCTCGATGGACTTGCCGAAGCCCAGCATGCGCAGGAACATCGCCATCTCGGTGAGGATCTCGTACCGGCCGTCGTCGAGGCGGCGGATGACGGCGTGCGAGTAGCCCACCTTCGACTCGCCGATGGCAAGCCCCGCCCAGACGTCCTTTTCCGGCAGCGTGTCGAGGGTGTAGCGCGGCGCCTCAGCGAAGGCCGTCGCGACGGCGAGCAGCGCCAGCAGGCAGGCGGTGAGGGCTTGGCGGAACATGGCAGCCAATATAATGGCCCCCGATGAAAACGCCAGCTTCATTCAGCGTGCGCCGCGCCAGCTGGCAGGCCGACCGCCCGGCGCTGCGCGCCATCCGGCAGGAAGTCTTCGTGCGGGAGCAGTGCGTCCCCGAGGCGCTGGAATGGGATGCATTCGACGCCGTGAGCCTGCATGTCGTCGCCGAAGCGGACGGCGCGGCGATCGGCACCGGCCGCCTGCTCCCGGACGGGCACATTGGCCGCATGGCAGTGCTCGCGCCGTGGCGCGGCCGGGGCGTGGGCAGCGCGCTGTTTCGCGCCCTGCTGGAGGCGGCGGGGCAGGCGGGCCATGCGCAGGTGCGCCTGAGCGCGCAGGTCCAGGCCGTCGACTTCTACCGCCGGTTCGGCTTCGCCACGGAGGGCCCGGACTACATGGAGGCCGGCATCGCGCACATCGACATGCGCCGCGACCTCAAGCCGCCAGCGCCAGGCTGAACCGGTACGTGCGGTCCTCCATCGATTCCCCGCCTTCGCCGAAGCTGCGTTCTCGCAGGCGCACCTCGCCATCGTTGCCGACCAGGAGCACCGACGACGCCCGGGTGCCATAGCCCGGCGCGCGGATGAACGCCGCCGACAGCTTTTTCTCCCAGTCGGGGGCGATGCCGGTCGAGGGCAGCAGGTGGTCCTGCGCCAGCGTCCGGTCGGCAAGCAGGTCGAGCAGCCGGTCCTCGATCGCATCGGCACTGCCGCGCAGCGCCGCCGCCAGGCGCTGCTTGCCGGCCTCCACCTTGGGCCAGGGCGTGTCGAGCCGGTGGTTGCTCAACCCGTGCAAGCCGGGCGCGACCTGCGCCGGCCGGCCCTGCTCGTGGGAGACGTAATGCACGCCGTCGCCGTCGCCCACGAGCAGGTTGAAGCCGTGATAGTCGCGGGCCGTGCGCGCCGCCTCGTCGGCGTAGTCGCGGGCGGGGAGACCGCCGCGCAGGTAGTCCGCCACGAGCGCGCCGCGCGAGCGAGCGCCGGCGCCGGCCGTGGTGCCCTCGCGGAAATTGGTCAGCGCCGCCCAGCGCCCCGAGCGGGTGACCCCCATCCAGGTGCCGCCCTTGTCGAGGTCACGGCCGGCGAGGATGGCGGGCGCCTCCGCCCAGTAATCGGCGGGCGCCGTGGGCCGGGCGAAGAACTCGTCGCGATTGGAGGCGAGCACCAGTTCGAACGCCGGGTGGACGCGATACGCGAACAGGATGAGACACATCAGGCGGCCTCGAAGCACTCGATCCTGCGGCCGCCGCCGTCCGCGAGCACGCGCGCGAACCGCAGATCGTCGACGGTTCGCGCAAGCAGGCGTTCGAAGGCCGCCGCATCCGGGACGTCGTCGTAGATCTCCATCCAGAGCGCGGGCTCGCCGCGCTTTTTCAGCAGCCGCCCGGCCACGCCGGCCTGGTCGCGCAGCGTCCGTTGCAGGCGCGCGACCAGCGGCGCGGCGGCCGCCGCGTCGGCAACGCGGTAGTAGATGTAATAGGAAGGCACCGTGCGCCCGCGCTCAGGCCGCCGCGGACAGGGCGACGGACGGCCCGTCCGCCGAACGCAGGGACAGGCGATCGCCCGCGCTGTCCTGCACGACGGCCAGGAGGTCGTGGCCGCCCTGCGGCGCCGGGGCGGCATTGAGCACCACCGCGCGATTCTGGCCCTGCGCCAGGAGCAGGTCGCCGGCTTGCGCAGGGGCCGGCGAGTGGCCGCGGCGCAGGCGCCGCTTGACCTCGCCGAGGTAATGCGTGCGTGCCACGATTTCCTGTCCCGGGTAGCAGCCTTTGTCGAAGCTCACGCCGCCGAGGGCGTCGAGGCCGGCCATCTGCGGCACGAACTGGTCCTGCGTCGCCGCCGTGATCCACGGGATGCCGGCGCGCACCTGCAGCCATTCCCAGGCCGCGGTGCCGCACGGACGGGCTTCGCGCGAGAGCAACGCCCACAGGGCGGGCAGGTCCGCGGCGGGGGCGAGGACGACGAACAAGTCGCCCGGCAGGCGCACGAACAGGGCGCTCGCGTACAGGACGGCTTCCATGTCGCGCATCGGCGCCGTTCCCACCGCGCGGCCGATGGCCGCCGCCGACTGCGGGCCGCCGATGCCGATGGCCTGCACGGCGGCCTCGCGCTCGATGCGCACCCGGGCGCGCAGGACGTACTTGCGCAGGCGGGCGGCGATCGCGTCGGCCAGGTCGGCGGCCAGCAGCATGCGGTAGCCGTCCGCCTGGCCCACCAGCAGGAGGGTGGCGAGCAGCCGGCCCTGGGGCGTGCAATGACCGCCGAAGCGCGCGGCCGTCGGACCCACCTTGGCCACGTCACAGGTGAGCTGCCCCTGCAGGAACTCGCGCGCATCCTCGCCCCGGATGTCCAGCACCGCGTAGCGCGCCAGCGGGCAGGCGATCGCCCCGTCGCGAGCGGTGGCCAGCTCCTGCAAGGGTTCGCCGAAGCTCGCCGGCGGCGCGGCCGCGACCTCGGCCCAGCCGCGGCTATCCATGCGCTATTTCCAGTGAGGGCATGCCCGTGATTATATGTCCGCCTTCCCATGGACATGCCCCTGCTCGCGGTCACGTTATCCCGATCGGCCTGGCTCGCCGCGGCGCTCGCCGGCGTGCACGGCCTGGCCGCGGCCTGCGCGGTCCTCTATGCGCCGCAATGGGCCGGGATGCCCGGGTGGGGCTGGCGGACGCTCGCGCTGGCGGCATTGGCCGCCAGCCTCGCGCGGCACCTGCGGCGGGATGCCTGGCTCGCGGCCCCCGGCTCGGTCACGGGCGTCGCGCTGCGCGAGGACGGCGGCTGCGAGCTCACCCTGGGGGACGGTTCGATCCGATCCGGCGCGGTGGCCGGGTCGAGTTTCGTCTCGGCGGTGCTGGTCGCGCTGGTCGTGCGCCTGGAAGGCGGCGGCGTTCGCTCGGTGGCCCTCCTTCCCGACAGCGCCCCGGCCGATGACCGCCGGCGCCTGCGAGCCTGGCTGCGCCTGCGGCTCCCGCCCCCGACTTCAGCGCGGACTTAGGAAGGTGGGGCGGGCTTCCGGGAGCAGGCCCGGGTAGTCGCGGCTGAAGTGCAGGCCGCGGCTTTCGTGGCGCAGCATCGCACAGCGCACGATGAGGTCGGCGGTGGTCACCAGGTTGCGCAGGTCGAGCAGGTCGGCGCTCACCCGGAAGTGCGAGTAGTACTCCTGGATCTCGGCGGCGAGCAGGCGGATGCGGTGCTGCGCGCGCTCCAGGCGCTTGTTGGTGCGCACGATGCCCACGTAGTCCCACATGAAGCGCCGCAGCTCGTCCCAGTTGTGGGAGATCACGATCTCCTCGTCGGCGTCGGTGACGCGGCTTTCGTCCCAGCGGGGCAGGGCGGGGGAGGCGGGCCGGGGTTGCGCGAGGATGTGGCGGGCGGCGGCCTGCCCGAACACCAGGCACTCGAGCAGGGAATTGCTGGCGAGGCGGTTGGCGCCGTGCAGCCCCGTGTGCGCCGTCTCGCCCACGGCGTAGAGGCCCTCGAGGTCGCTGCAGCCGTTCCTGTCGGTGTGGATGCCGCCGCAGGTGTAATGCGCCGCCGGCACCACCGGGATGGGCTGGCGAGCCATGTCGATGCCGAACTCCAGGCAGCGCGCGTAGATGGTCGGGAAATGCTCCTGGAGGAAGGCGAGCGGCTTGTGGGTGATGTCCAGGTACACGCAGTCCAGGCCGCGTTTTTTCATCTCGAAGTCGATCGCCCGCGCCACCACGTCCCGGGGTGCCAGCTCGGCGCGCTCGTCGTGGGCCGGCATGAAGCGCGTGCCGTCGGGCAGCCGCAGCAGCCCGCCTTCGCCGCGCACGGCCTCGCTGATCAGGAACGACTTGGCATGCGGATGGTAGAGGCAGGTGGGATGGAACTGGATGAACTCCATGTTCGCCACCGTGCAGCCGGCGCGCCAGCCCATGGCGATGCCGTCCCCCGTCGAGGTGTCGGGATTGGTCGTGTACAGGTAGACCTTGCCTGCGCCGCCGGTGGCGAGCACCACCTGGTCGGCGGCAACCGTGTGGACCAGGCCGGATTTCTGGTCGAGCGCATACAGGCCCAGGCAGCGGCGCTCGGGCAGCCCCAGTTTCGGCCCGGTGATCAGGTCGACCGCGTCGTGGTACTCGAGCACCGTGATGTTCGGGTGTGCCTTGACCTTCGCCTCCAGGGTGACCTGGACGGCGTGGCCGGTGGCGTCGGCCGCGTGGATCACCCGCCGGTGGCTGTGCCCCCCCTCGCGGGTGAGGTGGTAGCCCAGCTCGCTGCCATCCCGGGTGAAGGGCACGCCCTGGCCGATGAGCCACTCGATGGCCTGGCGCCCGTTCTCGACCACGAGGCGGGTGACGGCCGGGTCGCACAGGCCGGCGCCGGCGACCTGGGTGTCGCGGATGTGGTCCTCGGGAGAGTCGTCCTTGGCCAGCACGGCCGCGATCCCCCCCTGGGCCCAGTTGGACGCCCCGTCGAGGAGTTCGCGCTTGGTGATGATGCCGACCTTGCGCTGGTCGGCCAGGTGCAGCGCCACCGTCAGGCCGGCCAGGCCGCTGCCCACGATGGCGACGTCGAAGCGCTTCAGCGGGTGGCTCAATGCAGGATTTACCGGGACGGGGGTGTCAAAGCGCGGCAGTTTACCCCATGGCGCCTGCCCATTCCCGGCAGGGCGGTACCCCCCCCCGCCACTGCCAGTGAACTAATGCGCGCGGGCCAGTGTCTTTGGCTTAGCTGATTTGCGGCGCGTTTTCCGGACCCTGTCTGCGGTTATACTTAGGCGCCTTTTTCGGGGCCCCAGTGCAGACCAAGAACAGAAAATTCGGACGACGTGGCTAGATGAGCGACCGTGAGATTGACCAGCAGCTGGTCGAGCGGGCGCAGCGCGGGGACAAGCAGGCTTTCGAGCTCCTGGTGGCCAAGTACCAGCGCAAGCTGGGCCGGCTCCTGTCCCGCTTCATCCGCGATCCGGCCGAAGTGGAAGACGTGGCCCAGGAAGCCTTCATCAAGGCCTACCGGGCGCTCCCCTCGTTCCGGGGCGACAGCGCCTTCTACACCTGGCTGTACCGCATCGGCATCAACACCGCCAAGAACTACCTGGTGGCGATGGGCCGGCGTGCCCCGACGACCACCGAGTTCGACAGCGAGGAGGCCGAGAACTTCGAGGACGGCGACCAGTTGCGGGACCTGAACACCCCGGAGGCGGAACTGATGAGCAAGCAGATCGCCACCACGGTGAACCAGACCATGGAACAGTTGCCAGAGGAGTTACGTACCGCCATCACGCTGCGGGAGATCGAAGGCATGAGCTACGAAGACATCGCCAGCGTGATGAACTGTCCGATCGGCACCGTCCGGTCCAGGATTTTCAGGGCGCGCGAGACCATCGCGGACAGATTGCGCCCGCTGTTGGAAACCAGCAAAGACAAGAGGTGGTGAGCATGGAACGGATTTCGGCTTTCATGGACGGGGAAGCGGACGACCAGGATGGGGCGGCGCAGCTGGCGAGGCTCAAGCAGGAGCCCGCGCTGCGTCGCGACTGGGAAACCTACCACCTGATCGGCGAGGCGCTGCGCGGCGAAGCTGCGCGCCCCAGCCCCGGCTTCATGGCCCGCTTCAGCGAGGCCCTGGCCAAGGAGCCCACCGTGCTCGCGCCCCGGGCCCCGGCACGCCGCGGCGGCCTGCTGCCGCGCATCGCGCTGCCGCTGGCGGCTTCCTTCGGCGGGGTGGCCCTGGTGGCCTGGCTCGCCATGTCGAACAACCCCCTCATGCCCGCCCGGGAGCAGGTGGCCGCCACCGCTCCGGCGCCCAGGCCCGCCGAGGACGCCACCGCCAGGGACTACATCGCCGCCCACCAGGGCGCGCTGTCGTACGTGCGGGCCGTGTCCGCGCGCGAATCGGACCTGCGCTGATCATGGCAAGACCCGGGGGGGTATGGCTGCCCGCGCTGGTCGGGCTGGGCATCACGATGGGTGCGATGGGGCCGGCGGCCGCCGACCCGATGGACCAGAACGAGGCCGCGGCGGTCCTCAAGCGCATCGCCGAAGCCTCGCGCCAGCTGAGCTACAAGGGCACTTTCGTCTACCAGCAGGGCGACCAGTTCCAGACCTCGCGCATCTTCCACCTGGCCGTCGGCGGCAAGGAGTACGAGCGGCTGGAAACCCTCGACGGCCCGCGCCGCGAAATCGTGCGCACCAACGACGAGGTCCTGCGCTACTACCCGGAAGCCAAGATCATCCGCAGCGAGAAGCGCGTTGCGCGCCGCACCTTCCCGGCGCTGCTGCCCGAGCAGATCGACTCGATCACCGAGCAGTACCGCATCCGCAAGGGGGAGACGGAGCGCATCGCCGGCTTTGACTCCCTGGCGCTCGAGCTCGAGCCCAAGGACGGCATGCGCTATGGCCACAAGTTCTGGACCGAGACGGGTTCTGGGCTGCTGCTCAAGGCGCGCATGGTGGATGAGCGCCACAACCTGGTGGAGCAGTACAGCTTCACCCAGCTCGACATCGGCCCGGTGGACAAATCGCTGGTGAAGCCGGCCTACAAGCCCGGGCCCGACTGGAAGGTGGACCGGCTGCCCGAGGCGCCGGTCGGCACCCCGGAGTGGATCGTCAAGATCGTGCCCTCGGGATTCCACAAGATCCTCGAGATGCGCCGCTCGAAGCAGGGCAACGCCGTCACGGTCACCCACATGGTGTTCTCCGACGGGCTCGCGGCCATTTCCGTGTTCATCGAACCCTCGGCGAGCCGCAGCCGCGTCAATCCCGGCCCGAGCCGCCAGGGCGCCATCAACATCTACACCCGCACCCTCGACGACCAGGTCGTCACCGTGCTGGGCGAGGCGCCGGCGCCCGCCGTCCAGCAGATCGGCGAGTCCGTGGCGTTGCGCGGCAAATAATCCCGCCGCCACGCCGCGGCGTTATCATTCCCGCCCATCGCCGCCCCATTCCGAAGGAAAACCGCATGTTCAGACAAGCGCTCGCCGCTACGCTGCTCGCCCTGCTGCCCGTGGCCGCCCCGGCGCAGGTGCAGGGCCTGCCCGATTTCACCGACCTGGTCGAGAAGCAGGGCCCGGCGGTGGTCAACGTGAGCACCACTTCCACCGCCCGCGGCGGGGCGCAAAGCCCGGTGCCCGAGGATGACCCCTTCTACGACTTCTTCCGGCGCTTCGGCCCGCAGCAGCCGCGCGACTACGAGGCGCGTTCGCTCGGCTCGGGCTTCATCATCAGCGCCGACGGCACCATCCTCACCAACGCGCACGTGGTCGATGCCGCCGACGAGGTGACCGTCAAGCTGTCGGACAAGCGCGAGTTCAAGGCCAAGGTGATCGGCTCCGACAAGCGCACCGACGTGGCGGTGATCAAGATCGAGGCGGCCGGCCTGCCCGTGGTGAAGATCGGCGACCCGGAAAAGCTCAAGGTCGGCGAATGGGTGCTCGCGATCGGCTCGCCGTTCGGGTTCGAAAGCACCGTCACGGCCGGCATCGTCAGCGCCAAGGGGCGCTCGCTGCCGCAGGAGAACTACGTGCCCTTCATCCAGACCGACGTGGCCATCAACCCGGGCAATTCCGGCGGGCCGCTGTTCAACCTCAAGGGCGAGGTGGTCGGCATCAATTCGCAGATCTACAGCCGCACCGGCGGCTTCATGGGCCTGTCGTTCGCGATCCCGATCGACGTGGCCACCGACGTGGCCAACCAGCTCAAGTCCAGCGGCCGCGTGAGCCGCGGCCGCATCGGCGTGACCATCCAGGAGATCACACGGGAGCTGGCCGAGTCGTTCAAGCTGCCCAAGGCGGCGGGCGCGCTCGTGACCTCGGTGGAAAAGGGCAGCCCCGCGGACAAGGCCGGGGTGCAGGTTTCGGACGTCATCGTCAAGTTCGACGGCAGGGAGGTGGGCAGCTCCGTCGACCTGCCGCGGATCGTCGCGCAAACCCGGCCGGGCTCGAAGGTGAACATGGAGCTCTGGCGCAACGGGGCGGCCAAGGAGATCAGCGTGACGGTGGGCGAGATGCCCGAGGACAAGTCGGCGCAACGCCCCGGCCGCAAGGAAAACGCCAAGCCGGGCAACATGGTCGGCAGGCTCGGCCTGATGCTCTCCGAGCTCACCGCCGAGCAGCGCCGGGAGCTCAAGATCGCCGGCGGCCTGCTGGTCGAGGACGTCCAGGGGCCGGCCCTCAAGGCCGGCATCCGCCGCGGCGACATCCTGATGGCGGTGAACAACCAGGACGTCAAGTCCCTGGACCAGCTCAACCAGGTCCTGGGCCAGCTCGAGAAGGCGCGCAGCGTGGCCCTGCTGATCAAGCGCGGGGACGGGGCGCTGTACGTGCCGCTGCGGCTCGACGGGGGCAACTAGGGCCCGCACCCGGGGTTTGCCTGCCGTGCTCGCGGGCAAGCCCCGGAATCCGCTACAATCCGCGGCTCTGGGATTCACCTTCAAGGGGCACGTCACGTGCCCCTTTTTCTGATGCAGCACATCCGCAACTTTTCCATCATTGCCCACATCGACCACGGCAAATCGACGCTCGCGGACCGGTTCATCCAGCATTGCGGCGGACTCGCCGACCGGGAGATGGAAGAGCAGGTGCTCGATTCGATGGACCTCGAGCGCGAGCGCGGCATCACCATCAAGGCGCAGACGGCGGCGCTGCGCTACCGGGCGCGCGACGGCAGGGACTACCAGCTCAACCTGATCGACACCCCGGGCCACGTCGACTTCTCCTACGAGGTGAGCCGCTCGCTCGCGGCCTGCGAGGGCGCGCTGCTGGTCGTGGATGCCTCCCAGGGCGTGGAAGCGCAGACCGTGGCCAACTGCTACACGGCGATCGAGCAGGGCGTGGAGGTGGTGCCGGTGCTCAACAAGATCGACCTGCCTTCCGCGGAGCCGGAGCGCGTCATCGAGGAGATCGAGGACATCATCGGCATCCCGGCGCAGGACGCCGTGCGCGCCAGCGCCAAGACCGGCCTGGGCGTGGAGGACATCCTGGAGGCGGTCATCGAGCGCATCCCGCCGCCCACGGGCAACCCGGACGGGCCGCTGAAGGCGCTGATCATCGATTCCTGGTTCGACAACTACGTCGGCGTGATCATGCTGGTGCGGGTGGTCGACGGCGCCCTGCGCCCGAAGAACCGCATCCTGCTGATGTCGAGCAAGGCGAGCTACCTGTGCGAGCAGGTCGGGGTGTTCACGCCCAAGTCGCAGGCCCGGGAAGCCCTGCTGGCGGGGGAGGTGGGCTTCGTCGTCGCCGGCATCAAGGAACTCAAGGCCGCGCAGGTCGGCGACACCATCACGTTGCAGGACAATCCGGCCACCGAGCCGCTGCCCGGGTTCAAGGAAATCCAGCCGCAGGTGTTCGCCGGCCTCTACCCGGTCGAGGCCAACCAGTACGAGGCACTGCGCGACGCGCTGGAGAAGCTGCACCTGAACGACGCCTCGCTGCGCTACGAGCCGGAGACCTCCCAGGCCCTGGGTTTCGGCTTCCGCTGCGGCTTCCTCGGGCTGCTGCACATGGACATCGTCCAGGAGCGCCTGGAGCGCGAGTACGGCATGGACCTGATCACGACCGCCCCGACGGTCGTCTACCAGGTGCAGATGCGCGACGGCACGATGATCGAGATCGAGAACCCGTCGAAACTGCCGGACCCCTCCAAGATCGAGGAGATCCGCGAGCCGATCATCACCGCGACGATCCTGGTGCCGCAGGACTACGTCGGCGCGGTCATGACCCTGTGCAACGGCAAGCGCGGCACCCAGCGCAACATGCAGTACATGGGCCGCCAGGTGATGCTCACCTACGAGCTGCCGCTGAACGAGGTGGTGATGGATTTCTTCGACAAGCTGAAGTCCATCAGCCGCGGCTACGCCTCGCTGGACTACGAGTTCAAGGAGTTCCGGGGCGCCGACCTGATCAAGCTGGACATCCTGATCAACGGCGAGAAGGTCGACGCCCTGTCGCTGATCGTGCACCGGGACAACAGCGCCTACCGCGGCCGCGAGCTCGCCGCCAAGATGCGCGCCCTGATCCCGCGCCAGATGTTCGACGTGGCGGTGCAGGCGGCGATCGGCTCGCATATCATTGCGCGCGAGACGGTCAAGGCACTGCGAAAGAACGTGCTGGCCAAGTGCTACGGCGGCGACATCACCCGCAAGAAGAAGCTGCTGGAGAAGCAGAAGGCCGGGAAAAAGCGCATGAAGCAGGTCGGCACCGTGGAAATCCCCCAGGAAGCCTTCCTCGCCATCCTGCAGGTGGACAACAAGTAAACGGCCCGGGGAAAAACGATGAACTTCGCCTTGCTGATGCTCGTCCTGCTGCTCGTGACCGGCACCGTCTGGCTGCTGGACCACTTCTGGCTGCGCAAGCGGCGCGCCGCGGACGCCCGCGAGCCCTGGTGGATCGAGTACCCGAAGAGCTTTTTCCCGATCATCCTGATCGTGTTCGTGCTGCGCTCCTTCCTGGTGGAGCCGTTCAAGATCCCCTCCGGCTCGATGATCCCGACGCTGCTGGTGGGGGACTTCATCCTGGTCAACAAGTTCACCTACGGCATCCGCCTGCCGGTCATCAACAGGAAGGTTGTGGACATCAACGATCCGCAGCGCGGCGACGTGATGGTGTTCCGCTACCCGGAGAATCCGGGGCTCGACTACATCAAGCGGGTGGTGGGGGTGCCGGGGGACAAGGTCGAATACCGCAACAAGCGCCTGACGGTCAACGGCGAACTGGTCAAGGTCGACGTCGCCGAGGACTACCAGTACGTGGAAGGCAACCTCAACTACGTCAACACCCTGCGCTTCTGGGAGACGCTGGGCAGCCACCGCCATTCCATCATCATCAACCCGGACGCCCCGGTCCTGCAGCTCGCCGGCGTGCGCGACTTTCCGCTGCGCGGGAACTGCGATTACAATGACCAGGGATTCGCCTGCACGGTCCCGCCGGGCAATTATTTCATGATGGGCGACAACCGCGACTCGAGCTCCGACAGCCGCTACTGGGGCTTCGTTCCGGAGCGCAACATCGTGGGCAAGGCGTTCCTGGTGTGGTGGAATTTCGGCGAGTTGAAGCGCATCGGCAACCGGATCAACTAGCAGGGGGCACACATGAAGCGTCGAGGCGAAAAATATCAAGGCGGCGTGACTTTCATCGGCATGGTCTTCATCGCGGGCCTGATCGTGTTCGGCGCCATCATCGGCATCAAGCTGGTCCCGGCCTACATCGAATACGCCACGGTGCTCAACCACGTGCGCGAGATCGCGCGCTCCCCCGAGGCCAAGAGCGGCAACGTGGCCGCCGTGCACTCGGCCTTCATGAAGCGCGCGCAGGTCGACGACATCCGCTCCGTGAGCCCGGAGGACGTCGATGTCACCAAGGAGGGCGAGGTGACCGTCGCCTATTCCACCAAGATCAAGCTGTTCGGGAACCTGAGCGCCTGCATCGATTTCGTGGCGACCAGCACCGGCCAGTAGCGATGCGCGGCGCCGCGCTTGCCGTCCATGACCGATAAGGCCGTCGAGCGCCGGATTGCCTACGACTTCCGCGACGCCGCCCTGCTGCGCCAGGCACTGACCCACCGCAGCCACGGCACCCCCCACAACGAGCGCCTGGAATTCCTCGGCGACGGGTTGCTGAACTTCGTCGTCGCCCGCCTGCTGTACGAGCGCTTTTCCCGCCTGCCCGAGGGCGACCTGTCGCGCCTGCGCGCGAGCCTGGTGAACCAGCAGACCCTGTCGGAGCTTGCCGCCTCGCTGTCGCTCGGCGAGCACCTGCGGCTGGGGGAGGGGGAGCTCAAGAGCGGGGGCTTCCGGCGGCCGTCGATCCTCGCGGATGCCTTCGAGGCCATCGTCGGCGCCATCTTCCTCGACGGCGGTTTCGCAGCTGCCGAAAGCGTGCTCACCGCACTTTACGAGCCGCTGCTCTCCAAGGCCGACCCGGCGTCCCTGGGCAAGGACCCCAAGACCCGGCTGCAGGAGTACCTCCAGGCCCGGCGCCTGGCACTGCCCCAGTACAGCATCGTGGAAGTGAGCGGGGAAGCCCACGACCAGCGCTTCCGGGTCGAGTGCGCCATTCCGGAACTGGGCGTGACCAGCCTGGGAGAGGGCTCGAGCCGGCGGGCGGCGGAGCAGGAGGCGGCCCGCACGGCTTACGAGCTCGCCAACGCAGGCGAATGACGCACGCCACGCACAGGGCCGGCACGATCGCCATCGTCGGCCGTCCCAACG
Organism: Burkholderiales bacterium; assembly: GCA_035549715.1. GTDB lineage: Bacteria > Pseudomonadota > Gammaproteobacteria > Burkholderiales > JACQAP01 > JACQAP01. Next base: position 42,822 of record DASZQJ010000024.1, read on the forward strand.
TCGGCAAGTCGACCCTGCTCAACCGCCTGGTCGGGATGAAGCTCTCCATCACCTCGAGGCGACCGCAGACCACGCGCCACCGCATCACCGGCATCCTCACCGAACCGGATGCGCAGCTCGTCTTCGTCGACACCCCGGGGTTCCAGAACGCCCACGGGGGCGCGCTCAACAAGCTCATGAATCGCGCCGTGACGGATACCCTGGGCGGCGTGGACGTCGTGGTGCTGGTGGTGGAGGCCCGGCGCCTCACGGCCGAGGACCGGCGCCTGCTGCCGCTGCTGCCGAAGGGCCTGCCCGTCGTCCTGGTGCTCAACAAGATCGACGCCCTGCCCGACAAGTCCGCCTTGCTGCCGTTGCTGCAGCAGGCGGCCGCCCTGCGGGACTTCGCCGAGATCGTGCCGGTGAGCGCGGCCAAGGGCACCCAGGTGCGCAAGCTCGTGGAAGCCCTCAAGCGCCACCTGCCGGAGGGCCCGGCCCCGTACGGCGAAGACGAGGTCACGGACCGTCCCGAGCGCTTCCTCGCCGCCGAGCTGGTGCGTGAGAAGCTGTTCCGGCTGCTGGGCGAGGAGCTGCCCTATGCCGCAACGGTGACGATCGAGAAATTCGAGACCGAGGGCGGCTTGCGGCGCATCCATGCCGGCATCGTCGTCGACAAGCCGGGACACAAGGCCATCGTCATCGGCAAGGGCGGGGAGAAGCTCAAGCAGATCGGCACCCAGGCGCGCATGGACATGGAGAAGCTGTTCGGGGGCAAGGTGTTCCTGGAACTGTGGGTGCGGGTGAAAAGCGGCTGGGCCGACAACCAGCGGGCGCTGAAGAGCCTGGGTTACGAGTAGTGGCGAGCAGCGACCGGCACCGCCAGGACAGTCAGCCGGCTTACGTCCTGCACACCTATCCCTTCCGCGAGACCAGCCTGGTCGTCGAGGTCTTCAGCCGCAATTTCGGGCGCCTCGGCCTGGTGGCGCGCGGCGCCCGCCGGCCGCGTTCCGCGGTGCGCGGCCTGATGATGGCCTTCCAGCCGCTGCTGCTGTCCTGGGCGGGAAAGGCCGAGCTGCGCACCCTGCACAAGGCGGAATGGCAGGGCGGGGTGCCGCAGCTGAAGGGCCCGGCGCTGGTGTGCGGTTTCTACCTCAACGAGCTGCTGCTGAAATTCCTAGCACGCGAGGATGCCCACGAGTCCCTGTTCGATGTCTACCACGAGGCGATCGCGGGCCTGGCGCAGGAACGATCCGCGGAAGCCATCCTGCGGCGCTTCGAGAAGTCCCTGCTCAGGGAGCTCGGCTACGCGCTGTCGCTGGATCGCGAAGGCACCGGGCAGCCGGTCGACCCCGCCGGGCGCTATACGTACGTGGTCGATCGCGGACCCGTGGCGGTGGGGGCCCGCGACGACGTCCCGGTCGAGATTACGGGCAGGGCGCTGCTCGACCTGGCGTGCGACAATTTCACGGATGCGACGACGCTGGCGCAAGCCAAGCTGCTGATGCGACACCTGCTCAACCACCACCTGGGCAACCAGGAACTGCACACCCGCCTGCTGCTGCGGGAGCTGAACCAGCTATGAAGGCCGCCGGCGCCACGAGATTGTCCGTCAACGTCAACAAGGCGGCCCTGCTGCGCAACTCGCGCCCGCTCGACGTCCCCGACCTGAGGCACATCGCGGGCCTCGCCATCGACGGCGGCGCGCAGGGCATCACCGTGCACCCGCGCCCCGACCAGCGCCACATCCGGGCGACGGACGTCGCGCCCCTGCGCGAGCTCACCCGCGAGCGCGGCGTCGAATACAACATCGAGGGCAATCCCTTCCACGCCTACATGGACTACGCGCGGGGCCTGCGCCCGGAGCAATGCACGCTGGTGCCGGATGCGCCCGGCGCCTCGACCTCCGACCACGGCTGGGACCTGGCGCGCGACGGCGGGCGCCTGCGCCCGGTGATCGCGGAGCTCAAATCGCTCGGCATCCGCGTGAGCCTGTTCATGGACCCGCAGGCATCGGCGATGCAACTCGCCGCGGACCTGGGGGCGGACCGCGTGGAGCTCTACACCGAACCCTATGCGCGCGCCCACGGCACGCCGGGGCAGGGGGCGGCGCTCGCACGATACCGCGAGGCCGCGCTTGCGGCCACGCGCGCGGGGCTGGGCCTCAACGCCGGCCATGACCTGAACCGGGCCAACCTGCCGGATTTCATCGCCGGCGTCCCGGGCGTTCTGGAGGTCTCCATCGGCCATGCCCTGATCGCGGATGCGCTGGAATTCGGCATGGAGCAGGGCGTGCGCCTCTACCTCGAGGCGATCGCCAGGGGCAGGGCGCAATGATCGTCGGCATCGGGGTGGACATCGTGGACGTCGCGCGCATCGAGCGGCTGCTCGCGCAATACGGCGCGCGCTTCGCGCAGCGCGTGCTCGCGCCGGCGGAACGCGAGGCCTTCGCCGCCAGCGGCCGGCCCCACTGGTACCTCGCCAACCGCTTTGCCGCCAAGGAAGCGCTGTCCAAGGCCCTGGGCACGGGGCTGCGTTTCCCGGTGACGTTGCATGCGATCAGCGTGTCCAACGACGAGATCGGCAAGCCGGCCTTCCGCTTCCACGGCCCGCTGCCCGCCTACCTCGCCGGACGCAATGTCAGCCGGCAACACCTGAGCCTCACCCACGAAAAGGGGCTCGCCTGCGCCATGGTCATCCTCGAGAACTAGCCTGGAGATTCGAAGCATGGACGCCCCCCGCACCCTGGGCTGCGTGATGGCCGACCTGCCGGGCAGGTCGCTCACCGACGAGGACCGCCGCCGCCTCACGCATCCCCAGGTGGGTGGAGTCATCCTGTTCGCGCGCAACTACGAGTCGCCGCAGCAGGTCACGGCCCTGTGCGCCGAGATCCGGGCCCTGCGCGAGCCGCCGCTGCTCATCGCCGTCGACCACGAAGGCGGGCGCGTGCAGCGCTTCCGGGAGGGATTCACGCGCCTGCCGCCGATGCGCGCCCTGGGCGAAGTCTGGGACGAACACCCGCAGCGCGCGCGCCGCCTGGCGCACGATACCGGCTACGTGCTCGCCGCGGAGCTGCGCGCCTGCGGCGTCGACCTGAGCTTCACGCCGGTGCTCGACCTCGACTTCGGCAACAGCGCAATCATCGGCAACCGCGCCTTTCATTCGCAGCCGCAGGCGGTGTCGGAACTGGCGGTGGCGCTCATGGAAGGCCTGCGCCAGGGCGGAATGGCCGCGGTGGGCAAGCATTTCCCCGGCCACGGCTTCGTCGCCGCGGACTCGCACACCGACGTGCCGGTGGACGATCGCAGCTTCCGCGAGATCGAACTCGCGGACCTGGTGCCCTTCGAGCACCTCATCCGGCACGGCCTCGCCGGGATCATGCCGGCGCACGTGATCTATCCGCGGGTGGACGACAAGCCCGCGGGATTCTCGCGCCTGTGGCTCATGGACATCCTGCGCAACCGCCTGCAGTTCGACGGCGTGATCTTCAGCGACGACCTCAGCATGGAAGGGGCGCGCGTGGCGGGCGGCATCGTCGAGCGCGGCCGGGCGGCCCTGGAGGCCGGCTGCGACATGATCCTGGTCTGCAACAACCCGGCGGCCGCGGACGAACTGCTCGCCGGCCTCGATCACGACATTTCGCCGACCAGCCTGGCGCGGTTCGCGCGCCTGCACGGCAGGCCGCAACCGCCCGACTTCGTGGCCCTGCACGAATCCGAAGCCTACGCGCGGGCGATCCACGACATCGGCGGGCTGGGCCTGGGCAGCGCCCACCTCAACCTCGCGGGCGCGCCGCCGGTGGGGGAGCGTGGCTAGCCACTCCCACGACCACGCCGGCCACGGCGAGGGCCGCCATGACCACAGGCACGGCCACGCGCATGGCGCGCGCGGGCGCGGCCTGCTGGTGGCGCTGGCCGTCACGCTCGCCTACGCCTTCGTCGAAGCTGCCGGCGGGCTCTGGTTCGACTCCCTTGCCCTGATCAGCGACGCGGGGCACATGCTCTCGGATGCCCTCGCGCTGGGCCTGGCGGCCTTCGCGGCCTGGCTGGGCGCGCGCCCCGCGGGACAGCGCCACTCCTATGGTTTCGCGCGGGCCGAGGTCGTCGCAGCGTTCGTCAACGGCATCCTGCTGACGGCGGTCGTGGTGTTCATCGCGGTGGAGGCGGTGGGCCGCCTGCTCGAGCCGCGGCCCGTCGGCGGCCTGGGCGTCATGCTGATTGCCGCGGTCGGCCTGGCGCTCAACCTGGTCGTTGCGTTCATCATCGGCCGCGATTCGCACGACCTCAACACGCGCGCCGCGCTGCTGCACGTCATCGGCGACCTGATCGGCTCCGTCGCCGCCATCACCGCCGGCGCGGTCATCCATTTCACCGGCTGGCAGCCGATCGATCCGCTGCTGTCCCTGGTGATCGGCGTGCTCATCCTGGTCTCGACCATCCGCCTGCTGCGCGATGCGCTGCACGTGCTCATGGAAGGGGTGCCGGCCGGCCTGCGGCTCGACGACGTGGCGGCCGCCCTCAAGGAGGTGGAGGGGGTGAGGGCGGTGCACGACCTGCACGTCTGGACGATCGCCTCCGGCCACGCGGCGCTGTCCGCCCACGTGCAGCTCGACGACTTGCAACGTTGGCCGGCGCTGCTCGAATCGGCGCGGCGCATGCTCCAGGCCCGCTTCGACGTGCGCCACGTGACCCTGCAGCCCGAGCTGACCGGCGGCATCAACGCCGGCCTGCGCGCCCGGGTGCGCATCGTTCCCGAGGAAAAGCGGCACCGGCATGGCCAGGGCGACTAGCGGCCCGGCGCGCGAATTCACCACCGACTGCCGCGACTGCAGCCGGCTGGCGGATTTCCTCGCGGACGTGCGGGCGAAGCATGCGGACTACCATGCGCGCCCGGTGCCCGCCTTCGGCGATGCCTCGCCGCGGCTGCTGGTGGTCGGACTCGCCCCCGGAATGCACGGGGCGAACCGCTCCGGGCGGCCCTTCACCGGGGACCATGCCGGCATCCTGCTCTATCGCACCTTGCACAAGTTCGGCTTCGCCACGCGCCCGGAATCCATCAGCGCCGACGACGGACTCGAGCTCCCCGGCTGCCGCATCACCAACGCCGTGCGCTGCGTGCCGCCGGAGAACAAGCCCACCGGCGAGGAGGTGAATCGCTGCAACGGCTATCTGGCCGGCGATCTGCGCGCGCTCGCCCGCGGGAGCGCCGTCCTTGCGCTCGGCGGCATCGCGCACAAGGCCGTCCTCACGGCCTGCGGGGAAAAGGCCGGCGCCTTCAAATTCGCCCACGCGGCCCGCCACGACCTCGCGAGCGGGCTGGTGCTGTTCGATAGCTACCATTGCAGCCGATACAATACGAACACGGGACGCCTGACCGACGCCATGTTCGAGCAGGTGTTCTCGCTCATCTCGCACTACCTCCGGAACCGCCCCTGATGCCCAAGTCCCCCTACCGCGCCCCCCGCCAGTCGCATCGCCCGGGGGCAGGGCAGGCCGTCGGCGGGAGCCGCTGACCCGGTGGCCGCGCAGGGCGACGCCCCGGCCTTCGATGCGGCGCAGGTGCTGGCCGGCCTGCCGCACCTGCCCGGCGTCTATCGCATGCTGAACGCCGCCGGCGAGGTGCTGTACGTCGGCAAGGCGGCAGACCTGCGCAAGCGGGTGTCGTCGTATTTCCAGAAGACCGGCTCGCTCTCGCCCCGGATCCAGCTGATGATGAACCAGGTCGGCGGCCTGGAAACGACCGTCACGCGCTCGGAAGCCGAAGCGCTGCTGCTGGAAAATAACTTAATAAAAAGTTTAAGTCCTCGATACAACATATTGTATCGAGATGATAAATCATACCCGTACATCGTCATGACCGGGGCCCGGTTCCCGCGCCTGGGCTTCCACCGGGGCCCTCTGGACAAGGCCAACCGCTACTTCGGCCCCTTCCCCAACGCCGGGGCCGTTCGCGAGAGCATCCAGCTCATGCAGAAGGTGTTCCGCATCCGCACCTGCGAGGACACGGTGTTCAGCAACCGGTCGCGCCCCTGCCTGCTGCACCAGATCCGCCGCTGCACCGCCCCCTGCGTCGGGCTGGTCGGGGAGGCCGAGTACGCCCAGGACGTGAGGAGCGCCGAACTGTTCCTGCAGGGCCGGGAGGACGAGGCGGTCCAGTTGCTCGAGGAGCGCATGCGCACGGCCGCGGAAAACCAGGCCTACGAGCAGGCGGCGGCGTACCGCGACCAGATCCGGTCACTCTCGAAGGTGCGGGAAACCCAGTTCGTGGCGAGCAGCCGCGGCGCGGACGCCGACATCGTCGCGCTGGTCAACGGCAGCGGCATCCTGTGCGTGAACCTGGTGATGGTCCGCGGCGGCATGCACCGCGGCGATCGCAGCTTTTTTCCGCAGAATGCCCAGGCACACGACGAGCAGCAGGCCCTGGAAGCCTTCCTCGAGCAGCACTATGTCGGGCGCGAGGTGCCGCCGGCGATCATCGTGAACCGGAGCGTGGATACCGGGACGCTGCAGGAGCTGCTGTCGCAGCAGGCTGGCCTGAAGGTCGCCATCAACGACAACCCCGCGGGCGAGCGCCGGATGTGGCTGCGCATGGCCGAGAAAAACGCCGAACTGGCGATCGCGCAGCGCATCGCCGCGCACGCCACCCAGGAAGCGCGGCTCACGGCCCTGCAGCAGGCGCTGGGCCTGCCCGAAACCGCGCAGCGCATCGAATGCTTCGACATCAGCCACACCATGGGCGAAGCCACCGTGGCCTCCTGCGTCGTCTACGACCACGCGGCGATGCAATCCGGCGAGTACCGGCGCTACAACATCGCGGGCATCGAGCCTGGTGACGACTACGGCGCCATGCGCCAGGTGCTCGACCGGCGCTACCGCAAGATCGTCGAGGGGGAGGGCCGGCTGCCCGACCTGATCCTGATCGACGGCGGCAAGGGGCAGGTGGGCGCGGCGCACCAGGTGCTGGGCGAGCTGGGCCTGGGCGAACTGCCGATGGTCGGCGTGGCCAAGGGCGAGGAGCGCAAGGCGGGCCTCGAGCAGCTGATCTTCCCCGAGCGCGGCGAGCCGCTGCGGCTGCCCGCCGACCACCCCGGATTGCACCTGATCCAGCAGATCCGCGACGAGGCACACCGGTTCGCCATCTCCGGCCACCGCAACCGCCGCGCCAGGGCCCGCTCGCGCTCCACGCTGGAGGAAATCGCAGGGGTGGGCAGCAAGCGCCGGCAGCGCCTGCTGTCGCGCTTCGGCGGCCTCAAGGGCGTGGCCGCGGCCAGCGTGGAGGAGCTCGCCCAGGTCGAGGGCATCAGCCGCGAACTCGCGGAACGCATCTACCAGCAGCTACACTGACGCATGTTCTTCAGCCTGCCCAACCTGCTCACCTGGCTGCGGATCCTCATGATCCCGCTGCTGGTGGGCGTGTTTTACGCGCCGCCGGACTGGCTCGGCGAGCACAACCGCAACCTCGCCGCCACGTTGATCTTCACGTTCGCGGCGATCACCGACTGGCTCGACGGCTACCTCGCGCGCACGCTCAACCAGGGCTCGAGCTTCGGCGCCTTCCTCGACCCGGTCGCCGACAAGCTCATGGTGTCCACCGCGCTCATCACGCTGGTGTGGCTCGGGCGCATGGAAGGCTTCATCGCGGTCATCATCATCGGCCGCGAGATCGCGATCTCCGCCCTGCGGGAATGGATGGCACAGATCGGGCGCAGCCGCAGCGTGGCCGTCTCCTTCATCGGCAAGGTGAAGACCTTCGCCCAGATGGCCGCCATCATCCTGCTGCTGTACCACGACGAGTTCCTGGGCCTGAGCATGCTGGCGATCGGCACCTACCTGGTCTGGCTCGCCGCCATCCTCACGCTGTGGTCCATGGCCTATTACCTCAAGAAGGCCTGGCCCGCCATCACGGAGTCTGATTCGTAAGGGGAAATGGCCCGCGTTTCCTTGACAACGCGACGACCGGCCCTATAATGCACACTCTTGTTTTCGCGGGAATAGCTCAGTTGGTAGAGCGCAACCTTGCCAAGGTTGAGGTCGGGAGTTCGAGACTCCTTTCCCGCTCCAGATTCCGAAAAGGGAATACGTCCACGACGGATTCCCTTTTTTTTGATCCCCGAGCGGTCGCGCCAGCCGGCGCACCCATCCCTGGCGGGATGGCAGAGTGGTCATGCAGCGGCCTGCAAAGCCGTGTACGCCGGTTCGATTCCGACTCCCGCCTCCAGTCTTCCGTCCCGCCGGCGCAGGCCGCGGCCCGGGATTTACGTAGAATCGCTCGCATCGCCCGGATGGCGAAATTGGTAGACGCAAGGGACTTAAAATCCCTCGGGCCCTGAAAGCCCATGCCGGTTCGATTCCGGCTCCGGGCACCACAATCCCTCCATGAGCCGCGCGTCGATCGAACGCATCACCTCGCGCCAGAACGCGCACTTCAAGCTCGCCCACAAGCTGGCGGAATCGTCCCGCGAGCGCCACAAGGCCGGCAAGCTGCTCCTGGTCGGCACCCGGCTGGTGGACGCCTACGCGCTCCACTTCGGCAAGGCGAACCTCCTGTTCCTGCTGAACGAGGCGGGCAGGGCCCATCCGGAGGTCCGGGCGCTGCTCGACGGCGTCGATCTCAGGCAGGTCTTCGTGCTCGACGATGTGCTCTTCCATGAGCTGGCGCAGGTCGAGACACCGGAAGGCATCCTCGGGATGGCGCCCATTCCCCACGTGGCTGCCCGGCCCCGGGACGACTTTCGCATCCTCGTCGACGGCGTGCAGGACCCAGGCAACCTGGGCGGGCTGCTGCGCACGGCGGCGGCCGCCGGCGCCACGTCGGCCCACCTGACCAAGGGCTGTGCCGATCCCTGGTCGCCCAAATCCCTGCGGGGTGGCATGGGCGCCCAATTCGTCCTGCCGATCCGGGAACGCGTCGAACTCGCCACGGCGCTGACAGGCTTCAGGGGCACCATCCTGGCGACGGTGCCAGGCGCCGAACTGCCCCTGCACGAGGCCGACCTTACCGGACCCGTCGCCTTCCTGTTCGGCGCCGAGGGACGAGGCCTGGGCGAGGAGGGCCAGGCGCTCGCCAACCAGCGGGTGCGCATCCCGATGGCCGAGGGCGTGGAATCGTTGAACGTCGCGGCGGCTGCCGCGGTGTGCTGCTTCGAACGCCAGCGGCAGGTCCTTGCCAAAGCGGCCAAAGTGCGGCGCTGAAGGTCCCGGATGC
>DASZQJ010000025.1:0-14391 GCA_035549715.1 Burkholderiales bacterium
CGATGGCGACATCAACGGCACCGGCAACGCGCTGGCCAACGTCCTCCTCGGCAACAGCGGCAACAACGTGCTCAACGGCGGCGCCGGCGCCGACCAGATGAGCGGCGGCGGCGGCAACGATACCTACGTCATCGACAACGCCCTCGACACCGTCACCGAACTCGACGGCGAAGGCAACGACTCCATCACCATTTCAGGAACCCCCTTCCCCTCCGACACTACCTTCTACCTGCCCGCCAACGTGGAGAACGCCACCTACTCGGGCGGCGCGGTCCGCCTCCAGCTTGCCGGCAACGAGCTCGACAACGTCCTGATCGGGGCGTCCGGAACTTCCGTCCTTTCCACCGGGCTCGACATCCTCTACGGCAATGACGGCAACGACTGGCTGGACGGCAGGGGAAGCACGCTGGCGCAGGGAGACCGGCTGATCGGCGGTCCGGGGGACGACACCTACGTCATCCGGAGCCTCGCGGCCACGGACATCGAGGAGTACTCGGGACAAGGGTCGGACACCGTGATCGTCGGGTTCTCATTCGACGTTGACTACTTCACCGTCTACAACCGGTCCCGGTCGACGGGTTCGCAGGAAGTCGAGATCGAGAACGTCATTCTCACGGGCAGCTCGAACATCGACGCCTTCGGAAACCAGCTCGACAATCATCTCCAGGGCAACTCGGGGCGCAATACGCTGGTGGGCGAAGCCGGGGACGACATCCTGGATGGCGGGACGGGAATCGACACGCTCGTGGGGGGCGACGGCGACGACCTCTTCATATTCGACAATATCGGCGACCGTGCCATCGAATTGGCCGGTGGCGGCCTCGACAGCATCGAATCCTCCGCGAACGTGGATCTCAGCCTCAGCCCGAACATCGAGAACATCACGCTGACGGGATCTGCCGACCTGAATGCGACGGGCAACGACGACGACAACAATCTGGTCGGGAATGAAGGTGCCAATATACTGAACGGCGGCGGAGGGAACGACTATCTTGACGGCAAGGCGGGCGCCGACTTCCTGCATGGTGGCGACGGGGACGACCGGTTCAACTTCGATGCCCTGGACACGGCGTACGACGGCGGGGCAGGCACGGATTGGGTCATCCTGTCCACCGGCCTGTCTGCTTCGATCGACCTGGCCTCGCAAGGATCCGGCTTCGCGGGAATCGAAGGATTCGAACTGGTCTTCGAGAACACGCTTCTGCTGGACGAGCAAAGCGTCCTGGATCTGTCCGACACGTCGGACATCATCTACGTCAAGGGCGACGGCACCAGTCTGGTGGCTCGGCACAGCGAAAGCGACCCTGCCTGGACCCCGGGTTCCAACGAGAACATCGACGGCGTGCTCTACCACACCTACACATTGGGCGCGGCCAGCGTTTACGTCCAGGACGGGGTCCAGATCGGACTGACCTAGGAATCGCGGATCATTTTGGTGGCGAGCATCAACTTTCGGGAACTGATCCCGCCGTCCCCGTTCTCAATGCGCATGAAATTCGCCATCGCGTTCTGGATCGGGATCGGCTTGTCGGCGTTCGCCGCCACGGCGGAGCCCCTCTCCCTCGACGCCACGATGTCGGGCTTCCCCTACCCCCATCCCGTCCAGCATTTCCCCGTGACGATGGAGGGCCAGCGCCTCGACCTGGCCTACATGGACATCGCGCCAACCGGGCCGGCCAACGGCCGCACCGCCCTGCTTTTCCACGGGCGCAATTTCGGCGGCTACTACTGGGAAAGCACGATCCAGTTCCTGGCCGGGCGGGGCTTCCGCGTGGTCGTGCCGGACCAGATCGGCTTCGGCAAGTCGTCCAAGCCCGACCTGGGGCTGTCGTTCCATGCGGCGGGGGAGCAAACCCGGCAGCTGCTCGACCATCTCAAGGTGGGCAAGGCGGCCGTCATCGCCCACTCGATGGGGTCGATGTTCGCGGTGCGCTTCGCCCTCATGCATCCGGAGCGGGTGGAGCGCCTGGCGCTGGAAGGCCCGGTCGGCCTCGAGGACTACCGGCTCAAGGTGCCGTACGCGACGAACGACGAGCTCGCCAGGGAGGCGGCGGCCGTGACCCGCGAAGGGCTGGACCGCTTCTATCGCGGCTACTTCGTGCACTGGAAGGCCGCCTACCAGGTGTTTGCCGATGTCGCCTGGGGCTGGGCCATCGGCCCGGACGCGGAGCGCCTGGCGCGGGTGTCCGCCCACACCTACCAGATGGCCTACGAGCAGCCCGTCGTCTACGAACTGCCGCGCCTGCGCATGCCGGTGCTGATCGTCGTGGGCGACCGGGACCGCACGGCCCTGGGCCGCAACAGGGTTCCGCCGGAAGTGCGCGAGACCCTGGGCCGGTTCTCCGACCTGGTGCCCGCCGCAGCCTCGGCCCTCCCGGACGCACGCGCGGAGATGCTGGCGGACGTCGGCCACATTCCCCACCTCGAGGCGCCGGAGCATTTCCACGCCCTGCTCGCCGGATTCCTTGACCGGAAGTAACAGGAAGCCGCCGGCCGGCGTATCCCGGGAACGACGGAGGCATTAAACTGTCGCCTGCAGAATTCGGGTCCCCACGGAAGTGAACAAGCCAGCCAACGCCCACGGCCAGCCCGCCCAGGCCCAGGTCACCAATTTCATCCGCAACATCGTCGAAGCCGACCTCGAGGCCGGCAAGTTCGCCTCCCGCCGCTGGGCAGGCAAGCCCGGGCCGGCATCGTCCCGGGCCGGCGCCCCGGCCGACCCGGCGAAGATCCGCACCCGGTTTCCGCCGGAGCCCAACGGCTACCTGCACTTCGGCCACGCCAAGTCGATCTGCCTGAACTTCGGCACCGCCCGGCTCTACGGCGGCGCGTGCCACATGCGCTTCGATGACACCAACCCGGTCACCGAGGACACGGAGTACGTCGAGTCCATCCTGGACGCCGTGAAGTGGCTGGGCTTCGACTGGGGCCCGAACCTCTATTACGCCTCCGACTATTTCGACGAGCTCTACCGGTTCGCCGAGCTGTTCGTGCAAAAGGGCCTGGCCTACGTGGACAGCCTTTCCGCGGAGGAGATCCGCAGCCATCGCGGCACGCTGACCGAGGCCGGCAAGGCGAGCCCCTACCGGGAGCGCTCCGTCGAGGAGAACCTCGACCTGCTGCGGCGCATGAAGGCCGGCGAGTTCCCGGACGGCGCGCACGTGCTGCGCCTGAAGATCGACATGCATTCGCCCAACATCAACATGCGCGACCCGGTGATCTTCCGCATCCGGCACGCGCACCACCACCGCACGGGCGACAAGTGGTGCATCTACCCGATGTACGACTACACGCACTGCATTTCCGACGCGCTGGAGAACATCACCCATTCGCTGTGCACGCTGGAGTTCGAGGACCATCGCCCGCTCTACGACTGGGTGCTGGAGAAGCTCGCCGACTTCGGCGAGCTTGCCCGTCCCCTGCCGCACCAGTACGAGTTCGCGCGCCTGAACCTGTCGTACGTCGTGCTCTCCAAGCGCAAGCTCATCCAGCTCGTCGAGGAAAAACACGTCGACGGCTGGGACGACCCGCGCATGCCGACGCTGGTCGGCGCTCGCCGCCGCGGCTTCACCCCCGAGGGCTTCCGCCTGTTCGCCGACCGCATCGGCGTCTCCAAGGCCGATTCCTGGATCGACATGAGCGTGCTCGAGGACTGCATGCGGGAGGACCTCAACGAGCGCGCGCCGCGCCGGATCGCGGTGCTCGACCCGCTCAAGCTCGTCATCGACAACTATCCCGCCGACGCCGAGGAGCTGTGCGAGGCGCCCAACCATCCGCAGAAGCCGGACTGGGGCAAGCGCCAGGTGCCGTTCTCGAAGGAGCTGTGGATCGAGCGCGAGGATTTCCTGGAAACGCCTCCCAAGGGCTTCTTCCGGCTGTTTCCGGGCAACGAGGTGCGGCTGCGCTACGGATTCGTGGTCAGGTGCACCGGCGCGGACAAGGACGCGAACGGCAACATCGTCGCCGTGCATTGCGAGATGCATGCCGACTCCAGGTCCGGCACGCCGGGCGCCGACAAGTACAAGGTCAAGGGCAACATCCACTGGCTGTCCGCCCGCCATGCCGTCAGGACCGAAGTCCGCCTCTACGACCGGCTGTTCGCCGTGCCGCACCCCGGCACCGAGCGCGACTTCCTGCAGGACATCAACCCGAAGGCGCGCCAGGCCATCACGGCCTACTGCGAACCCTCGCTTGCCGGAGTGCAGCCCGAGGAGCGCTTCCAGTTCGAGCGCCACGGCTATTTCATCGCCGACTTGAAGGACACGAAGCCCGGCGCGCCCGTCTTCAACCGTTCGGTGACGCTGCGCGATTCCTGGGCCAAGGCCGGCTGAGCCGATGGGCACGACGGCCGCCCCGCATTCCCCGCGCCGCTGGGCGCCCGGCGCGGCGATCAGGGTCTCGGCGGCCTTCCACGTGGCATGCCTGGCCTGTGCCGTCTTGCGGCCGGAATCGTGGCCCTGGGTGCTGCTGGCGATCGTCCTCAATCACGTCACCATCGGTCTCATCGGCATGTGGCCGAGGAGCCGCTGGCTCGGGCCCAACATGCTGCGCCTGCCGGACGCCTCGCGGCGGCGGCGCGAGGTGGCGCTGACCTTCGACGACGGCCCCGACGCGGACATCACCCCCAAAGTGCTGGACCTGCTCGATCGCTACAACGCCCGGGCAAGCTTTTTTTGCATCGGCGAGAAAGCCGCCGCCCACCCGGAGGTGGTCCGGGAAATCGCGCGCCGCGGCCACAGCGTGGAAAACCACAGCATGCGGCACTCCGGCTTCTTCGCCTTCCTCGGCCTGCGCGGCCTGCGCGCGGAGCTGTCGCAGGCGCAGGATGCCATCGCCGCCGCCGCGGGACGTCCGCCGGCGTTCTTCCGCTCGCCCATGGGCATCCGCAACCCCTTCCTCGACCCCGTCATCGCGCAGCTGGGCCTGTCCTACGTGACCTGGACGCGGCGCGGCTTCGACACGGTCGCACGCCGGCCGCAAGCGGTGCTGCAGCGGCTGCTGCGCGGCCTCGACGCGGGCGACATCCTGCTGCTCCATGACCGACGCACGGGGAGCGCCACGCCGCCGGTACTGGAAGTGCTGCCGCCGCTGCTCGAGGAAATCCAGGCCGCCGGGCTGACGCCCGTCTCCCTGCCGATGGCGATGCGGTGATGCAACGCGAGCTTCGCGCCCTGCATGGCGACGCGACCCGGCCTTACCTCAAGGGCGGGTTCTATCCCTACTTTTTCGCGCGCGGCAAGCTCGGCATCGACCCGATCTTTTACGCGATGTTGCGCACGGGGGCGATCCCGAGCGGTGCCCGCATCCTCGACCTGGGTTGCGGCCAGTTCCTGCTGGCTTCCCTGCTGCTCGCCGCGCGCCGGCAATTCGAGGCCGGCAACTGGCCTGCGGGCTGGCCTGAGCCGCCCGTGCCCGGATCGCTCACCGGCATCGAGCTGGACCCGGCCCGCGCGAACTGGGCGCGCAAGGCCCTCGGCGAGCGCGTGTCCGTGCGCACCGCCGACCTCGGCGGCGTCGACCTGCCGGATGCCGACGTCGTGCTGCTCTTCGACGTGCTGCACTACCTCGGGGATGCCGGGCAGGTGGCGCTCCTGGAAAAGATCGCGCATTCGCTGCGCGGCGGGGGCAAGCTGCTCATGCGCGTCGCCGACGCGGAAGCCGGGTGGCGCTTCAAGCTGACGCGCATCGTGGATCATTCGACCCTCCTGATACGCGGGCGCCTGTCGGGAAGTTTCTTCTGCCGCACGATCGGCGACTGGTCGGCCCTGCTGCTGCGCCATGGCTTCCGCATCGAGCGCCAGCCGATGAGCCAGGGCACGCCGTTCGCGAACATCCTGCTGACCGCCAGCCGCTAGGCCCGTTCTATCCCCCGTAATTTGCGGCGCACGCGTGGCCGGGCCGCGGCATTCGCGCTATCGTAGCGGCACGCTTGCGCCCGTTTCGCACAGGAACCCTCCCGATGCCCATGGATCGACCCCCGCATTTGCCCGTCAGCGGCCGCGCCGCCTTCCTGCAACTGCTGTCCTCCGAAGGCGTGACGCAGATGTTCGGCAACCCCGGCACCACCGAGCTGCCGATCATGGATGCGCTCGCGCACCACCCCGGGATCCACTACGTGCTCGCGTTGCAGGAGGCGCTGGTGGTCGCGATGGCCGACGGCTACGCGCGTGCCACCGGCAGGCTCGCCGCCGCCAATGTCCACGTGGCGCCGGGACTGGGCAATGCGATGGGCTCGCTGTACAACGCCAAGTTCTACGGCTCCCCCGTGCTGCTCACCGCCGGCCAGCAGGAGCAGGGGCACGGCCTCATGGAGCCGATGCTCTACGACCCGCTCGTGCCGATCGCGCAACCACTCGTGAAGTGGGCCGTCGAGGTCACGCGCGTGCAGGACCTGCCGCGCATCGTGCGCCGCGCAGCCAAGGTCGCGATGACGCCGCCGACCGGCCCGGTGTTCATCAGCCTGCCCGGCGACATCCTCGACGATGAAGCCCCGCTCGACCTGGGCCAGCCCACGCACGTCGACGCCGCGGTGCGTCCCTCCGATGCCGCGCTGGAGCGCCTGGCCGACCGCCTGCTCGCGGCCGAGAACCCGGTCCTCGTCGCGGGACATGAGCTCGCGACGCGACACGCACTCGATGAGGCGGCGCAGCTGGCCGAAGCGCTCGGCGCGCCGGTGTTCCAGCAGACCGTCCCGTACGCGGCGCACTTCCTTTCCGAGCATCGCGCCTTCCTCGGCGCGCTGACGCGCAACCAGGCGCAGGTGCGCGGCGCCCTGCAGCCCTACGACCTCGCGGTCTTCCTGGGCGCCGACGTGCTGCGCATGTCGGTGCACAGCAAGGTGGACGCCCTGCCCGAGGACATGCCCGTCGTGCAGATCGGCGAGCGCGACTGGGAGCTGGGCAAGAACTACCCGGCGCAGATCGCGATCAACGCCGACGTGAAGGAGACCCTGCGCGCGCTCATCCCGGTGCTCAAGCGCCGCATGGCCGCCGCCCGCGCGGCGCAAGTCGGGCCGCGGCTCCTGGAAATCGAGAAGGGCAACTGGTCGGCGAAGCGCGCGAAGCTCGCCGCGGAAGCCGCCGCGGCGGCGGACCGCACGCCGCTCGATCCCCGCGTCCTGATGATGCACATCAGCGACGCCATCCCGAAGGATGCGGTCGTGGTGGAGGAAGGCCTGACCTCGACTTTTTCGCTGCAGTCCTTCCTGCGCTTTCGCGACCCGCAGGGCTTCTACGGCCTCGCCAGCGGCGGCATCGGCTTCGCGATGGCGGGCGCAGTGGGCATCAGCCTCGGCCTGCCGTCGCGGCCGGTCGTCGCCATCGTCGGCGACGGCAGCGCCATGTACAGCATCCAGGCCCTGTGGACCGCGGCGCACCTGAAGCTGCCGATCACCTACGTCATCCCCAACAACCGCAGCTACCGCATCCTCAAGGAGCGCCTGGTGTCGATGCGCAAGACCGAGAAGTTCATCGGCATGGACATGCGCGACCCGGCGATCGACTTCGTGGCGCTCGCCCAATCCCTCGGCGTGCCGGCACGGCGCATCACCACTGCCGCGGAGATCGGCCCGGCGCTGAAGGAAAGCATTGCCGCGGGCGGGCCGCGCCTGCTGGACGTGGCGGTCGCCGACGGCTTCGGCGGCTGACCACACTCACAGGAAAAATGCATGCGTTGCGTGCTGCTCTGTTGCATTGCGCTTCTTGCGACTGAATCAGCCCTCGCCGACATGTACAAATGGGTCGACGAGAACGGCAAGGTCCACTACTCCGACAGCCCGCCGCCGGGCAGGAAGGCGAAAAAACTCGACCTCAAGATCAATTCCATCAGCGGTCCGCCCGTGGTGTCCGCCTTCACGGGCGCCGGGAAGCCGGTGGTGGCCGCCGCGGCCGGCGGCGTGAAGATCTACACCACGACCTGGTGCGGCTACTGCAAGCAGGCCAAGGCGTACATGCAGGCGCGCGGGACCCGCTTCCAGGAAATCGACGTGGAGAACTCGGCGCAGGGCCAGGCGGAGTTCCGCGCCATCGGCGGGCGCGGGGTGCCGGTGATCCTCGTCGGCGCCCAGCGCATGGACGGCTACAGCCAGGGATCGCTGGAGGCCATGCTCAAGCAGGCCGGCCTCTAGGCCGGCGCCGCGCTCAGCGGCCGGCGGCTTTTGCGACGTGCGGGTCGGCGAGCGCCGCCCGGGACTGGATGGCCGCGCGCGCCTCGTCGGCCACGGCTTCCAGGTGCACGTGCACGGCGTGCACGCCCTGCATCACCATCATCTTGAAGTATTCGACGCCCGGGCCGCGGCTCGCGAACTTCACCGCATCGGGGTACTTGGTGAGGTCGTAGATCGGCGGGAAATGGCTGCGCGCCTCGTAGGTGACCTCGCGCAGGTCTTCCATCTCCTGTTCGGAACCGGGCACGCCGTACTTGAGGCGGTCCGTGAAGGTGTAGGTCTGCATGATGAGCTCGCCGACGAACCACTCGATGACGCGCCGCTGCAGCTCGCCGCCTTCAGTACGGAAGTGCACCGCCACCTCGTCGGCCTCTTCCCCGCTCAGGGTGCGGGAAACTTCCTCCGTCCAGGCTTCCTGCAGCCAGGTGCCGCCCACCACTTCGCTTTTGATCAGGTCGTCGAGCCCCGCGGTCAGCTCGCGCTCGGCCGCCTTCCATTCCGGGTGGTCGAGGTTCCACGTCTTCTTGTCCAGCCCGGCCGCCCGGCCCTTTTCATACAACAGGTCGCGAGCGGCCGCCAGGGCCGCCTGCTTCACATAGACACGGCCGATGTTGATCGGCAGCGACAGGTCGTGCGCCTCGACCACGCGGTTGACCGCGTCGCGCTTGCGCGCCTCTTCGTCCTGTTCGGCCGCCCAGGCCGAATGCACCAGCAGCGCCACCAGCGCCGCCATCAGAATCCTTGCCAAGCCGACCCTCCCGACCATAAACCGCTCCGCCAAACACCGCCCATCACGAAATTGCGCATCAGGGTGCACTTCGACCCCATGAAAGCATGCTGGAGCATAGCGTGGGCAAGGGCCTTGATCTAGAACAAAAGTGCCTTGTTTCAAGTAGTCACGGCTGCCTGCCGCGCCGCAACTGTACCGTCGGGAGCGGGCAGGCTAGCATGGCGCCGCCGGCCCGATGCCGGTGAACGCAGGGGGGGCCATGAAAATCGGATTCGTCGGCGCGGGCTTCATTGCCCGCTTCCAGGCGGTTGCCATCCACCAGGTCCGGGGACTGGAGATCGCCGGCCTGCTGAAGCGCCGCGGCTCGGAAGCCCTTGCCGCTTTTTGCCGGGACCACCGGCTGGGCGATGCAAAGGTCTACGACAGCATCGCGGAACTCGCGCGCAACGTGGACGTCCTGGCCCTCTACGTGCCCAACTACTGCCGCCTGGAGGTCATGGAGCAAGTCGCGGCGGCCGTGAAGGCCGGCGCCCGGGTGAAGGGCGTCGTGCTCGACAAGCCGCTGGCGCGCAACATGAAGGAGGCGCGCCGCATGGTCGAGCTGGCGCGCGAGGCAAAGCTGCTCACGGCCTACTTCGAGAACCAGATCTTCATGCGCGCGATCCGCACCCAGCGCGAGCAGCTTGCCCCTGTGGCGAAGACCATGGGGCCGCTCACCCTGACCCGCTCGGCCGAGGAGCACGGCGGGCCGCACGAGCCCTGGTTCTGGGACCCCACGCGCCAGGGCGGCGGCGTCCTGCTCGACATGGGCTGCCACAGCATCGCGGTGGGGCGCTACGTGCTCACGCCGCCGGGCAGGGACCTGCAGTTCCTGCAGCCGGTATCCGTCAGCGCCGATGTCGGGCTGCTCAAGTGGGGCCAGCCGAAGTGGCGCGAGAAACTCCTGGCCGAGCGCGGGGTCGATTACTCGAAGACGCCCGCGGAAGACTTCGCCACCGGCATGGTCACCTACCGCAATCCGGAGACGAGGCAGATCGTGAAAGCGCAGTTCACCGATTCCTGGATGTTCGAGAAGCAGGGCCTGCGCCTGTTCATGGACGGCATGGGGCCGGGCTACGCCTTCGAGGTGAACTCGCTCGTTTCTCCGCTCAACGTCTTCATCGGGGACGCCGCGGCCGAGGCGATCGCGGACCAGGAAAGCGCGCTGGAAAAGGCCACGGCGAGCCGCGGCCTGCTCGCGGTGCAGTACAACGAGGCGGACCTGTACGGCTACACCGACGAAAACCGCGACATGCTGCTCGCGTTCGAAGCCGGCCGCGATGCCATGCTCTCCTGGGAGTACGGCCTCGAGATCCAGCGCCTGGTGATGGCGAGCTACCTTTCCGCGGAACGAGGACGCACGATCGACATGACCGACAAGGCCACGCTGGCCGAGCTCGACGCCTACGTGCCCCTCATCCAGCAGGGCAAGGGCGCGGCGCAGTTGCTGGGATGAGCCGGGCCGGAGCGCCGGGATGGCGATGAACGAACCGAACAAAATGCCCGGCAGGGGGCCCCTGCGCCTGCCCGCGCGCCTGGTCGCCGTTTCCTGGCGCGACCTCGCGGCCACCGGTCTGCCGGTGCTCCTCCTGATCCTCGTCGCCGTCTGGGCGGCGTTCAAGCTGGTGCGCCCCGCGCCGCCCGACCACATCCTCCTCACCGCGGGTCCCGAGGGCAGCTCGTTCCAGAACAATGCGCAAAAGTACAAGAAGATCATCGAGCGCAACGGCATCGAGGTCCGCATCCTCACGTCGCACGGCGCGCTGGAGAACCTGCAACGCCTCGCCGACCCGAACTTCCGCGTCGACGTGGGTTTCGTCCAGGGCGGGCTCAAGGACGGCGTCAAGTCGGAAAAGCTGCGCTCGCTGGGCAGCATCCAGACCCAGCCGCTCCTGGTGTTCTATCGCGGGCAGGCGACGGTGCAGCGCCTGTCACAACTGGCAGGCCAGCGCATTGCCATCGGCCCCGAGGGCAGCGGCACGCGCGTCCTGGCGCTCAAGCTGCTCAAGGCCAATGGCATCGAGGGCAAGCCGACCTCGTTCCTGGACGCCGGCGGCGAGGATGCGGCCAGGGCGCTCACGGAACGCCGGGCCGATGCCGCCTTCCTGATGGGAGACTCGGCCACGCCGCAGGTGATGCGTGGCCTGCTCAACAACCCGGCGATCCGCGTCATGGACTTCGAGCAGGCCGACGGCTATACGCGGCGCATGGCCTTCCTGTCGAAGCTCACGCTTCCGAAGGGCGCGATCGACCTGGGCAGGAACCTGCCTGAGCGCGACCTGCATCTGATCGGCCCGACCGTCGAGCTCGTGGCCCGCGATGACCTGCATCCGGCGCTGTCCGACCTGCTGATCAGCGCGGCCAAGGAAGTGCACGGCGGACCCGGGATTTTCCGCAACGCCGGCGAGTACCCGGCGCCGCTGGAGCGCGACTTCCCCATCAGCGACGACGCGGAGCGCTACTACAAATCGGGCACGCAGTTCCTTTACAGCCGGCTGCCCTTCTGGCTGGCGAGCCTCGCGGACCGGTTGCTGGTGATCATCCTGCCGCTGCTGGTGCTGATCGTCCCGGCCTCGCGGCTGGTGCCGACGCTGTACCGGTGGCGGGTGCGCTCGCGCATCTACCGCTGGTACGGTTCGCTCATGGCGATCGAGCGGGACATGCTGGCCACGCCCTCCGCCGAGGAACACCGGCAGATCCTGCACCGGCTCGACGAAATCGAGGAGTCGGTGAACAACATCAAGACTCCGCTTTCCTTCGCGGACCAGCTCTATGTGCTGCGGGAACACATCAGCTGGGTGCGCCACCGCCTCGAGAACGTGGCGCGGCAGGGCGGCGGCGCCTCGACGGCGTCCGGCGATCAGGTATAGTGAATCCGGCGGGAGGCATCTGCGTTCCCGCGGCCTCCGTTCCTGCCAGGACATTCGGATGAAAACCCTGTCGCCGGCCTTGCTGGGGATCCTTGCTTGCGCAGCGCTCCCGGCGCCGGCTGCGGCCGGCTGGTATCGGGGCGGCTTCACCGGCGAGGAAATCCTCGAGCACTGCAGGCAGTCGCTCAACACCGACCCGGTCAAGGATTTCAGCCGCGGCATCTGCGCCGGGTTCATCGACGGGTTCACGGCCGGGCACTACATTGCCGAGACCTACCACGCCTTCCATCACCGGGAAGAAAAGATCGAGGACATCTACGGGCACCTGTGCGTACCCGAGGGCACCAGCCGCGGCCAGATGGCACGCGCCTTCGTGCAATTCCTCCAGGCCCACCAGGACAAGCTCAAGCTGCCCGCCTCCCTCCTGATCGAGGACGCCCTGCGGGAAGCCTATCCCTGCCCCAAATGACCCCGGCCGGGGACAGGGGCCGCCACGTCGCCAGCGCTCCGATGGCGCGGGATCGGCGAGCGCCAGCGCCCCGGTCGGCCGCCGGCAATCCCCCGCGCTACATGTCCGCGAATTTCTCCCTGACGGCGTCCTTGCATGCCAATCGCCGGCGGGTGTCCCCGAGGGTTTCGCAGCGCCGCAGTTCCGCGGTGTAGGACTGCTCGAGCCGATGGCCCCGGCGCTGCACCGGCATCGGGATGGCCGGACCCGTCGAGCCCGGCATCGATGTGTCGGGCGTCGGCCGGCGCTGCAACTGGAACAGCGGCGCCGGCGCGGCATCGCGCTCCGCGGGCTGCGGCTGCTCCGCCATCGCGGCGGTCCCCACGCCGGTCAGCATCCCGAGGCCGGCGATCAGCATCGTCTTCCTGTCGCTCCCGCGGTCCCGCGACTGCGTGGCGTCACGTCCCGCCGTCTCGACGGATGCCTCCTGCACAACCGCAGCGAGCACCAGGCCTGGCATGTTCTTGGTCATTTCGCCTCCTCGGCTTACCCGTGACTGTTGGGAAACGCGTCAGGACTTGCGTCAACGGTTAGGCAAGCGGTGCCGCTTCGGGTTCTTGGGAATTCTGTTGCCTCGGGGCGACAGCGCGCACCGGCAGGCATCGAAGGACGGGGACCGGGCACGGCTTGCGCAGCCGCGGCCGAGACTCGCGCAACGCGGGGCACGCCATCCGCGGCGCAACGCCGGGAATCCGCTGCGCAGGCCGGGTACGCCTCCAGTCACCCGCCGCCGTGCAGCCAAAGCCAGGCGCATCCCGCCGCCACCCCCATCCAGGCGGCGAGTCCGAATGGCCGGGAGAGCACGATGTCGACATCCGCGCGCGAGGGCAGGCACGAGTAGGCCAGGTTCGCGGCCACGTAGCCCCAGAGGATCTCCCGCCAGTGCCACGGCGGCACCTGCCCGGCGCGGTACCACACGAGCCAGAGGGCCGCCGGCAGGGCCAGCAGCGGCGCAAAGCCCACGAACAGCGCGTTGTACCAGCGGATGTTGGCGAACATCACGTACCCGAGCGTCGTCGATCCGTCGCGGTGGAACCTTGGCAGCAGCGAAGCCTGGATGGGCCTGGCGAGGGTGACGGTGCCGACGAGGAAGTGCAGGACTTCGTGACCGATCGTCCCGGGCAGGGCCAGCAGGCTGAAGAACCGCGGCATGCGCCGCAGCCAATGCAGCACGGCCGCGATCGCAGTGACGGCAACGAGGTAGGTCCAGAAGGCGGGCGCAGGCAGTTCGGCATTCATGCGGCCCGGACATTCTACCGGCGCGCCGCTTGAAAGCCGGGCCCAGCGCCCGCACCATGGCAGAAGGCGCCCGGTTTCGGCGCCCGCATCACCTGACGGGCCGGCGAACCGGCACCTGGGAGCCCAGATTGGCAAACATCCGCATGCCGGCGGTCTTCTTCGGCCATGGCAATCCGATGAACACCCTGGCGGACAACCGCTATACGCAGGCCTGGGCCGGCATCGGCGCCGCCGCGCCGAAGCCGAAGGCGATCCTGTCCGTGTCCGCGCACTGGCTCACGCGCGGCACCGCAGTGACCGCCATGGCACAACCGCGCACCATCCACGACTTCGGCGGCTTCCCGCGCGAGCTCTTCGAGTTCCCCTACCCCGCCCCGGGCGATCCCGCGCTGGCCGCACGCGTGCAGCAGCTGCTCGCGCCGCTGCCGGTGGAAGCCGACCAGCGCTGGGGCCTGGACCATGGCACGTGGTCGGTGCTGGCGCACGCCTACCCTCGCGCCGACGTCCCGGTGGTGCAGCTGAGCATCGACGGCACGCAGCCGCCGCAGCACCACTACGACCTCGCCGCGAAGCTGGCGCCCCTGCGCGACGAAGGCGTGATGATCGTCGGCAGCGGCAACGTCGTGCACAACCTGGGGATCATGGACTGGCGCAACGCCGCCAGCGCCTACGACTGGGCGGTGCGCTTCAACACCCTCGTGCGCGGCCACATCGAGAAACGCAGCCACGCGGCGCTGGTCGACTACGAAAAGATGGGGGAGGACGCGCGGCTGTCGGTGCCGACCTCCGAGCATTACCTCCCGCTGCTCTACATCCTCGGCCTGCAGGACGACAAGTCGGT
>DASZQJ010000026.1:0-20274 GCA_035549715.1 Burkholderiales bacterium
TAAAATATCATGAACTTCACGCTTCCAAGCGCGGATGCGGCAAGCCCGGAGAGGTACCGAAGTGGCCATAACGGCGCTGACTCGAAATCAGATGGTCAGGGAGACCTGGCACGTGGGTTCGAATCCCACCCTCTCCGCCAAATGAAAACGGCCCCCTTGCGGGGCCGTTTTCATTTGGCGCAGAAGGTGTGTGGACGAACCCACTGGTTCGAAAACGAGGCCACGGAGTTTCAGTGAAGGCTGACTTGCCTTCTTGGCAAGTCAAGGTCGAAGCCGGGCCGGAGCTACCACGAAGCACTGCTTCGTGGGACGCCCTCCGGGCGGTCCCTCGCCTTGCGAGGGATGCCTGGGTCGCCTCGAGGCGATCCAGGCACAATCCCACCCGCCAGTCGACTGCCGGCTCCCTTGCGGGGCCGTTTTTATTTGGCGCAGGAGGTGTGTGGACGAACCCACTGGTTCGACCACCCGGGGTGCAACGGATGCATCCGGCGTCGCGCGCCGGGCGGGCGCGCCCGATGTTCCACACCACGATCCGTGCGGACCGGTTTCGGCACTTGGTGCCGAACCTGCGCCTGGGGGGCCATTCGCCCGTCGCGCAACAGGCTAATTCGAGAAGCATTGCGTCGAAGCGTCGTCCCATGCCGGGATCGAAGCAATTTCCATCCCGCTGCACGCAGCGGACACCTCGCCGCAGTGGACAGCGGCGCGGGCGCCGGGTTCCACCCTTGAGCGCGCCTGGGCGCTCCAGTAGGCTTGCGCCGTTTCCCCACATGGATCCGCCGATGCGTCACCCGCTCCTGCTGCTTGCCCTGGCCCTCGCCGCCGCCCCCGCCGCGGCCTATGACTGGGTGGAGATTTCTTCCGACTACGAATCCACGTTCTACTTCGATCGCGCCAGCCTCAAGCGCGACGGCGACATCGTCGAAGCGCTGCTGCTGTGGGATTTCCGCGAAACCCAGCTCACCCGCCGCCCGATCAAACCCTACCTGTCGGCAGCCCGGCTCACGCGCTTCGATTGCGCCAAGGGCGGGCGGGCGAACGTCGAGACCACGCTCTACCGCGGCAACATGGCGACCGGCGAGGTTACAGATGTTTACCGCACGCCCGACGCGGACTTGCGCTACGAATGGGTCAACCCCGAAGCACCGGGTGGGGAAAGCATGCGCAAGGCCTGCGGAGCCGCGGGAAAATAGGCGGCGAAACGCGCAGGCGGGCGAGGGCGCTCGGTTATAATGACGCGCCCCTGCAGACCAGGAATGCCTCCGGCGCCGGCCCGATGCTCGAAGCCCATGGAATCGCGTGCGTTCGCGGCAACCGCCGGTTGTTCGCGGGCCTGTCGTTCCGCCTCGAACCGCGTTGCGCGCTGCGGGTGCTGGGAGAGAACGGAGCGGGCAAGACCAGCCTGCTGCGCATCGTCGCGGGGCTGTCTCCCGCGGAAAGCGGCGAGCTGCGCTGGAACGGGACGCCGGTCGCGGTGCTCGGCGAGGACTACCGGCGCGAGATCGCCTACCTCGGCCACGCCAACGCGCTGAAGGACGACCTCACCGCGCTGGAGAACCTCGACCACGCGCTGGCGCTTGCCGGCATCGGCGCGGGCCGCGATGCGATGCGCGGTGAACTGGAACGCCTGGGTCTGGGCGGGGCGATGCAGCTGCCGGCCAAGCTGCTCTCGCAGGGGCAGAAGCGCCGGGCCGCGCTGGCGCGGCTCGCGTTCTGCGGCGAGCGCGTCCTGTGGATCCTCGATGAGCCGTTTGCGGCGCTGGATGTCGAGGCGGTGGCGAGGCTGGCACATGCGCTTGCGGCCCACCTCGGGCGGGGCGGCATGCTGCTGTTCACCACGCACCAGGAGGTGGACCTGCCGGGCGCGGCCGTCGCGGGCCTGGGACTGGACGGGCGCGGCGCCGGGATCGGGGCCGCGGCATGAGCGCGGCGGCGGCGTTTCGCGCGATCCTGGCGCGGGACCTCAAGATCGCGGCGCGGCGCCGGGCCGACGTGCTCACGACGTTCTTTTTTTTCGTGATCGTGGTCAGCCTGTTCCCGCTGGGCATCGGTCCGGAGCCGGAGACGCTGCGCACCATCGCGCCCGGGGTCGTGTGGGTGGGTGCGTTGCTGGCGGCGATGCTTTCGCTGGCGCGCATGTTTTCCGCCGATTTCGCGGACGGCACGCTGGAGCAGGTGGTGCTGGCGCCGCAGCCGCTGACCTGGCTGGTGCTGGCGAAGGTGCTGGCGCACTGGATGACCACCGGATTGCCGCTGGTGCTGATCGGCCCGCTGCTCGGCCTGCAATTCGACCTGCCGGCGGATGCGCTGGCGGTCCTGCTGGCGGGGCTGCTGATCGGGACGCCGGCGCTGTCGCTGGTCGGCGCGGTCGGCGCGGCGCTGACGCTGGGCGTCCGGGGCGGCGGGGCGCTCACCTCGCTGCTGGTGCTGCCGCTGTACGTGCCCGTGCTGATCTTCGGCGCCGGCGCCGTGGTGGCGACGATGAACGGGACGGGGGCCGGCGGCCACCTGTCGCTGTTGGGCGCGATGCTGTTCCTGTCGCTGGTGTTCGCGCCCTGGGCGATCGGGGCGGCATTGAGGATTTCCCTGGAATAGGACGTGGCGATCAACTGGTTCAAATATTCCTCCCCCGCGAGCTTCTATCCGCTCGCCGGCCGGCTGGCCCCGTGGTTCCTGGCGACCGGCGCCATCCTCGCCGCGGCCGGCCTGGCCATCGGCCTGCTGGCGGCGCCGGCCGATTTCCAGCAGGGGGATTCCTACCGGATCATCTTCATCCACGTGCCGGCGGCCTGGATGTCGATGCTGATCTACGTGGTCATGGCCTTCTGGGCCGGCCTGGGACTCGCCTTCAACACCCGGCTGTCGTCGATGATGGCGCACGCGCTCGCGCCCACCGGGGCGCTGATGACTTTCATCGCCCTCTGGACCGGCTCGCTGTGGGGCAAGCCCACCTGGGGCACCTGGTGGGTGTGGGACGCGCGCCTCACCTCGGAGCTGATCCTGCTGTTCCTCTACATCGGCTACATGTCGCTTGCCGCCTCCATCGACGACCCGCGCAAGGCAGACAGGGCCTCGGCCGTGCTGGCGCTGGTGGGCGTGGTCAATGTCCCCATCATCTATTTCTCCGTGCAGTGGTGGAACACCCTGCACCAGGGTTCCTCCGTCAGCATCACGCGCTCGCCCAGCATGGCGGCGATCATGCTGTGGGGCATGCTCGTCATGGTGTTCGCGTTCTGGTCCTATTGCATCGGTGCCGTGCTGCTGCGCGTGCGCCGCATCATTGCCGAGCGCGGGCGCAACGCCGCCTGGATGGGGGCCTGAGGATGCAGATCTACTGGCAAAGCTTCGGCGACTTCCTGGCGATGGGCGGCTATGCGCCGTTCGTGTGGGGAGCCTACGGCGTGACGGCGCTGCTGATTGCCCTGGAAATCTTCCTGCTCGTGCGCGGCGGTCGAACTCCGGCGGACGGGGCCGGTCGTAGTCCGCAACCCGGAGAGAAGCCAAGAGGATGAAGCCCCGCCACAAACGCATCGCCCTGATCGCCGGGGCCCTGGTCGCGCTCGGCATCGCGGTCGCCCTGATCCTCAACGCCTTCCAGAGCAACCTGGTGTTCTTCTACACGCCCACCCAGGTTGCAGCCCACGAAGCCCCCCAGGGGCGCAGCTTCCGCATCGGCGGCATGGTGGAGCAGGGCAGCCTCCAGCGTCAGCCGGACGGGGTCACCGTGCGTTTCGTGGTGACCGACTCGGTGAAAAGCGTGCCCGTGACCTACCGCGGCATCCTTCCCGACCTGTTTCGCGAGGGCAAGGGCGTGGTCGCGCAGGGCAAGATCGGCGCCGACGGCGTGTTCGCGGCCGCGGAAGTGCTGGCCAAGCACGACGAGAACTACATGCCGCCGGAGGCGGCCGACGCCATGGAGCGGGCGAAGAAGGCGATGCAGGAGTCGCAGAAGACCTTGGTGGAACCGAAATGACGCGCGAGGCGAGAGGCGAGAGGCGAGAGGCGAGAGGGCAAATGCGTGGTACAGGCGTCGACGCCTCACGCCTCACGCCTGACGCCTCACCGATCACGGAGCGTCGCCCGTGATCCCCGAACTCGGCCACTTTGCCCTGATCGTCGCCCTGTGCATCGCCCTGGCGCAGGCAGCCCTGCCGCTGGCCGGGGCGGCCAGGGGCAACCGCGCCTGGATGGCGGTCGCGAGGCCGGCGGCGCAGGGACAGTTCGTGTTCGTCGCCATCGCCTTCGCCTGCCTCGCCTGGTCGTTCGTCAACAACGACTTTTCCGTCCTCAACGTCGCCACCAACTCCAACTCCAGCCTGCCCGCGGTCTACCGATTCGCCGCGACCTGGGGCAGCCACGAAGGCTCGCTGCTGCTCTGGGTGCTGATGCTGACGGCGTGGATGGTGGCGGTCAGCCTGTTCAGCCGCCACCTGCCGCAGGAAATGGTCGCGCGCATCCTGGGCGTGATGGCGCTGGTGTCCATCGGCTTCCTGTTGTTCATGCTGTTCACCTCCAATCCCTTCGAGCGCCTGCTGCCCGCGGCCCCGGACGGTCGCGACCTCAACCCGCTGCTGCAGGACCCGGGCATGGTCATCCATCCGCCCATGCTGTACATGGGCTACGTCGGCTTTTCGGTCGCGTTCGCCTTCGCGGTCGCGGCCCTGCTGGGCGGGCGGCTGGACGCCACCTGGGCGCGCTGGTCACGCCCCTGGACGACCATGGCCTGGGTGTTCCTCACCATCGGCATCGCGCTGGGCAGCTGGTGGGCCTACTACGAGCTGGGCTGGGGCGGCTGGTGGTTCTGGGATCCGGTGGAGAACGCGTCCTTCATGCCCTGGCTGGTCGGCACCGCCCTGATGCACTCGCTGTCGGTGACGGAAAAGCGCGGCGGCTTCAAGATCTGGACGGTGCTGCTCGCCATCCTGGCGTTCTCCCTGTCCCTGCTCGGGACCTTCCTGGTCCGTTCCGGGGTGCTGACCTCGGTCCATGCCTTCGCCACGGACCCCACGCGCGGCGTCTTCATCCTGGCCTTCCTCCTGGTCGTCATCGGCGCCTCGCTGCTGCTGTTTGCCTGGCGCGCGCCCAAGGTGGGGCTGGGCGGGGGCTTCGAGCTCGTGTCCCGGGAATCGGCCCTGCTCGCCAACAACGTGCTGCTGGTGGTGGCGGCGGCTTCCGTCATGCTGGGCACGCTCTATCCGCTGTTCCTCGACGCCCTCGGGCTGGGCAAGATCTCCGTCGGGCCGCCGTACTTCGAATCGGTGTTCCTGCCGCTCATGGCCCCGGCCATGTTCCTGATGGGCGTGGGGCCGCTGGCGAAGTGGAAAAAGGCGGCGCTGCCCGAGCTGGCGCAGCGCCTCAAGTGGGCCTTCGGGGTCGCGCTCGCGAGCGCGCTGCTGCTGCCGTTTGCCCTCGGCCGCTGGTCGCCGATGATCGCCTTCGGGCTGCTGCTGGCGCTTTGGGTGGCGCTTTCCGGGCTGGTCAACCTCAGGCAGCGCCTGGCGCTGCAGCCCGGCGTCCCGGCGGGCCGGCGCCTGGCGGGGCTGCAACGCGGCTACTACGGCATGCTGCTTGCGCATTTCGGCGTTGCGGTGTTCATCGCCGGCGTCACCCTGGTGAAGGGCTACGAGGTCGAGAAGGACCTGCGCATGCAACCGGGCGACACCGCCGAGGTCGGCGGCTACACCTTCCGGCTGGACGGCTTCGTGCAGGTGCCCGGGCCCAACTACGACGCCACGCGGGGACTCGTGTCGGTGACGCGCGGGGATCGCAAGGTCGCTGTGATGCATCCGGAAAAGCGCCTGTACCACGTGCAGCAGATGCCGATGACCGAGGCGGCCATCGACACCGGCTTCACCCGCGACCTGTACGTCTCCCTCGGCGAGCCGGTGGAAGGCGGGGCCTGGATCGTGCGCATCTACAGCAAGCCCTTCGTCGACTGGATCTGGGGCGGGGCGCTGCTGATGGCGCTGGGCGGCCTGCTGGCGGTCACCGACAAGCGCTACCGGCTGGCGCGCAAGGCCGCCGCCGAATCCCTCCCGGCAGGCACGGCAGCAGCGGCATGATTCTTCCATCCATGCGGAGTCCTGTGCGTCACGCGTTTTCGTCACGCGTCACGGGTTCATCCGTCACGCGTCACGGTTTCTCATGAACCGTTTCCTGCTGCCCTTCGGCATCTTCCTGGTGCTGGCCGCCTTCCTCTGGGTCGGCCTGGGCCTGAATCCGCGTGAAGTGCCCTCGCCCCTGATCGACAAGCCGGCCCCGGCCTTCACGCTCCCGCAGCTGCACGAACCCGCGCGCACGCTCACGCCGCAGGACATGCGCGGCAAGGTCTGGATCTTCAATGTCTGGGCGTCCTGGTGCGTGGCCTGCCTGGACGAGCATCCGCTGATGGTGGAGCTGTCGAAGCGCAACCTGGTGCCGATCATCGGGCTCAACTACAAGGACGGCCGCGACGACGCGCTCGCCTGGCTGCGCAAGCATGGCGATCCTTACACGCTGTCCGCGCAGGACGCGAGCGGGGCGGTGGGCATCGACTACGGCGTCTACGGCGTGCCCGAAACCTACGTGATCGACAAGGAGGGGGTGATCCGCTACAAGCGCATCGGCCCCGTGACGCCGCAGGTGATCGAACAGCAGATCCTGCCGCTGGTGCGGAGGCTGCAGGGATGAGGCTCGCCTTGATTGCGCTGCTGCTCGCGGCAAGCCCGTGGCTCTGGGCCCGGGAAGCCCCGCCGGCGGCGGACGATCCCGTCCTGGAGGCGCGCGCCATGAAGCTCGCCGCCGAGCTGCGCTGCCTGGTCTGCCAGAACCAGTCCCTGGCCGAGTCCCACGCCGACCTGGCCATCGACCTCAAGAACCAGGTGCGCGAGCAGTTGCGCGCGGGGCGCAGTGACGCCGAGATCCGCGACTACATGGTGCAGCGCTACGGCGATTTCGTGCTCTACAGTCCGCCGCTCAAGGCCACGACCGTGCTGCTCTGGGCGGGACCGTTCGTGCTGCTGCTGGCCGGCGCCCTGGGGCTCGTCGCCTACCTGCGCCGCCGCCGGCTGCTGGTGGCGAACCCGGCGCTCAGCGTCGAGGAGCGGGCGCGCGCCCGGACGCTGCTGGAAGGGGATCGCGCGGAATGACCGCCTTTTTCGGCGTCGCGCTGGCCCTGCTGGCCGTTGCCGTCTTCACCGTTCTGCGGCCGCTGCTGAAGTCCGCGCCGGCCTCCGGCGTGGATCGCGGGCGCATGAATCGCGACATCTACCGTGACCAGCTGGCGGACCTCGACGAGGACCTGCGCGCGGGCGTCATCGACGCCGCGCAGGCGGAGCAGGCGCGCCAGGAACTCGAGCGCCGCGTGCTGGAGGAGGCGGTGCCGGGGCAGGGTGGCGCCGCGGGGTCCGGACGCTCGCTCGGCCTGCCCGTGGCGATCGGCGTACTCCTGCCCGTGGCCGCGTTGGGCCTGTACCTGCACCTGGGCAACCTCCAGGGGCTGAGCGCGACCCCGCACCCGGCGCAGAACCTGTCCTCCATCACGCCTGAGCAGTTCGAGCAACTGACCCGCAAGCTCGCCCGGCACCTGGAAGACAAGCCCGACGACGTGGTCGGCTGGACCATGCTGGGGCGCGCCTACCGCGCGACCGGCCGCCATGAGGACGCGGCCCGCGCCTTCGGCAAGGCCGCTGCGCTGAAGCCCGGCGATGCCGGGCTGCTCATCGACCAGGCGGAATCCCTGGGGATGGCGCAAGGCAAGTCGTTGCAGGGCGAGCCTGCGCGGCTCATCGAACGGGCCCTCAAGGCCGATCCCGAGAACGCCAAGGCGCTGGCGCTGGCGGGCAGCGCGGCCTTCGACCGCAAGGACTACAAGGGCGCGATCCGCCACTGGGAGCGGCTGCTGAAACATCCTGATACCACTGGTGAGCTGGCGCAGGCGCTGCAGACGGCGGTGATGGAGGCGAGGGCGCTCAGCGAGGGTCGCAGGCCCTCTGCCGCGCCGGCGCCGGGGCGCGTGACGGGTGTGGTCTCGCTCGATCCCGTGCTCAGGGACAAGGCGGGCGCGGAGGACGCGGTATTCATCTTCGCCCGGGCCGCGGCGGGACCGCGCATGCCGCTCGCGATCGCGAAGGTCAAGGTGCGCGACTTGCCTTACCATTTCGAGCTGGACGACGGGATGGCGATGATGCCCGAGCTGAAGATTTCTGGATTTTCCGAGATCGTCGTCGGCGCACGGGTGTCCAAGTCGGGAAGCGCCACGCCGGCGCAGGGCGACCTCGAAGGCGTGGGGCCCGTGGTGAAGCCGGGAGCGACGGGGGTGAAAGTGACCATTGGCAAGGTGGTGCAATGAGGCGGGAGGCCCGGGGCGCATGAGCCTCGTGCGCGCCTTCGTGGTGGCGTGGGTCGTGCTTTTCTGCACCACGTTCTCCACGCTCGCCCAGGCGCCGGCCAAGGTGAAGCTCAAGCCGGAGGTGGAGGAGTTCATCCTGCAGATGGTGCGCAGGAATGCCTTCGACGAGCCATTCCTGCGCAGGATCTTCAGCCAGCTCAAGCTGGATGATGGCGTGGTCAAGGCCGTCAACGCGCCCGCCACGGCCAAGCCCTGGCACGAGTTCCGCGGCATCTTCGTCACCCCCACCCGCATCAGCGGCGGCCTCGAGTTCTGGCGCCAGCACGCGGACCTGCTCGCCCGGGCGCGGCAGGCCTACGGCGTGCCCGAGGAGATCATCGTGTCCATCATCGGGGTGGAGACGATCTACGGGCGGCGCATGGGCGGCTTCCGCGTGGTGGACTCGCTCTACACCCTCGGTTTCGAGATGCCGGAGCGCGCGGTGTTCTTCCGCGGCGAGCTCGAGCAGTTCCTGCTCATGGCGCGGGAGAACGCGATGGACCCGCTGTCGATCAAGGGTTCCTTCGCCGGGGCCATGGGCATGCCGCAGTTCATCCCGACGAGCTACCGCAAGTACGCGGTGGACTTCGACGGCGACGGCAAGGTCAACCTCTGGGACAGCCCGGCCGACACCATCGGCAGCGTGGCCAACTACCTCAGCCAGTTCGGCTGGGCGGCGGGGCGTGTGATCTCGGTGCCCGCGCGCATCAGCGGGCAGGGCTACAAGCAGGTGCTGGAGGCGGGGCTCAAGCCCAACCAGAGCCTGGGCGACATGCAGGCCAGGGGTGTCGAGGCGACCGAGGCGCTGCCGCCCGACACGCTGGCCGGCCTGTTCACGCTGGACATCGAGCAGGGCCAGGAATTCTGGCTCGCGCTCAACAACTTCTACGTCATCACCCGCTACAACCGCAGCAAGAACTACGCGATGGCCGTGCAGCAGCTCGCCGCCGCGATCCTGCGCGAGCGCGAGCTGCAACTGCAGGGCTCACCCGTCGCCGCGAAAAATCCGTGAATATCGTGAATGCGTGAATGTCGCAAGTGCTCGAGGACCCTGGAACGCCATTCACGATATTCACGGCATTCACGGCATTCACGGCTCTTCCAGTAATTTCCTCAGCCGGTAGAGCAGTTCCAGCGCTTCCCGCGGCGCCATGGCGTCCGGGTCCGCCGCCCGCAGGGCGTCCAGCACGGGATGCGGTTCCGGGGCCGATGGCGTTTGGGCCGCGGGCGCGCTGAACAGGTCGCCCTGGGGCTCGCGGCTTGCGGCGTCCTGCTCGAGCTTCGCCAGGTGCCGGCGCGCGGCACGCACCACGGCGCCGGGCACGCCGGCCAGCTGGGCAACCTGGATGCCGTAGCTCTGCGAGGCCGGCCCTTCCTCCACGGCGTGCAGGAACACGATCCTGTCCTTGTGCTCCACGGCGTCGAGGTGCACGTTGGCGACCTGGCGGTACTCCTCGGCAAGCCGAGTGAGCTCGAAGTAATGGGTGGCGAACAGGGCGTAGCAGCGGTTGGTTTCCACCAGGTGGCGGGCGATGGCGAAGGCAAGCGCCATGCCGTCGAAGGTCGAGGTCCCGCGGCCCACCTCGTCCATGAGCACCAGGCTGCGCGGCCCGGCGTTGTGCAGGATGTTCGCCGCCTCGGTCATCTCCACCATGAACGTCGAGCGCCCGCCGGCCAGGTCGTCGGATGCCCCGATGCGCGTGAAGATGCGGTCGACGGGGCCGATCAAGGCGCGCCTGGCCGGCACGAAGGACCCGGCGTGGGCGAGCAGCACGATCAGCGCCGCCTGGCGCATGTACGTGGACTTGCCGCCCATGTTGGGCCCGGTGATGAGCAGCAGGCGGCGCTGCTCGTCGAGCCGCGCGCCATTGGCGATGAAGCCCTCGATCTGGCGTTCCACCACCGGGTGGCGTCCGCCCTCGATCTCGATTTTCTCCTCGCCAGTGAACTGCGGCTGCACGTAGTCCAGGGCCAGGGCACGCTCGGCCAGGGCGGCGAGTGCGTCGAGCTCCGACAGGCCTGCGGCGAGGCGCTGCAGGCGGGGCAGGTGGACGGCGAGGCCGTCGAGCAGTTGCTCGTAGAGCAGCTTCTCGCGCGCGAGCGCGCGGTCCTGCGCCGAAAGGGCCTTGTCCTCGAAGGCCTTCAGCTCCGGGGTGATGTAGCGCTCGGCGTTCTTGAGCGTCTGCCGGCGCCGGTAGTCGTCGGGCACCTTGTCCGCGTTGGCGTGGGTGACCTCGATGTAAAACCCGTGCACGCGGTTGAACTCGACCTTCAGGCTGGCGATGCCGGTGCGCTCCCGCTCGCGCGCCTCCAGCGCCATGAGGAAATCGCCGTGGTTGTTGCGCAGGCCGCGCAACTCGTCGAGCTCGGCGTCGTAGCCGTCGTTGATGACGCCGCCCTCGCGAATGACGGCCGCGGGCTCGGGCAGGATGGAGCGCGCCAGCAGTTGCGCGACCTCGGGGAAGGGTGCGGCATCCGCCCGCAGCGCGGCAATGCGCGGGCTGTCGCACGCGGCAAGGTGGTCACCGAGGGCCGGCAAGGCCTGCAGCGAGGCGCGCAGCGCCGACAGGTCGCGCGGCCGGGCGCTGCGAAGCGCGATGCGTGCCGCGATGCGCTCGACATCGGCGACGTCGGCGAGCGCTGCACGCGTTCGCTCGAAGGGCCGGCCGGCGCCATCGCCCAGCAAGGTGGCCACGGCATCGTGCCTTGCGCGCACCGCTTCCCGGTCGCGCAGCGGATGATGGAGCGCGTGGCGCAGCCAGCGCGAGCCCATGGCCGTCGCGCAGGTGTCGAGAAGCGAAAGCAGGGTGGGGGCCGGTTCGCCGCGCAGGGTTTCGGAAATCTCCAGGTTGCGCCGCGTCGGCGCATCCATCTGCACGAACTGGACATCCGTTTCCACGACCAGGCTGCGTACGTGGGCGATGGCCGTGCCCTGGGTCGCGCGCGCATACTCGTACAGCGCGCCGGCGGCACCGATTGCCACGCCAATGCCTTCAGCGCCGAAGCCGGACAGGTCGCGCGTTTCGAAGTGGCGGGTGAGGGCGCGGGTGGCGGCCTCGATGTCGAAACGCCACGCGGCCATCCGGCGCAAGGGCACGCCCGCGCCGTCGAGGGCCGGGTGCTCGTGCCCGTCTGCGCACAGGATCTCGGAAGGCTGAAGACGCTCCAGCTCGGAGGCGAGGTTGGCTGGCGAAGTCTCAGCAACGCTGAAGCGCCCGCTCGCCATTGACAGCCAGGCGAGCCCGAGGCGGCCCTCGGCGGCGGCCAGCGCCAGCAGCAGGTTGTCGCGCTTTTCGTCGAGCAGCGAGGCATCGGTCAGCGTGCCCGGCGTCACCACCCGGGTGACCTGGCGTTCCACCGGCCCCTTGGCGGTGGCGGGATCGCCGATCTGCTCGCAGATGGCAACCGACTCCCCGAGCTTCACCAGCTTCGCGAGGTACTGGTCAACCGCGTGGAAGGGAACACCGGCCATCTTGATCGGCGCGCCGGCGGACGCGCCGCGCTGCGTCAGCGTGATGTCCATCAGCTTCGCCGCGCGCTCGGCGTCCTCGAAAAACAGCTCGTAGAAGTCCCCCATGCGGTAGAACACGAGCTTGTCGGGATGCTGCGCCTTGATCGCCAGGTACTGGCGCATCATGGGCGTGTGGAGGGGGGCGGCGGGCGCTTCGGGCTTCATGGCGCTGCGTATTATACGGAGCATGCCGGGGCTGCCCCGGCGACGGGGCGACGGGCCACCGCAATCGCTGCCCTGCCTCGTCGGCCGCAATGCGCGCACAAAAAAACGCGGCAGCCCGGGCTGCCGCGTTCCCCGCCAGACCTGCAATCGGGCTTCTCAGTAGATCGCGATCGGATTTGCGGGGGAGCCGGTGCCGCCGACGATCCGCAGCGGTGCCCAGATGAAGGCGAACTCATGGACCCCGGCGTCCGCGAGGGGTTTGAGGTCGAGGTTCTCGATGTTCCAGATGCCGCGGCGGGCCTGGTTGTTGGTATGGCAGGGCACCGCATAGCCGTCTTCCTCGCCGGCCGGCTGCGCCTCGTTCGACGAGGCGTCGCCGCCCTGGAGCGCGATGTCGCGGGCGCCGAAGTACTCGCAGGCGCTCGCCCCGTAGCCGGGTTCCCCCTGGGTCACGTACGCGCGCACGGCGGCGCGTTCGGCCGAAGTGAGGGAACCGTAGACGCTGTTGGCCCAGCCATTGCCGTGTCCCGTGTGCATGAAGACGCAGTCGCCGGGTTGCAGTTCGGCGACCCGCTGCAGCTTGAACATCGCCTTGATGTCGTCCGCCGTGATGATGCCGATGTCCCCGTGCCTGGTGGGAATCGGCAGCTTGTCCGCGGAGGCAGGCAGCTTGCCCTGCGATTTGCGGTAGGCGACGGCGTCGAGCAGCACGGCGCGGCAGACGAAGCCGTTCTCGGCCACATATTCCACGCCGTTCTTCCCCATGCCCAGGACGCGGCCGCCGGGGCCGCGTTCGTAGACCTGCTCCCGCGGACGGCCGTTGTACATGAAGTCACCCTTGGAGGTATGCACCCCGATGTGGCCGGGTCCGTCGAACTGTGTGCCCACCTGGCCGATCTCGGCAGTCACCATCTCGTCGTGGAACAGCAGGCCGTTCTTGCCGAACGGTCCCCCGGTGGGGGTGCCGGGAATCGTGAGGTTCCAGGACCGGACGCCGAAGTTGGGCATCTCGCGGTGGTAGACGCGGCCGATCGTCACGACCTTGAACTGCTTGATGACGCCCAGTGCACGCTTGACGTTGGCGGGGTTCTTCGTGTGGTTGGAACTGCCGGCGCTGTCTTCGGCGCCCCATTTGCTGGGCCACCAGCCTTGTTCGAACGGCTTGTCGTTGAAATCCTCGGCGATCGCGCCGCCGACGAAGATCGAGAGCGCCGCCAGCGTGCCGGCTGCGGTGGAAAGCTTCATGTCGTCTCCTCCTGTTGTTGGAATGGCGCTGCGGCCCGGTTCTTGTCGTGGGCCGCCGCGCGGCCGCCAGGAGCGGCATCCGCCCCGACCTGCCGGCCGCTTCCAGAGTAAGTGACGCCAATGTTCTGTTTATTTCCAAAGATCGCGTTTCGTTACAATTCGAAAAAATGAGCGCAGGGTCCCGGCCGGGGTTCATGCGACGCGGCGTCGCGGTGCGCGGACCCGTGCCGGCAGGCGACCGGCCCCGGCCTGTATGCTCCAGGAATGGAAAACAAAAACCAGTTCCGGCTGCTGCTCGAGCGGCGGTTCGGGCCGTTCTTCCTGACCCAGCTGCTCGGCGCGTTCAACGACAACGTCTACAAGAACGCGCTCGTCATCCTGGTCACCTACCACGCGGCCGACTATTCCAACCTCGACCCGAACGTGCTGGCCAACGTCGCGGCCGGGCTGTTCATCCTGCCTTACCTGCTGTTTTCCGCCAGCGCCGGCCAGCTCGCCGACAAGTTCGACAAGGCCGTCCTGATCCGGCTCATCAAGGCCTTCGAGGCGGGCATCATGGTGCTCGGCGCGATCGGCCTGCAGCAACGCAGCCTGACCCTGCTGCTGGCGGCGCTGTTCCTGCTCGGCGTGCATTCGACCTTCTTCGGCCCGGTCAAGTACGCGATCCTGCCGCAGGCGCTGGACGCGCGCGAGCTCGTCGGCGGCAACGGCCTGGTGGAGATGGGGACCTTCGTGGCCATCCTGGCCGGGACGATCGTGGCCGGGCTGCTGGCCGCCATGGCCGGCGGCGCGCACTGGGTCAGCGCGGTGGTCCTGGGTGTCGCGGTCCTGGGGCTGGCCGCGGCGTGGGCGATCCCGCGCGCCGCACCGGCCGAGCCGGACCTCACTTTCAACTGGAACCCGGTGAGCGAGACCTGGAAGAACCTGCGCTTCGCGCATGGCGAGCGCGCGGTGTTCCTGTCCCTGCTGGGCATCTCGTGGTTCTGGTTCTACGGCGCGCTGTTCCTCTCCCAGTTCCCCGGCTACAGCAAGTCGGTGCTCGGCGGCGGGGAGCACGTGGTCACGCTGCTGCTCGCGCTGTTTTCCGTGGGGGTCGCGGCGGGCTCCCTGCTGTGCGAGCGGCTGTCGGGACACAAGGTCGAAATCGGTCTGGTGCCTTTCGGTTCCATCGGCCTGAGCCTGTTCGCGATCGACCTGACCTTCGCCACGCCCGCGGTCGCGGCGCCCGCCGCCCTGGGGGCGCTGGAGTTCCTGCGCCAGCCGGGCGCCTGGCGCATCGCGCTCGACCTGTTCCTCATCGGGTTGTTCGGCGGCTTCTACATCGTGCCGCTCTACGCCCTGGTCCAGTCGCGCAGTGCCCCCAGCCACCGTTCGCGCATCATCGCGGCCAACAACATCCTCAACGCGCTGTTCATGATCGTGGCGGCGGGCTTCGCCGTGGTCTGCCTGCGCAACGGGGTCACGATTCCGCAACTTCTACTCGTCACCGGCCTGCTGAATGCCGCCGTCGCGATCTACCTCTACCTGCTGCTGCCCGAGTTCCTGCTCCGCTTCC
Source organism: Burkholderiales bacterium (assembly GCA_035549715.1). Classification (GTDB taxonomy): domain Bacteria; phylum Pseudomonadota; class Gammaproteobacteria; order Burkholderiales; family JACQAP01; genus JACQAP01. The sequence goes on from DASZQJ010000026.1 coordinate 14,845, forward strand.
TCGACTGGCTGCTGGTGCATTCGATTTTCCGGCTCAAGGTTCGCGGCGCGGTCCACCTGCCGGAGGAGGGGCCCGCGCTGCTGGTCTGCAACCACCAGAGCTTCGCCGACGCGCTGGTGATCGCGGCGGCCTGCCCGCGCCCCATCCGCTTCGTGATGTACCACGCGATTTACGACCTGCCGGTGCTGAACTTCGTGTTCCGATCCATGAAGGCGATCCCGATCGCGGGAGCGAAGGATGACGCGGCCGTGCTGGAAAAGGCCTTCGACACCGTCGAGCAGGCCCTGCGGGCGGGGGAGCTCGTGTGCATTTTTCCGGAGGGCGGGCTCACGCGCGACGGCAGCATCGCGCCGTTCCGGCCCGGAGTGATGAGGATCCTGGAGCGTGTGCCCGTGCCGGTGGTCCCGATGGCGCTGGGCGGCCTGTGGAAAAGCGTCTTCTCGCGCAATCGTGCCATCCAGGTCCCGTTCGCGCGGCTGTTTCCCACGGTGCGGCTGGACATCGGGGCGGCGCTGGCGCCGGACGGCGTGACGCCGGAGGGATTGCGGGAGCGGGTGCTGGCGCTGACCGGCGGGCGGCCCTGAGCGGGCCGGGCCCGATCAGCGCAATGCGGTGTGGCGGGTGCTGGTGTAGATGGTGAGGCGCTGGCCGGCGCGGATCTGGTTGCTGCGCAGCTTGTTCCAGTCCTTGATCGCGGCCACCGTGACGCGGTGCTTGCGGGCGATGGAGTACAGGCTGTCGCCGCTGCGCACCCGGTAGCTCAACCGGCCGCCGTAGCGATCCTCCGGCGGCTGGAATTCCGGCGTGTTCCAGGTGTCGCCGAAATTGGAGGCATCCGCGTCCTCGTCCATCGGCACCAGCAGCGAGCGGCCGGGCTTCACCGGGGTGTGCCGGCTGATGCCGTTGATCTCCCGCAGGCGGTCCTGGCCGATCTCGAACTTGGCGGCCACCGTGGCGAGCGTCTCGTTCTTCTTCAGCGTGTAGGTCTGCCACGACACCAGCGGCTCATCGTAGCCCTTGAGGTTCGCCTGGAACAGTGCGGCCTTCTCGATCGGCACGAGCAGGGTGCGGGAGCCGTTGGACGTGATGACGGGACGGTTGTGCGCCGGATTGAGCGAGCGGAAGTCATCCTCGCTCATGTCGGCCAGGCGTGCCGCCACCTGCATGTCGATGTGCTGGGGCGTGGTGACCGTGGTGAAGTAGGGCGAATTGGGGATCTCGTCGAGCGGGAAGCCGAGCTTGTCGGGATGGCTGATGATGTTCTTCACCGCCTGCAGCTTGGGCAGGTAGTTGCGCGTCTCGCGCGGCATTTTCAGGCTCATGTAGTTGGCCGGCTTGCGGCGCGCCTTGTTCCTGGCGACCGCCCGGGCCACGCCGTTCTCGCCCCAGTTGTAGGCCGCCAGGGCGAGCTGCCAGTCGCCGAACTGGTCGTGCAGGCGCTCGAGGTAGTCGAGCGCGGCGCGCGTGGCGGTCACCACGTCGCGGCGGCCGTCGTACCACCAGTTCTGCTGCAGGCCGTAGCGTTTGCCGGTCGAAGGAATGAACTGCCAGATGCCGGCGGCATGGGCGCGGGAATAGGCCGTCGGGTTGTACGCGCTCTCGATCATCGGCAGCAGCGCGATCTCCATGGGCATGTTGCGCTTCTCGACCTCCTCCACGATGAAGTAGAGGTAGAGGCGGCTGCGCTCGACGATGCGTTGCACGTAGTCGGGACGGTTCAGGTACCAGGCTTCGTGGCGGGCCACCAGCGGACTGTCGACTTCCGGCATGGCGAAGCCGGCGCGGATCCGAGCCCAGAGGCTGTCGGCGGGGATGATCGCGGTTTCGGCGGGGGCCGCGTCAGGCACCGGCGCCACGGGGCCGGCGGTTTCGAGCGGGGCGATGTAATCGAGGGCGTTCTCGGCCGCCGCGCCGTCCTGGGACGGATCCTGCGGGTTCAGCGGCGGCAATTCGATCGCGCGAAGCGGCGACGTGCAGAGGAGGGCGAGCAGGCCTGCCAGCAAAGCGAGTTTTGTCGTCATTCCCTTTCGGTCCGATGCCGCAGTTTGGCCCGTATGCTGCCAAGGCCCTGCCATCGAGTCAAGCAAAATGACGTTAACTTTCGTAACGCAAATCCGGGACTTGGCGCAGCTTTTAGAAGTTGTCCTTCCACTGTCGCAGGGCCGCGAAGACCTGCACGGGGTCGCTCAGCGCCCGGCCCGCGTGACGGCTCGCGGAAGCCGCCAGGGCCGGCTCGGCGGTTCTCAGGAAGGGATTGGCGGCCAGTTCGACCGCCAGGTGCGACGGCAGCGTTGGCCGGCCGCGCTCCAGGGCCGCCCGGGCCGAGGCTTCGCGCTCGGCCACGGCCGGGTTGTCCGGGTCCGCCGCCCGCGCGAAACGCAGGTTGGACAGCGTGTACTCGTGGGCGCAAAAGACCAGGGTTTCGGGCGGCAGGGCGGCCAGGCGCGAGAGGGATGCGTGCATCTGCGCGGCCGTGCCTTCGAACAGCCGCCCGCAACCGCAGGAAAACAGCGTGTCGCCGCAGAACAGCAGGCCCTCGCCGTAGTACGCGATGTGGCCCGAGGTGTGGCCCGGCACGTCGATCACGCGAAAGCGCAGCTCGAGGCCCGGCACCACGATCTCATCGTCGTGCGAGAGCCGGTGCACGATGCCGGGGATGCTTTCGCGCGAGGGTCCGAAGACCGGTACGCTATACTTCGCCAGCAGCTTTGCGTTGCCGCCGACGTGGTCCGGATGGTGGTGGGTGGCGAGGATGGCACGCAGTTCGAGGCCCTCGGCCGCGAGGTAGTCGAGCACGGGCGCCGCGTCGCCGGGATCGACGACCGCCGCGAGGCCGTCGCGGCGCAGGCACCAGATATAGTTGTCCTTGAACGCCCGGATGGGCGCGATGGTGACCGGGTTCATGCAGGCATCTTTGGATTCGAAGCGCTGAATGTCAAATTCGCAGGCCCTGGCCCAGCTCTCCGACTGGTTCGCGACGCCGCTCGGGCGCTACCTGCTCGACGCGGAGCTCGCCTACTTCGACCACGAGCTCGCCGATGTGTTCGGCTTCAACGCGATCCAGCTCGGCCTGCCCGAGCACGATTTCCTGCGCTCGAACCGCATGCCCTTTCGCTACATCGCGGGGCCGCATGGCCGCGTGGGGCTGCGCGCGGACCTGGCGGCGCTGCCCGTCCAGACCGCTTCCGCCGACCTGGTGGTCATGCCCCACACCCTCGAATTCAACAGCAACCCGCACCAGGTGCTGCGCGAGGTTTCGCGCATCCTGATGCCCGAGGGCCACGTGGTGATCGCCGGCTTCAATCCCTGGAGCCTGTGGGGCCTGCGGCGCCTGCGGGCCCGCAGCCGGGACACGGCGCCCTGGGCGGGGCAGTTCATCCACCTGCCGCGGCTCAAGGACTGGATGGCGCTGCTCGGCTTCGAACTGAGCGGCGGGCGCATGTGCTGCTACACGCCGCCCTTCAACAGCGAGAAATGGCTGCGGCGCTTCGGCTTCATGGAAGCGGCGGGCGACCGCTGGTGGCCGATCGCCGGCGGAATCTATTTCCTGCACGCCATCAAGCGCGTGCAGGGCATGCGCATCATCACGCCGAAATGGAGGGATGCGCAGGCGAAGAAAAAGGCACTGGCCCCGGTGCCGCACAAGACGAGCCCCGAGGACGCGATGGCAGCAAGGGACAGACTGTCCGCTCGTTCGCCCATGCCGGGCGAGCGGCGATGAAGGACCTGGTCGAGATCTACACCGACGGCGCCTGCAAGGGCAATCCGGGTCCGGGGGGCTGGGGCGCCTGGCTGAAGTCGGGCATGCACCAGAAGGAGATCTTCGGCGGCGAGGCGCAGACGACCAACAACCGCATGGAGATGATGGCGGTCATCGCGGCGCTCGAATCGCTCAAGCGGCCGAGCTGCGTCAAGCTGCACCTCGATTCCCAGTACGTGAAGAACGGCATCTCGACCTGGATCCACGACTGGAAGCGGCGCGGCTGGAAGACCGCCGACAGGAAACCGGTGAAGAACGAGGATTTGTGGCGCCGCCTCGACGCCGCCGTGCAGGGCCACGAGATCCAGTGGATCTGGGTCAAGGGCCACGCCGGCGACCCCGGCAACGAGAAGGCAGACCAGCTGGCCAATCGCGGCGTGGAAGCGGCGCTGGGTCGCGCGTGACAAGTGACAAGTGACAAGTACACTTCCCTGGCGCCTGGCGCCTAGCTCCTAACGCATGCGCCAGATCATCCTCGATACCGAAACCACCGGCCTCGATCCGGCGCTGGGCCACCGCATCATCGAGATCGCGGCGGTCGAAATGGTCAACCGCCGCTTCACCGAGCGCACCTACCACCAGTACGTCAATCCCGAGCGCGACATCGACGCCGGGGCGCTGGAGGTGCACGGCATCACGCTGGAATTCCTCGCCGACAAACCGCGCTTCGGCGAGATCGCGAAGGATTTCCTCGAGTTCATCGCCGGCGCCGAGCTCATCATCCACAATGCGCCCTTCGATGTGGCGTTCCTGAACGCCGAGCTCGGGCTGCTCAAGCGGGAGGCCGTCGAGGCCCATTGCACGCGGATCACCGACACGCTGAAGATGGCCAAGGGCTTGCACCCGGGTAAGCGCAATTCGCTCGACGCCCTGTGCGAGCGCTACCAGGTGGACAATTCGGCGCGCGCCCTGCACGGCGCGCTGCTGGACGCGAGGCTGCTGGCGGAGGTCTACCTCGCCATGACGCGCGGACAGGACAGCCTGCTCATGGACCTCGGGGACGCGGCGTCGCAGGCGCAGGACGGCGGCGTGGCGCTGGAGGGCGTCGAACTGGCCATCGTCCGCGCTTCGCGGGAAGAGGTGGAAGTCCACGAGCGCCAGCTCGAGGACATCGACAAGTTCTCCAAGGGGGCCTGCCTGTGGAAAAAGCTGGCGGCGGGCTGAAGCGACGCTTCCGCCGGTGACTGGTCGGCGCGCAGGTGGACCCGGGATGGGGATTGGTGGGCGGTACTGGGATCGAACCAGTGGCCCCTGCCGTGTGAAGGCAGTGCTCTACCGCTGAGCTAACCGCCCGGTAGAAGGCGCGCATTTAACCACAGCGCCCCGCGCAGGGTCAATTTTGCGGGCGGGCCGGCGCGGTCCGATACGGCGCGCCGGAAAATGCTTAGAATCCGCCGCAGGCAGAAGGGCGGCGTCCGAGCCGCCTGCCAACGAGATTCCGTGTTCCTCAAACGCCAGCATCGCCGCCGCATCACCTGGATCGCGCTCGCCGCGCTGCTTTATGGCGCGCTGGCCCCGGCGCTGGCGAACGCCATGCCCGCTTTCGCGGGCAAGGCCTGGGTCGAGATCTGCAGCGCCGCCGGCGTCAAGCGGATCGCGGTCGACGCCTCGCAGAGCCCGCTGGGGGGCACGCACACGCCCCAGAAGCATTGCCCCTACCTGCAGCAGCT
>DASZQJ010000027.1:0-3325 GCA_035549715.1 Burkholderiales bacterium
CGGCATGCTCCTTTGCGGCGCCGCGCTGGCGCTGCTGTGCACGGAAGGCCCCTCCTCCCGGCGTTGCCGCGCGGTCGCCGCCGTCCTGAGCGTGGCCATGCTGGCCCTTGTAGGCGTGACGCTGACGCAGGACATGCTCGGCATCGACCTGGGCATCGACGCCTGGCTGCTGGGGGAAGATGCCGGGGCATCGCCGGGCCGCCTGTTTCGCATGTCGCCCGCGACGGCCCTGTGCTTCGCTTTCGCCGGCCTGGCGCTGCTGATCGATTGCGCGCCGCGCCCCGGGCGCGTGCAGGCCTCCACGCTCGTCTCCCTCGGACTGTCGGTCCTGATCATCGGCGCCATGGGTTTCGCCGGCCACGCCGCCGCGCTCGTGTTCAACCAGCCGTGGTGGAATTACTCGGGCATGTCGGCGCCGGCCACCGCGGGCTTCCTGATGGTGGGCGCGGCCCTCCTGGCCCGCGGCAGGGCGCGCGCGGCGCCGCCCTGGTCCCTCGATCGCGTGGTGTCCTCCGGCTTTGCGCTGGGCCTGCTGTCCATGGTGGCCGCCGCCACCCTCTCCTACAGCTTCACCGGCCAGCTGCAGCAGAACGCCGACCTGGTGGCCCGCAGCCAGGAAGTGCTCCGGGAAATCGAGGAAATCAGGTCACGGATGGCGGAGCTGGAGAGCGCGCAGCGGGGCTTCCTCATCACCGGCGACGAAGCCCTGCTCCAGGGCCGCGACAAGACGATCGCCGACCTGCGCCAGCGCCTGGACCTCGCCCGCGAACTCACGGCCGCCAACCCGGTGCAGCGGCGCCACCTGGAAGGCATCACGCCGCTCATCGCCCGGCGCATCGATTTCGGGGCCCGCACCATCGAACTGCAGCGCCGCCAGGGCCCCGGGGCGGCGCGCGAGCTCCTCGCCGCCGGGACGGGCATCGCCTTGAGCCATGCCATCGCGCAACTTCTGGATGCCATGGAGGCGGAGGAATCCCGGCTGCTGGAGCGGCGCAGGCACCGGCTCGACGCGGTGGCCGCGGCAACCTTCCTCCTGCTCCCGGTGGGATTGTTCGTCAACATCGCCTTCCTCCTGTACGGGCTGTTCCAGCTCAATGCCGGGACCCACCGGCGCGTGAACGCGGAGGCCGCGCTGCGCACCAGCGAGGCCCGCTACCGCGAGTTCATCGAGCAGGCCTCCGACGGCATCTACGTGCTCGACGGGGAGGGCCGGTTCGCGCACGTGAACCCCCGCGCGCGCGAGTTGCTCGGCTACGAGACGTCGGAGCTCCTCGGCGCGGACGGCACCCTGATCTACACCGACGCCGAACGCCCCCAGGCCGCCGCGCGCATGGCGCAGGCCAGGCAGGGCGCCACGCTGCGCTACGAGCGCCTGGTGCGCCGCAAGGATGGCAGCACCTTCCCGGCCGAATTCACCAGCCGCAGGCTCGACAGCGGCGTCTTCCAGATCATCTTTCGCGACATCACCCAGCGCCGGGAGCAGGAGGAAAGGATCGCGCGCCTGAACCGCGTGCAGGCGATGCTCAGCGGCATCAACTCCGCCATCGTGCGCATCCGCGACCGCGGCGAGCTGCTGCGCGAGGCCTGCCGGATCGCGGCCGAGACCGGCGCCTTTCCGATCACGCTGATCGGCATGTTGCGACCCGACGGCCTGCTGCAGCCGGTGGCCTGGGGCGGCGCGGGGGAAGCGCTCATCGCGGCCCTGCCCCGGGACGCCCGGCACGCCACGGGCAGTGTCGCGATCCAGGCCCTGACGCAGGCGACGACGGCCGTGGAGAACGACATCGCCAGGGATCCCGACCTCGACCTGTTCCGGCGCCAGGCCATCGCCATGGGGGCCCGCTCCGCCATCGGGCTGCCCCTGTTCCAGGACGGGCAGCAGACCGGCGTGTTCATCCTCTACGGCGGCGAGGCGAACCTGTTCGACGCGGCGGAAGTGAGGCTGCTCGAGGAACTGGCCGGGGATGTCTCCTATGCCCTGACCTTCATCGCCCAGCAGGAGAAGGTCAGCTACCTCGCCTATTTCGACCCGCTCACGGGCCTGCCGAACAGCGCCCTGTTCTTCGACCGCCTGGGGCGGCAGATCGCCGCCGCCCAGCGGGAACGCCGCCAGGTCGCGCTGCTGATGTTCGACATCGACCGTTTCCGCAACATCAACGACACCCTGGGCCGGAGCGCGGGCGACGCGCTGCTCAAGGCCATCGCCACGCGCATCCACTCGGTCGTGCGCGAAGAAGACACGGTGGCCCGCGTCGGCGGCGACGGCTTCGCCATCGCCGCCAGCGGCACCTGGACGGCGGAGGAGCTGGCCCACCTCATCGAGTCGCGCAAGCACCGCCTGTTCGGCGACCCGATCCGCATCGGAACCGAGGACCTGAGGGTCGCGGCGACGGTGGGCGTGGCGATCCTGCCCCACGACGCGACCACCGCCGAGGCGCTCGTCGCCAACGCCGAAGCCGCGCTGCGCAGCGCCAAGCAGCAGAGCGTGCCCCTGCTGTTCTACGGGCCCGAGATGAACGCGCAGGCGGCGCTGTCGCTGCGCATGGAGAACCGGCTGCGCCACGCGCTCGAGCGCGGCGACCTCGCGCTCTGGTACCAGCCCAAGGTCAGCGCGAAGAACGGGGGTATCACCGGCCTGGAAGCGCTGATGCGCTGGATCGATCCCGAGGAGGGGGTGATCTCCCCGGCGCGGTTCATCCCGCTGCTCGAGCAGACGGGCCTGATCCTCGACGCCGGGAACTGGGCGCTGTCGCAGGCCTCGCGCGATTGCGCGAGCTGGCAGGGCGCCGGCGCGACGGCGCCGCGCATCGCGGTGAACGTCTCGCCGCTGCAGCTGCGGCGCAAGGATTTCGTCTCCGGCGTCATCGACGCGGCGGACCGCCTGTCGCAGGCCGGCGGGCACCTGGACATCGAGATCACGGAAAGCGTCATCATGGACAACGTGGACGCCGTCATCCCCAAGCTGCAGATGCTGCGCGGCCTCGACGTCCAGGTGTATGTGGACGATTTCGGCACCGGCTACTCCTCGCTCGCCTACATCGCCCGGCTGCCCCTGCACGCGCTCAAGATCGACCGCAGCTTCGTCATCGGCATGACGCAGAACGAGGACAGCCTCAACATCGTGCGTTCCGTCATCTCGCTCGCCCACTCCCTGAAGCTGCGCGTGGTCGCCGAGGGCGTCGAAACCGAAGACCAGGCGCGCCTGCTGCGCAGCCTCGGCTGCGACGAGCTCCAGGGCTACCTGTTCGGGCGGCCCGTCCCCGCGCAGGAAGTCCCCGCGCTCATGGAGCGGCTCGGGCGGGACGGGTGAAGCCGTGACGGGTGA
>DASZQJ010000028.1:0-5438 GCA_035549715.1 Burkholderiales bacterium
GAAAAACCCGAAGGTCGAGGCCGAGATGCCCAGCTCGGCGGTCATCGGGCGCATGAACAGCCCCAGGCTCTGGCGCAGGCCCATGCAGATGGAAATGATGAGGCCGCTCAGGACGAGCAGCAGGAGCATCGAACGGCGGGAAGGGGTGTTCATGGACGGTTCCAGGAAGCCTGGCGCATTAGAACCTCCGCGGCGAAGGATTTCAAACGCAGTTTCCGAAGCCCCGCATGCGCCCGTGGAATGGCTGGAAAACCCGCCACGACGAACGCATACTGTGGCGCCGGCGAATCCGCCGGTGGGAATGGGGCCGATCACCCGGATGAATACGACAACAGCGTTGGGAATGTTCGCGGCGATCCTGCTGCTCCTGCCGGGATGCGACGCCTTCACCGATCCGGCCACGCGCATCGCCGGCGACATCGTGGCGGGCGAAAGCCGCCTCGGCCGCGAGGAGGGCGCGAAGTCCTCCATCCGGCACAAGACCCCGTCGAAGGGCGGGGAATGCGAAGGCGCCTACAAGGTGCAGTTCGACAAGGTCGGCGCGCTCGTCATCTGGTGCTACGACGGCGGCGGCAACACGGTCTCCAGCCACATTACCACCTCCCATGGGCGCACCGTCGATACCGCGCAGACGTGGATCCTCGACAAGCCGGCGGGCTCGACCCTGACCATCGAGCTCGAGCGCCGCGGCGGTCGCAGCGTGATCGTCGACGTGCGCTGACCCTCACGCATCAGGCCGGAGACCGCATCGATGCGATTCGCAGGCGCCCTTCGCACCGTGGCCGTCGTCGAGGCGGCCAAGGGCGTGCTGGTCCTGCTCGCCGGACTGGGGCTGCTGTCGCTGGTCCACCATGATGCGCAGCGCATGGCGGAGGTGCTGGTGGCGCATTCGCACCTGAACCCGGCGTCGCGCTACCCGCGCATCTTCCTGGACTTCGCCGCGCAGGTGACCGACTCGCGCCTGATGCTGGCGGCGCTCGGCGCCGCGGCCTATGCCGGCTTGCGGTTCATCGAAGCCTACGGGCTGTGGCGGGCCCGGCCCTGGGCGGAATGGTTCGCGGCGATCAGCGGGGCGGTCTACCTGCCCTTCGAGCTGGTCGAGGTCTACAGGACACTGAACTGGATCAGCCTCGGCGTCCTGCTGGTCAATGCCGCCATCGTGGCCGTCATGCTGTATGGTATCCGCCATCCCAACTCCCGCGGGATGTCCGGCCGATGACCCATCCGCAGCCTTTCTATCGCGAAGCCGGCGCCGGCCCCGGCGTGGTCTGCCTTCATTCCAATGCCAGCACCAGCGGCCAGTGGCGCGCGCTCATGGACCTGCTTGCGCCGGGTTTCCATGTGCTGGCGCCCGATTCCTGGGGCTCCGGCAAGAGCCCGGAATGGCCCTCCGACCGGGAGATCACCCTCCAGGACGAGGCCGACCTCGTCGAGCCGGTGCTCGCCCGTGCCGGGTCGACGTTCGCACTCGTGGGGCACTCGTACGGCGCGGCGGTCGCGCTCAAGGTGGCGTTCCTGCATCCCGGGCGGGTGCGCGCCCTGGCGCTCTACGAGCCGACGCTGTTCGCGCTGGTGGAGCAGCAGGGCCCGTCGCCGAACGACGCGGATGGCATCCGCAATGCTGTCGCCGAAGCCAGCGTTGCCCTGGATGCAGGCGACAAGGACGGGGCCGCGAGAGCCTTCATCGATTACTGGATGGGCGAAGGCAGCTGGGCGCAGACGCCGGAAGCGCGCCGGCCCGCGATCGCCGACTCGGTGGTGAATGTCCGGCGCTGGAAGCATGCGCTGTTCACCGAGCCCGCGCCGCTGGCCGCACTTGGCAAGCTCGACATGCCGGTGCTGCTGATGACCGGCAAGCGCTCGACGCAGTCGGCCCATGGTGTTGCCCGGATCCTCGAGGCCGCGCTGCCCCGCGTCGAGCACGTCGAGTTCGAAAAGCTGGGGCACATGGGGCCGATCACGCATCCGGAAGCGGTGAACCGGGCGATTGCCGGATTCCTGCAATAGGGACATGCCGTGACGGGTATCTCGGGGAAAACGACCGCCATCATCGCCACCCTCGCCCTCGTCGGCAGCCTCGTGCTGCACTACGATTTTGGGTTGTCGCTGGGCGCATCGTTCCTCGTTTTCTTCCTGGGCTGGCCGCTGGTGGAACTGGCCGTGACGTTCGACGAGGGCAGCAAGGGCGGCTGGGCGATGCCCGACGGCACGATCCGCCCCCCATGGCGGCGCGCGCGCTTCTGGGCGCGAATCGCGTTCGGCGTGTTGCTCGGCGTCGCGGGGTTCGCGATCGACGCGGGCAAGGCCGCCTGAACGCCCGTCACGCAACACGGAGGATCGAATGGATGCCGATGTCCTCGTCGTGGGCGCCGGGCCGACCGGCCTGATGCTCGCCAACCAGCTTGGCCGGCGCGGGGTGCGGGTGCAGGTCATCGACCGCCATTCCGGCCCCGCGCAGCAGAGCCGCGCCCTCGGCGTGCAGGCCCGCACCCTGGAGATCTACGCGAAGCTCGGCATCGCGGACAAGGCCGTGGCGCTGGGCAAGGTCGGCACCGGCGCGAATCTGTGGACGCGCGGCAGGCGCATGGCCAGGGTGCCGCTCGGCGAGGCGGGCAAGGGTGTCACGCCCTATCCGTACATCCTCATCCTCGGCCAGGACGACAACGAGCTCATCCTGGGCGAGCGGTTGCGCGACTGGAACCTGGCGGTGCAATGGAATACGGAGCTCACCGCGCTGGAGCAGCAGACGGACCGGGTGGTGGCCACGCTCCGGCAACCGGACGGCTCCGCCAGGCAAATCGAGGCAGCGTGGGTGGCGGGTTGCGACGGCTCACGCAGTGCGGTGCGGGAGCTGAACGGCATCACCTTCCCCGGTGCGCCCTACGAGCACGTTTTTTTCGTCGCCGACACGGAAGCCGTGGGCGGCATGGTGCCCGACGAGGTCAACGTCTATCTCTTGCGGGAGGGTTTCCATTTGTTCTTCCCGATGCGCGGGCAGGACCACTGGCGCGTGGTCGGCATCCTGCCGCCGGCGTTGCGCCACCGGCCGGACCTGAAGTTCGAGGAAGTCGTACCCGCGATCCGGCGGGAAGCGGGCGAAAACCTGGACTTCCGCGGCTGCAGCTGGTTTTCCACTTACCGCATCCACCACCGCGCCGCCTCGCAGTTCCGCAAGGGACGCTGCTTCGTGCTCGGCGATGCGGCGCATGTCCACAGTCCCGTGGGCGCGCAGGGCATGAATACCGGCCTGCAGGATGCCTGCAACCTCGCCTGGAAACTGTCCATGGTCGTGAAAGGCCGGGCCGGCGAGGCACTGCTGGACAGTTACGAGGAAGAGCGCATCCCGATCGCGCAACGCCTGCTCGATACGACCGACCGCGGCTTTCGCTTCATCGTTTCCGACAACCCCCTTGCCGGCGTCTTCCGGACGCAGGTGATGGCGCGCGTGGCTTCGTTCGCCATGCAGACCCGTGCCATGCAGCGGCTGGCGTTCCGCACGGTGTCGCAGACCGGCATCCACTACGGCTGGAGCACGCTCTCGCAGTCCACGGACCGCCTGCCCGAGGGCGCGCCCCGCGCCGGGGACCGCTTCCCGTGGCTGCACCTGAGGTTTTCCGCAAACGGCCCGGTCGAGGATGCGTTCCAGAAACTGGACGACACGAAGTTCAACCTGCTCGTGTTCGGGCAGGCGCTCCCGTCCGCGGGCGTGGTGCCGGACGACCTCCTGGCGATCCACGCCATCCCCCGGGACCCGATGAACGACAAGGAGCTGGCGCGGGCCGGCATTCCGTCGACGTCGTTCTACCTGCTGCGCCCGGACGGGCACGTGGGCCTGTGTGGAACGCGACTCGGGGAAGGGCACGTGCGCGAGTATTTCCTCCAGCGGCTGCAGTCGACGGTCGCCAGCGGTGGCCGGGCGTAAGCGCGGCCGGCCGGCGGCGCCGCGGCCGCCTTCCTGGAAGCGGATCCTTCGCGCCCTGGTTTACCTGGCCTGCGCGGCGGTCGTGGTTAGCCTGGCGCTGCTGTTCTGGCCGGGCGACCCGGCCGGGCTGCACATCGAGCGCCTGTTCGCCGAACGTTCCCCGATGTACTTCCCGGTCGGGACGTTCACGCTGCTTTCCGGGCTGATCGCCGCGGCGATCTTCTGGCTCTGGAGGAAGGCGGCGAAGCGCCGCCAGGACCGGGAGCGCGAGTGCCACGAGCGCCCGCTGAACCCTTCTGGCCGCAGGCGCTAGACGGCCACCGGCGGCGCCTGCCGCATGCCCACGATGTGGTTGACGACCAGGGCGCCGATGACGATGCCGCCGCCGGCGAGGGCTGCATCGCTGGGCCGTTCGCCCACGAACAGCCAGGTCGAAGCGACGCCGAAGATGATCTCCAGGATGGTGATCAGCGCGATCTCCGCCGAGGACAGGTGCGGCACGGCCAGCATGTAGAGCAGCAATCCCATGCCGAGCTGGATCACGCCCATGGTTCCCAGCAGCCCGAGGTCGCGTACGCCCACCTCGAGCGGCAGGGCGAAGGGCAGGGTCATGATCACCGAGAAAATCCCCGCCAGCAGGATCGACGGAATCAGGTCCAGCGTCTTGTGGTGCTTGCGCAGCAGGACGACGTTGCACGCGAACGCCACCGGGATGCACAGCGCGATCAGGTTGCCCGTACCGCCGCCGCCCGTCAGGGAATCGTGGAACATCACCACGATGCCGCCCAGCGCCGCGATCGCCGCGATCCAGGTGCGCGTGGCCACCGCTTCCTTCAGGAAGATCCGTCCCGCGATGGCGGCCACAAAAGGCGAGATGCTGCCCAGCACCAGGGTGTTCGCCACGGTCGTGCGCGACAGCGCCAGGATGAAGCAGATGAACATCACCGCGAACATGGCGCCGGAGGCCACCCCCGGCCAGCCCATGGCCCGGATGCGCCCGAACAGGCGCCCGCCATGCTGGAAGGCGAGCACGCCGAGCAGGAACAGGCTCATGAACAGGGAGCGCCAGAAGGTGATCTTCCAGCCGTCGTGGACCTCCATGTTCCGCACCAGCACGCCCGCGCTGGCCCAGCACGCGCACGCGGCGACGAGAAGCACCACCCCCTTCGTATGCTGCGCCGAATTCTTCATTCAATCTTTCAAGCAGACATCACCACAGAGGCACAGAGGGCACAGAGAAAAGCCGGGAACGAACATGCATGCAACGGCTTTAGCGCGCAATCCGGTAACTCTCGCCATGCGGAATTCCTTTCGTGCAAGGTTTCCTCTGTGCTCTCTGTGCCTCTGTGGTGACAATCTAGATGGCCTTAGGGGAGGGCACGCCGAGCTTCTCGATCCAGGGCTGCAGCGCGGGCAGGATGCTCGGGTAGAGGTCCACGCCTTCCTTGAGTTGCTTCTCGCGCCGCCGCAGGCCCGATTCGCCGGGCAGGCGCACGCGGTCGAAGCCCTCGCGCGG
>DASZQJ010000029.1:0-6413 GCA_035549715.1 Burkholderiales bacterium
GCGTGGACGAAGATGAGCCCGTAAAGCAGCGAAGTGAGCGGGAATCGCCGGTAGGTGGCCCAGAGCAGCGGCAGGGCGATGAGGACCGGCATGACCTCTAGCAGCCACGTAGCTCGGTCGAACGGGCGCCAGCCCGAGATCGCGAGGAAAGCGATCGTCAGGGCGGCGGCGAGCAGGAGCCAGTTATCGCGAGAAGAAGGCATCGTCGTGAATCCCGACACTCCAGTTTGGCTGCAGACTTACCGTACCCAAGCGAGCGCGAAGGTTAGCGCTCCTCGAAATCGTCGTAGTTCACCGTCAACTCTTCACCCGCCTCGATGTCCCGCGCGGCGCGGTCGACGCCATGCCGGTCGGCGGACCGGTCCGATACCAGGTTTGCCGGCACCGCATGATTCAGGAAGCGGGCATCGTCGCAACAAAGCACGTACCGGTGCAAGCGCTTGTCGATATAGCCGTAGTGCAGGAGCCGTTCACGCAGGAACTCGGGCTGGGCACGGACATCGGCCGGATCCCGCTCCAGGTCGAAGCCCGGGGTGAAGGTCCACACAACCGTGCCCTTCGCAATTGGCTCAGCCGCAAACACGCCAAGGCCGTGGATCCGGCTTGGGCCCAGGGTGGTACGAACGAGCAGCATTGGGGGAGGGGAAAGATGTCGGTGGAATCAGTTTAGGGCAGACGACCGTTGACTTCGAGGACAACGCCGCCTGTCTCCATCCTTACGGCGTATCGGGGTCCGCCGCAACGGCCTGTCAGCGGGTATTGCGTGACGCCAGGTTGATCGAGCCGCGGTTGACCCGAATATACTCGAACAGGCGATCCGCAATGGGCTCTCCGGAACCGAAGTACGCCCCGTCGCAAGACTCCGAGAGCATCTGCACGAGTCCCTCATTGGTGCCGTGGTGGATGGCCGCCTCAACCTGGATTGCGGTGAACGGCTGGCGTAGGCCGGCCAGGTCAATGGCTTTCGCCGTTATCTCCGCAGTCTTGTGGCAATCGATGCGTTTCAATGCCTCCACGACGACCGGCGCGTACTCCGGCGTGTTCAGGAAGAATTGGTGGTACCCGCCGTTGTTGACTTCCCGTTCCAGCGCTTCGACGGCGAGTACCGTCATCTCTGCCTCGCCAAGCCCGGCCAGGCCGACCTCGGCAGTCCTCCCTTGAAGTGCCTGCTCGACGGCAAGGACGATGGAGTCAACGCGATGAGTGGCGGAAAGCGCGATCAATTCGTCAACGCTCTCGCCGGAGTATCCGTCCAGCCACTTTGGTTCTGCCACAACCTCTCCCTTATCCGCTAACGAAGTCCCCAACATTGCCATGTCGGGCACCAGGACAGCATCTAGCTCATGGTCATTTGTACGCGGTCTATAGGGTCAGGTTGAGCTGTCCCCCCGCACGTTAACCGTCACGTCCATCCGTGCTTCCAAATTTGGTCGGCGCGACGTTCCTTATGTGCGGGGATCCATTCGTGGAGGGCAGAATCGATAAATCCGCCAAAGAGACGGATCTTCGCAAGCTCAGGCGCCTGGCATCCCCATTTTGCGTGGACATGGCTTGAATGCTCCCAACGGCCATTCTGGATCAAAAGCTCCGGTTCGTATGAAGGGCTCCAACCGCCTTTGCACTTGGAACACAGTGCCAAGACATCCTCGCCTAGCCAAGCCTTGGCGGACGGTTGTGAAAGCGACGCGACCAGCCAAGCGTCGTCCACTTGCGAATCAAGGTTCTTTGCGCTGACTCGAAGTGCGTCAGACAATTGGTCAAACAAGTACCGGTTTGCGCGCAGCCCGCTCTCGGGCGATAGAAAGTACGCCCCTCGGTAGCCCGCCGAAGAATTGAAGAATGCGTCGAACTGCCAAGGTGCCACATCGAGGCAGAAGGCGGCTCGGGAGTAGTCAACGTCTCGGTGCTTGGTCTCTCGGTGAAAGCAAGCGACGCTCAAGTTCTGGCTTAGGTGACGAACGACTTGGGGAAACGGCTCAGGCGACTCAAGAGCTGCCCTCCGTTCAGACTTGACTGTTCCGACAAATGACCATGACGACTCTGAGCGACCCATGTGGTTGTGACGACTAACGATTGAGTTCAGCGCGGCGCACGAGGAGCGAAGCGACGAGGGCGACGTCGGTTGGAACGAGTTGTTAGATTCGCACGAAGTCAAAGCCGCGGGACCTTAGCTGCGATTGGGCGAGCCATGATGGGGTCTCCGTTCCGGTGGACACGAAGAAGTGAGTGATGATGTCAGTAGCAACCCGCGATGGGAAGCTCCAAGCGAGGTTTCCGGTAGCAGTGACATGCGCGTGAAAATGCTCCGGATTTGGATGAATGAAGTAGTCGCGGTAGCCCTTGAGTAATTCATTGAGTTCCCGCCAGGCCGCCGGCTTAGCCTTGTGAAGTGGTGGCATCCCAAGCTGACAAGCTAGTTCCTTGAGTGCAACCTTCAATTCCTTGAGCGGACCAGCCATCAGTTCCTCGAAGGAAGCGCAGCTCTCGTACTTCTTCCGTAATGCGGAGTCATCGGTCTTCCAGAGCGAGTGCAGATGGGAGGATGCAAACGCAGTCAGTGCCATGAAGCTGAATACGTAGGTGCAGCTCATCAAGGCGAACACAGCGTCCTCAGATTCCGCAGTCTGCGGATCGCCGTGCACACGCGTATCGATGACACTTCTTGCCATATCCAGATAGGAGCGTGTGACATGCACCTTCATATCATGCGAATCTAACTCGATTTAGACAGCAAAAATGACATCTCACTAGTCCTCTTGACGTCTAACTGGACCAGGTATCCGGATCGGAAATCCCTGCATTTCAGCCATTTAAGGTCTTTGCTACAGGCCTTCGCCCCAATTAACCAAACCGCCAAACCCTGCAGGCTCGGGAAAGCATACGCCGCCCCAGCTCAAAGCTCGACGGTCAGCCGTTTGTGACGGGTTGCCTGCCTTGCGTACAGGTCAGGACGCCGCTTCCGCAGCCCCGACCGTGTGCGCCGGCCGCGCACGCCGGAGCACGCGCGTCGTGATCCCCACCAGCACGTCGAGCGCGCAGTAGAACGCGCCCGCGGCCAGCGGCGGGTTGGCGCCGGTGAAACCGAGGTAAGGCACTTGCGGGTGCCAGAGCCAGTTCCCGAGCCAGGTGCCGTAAAGCTCGACCGCCAGCGCGGCGACGAACATCACGGCATACAGGCGCCGCCCTTCCGCCTGCAGCATGCAGACGAGGAACAGTCCGGTGAGCAGCACACTGACGGTGTCGAAGCCGCGCACGCCCGCGAACACGGCGTACGCCACGGCGGCCGCCGGCACCAGCGCAACGAACGCGCGGGGCACGCGCGGCGCGGCCACCAGGCCGAGGTAGAACAGCAGCACGTGCCCGGGCGGGATGAACAGCGGGATGTTCTCCAGCCGGTAGGTGTACAGGCCCCAGACCAGCGACAGGAATATCTCCCCCAGCGTGGCCCAGGCGATGCACGCGTAGAACGGCAGCCTCCACCCGGCCGGCGACGTCCGCACCAGCCGGAAGAACACCGCCCAAGTCCACGCGCTGACGACGAGCTGGCCGGCCGGGCCACCGTGCTGGTCGACCGGCAAACCGAGGGCGAACGTCAGGACGACCAGGGCCACGCCGGACCGGGACACGGGATGGACGGGCAAGGCGACGCTCATGCGCCTAGGCGAGCACCACGGATTGCAGGTCGCGCCGCGGGCTGGGCCCGGCCGGCTGCGTCGGGTGGCCGATGCGAAACGGCATCATCTTGACGGGGACAGGCCACGCTTTCCACTTCTCCCGGCAGTACATGTTTCCTCAGTCCAATCCCGAGGCCATCAACGCAGAGGCGCAGGGCCCGCAGAGAGGCACATGCGAAGGCAGGATGCCAAAGGGATCGCCATCGGACGTGACTGCCGTGACGACGTGACGGCAAAACGACCGTAACGGCGTGACGCCGTGACGCCGTAACTGTCGGATAACCATTAGGAAAGCTCAAGAACTGGGTCTAATACGACAGTCACGGCAGTCACGATATTCACGGCAGTCACGACAGTCACGCCGTCACGGCCGTCCTCAATCGAGGACGGCAACGGCTTCGACTTCCACCAGCAGCTCGGGCTGCACGAGGCACTCGACGCCCACCATCGTGGCCGCGGGCGGGTTCTGCTTGTTGATGTAGCGCCCGCGCACGTCCATGACCGCCTTGCGGCGCTCCTGGGTGAGGCCGACGATGTAGATGGTGAACTTGATCACGTCGTCGAACGTGGCGCCGATGCCGCCAAGCGCGAGCTTGAGGTTCTCGAACACCTGCACCGCCTGGGCCTCGATGTTGCCCTCCCCCACCACCTTGCCGGCGGCGTCCACCGCCACCTGGCCGCTGATGAAGGCGATGCTGCCGCCCGTCGCGACCGTCACCTGCGTGTACATGCCCAGCGGCTTCATGCCCGTCGGATTCACAAATTTCTTCGCCATGCCAGCCTCCTCCTCTTCAAACAATTCGATTTCACCACAGAGACACAGAGGACACGGAGAAAAACGAAGCGGAATCGGTAATCGACGGCGGCACCGTCACCCGTCACGAACCGCGCGGCGTCGCGGGACCAACCGTTGCGCCACACGCCATTCCTGTTCCGGTTGTTCCTCTGTGTCCTCTGTGTCTCTGTGGTGATATCGGTCTAGTTCAGGATCGCGGTCGCTTCAATTTCGATGAACAGCTCCTGCGTCGCGGGACCAACCGTTGCGCCACACGCCATTCCTGTTCCTGCTATTCCTCTGTGTCCTCTGTGCCTCTGTGGTGATATCGGTCTAGTCCAGGATCGCGATCGCTTCAATTTCGATGAGCAGCTCCTGCGTTGCGGGAACAACCGTTGGGCCACACGCCATTCCTGTTCCTGCTTTTCCTCTGTGTCCTCTGTGCCTCTGTGGTGATATCGGTCTAGTCCAGGATCGCGGTCGCTTCAATTTCGATCAGCAGCTCCGGCGCCGCGAGGGCGGAGATGCCCACCAGGGTATGCGCCGGTGGCTGCGGGAAATGCTTTTTCACCATCTCGCCGATCCAGACCCGGTCGTCGGGCTTGAGGTCCACCACGAACGTCGTGATCTTCGCGATGTCCCCCATCGACCCGCCCGCGGCCTCCACGGCAATGCGCAGGTTGTCGAAGACCTTCTCGGCCTGCTTTCTCACGTCGCCGACCGCCACGATGCTGGCGTCCGCGTTGCGCGCCGTCTGCCCGCTGATGTAGACCACGCGGTCGCCCCGGGTGATGGCGATCTGCGAGAACGTGCTGGGTTTGAAGATCCCGTCCGGGTTCAGGAAGCGGACGGCGTCGTTCGCCGCGCCTAGGGAAGGAAGCCACAGGAAAGCGGCAAGAAGGGCGTACTGCGGACTGGGTGCTGAGTGCTGCGAGAAGAACGATCCGACTCGATCCAGGATCTTTCGGGCGACGCCAGTTTTCACGATCCCACCTCCCTTTCGATATCCCTGAAACGGAAATACCCCACCCTTCACGCAGCACTCAGCACTCAGCACTCAGTACGCCGTTATCAGCCTCTTCACTCAGTACGCAGCACGCAGTACTCCCTTCCCGTGTCGGTGACGATGACGGAATGGGCCTTCAGCGACTCGAGCAGGTTCATGGCGCCTCCGGGGCACGCCGCGGCCGTTGCGGCCGCGACTCGGCATCGGCGTCCAGTGTACCCCGGCCGGGGCAGTGTCGCCGTTTGGCGTCATGCATGCCGGTGGAATCACTCACTATAATGGCTGCATCCGTGGAGACCCCCATGTTGCGCAGCCTCTTCCAGGCCATCGAACAGTCGCTCGGACCCTCGCTCGGCACGGTCGCCGCCGTCGTCTACTGGGCGGCCCTGCTCCTGCTGCTCCATCGCATCGTCGCGCCCATCGTCCGCTTGCGGATGGAAATGGTCGCCGCCCGCCTCAAGGTCGAGGAGAGCGTGATGATGGAGTGCCCCTACTGCCATCGCGAGACCATCGTGCACGACTCGCAATGCGCCTTCTGCCGCAAGAGCATCGGCCTGCCGCTGTCGCTGCGCGCCTGGCACTTCCTCAAGCTGCGCCGGCAGCCGAAATGGTTCAAATGGACCTGCTGGGGGTGGGACATCCTCGGGCTCGCCTTGTTCGTCATCGCCACGCTCATCGCCATGCTCGCGATCAAGCCCTGGGCGGTGAGCGGCCCGCTGCAGCAGCTGTTCCTGGGCATCGCCGTCCTGTGCTGGGTGGCGCTGGGCTGGATGCTCGCCCGCATCCTGGACATCAGCACCAGCGGTCCCTTCGCCCGCCTGCGCGACCTGGTCTTCTCCTTCGCGGTGACGGGCGTGCTCGCCGTGTCGCTGTTCCTGGCGATCGAAGCGCGCCCCGTCGAGGAAACGGTGATGTGGCGCATCCCGGTCGGCGAAGGCGGCATCGCCCGCATCGGCGG
>DASZQJ010000030.1:0-2745 GCA_035549715.1 Burkholderiales bacterium
ACCATCTGCGCGATGATGTTGCGCTGGATTTCGTTGGAGCCGCCGTAGATCGTGACCTTGCGGTGGTTCAGGTAGCGCGCCGCGAGCGGCGGCGCGTAGTCGGGGCCGACCTTGGCGCCGATCCAGTGGTCCCCCCACGCCATCGGCAGGTGCGGCAGGGCGTAGGGGCCCACGGCTTCCATCATGAGTTCGGTCAGCTCCTGCTGGATCTCGGTGCCCTTGATCTTCAGGATCGAGGCCTCCGGCCCGGGCGCCTTGCCGTCGCGGTCGGCCGCGGCGACGCGCAGGCAGGTGATCTCCAGGGCCATCAGGTCGATTTCCACCTGGGCGATGCGGTCGCGGAACAGCGGGTCCTCGATCAGGGGACGGCCGCCGGAGCGCTCCTGGGTGGCGATGTGCTTGAGCAGCTGGAGTTCCCGCTTGGAGTGGCCCACGCCGGCGATGCCGGTGCGCTCGTGGGAGAGCAGGAATTTCGCGTAGCTCCAGCCGCGCCCCTCGTCGCCCACCAGGTTCTGGGCGGGGACCTTCACGTTCTCGAACCAGACCTCGTTGACCTCGTGCTCGCCTTCCATCGTGATGATCGGGCGCACGGTCACGCCGGGCGAGTGCATGTCGATCAGCAGGAAGGAGATGCCCTCCTGCTTCTTGCCGGTGCTGGAGGTGCGCACCAGGCAGAACATCATGTCCGCGTGTTGCGCATGCGTGGTCCAGGTCTTCTGGCCGTTGACGAGGTAGTGGTCGCCCTGGCGCTCCGCGCGGGTCTTGAGCGACGCGAGGTCGGAACCGGAACCGGGCTCGGAGTAACCCTGGCACCACCAGTCCTCGCTCGCCAGGATGCGCGGCAGGTACTGCTTCTTCTGCGCTTCGCTGCCGAAGGCGATGATCACGGGCCCGACCATGTGCAGGCCGAACGGGGTCAGGCGCGGCGCGCCGGCAGCCGCGGCCTCCTCCTCGAAAATGTAGCGCTGGATCGGGGTCCAGCCCGTGCCGCCGTATTCGACCGGCCAGCCGGCGGCGATCCATCCCCTGGAATGCAGGATCTTCTGCCAGCGCACGTAGTCTTCCTTGCCGAGGCGCCGGTGCTCGAGCACCTTGCGGGAAATGTCGCCGGGGAGCTGGGTGCGCAGGAACTCGCGGACTTCCTCGCGGAAGGCGGTCTCTTCAGGGCTGTAGTTGAGGTCCATCTCGGAACGGCCTGTCGTTAAAGGAAGATTCGGATTCGTCGGCGGGCGGGCTGCGGGGCTGCGGCCATGGAGGATAAGGGAAGGCGTCCCGGCGGGCAACGACGCGCTGGCCGCGGAAGCGGGCGCGGACCTATAATGGCTTCTCAAATCAAGCGCCTGAGCCGGCCGCCGGGAACGCCGGCCGCGTCGCCGACGCCACTGGAGGATTTCGCATGAACATGCCCGACGAGAAAGCCCTGCGCCAGCTCAACGAGAGCCTGAACCTGCAGCCCCTGTGGATCCCGTTCACGGCCAACCGCCAGTTCAAGGCCGCGCCGCGCCTGCTGGTCGGCGCCAGGGACATGCATTACCAGACCCAGGACGGCCGCAAGGTGCTCGACGGCATTTCCGGCCTCTGGGCCGTGAACGCCGGCCACTGCCGCCCGAGCATCGTCGAGGCGATCCAGAAGCAGGCCGCCACCCTGGACTACGCGACGGGCTTCCAGATGCACCACCCGATGGCGTTCAAGGCCGCGGAAAAGGTGGTCGACATCGCGCCCGAGGGCCTGGACCACGTCTTTTTCACCAACTCCGGCTCGGAAGCGGTGGATACGGCGCTCAAGATCGCGCTGGCCTACCACCGCGTGCGCGGCGAGGGCACGCGCCGCATGCTGATCGGCCGCGAACGCGGCTACCACGGCGTGGGCTTCGGCGGCATCTCGGTCGGCGGCATGGTCGGCAACCGCAAGACCTTCGGCAACATGCTGGGCTCGGTCGACCACCTGCGCCACACGCACGACCCGGCGCGCAATGCCTTCTCGCGCGGCGTGCCCGAGCACGGCGCGGAGCTCGCGGACGACCTGGAGCGCCTGGTCGCCCTGCACGACGCCTCCAACATCGCGGCGGTGATCGTGGAGCCGGTGGCCGGCTCCACCGGCGTGCTGCTCCCGCCCAAGGGCTACCTGCAACGGCTGCGCAGCATCTGCGACAAGCACGGCATCCTGCTCATCTTCGACGAGGTCATCACCGGCTTCGGCCGCACGGGCAAGGCCTTCGCGGCCCAGACCTTCGGCGTCACGCCCGACATGATCACCTGCGCCAAGGCCATCACCAACGCCGCGGTGCCGATGGGCGGCGTGATCGTCAAGAAGGGCATCTACGACACGTTCATGGACAAGGGCGGCCCGGAGTCGGCCATCGAGTTCTTCCACGGCTACACCTACTCGGGGCACCCGCTCGCCGCCGCCGCGGCCTGCGCCTCGCTCGACCTGTTCCGCGACGAGAAGCTGTTCGAGCGCGTCGCCGAGCTGGCCCCCTACTGGGAGGAAGGCGCCCATTCGCTCAAGGGCCTGCCGCACGTCATCGACATCCGCAACATCGGCCTGGTCGCGGGCATCGAGCTGCAGCCGATGGACGGCAAGCCGGGCGCGCGCGCCTTCGAAGCCTTCCTGCGCGCCTACCAGAAGAACGTCCTGATCCGCACCACCGGCGACACCATCGCCCTGTCGCCCTCGTTCATCATCGAGAAAAAGCAGATCGACGAGATCTTCGGCGTCGTCCGCGACGTCCTCAAGACGCTTCC
>DASZQJ010000031.1:0-7441 GCA_035549715.1 Burkholderiales bacterium
GCAGCACGCCCTCGTTCATGATCGCGATCTTGTCGGCCATGGACATGGCCTCGACCTGGTCGTGCGTGACGTAGATCGTGGTGGCGCCGTTCTCGATGTGCAGGCGCTTCAGCTCAGAGCGCATCTCCTCGCGCAGCTTCGCGTCGAGCGCGCCGATCGGCTCGTCCATCAGCAGCGCCTTCGGCCGCCTGACCAGCGCTCGGCCGATGGCCACGCGCTGCAGGTCGCCGCCCGACAGCGCGCCGGGGCGCTTCCCGAGCAGGTGCCCGATCCTGAGCGCCTTCGCCACTTCGCGCACCCGCGCGTCTATGGTCTGCTTCGATTCGTTGGTGGCCCGCAGGGGGAAGGCGATGTTCTCGTAGGCGCTCAGGTGCGGGTACAGGGCATAGAGCTGGAACACGAAGGCGATGTCGCGATCCGCGGCCTGCAGGCCCTGCACCGGCTTGCCGTCGATGAGGATGTCGCCGGAATCGATGTCCTCCAGCCCGGCGATCGCACGCAGGGTCGTGGTCTTGCCGCAGCCGGAGGGTCCCAGCAGCACGACGAACTCGCGATGCGCGATCTCGAGGTTGAGCTTGCGGATGATGTAGTTGTCGCCGAAGTACTTCTCGACGTCGCGCAGGACGATGTCAGCCATGTAAAAGCCGTGACGACGTGACGACGTGGCTGCCGTGGCGGCACCCTTCGGTCCTGGAACAAGATTTACGGAAATGCATCTGGACTTTGCCTTTCGTCACGACGTCACGTTCGTCACGTCGTCACGGTCTTCTCTCGGCAGCGGCTTGATCTTCGAGAATACGGAAAAGCCGATCAGCCCGGCGAGCGTGATGGTCACGCCGTAGCGGTGCAGCACCTCCACCCAGGGCTGGCACAAAGCCACGATGCCGAAGACCATCAGCCACTGGAAGAACGGCTCGAGGACGCGGGCGCTCAAATCCCGGAACGTCATGCGCCTGCGCTCCATTCCCGCTCCTCGATCGTGACGACGTGACTGTCGTGACGGCGTGACTGCCGGGAAACGCCCTGCCTCGTCCTGGACACGGCAGTCACGATCGTCACGTCAGTCACGGCGCTCATTTGCGAATGGCGCCGAACGTGACGCCCCTGAGCAGATGCTTGCGCAACAGGAAGGTGAACACCGCCACCGGCACCAGGAACAGGAAGGTGCCCGCGGCGATCACGGTCCAGTCGGTCACGCCGGAGCCGAGCTGGGACGGGATGTAGGGCGGCGCGGTCTGGGCCCGGGAGTTGGTCATCATCAACGCGAAGGCGTACTCGTTCCAGGCCGTGATGAAGCAGAACACCGCCGTGGCCGCGATCCCGGTCGCCGCCTGGGGCAGCACGATCCTGAAGAACGCCTGCAGGCGCGTATAGCCGTCCACCAGCGCGGCCTCCTCGTACTCGATCGGGATCTCGTCGATGAAGCCCTTCATCAGCCACACCGAGAACGAGAGGTTGAAAGCCGTGTAGAGGATGATCAGGCCGATGTGGGTGTCGACCAGGCCCACCGTGCGGTACATCAGGAACATCGGGATGGCCACGACCACGGGCGGCAGCATGCGGGTCGACAGGATGAAGAACAGCCAGTCCTGCTCTCCCGGCAGCCGGAAGCGCGAGAATCCGTAGGCCGTCAGCGTCCCCATGGCCACTGCAAGGAAGGTGCTGGTGACCGCGATGATGATGCTGTTGAGGAAGCGGCTGAGGTAGCCGGAGCTCTCCAGGTTGCCGTCGGCGTCCTTGATGATGCGCTCGCCCGCGTCGTAGACCCGCTTCTCGTACCAGGGCGCCTTCTCGTAGACCTCGGGCTCCACCTCGCCGCGCATCTGCACGCGCGAGGTGAACAGCTTCACGAACGGCGTCAGCTCCGGTTCGAACACCACCGTCGGCGGTACCGTGGTGGCAAGGCTGCGCGGCTTGAAGGCGGTGGAGCTGATCCAGTACAGCGGCAGCAGGTAGATGACCAGGACCAGGAACACGAGCGCGACCAGCGCGCGGTTCCAGACCTTGTGCCCCTTCGACGTGACGACGGCCATCGCGCGCGCCCCCTATCGGGCCTTCGCCTGGTTGAGGTACTTCACGTAGATGTTCGTGATGGCCAGCACCATGATCAGGACGATGTAGGCCATCGCGCAGGACTTGCCCGTCTGCCACTCCTGGAACGCCATCTTGTACAGGCGGATCGCGATCAGCTCGGTGGAGTCCATGCTGGTCATGATGAACGCGAGGTCGAAGGTCTTGAACGCTTCCATGGTGCGGAAGATGATCGCGATCAGCAAGAGCGGCGTGACCAGCGGCAGCGTGATGCGGGTGAAGGTGTACCAGCGGGAAGCGCGATCGATGGCGGCGGCCTCGTAGAGGTGCTGCGGGATCGCCGACAGCCCGGCCAGCGACAGCAGCATGACGAAGGGCGACCACATCCAGATGTCGGTGAGCGCGACGGCATAGAGTGCCACGTCCGCGTTCGACAGCCACTCGAAATCCTCCAGCCCAAGCGCGTAGTTGATGATCCCCCAGGACGGGCTGTAGAGCAGCTGCCAGAACAGGCCCACCACGGCCATGGACATCATCATCGGCAGCAGCAGCAGCGTGGTGACCAGTCCCTTGGCGGGGACCTTGCGGTTGAGCAGCAGGGCCACGCCGAAGCCGACCAGCACCTGGCCGCCCACGGACACCAGCACGTACTTGGCCGTGATGGTGAAGTTGTTCCAGACATAAGGGTCGGAGAGCAGTTCCCGGTAATTCTGCAGCCCGACGAAGTTGGCGGCCTCCGTGGAGGACGCGCGGAAATCCGTGAACGAGTACCCGAGCGAGTAGAGCAGCGGGAAGATGTTGAAGACGATCAGGAACGCGATCGTCGGCACGATGAACAGGTTGCGGATCGATATGTCGCTCAGGCCCCGCCGTGCCGCTGCGGAACCAGGGTCGAGCCTGGACAGCATGGTTCTAGTCTCCTCCTGCGGGCCCGTCTGCCGCGGTCCCTGCCCGGAACACGTGAAGGAGTGAATGTGTGAATGAGTGAAAAGTGGGGATGCCCTGAGGCATCAAGTCCTTACCCCTTCACACATTCACTCCTTCACGCACTTGCGCGTCGCGCGCGCCAGCCGGGAGGACGCCAGTCCTCCCGGTCGCGAGCGGACACCCTACTTGATCCGCCCGTACTTGCGGAAGATCTTGTCCCAGTCGTTGGCCACCCCGGTCAGCGCCTCCTCGGCGGAGCCCTTGTTGCCCACGACGAAGGGATGCAGGCGCTTGTTCATGGAGTCGAGCAGCTCCGCGTACTCCGGCACCGCCCAGAAGTCCTTCACCATGAACATCGTCTGGTAGAAAGCTTCGTTGTAGGGCGTGGCCTTGCGGAACTCGTCGGACTTCAGCACGGCCGCGCTGCAGGTGTAGCCGCCGAGCTGGGCCCACTTCTTCTGCACGTCGTCCCTGATGAACCACTCCAGGAACTTCATCGACGCTTCCTGCTTCTTCGAGTACTTGATGATCGACACGCCCTGGCCGCCCAGCGCCGCGAAGCGCTTGCCGGTGGGACCTTCGGGGTTGGCGAAGTAACCCGTCACCTTGGCGTACTTGTTGGTCGCCGGGTTGGTCAGTGCCGGGAAGAAGGCGAAGAAGTTCATGCTCATCGCCGCCAGGCCCTCGGTGATCGCCTGGTTGTCCTCCATGAAGAACACCTTGCCCCAGCCGGGCGGGGTGTACTTGTAGAGGTCCTTGTAGTACTTGAGCGCGTCGATCGCCACCTTGCTGTCGATCACGCCCTTGACCTTGTAGGTCTTGTAGTCGCCCAGCTCCCCGCCATAGCCGAACAGCACGTTCTCGTAGCCCATCACCAGGGCGTCGTAGCTGTTGTCGGTATAGATGGCCACGCCGTAGCGCTTCTGGTCCGGGCGGTGGAAGAACTCGGCGATGTCCTTCAGCTGCGCCCAGGTCTTGGGCACGGCGAGGTCATAGCCGTACTTCTTCTTGAATGCGGCCTTTTCCTTGGGATCCTCGAACCAGTCCTTGCGGTAGGCCCAGCCGGTCGCGTCGCCCTCGAGCGGGATGGCCCAGTACTTGCCGCTGCCCTTGGGATACTCGGCATAGCCTTCCACCGTGGCGGGGGCCATGATCTTCGTGACGTTGTGCTTCTTGAAGAAGTCCGTCAGGTCGACATAGTGGCCGTTGGTCGAGCCCGCGCCCAGCCACTGCGAGTCCCCGACCACCATGTCGTAGGCGTCGCCGCGCGCGGCAAATTCGCGGAAAGCCTTGGTCTGGAAGTCGGGCCATGGCGTGGTCTCCACCGTCACCTTGACGCCGGTCTGCTTCTCGTAGTCCTTGACCAGCTCCTGCAGGTAATTCGCCGGGTCCCACTGCGCCCACAGAATCTTGAGCGTTTCCGCGGCGGACGCCGAACTGCAGGCGAGCGCGAAAACGACGCCGGCCGCGAGGCCGGCCCACCTCTGCTTGTTCATCACTCTCTCCTCCACGTTGCGTTGGTCTTGTCATGTGCCCCCGCTTCGCATCGAAAACCGCGGGCGGTTGCCCCCACTGCTGCTCGCGGTCTTGTTGCCGCGTCGTGATTCCCGAATGTTCCGATTCCGTGCTAACGGCCCTTCCTGGAAGCGGCCAGCTTACTCCTGCCGGGGGCCGGTTTCGCAGGGGCGGCCTTTGCCGCCCGCCCGCTGCCCGCGTTCTCCCGCAGTGCGGCATCGATCAGGGCGTGGCAGGTCCACAGCGCCACGTCCTGGGCGCGCCGCCGGTCGAGGCCCCAGATGTCCTTGAGGACGACGAAGGCCTCCGTACCGAAAATCAGGCTCATCCCCTGCGTCAGGCGCTCGAAGCCCCCCTTCGAAAGCCTGCCCTTGAGGGGCGCAAGCGCCGAATCGAGCAGGTCGATGCGGTGTCCGCGCACCATCGCCGCCTCGTCGCCCAGCACCCCGGCGTTGCGCCGGGCCCATTGTTCGAGCGCCAGGCGCAAGGCGGCCTTGAGCGTGGCCTCGTAACTCTCCATCCGCGGGTACGCGAAAGTCACGAGCTCGGCCACGCGCTCGGCCGGGTCCTTCGACGTCGACGTCCATGCCAGGATCGGCCCCAGCGCCTCGTCCACCGCCGCCTGGATGAGCGCGGCCTGCGTCGGGAAATAGCGGTACGCCGTCGCCCGCGACACCTGCGCGGCGGCGGCCACGTCGCTGACCGAGGGGATGAGCCCGGACTGCATCAGGCCCATCGCCGCGTCCAGCATGATCTTGCGCATGCGCGCCCGGGGCCCCCGGCCGCCCGCCTGCCCGGGGGACTCTTCCCCCGTGAGACGCCGTTCTTGACCTGAGACTAGCATCTCAATACGATACCAGCGTCCAATAAAAATACAACGACGCGGGCGCCACTTTCGTCAGTGCGCTGCAGCACGGCGCAGGATGAGGTGTCCAGCGTCGCAACACGAGGGCCCGGACGCCCATTTCCTTCGCAGCCAGCCACTGGAAGCCCGCCTCGCCGCCATGAAGCGCGTATACGTCGTCGGCACCGCCGACACCAAGGGTCCGGAGCTGCAGTACCTGAAGTCGCTCATCGAGGCGGCCGGTGTTCCCGCGCTGCTCGTGGACGTCGGCACGCGCGCGCCCGCCGTCGCCGTGGACATATCCTCGGACACGGTCGCCGGCGCGCACCCGCGCGGCGCCGGGTTCGTGCTGGGTGGCGACGACCGGGGCGCCGCGGTCGAGGCCATGGGGGAGGCCTTTTCCCGCTTCATCGCGACGCGCGGCGACATCGCCGGCATCGTCGGCATCGGCGGCAGCGGCGGGACATCGATCGCCACCGCCGGCATGCGCCGCCTTCCGGTGGGGCTGCCCAAGCTGATGGTGTCGACGCTGGCGGCCGGCGACGTCGGCCCGTTCGTGGGCGCAAGCGACATCGCCATGATGTACTCCGTCACCGACGTGGCCGGCTTGAACCGCATCAGCCGCGTGGTGCTGGGCAATGCGGCCCACGCAATCGCCGGCATGGCGGGCCACGCGATCCCCGCCGCGGCCTCGAAACCGGCCATCGGGTTGACCATGTTCGGCGTCACCACGACTTGTGTCACGCAGGTCACGCGCGAACTGGAGCGCGACTACGACTGCCTCGTGTTCCACGCCACCGGCACCGGCGGCCAGTCGATGGAGCGCCTCGCCGACAGCGGCATGCTGGTCGGCGTGCTGGATGTGACCACCACGGAAATCTGCGACCTGCTGGCCGGGGGCGTGCTGTCCGCCGGGCCCGACCGCCTGGGCGCCATCGCCCGCAGCCGCATTCCCTATGTCGGCTCGGCCGGCGCACTCGACATGGTGAACTTCTGGGCCCTGGACACCGTCCCGGAGCGCTACCGCGGCCGCAGGCTTTACAAGCACAACCCCAGCGTCACGCTGATGCGCACGACCGCACAGGAATGCCGCGAGATCGGCAACTGGATCGCGGGAAAGCTCAATGCCTGCGAGGGACCCGTGCGCTTCCTGATCCCGGAAAAAGGCGTATCGGCCCTGGATGCGCCCGGGCAACCCTTCCACGACCCGGAGGCGGATGCAGCGCTGTTCGACGCGCTGGAGAAGGCATGGAAGCCCGCTCCTTCGCGGCGCCTGCTGCGCCTGCCCCACCACGTCAACGACCCGCAGTTCGCCGCCGCCCTGGTGCAGAACTTCCGGGACCTCCTCCAACCGCATTGAGGAACCGCCGGCATGCCCGCCATCGAACGCTCGAAGATCCTGAAAAAATTCCGCGACATGGTGAAGCGGCGCGTTCCCATCGTCGGCGGCGGCGCCGGCACCGGACTGTCAGCGAAGTGCGAGGAAGCCGGCGGCATCGACCTCATCATCATCTACAACTCGGGGCGCTATCGCATGGCGGGTCGCGGCTCCGCGGCCGGCCTGCTCGCCTACGGCAACGCCAACCAGATCGTGAAGGAGATGGCCGTCGAGGTCCTGCCCGTGGTGAAAAGGACGCCAGTGCTCGCCGGCGTGAACGGCACCGATCCCTTCGTATTGATGCCGCAGTTCCTCGCCGAGCTCAAGGCCATGGGTTTTTCCGGCGTGCAGAACTTCCCCACCATCGGCCTGTTCGACGGCGTCATGCGCGCGAGCTTCGAGGAAACCGGCATGGGCTACGGCCTCGAGGTGGACATGATCCGCCAGGCCCGCGAGCAGGATTTGCTGACCACGCCCTACGTCTTCAATCCCGACGAGGCAAAGGCCATGACCCGGGCCGGCGCGGACATCATCGTCGCCCACATGGGCGTCACCGTCGGTGGCAGCATCGGCGCGTCCTCGGCGAAGAGCCTCAAGGCCTGCGTCAGGGAAATCGACGCCATCGCGAAAGCCGCCCTCAAGGTGCGCAAGGACGTCATCGTCCTCTGCCATGGCGGCCCCATCGCCCAGCCGGAAGACGCCAACTACATCCTGCAGAACGCCGAGCACTGCCACGGCTTCTACGG
>DASZQJ010000032.1:0-13152 GCA_035549715.1 Burkholderiales bacterium
GCCATCTGCATCCGCCTCAAGGAGATCTATTTCTCCTTCCTGACGCTCGCCTTCCAGATGCTCCTGCACAGCATCATCATCGCCTGGACGCCGGTCACCGGCGGCGACCAGGGGCTGACGGGCGGCATTCCGCGCCCGCCCTTCCTGGGCATCCGGCTCGACGACCCGCAGCACCTGTATGCGTTCTGCTGCGCGGTCATGGTGGTGTCGCTGTTCCTGATGTGGCACCTGGTGCAGTCGCCCTTCGGCTACACCATGCGCATGATCCGCGACAACCCGCGGCGCGCCGCGTTCCTCGGCATCCAGGTCTGGCGCATCCGCCTGCTCGCCTTCGTGGTGGCCGGGATCTTCGGCAGCATCGGCGGGGCGCTGATGAGCCTGTTCGTCTCCAGCGCCTACCCCGATTTCGCCTACTGGACGATCTCGGGCGAGGCGGTGTTCATGATCCTGCTCGGCGGCATCGGCGTGTTCTTCGGCCCGCTGGCGGGCGCGGTCATCCTGCTCCTGCTCAACGACATCGTCACGCGCATGACCGAGCACTACAGCCTGGTGCTCGGCATCGTCATCCTCATGTTCGCCCTGGGGCTGCGCAAGGGCCTGCTGGGGTTCCTCGTCGGCTGGTGGCGGCAGCGCCGGGCAAGCCCGGGCCGGACGGCGGAGGGCTGACATGCTGTCGGTGCGGAACCTGAGCAAGTCCTTCGGCGGGGTGGGCGCCATGAACGACGTGAGCCTGGAGTTCGCGGAGGACTCGCTCACCGCCGTGATCGGCCCCAACGGCGCGGGCAAGACCACGTTCTTCAACCTGATCACCGGCGCGTTCGCGCCCGACTCGGGACGCATCGTGCTCGCGGGCGAGGACATCGCGGGGCTGGGCGCGCCCGAGATCGTGCGCCGCGGCATCGGGCGCGCCTTCCAGATCGCCAGCATCTTTCCCACGCTGACGGTGCGCGAGGCGATCCTGGGCGCGGTCAACGCCCATCGCGGCTGGTATGCGGGCGTGGGCCGGCGCTTCCCCTTGAAGCAGGCCCGGTCCCAGGCCGACGAGGTGCTCGACCTGGTGAAGCTCGGTTCGCGGGCGGACAAGCTTTCGGGGACCCTGTCGCACGGCGACCAGAAGCTGCTCGACATCGCGCTCGCCCTGGCGCTGGAACCGCGCGTGCTGCTGC
The DNA here is from genome assembly GCA_035549715.1 of Burkholderiales bacterium. Classification (GTDB taxonomy): domain Bacteria; phylum Pseudomonadota; class Gammaproteobacteria; order Burkholderiales; family JACQAP01; genus JACQAP01. The sequence continues at coordinate 1,167 of DASZQJ010000032.1, forward strand.
TCGACGAGCCCACCGCCGGCATGGGGCCGGAGGAGCGCTGGCAGATGATCGACACGGTCCACCAGCTCTGGCAGCGCAAGAAAATGACCCTGATCTTCATCGAGCACGACATGGACATCGTGTTCAAGTACGCGCAGACCATCCGCGTCCTGAGCTACGGGACGGTGCTCGCGCAGGGCCTGCCGGACGAGATCCGCGCGCATCCGAAGGTGATCGAGGCCTACCTGGGGGCCCATTTCGAGGCGGGGCAGGCATGAGCGCCATCTTCGAGGCCGAAGGCATCGAGGTCTTCTACGGCACCAGCCAGATCCTCTTCGGCGTGAGCCTTGCCGTGCAGCCGGGGCAGACGGTGGCGCTGCTGGGGCGCAACGGCGCCGGCAAATCCACCACCCTGAAGGCCATCGCCGGACTGGCGCCGCCCGCGCGCGGCATCGTCCGGGTGCAGGGGCGTCCCATGCAGGGCCGCAAGCCGCACGCCATCGCGCGCGCGGGCATCGGCTACGTTCCCGAGGACCGGCAGGTGTTCCCCGAGCATACGGTGGAGGACAACCTGGTGATCGCCGCCAAGCGCGGCCCCGAGGGCCAGGACCACTGGAACCTCGCCCGCATCTACGAGATGTTCCCGCTGCTGGCGCCGCTCAGGCAGCGCATGGCCGGCCACCTTTCGGGCGGCGAGCAGCAGATGCTCACCATCGCGCGCACCCTCATGGGCAACCCGGTGGGCCTGCTCCTCGACGAGCCCAGCGAGGGCCTGGCGCCGGTCATCGTGGAGCGCATCGGCGAGCTGCTGCGCAAGCTGCGCGACATGGGCGTGACCGTCCTGCTGGCCGAGCAGAACATGCATTTCTGCCTGGGCATCGCCAGCCACGCCGTTGTGATCGACAAGGGCCAGATCGTCTACCGCGACACGATCGAGGCGCTGCGCGCCAACGACGAGGTGAAGAAGCGCTATCTCGCCCTCTAGGCCGCCTTCGCGGAATGCGAGGGCGCCTTTGCCGATTTTGGGATGGCGCGGGCCCCCGAACCTGCGCATCATGGGCGCCCCCGCCGCCCGACGGGCGCCGCGTCCGCAGGCCCGGGCACAACCGAATCCAGGAGACAGCTTCATGCGTCCGCTCGAAGGCGTTACGGTCGTAGCGCTGGAACACGTCATCGCCGGCCCGTTCTGCACCCGGCAGCTCGCCGACCTCGGCGCTCGCGTCATCAAGATCGAACGCCCCGGGGTGGGCGACCCGACGCGCGCCTACGACCACCGGGTCAGCGGGCTTGCCTCGCATTTCGTCTGGACCAACCGCTCCAAGGAAAGCCTGACCCTGGACCTCAAGCGCGAGGAAGCGCGCAGGATCGTCCACCAGCTCCTCGCCGGCGCCGACGTGCTGCTGCAGAACCTGGCCCCGGGCGCGGCGGCGCGCATGGGTTTCTCCCACGACCAGCTCGGCGAACGCTACCCGCGGCTCATCGTCTGCGACATCTCCGGCTACGGCGCGGACGGACCCTACCGCGACAAGAAGGCCTACGACCTGCTCATCCAGAGCGAGTCGGGGCTGCTGTCGGTGACGGGAACGGAGGAAACGCCCTCCAAGGCGGGCTGCTCGATCGTGGACATCGCCTCCGGCATGTACGCCTATTCCAACATCCTCGCGGCGCTGATCCAGCGCGGGCGAACCGGAAAGGGCTGCCGCATCGACATCTCCATGCTGGAGAGCATGGTCGAGTGGATGAGCTTCCCGCTCTATTACGCCTACGACGGCGCGGCCCCGCCGGTGCGGGCGGGCGCCTCGCACGCGACGATCTATCCCTACGGCCCGTTCCCCGGCGGCGACGGCAAGATCGTCATGCTGGGCCTGCAGAACGAGCGCGAGTGGGCGGTCTTTTGCGACAAGGTGCTGGAGCAGCCGCAACTCAAGGACGACCCGCGCTTCAACTCCAATCCGAAGCGCTCGGCCGCGCGCAGGGAGCTTTACGCCATCATCGCGCAATCGTTCTCGAAGCTGACCGCGGCGCAGATCGTCAAGCGCCTCGACGACGCCCAGATCGGCAACGCCCGCATGAACGAGATGCGCGAAGTGTGGGAGCATGCGCAGTTGGCCGCGCGCAACCGCTGGCGCGAGGTGCAGACGGAGGCGGGTGGCATCAAGGCGATGCTGCCGCCGGGCGTGCCCGACAGCTTCGAGCCCCGCATGGACCCGATCCCCGCCGTGGGCCAGCATACCGACGCCATCCTGGCCGAGCTGGGCTACGACCAGGCCGCCATCGCGGGGCTGCGCTCCAGCGGCGTTGTCTAGGGCCTGCCGCGAACCACGGCATCTTCGTGGCGCGCAGTAACTGTTGGACGAAATCCGATTGAGATGTTCCGCGAGGATTGACCGATGACAACTTCCACCATGCGCGCCATCGAGGCGCACGCGTTTTCCATCGACGGCCTGAAGCCGGGGCAGCGGCCGGTGCCGAAGCCGCGCCGCGGCGAGATCCTGGTGCGCATCAAGGCGGCGAGCCTGAACTACCGCGACCTGGCGATCCTCGTGCAGAAATACCTCCCGAGCCTGCCGCTGCCCTACGTGCCCGCGTCGGACTGCTGCGGTGAAGTGGTCGAGGTCGGGGAGGACGTGAAGCGCTTCAAGGCGGGCGATCGCGTCATTCCGATCTATACGCAGGGCTGGCACGACGGCCTGCCGACCCTGGAGCTGCGCACGCAGCGCACGCTCGGCGCGCCGCTTGCCGGCGTGCTGCAGGAGTACATCGCGGTGCCGGCGGAAGATGCGGTGTCGGTGCCGGCGCACCTGTCGGACCGCGAGGCGGCCACGCTGCCCATCGCGGCGCTCACGGCCTGGTCGACTTTGCAGGAAGGCGGCATCAAGGCCGGGGACTCGGTGCTGGTGCAGGGCACGGGCGGTGTCGCCCTGTTCGCCCTGCAGTTCGCCAGGCTCATGGGGGCCCGCGTGATCGTGCTGTCGTCCAGCGACGAGAAGCTCGCCCGCGCGAAGCAGTTGGGCGCCGACGCGGGGATCAATTACCGGACCACCCCGGAATGGGCAGGGCCGGTGAAGGAAGCCACCGGCGGCCGCGGCGTGGACATCGTCGTGGAGACGGCGGGCGGCACACTCGACAAGTCGCTGGCGGCGCTGGCCTTCGGCGGCTTCGTGGGCATCGTCGGTTTCGTGGGCGGCTACACCGCGCAAATCCCCCTGCGCGCCGTGATCGGCCCGATGGTGCGCATCCAGGGCATCGCGGTCGGTTCGCGCGCGCGCTTCGAGGCCATGAACCGCGCCATCGAACGGCACAAGCTCAAGCCGGTGATCGACGCCGTTTATCCCCTGGAAAAGGCCGCGGACGCCTTCCGCCACATGGAGCAGGGCCGGCACTTCGGCAAGATCGTCGTCGACTTGTGACCCGTGATGGGCGGGAAGGGTTAAAAAAGAGGAAAGAGGAAAGAGGAAAGAGGAAAGGGGGAAGGCCAGGGGCGGCTGGAACCTGATCGGGGCTTTCGCAAGCCGAAGGCGCCGCCGTCCCTTTCCTCTTTCACCTTTTCTCTTTACCCTGCGTTCCGCTTCGCTAGAAGCGGAACGTGACCCAGGTCGTGAAATACGTCACGTCGTCGGATGGCGGGGTCTCGTCGAGGAATTTCCCGGTCTCGAAGTAGGACAGGGTGGCGAGCCAGGTCCAGCGCGAGGTCGGGGTATAAACCGCCTGCACGGTGGACTGGGTGCCGACGTGGCGTGCGTCGCTCATCTGCCCGGTGCGTCGCACGCCGCCCGTGATCTTGTAGATCCCGTCCTCGGTGCTGACCCGCCAGTAGCCGATCACGCCCGCGTTGAGGCGCACGTGGGGCGCCGGGGAGAACGATACCGAGGGCGCGACGTCCAGCACGTTGGAGGGCCCGACCAGCCCCGACAACCCGGAATACGAGGTCGAGGCGAACAGCGAGCTGAAGGTGTTGAGCGTGCCGTCGTTCGGGTCGCGATCGCCGCTGGTGGCGTCCAGGCGCAGGCCCAGCCGGGGGGCGGTGGCGTGACCCGCGAAGGAGTAACCGGTGTCGGAAGCGAAATACCAGGCGCGGACCTTCCTGCCTTCGAACTCGCCGCCCTGGCGGCCGCCTTCCCAGTTGTAGTCCCAGGCGCCGGTCTTGCCCCACAGGCGCACGCCTTGCGTGTAGCGCTCGTCCACGCCGCGCCCGACGTCGAACTCGGCGTTCTCCTGGCGGCGCGAGGGAAACAGCACGCCGATGGTCGCGCCGGGCAGCACGTCGAGCGCCGTCCAGGCCGAGGCGCCGATGTACCAGTGGCGCCGGTTGGTGTCGTTGTCGAAGGTGTCCGGCCGGGTCTCGACGACGCGCGCGGCGGTGGCATTGAAGTGGAAGCGGCCCTCCCGCCCGAAGACGCGGAACCCGTCGAAGCTCTGCCGCGTGTTGAAGCCGTCCCGCGCCGACAACAGGCGCGAGGCGCCGAACTCCAGCTCCTGGCGGCCGGCGCGCAGGGTCAGGCTGTCCGTGCCCTCCTCGTACGCGGTCCAGTCCGCAAACGCCTGGTTCACGTCGAGCTCGTCGTCGTCCTCGGCGCGCGGGCCGCCGACGCGCCCCGCCTCGTTGGCCGACTGCAGCTGGAAAAAGAACCGGGCCCGCTCGACGGGATGCACGTCGGTGTGGAGCAGGGCGCGCTTGAGGAAGTAGCCGTTGGGATCCGGCGGGTCGGACCCGAACGCGCCGTTGTTCACGAATTCGTAGCGCAGGCGCGCTTCGCCGCCGAAGGAGATGAAGCCCTCGCCGCCGTCGCCCAGGGGCAGGTGCTTGAGGCGGTCGAACATCCCGTCCATGCAGGTCGGGTCGGCCAGCGAGCGCCAGTTTTCCTCGTAGCGCAGGTTGCGGTAGTCGGGGCGTTCGGGGCAGGACTCCTCGCCCTGGGCCCAGGCCGGCAGCGCGGGGCCGCCGAGGAGCACGGACAGGGCGATCGCCGCGTGCCGCATGCCGGCCGGTCCGGTCAATCCAGGTAGGCGCTGGAGGCGCGGATGATCGGCGTCCAGCGCTCGGTTTCCTGCTTCAGCCAGTCGCGCAGCCCGGCGGGCGTCTGCTTCGCCTCGGGGACGATCTGCCCGCTCAGCTCCGTCAGGCGGCTGACCACGGCGGGATCCTTGAGCGCGGCCTTGAGCGCGGCGTTCAGCCGCGACAGGGCTTCGGGCGGCGTGCCCTTGGGCGCGTACAGCCCATGCCAGATGGTGATCTCCGCGTCCTTCAGGCCGGATTCGATCAGCGTGGGCGTCTGCTTGAGCGCCGGCACCCGGGCCTTGCTGGTGGTGGCGTAGAGCTTGATCTTGCCGGACCGGATGTGGGGCAGGGTCTGCGTGGTCTGGTCGCAGAGCAGGTCGACATGGCCGCCCTCGAGCGCAACCAGGGCCGGCGCCGTGCCCTGGAAGGCGACGGTCGTGGGCTCCACCCCGAGGGCCGTCCGAAACATCATCGAGCAGACGTGGGAGGCGGCGCCGGGGCCGGCGTGCGCCATGTTGACCCTGTCCTTGTTCTCGCGCATCCAGGCGAACAGCGCTTTCACGTCCTTCGGCGGCAGGTCCGGCCTGCCCACGAGGGTCATGGGTACGTCGACCACCTGGCCGATGTATTCGAAGCTCTTCAGCGGGTCGTAGCGCAGTTGCCGGTAGAGCGCGGGCGCGGTGGCCATGCCGCTGTGGTGGAGCAGGATCGTGTAGCCGTCCGGTTTTGCGGTGGCGACGAGGTCCGCGCCGCGGGTGCCGCCGGCGCCCGTGCGATTGTCGACGACGACGGTTTGCCCCAGCGCCTTGCCCATGGGTGTGGCAAGCAGGCGGGCGACGATGTCGGTGGGTCCACCTGCGGCAAACGGCACCACCAGCGTGACGGACCGTTCCGGGTAGTCGGCCATGGCGGGGCCGGCGAGGCAGCAGGCGGCGAGGGCGAACAGCAGGCTTGTTTTCAGCATTGTGGTTTTCCCCGGGAGGCGAAGAGGCGTGCGCTTCCCGGACCTTCGCGGCATCCCCGAGCCCACGCCCTTCACGCCATTCACGCCATTCACGATATTCACGACATTCACGATATTCACGTCATTCACGATATTCACGGCCTTCCCGGCCTTCCCGGCCTTCAGCGGCCCTTGCGCGCGGCCACCTTGTTGCTCACGAGCGGTATCTGGGTGTCCTTCAGGCGCCGCAGCACGAAGCTCGACTTGCTGTGGCGGATGCCGGGGATGCGGTAGAGCTTCTCCCGCAGCAGCCGCTCGTAGTCGCGCGTGTCGCGCACCGCGATGCGGATGAAATAGTCGTAATCGCCCGAGATCAGGAAGGCCTCCAGCACCTCCGGGATCTCGCCCAGCGCCTTGCCGAAAGCATACAGCGTCTCGTCGTTGTGGCTCTCCAGCGTGACCTGGACGATGACCGTTTCGGTGAAGCCGATGGCGGCCTGGTCGATGCGCACGGTGTAGCCCTGGATCACGCCCTCGCTTTCCATTTTCTTGATGCGGTTCCAGCACGGGGTGGTGGACAGCCCCACCTTGCCGCTGATGTCCTGGAGGCTGGCGCGGGCGTCGTCGCGCAGCACGCCCAGGATGGCGATGTCGAAATTATCGAGTTCCATTCCTCAATATCTCCGATAACAGGAAAATTATTCCTGATATTAGCCTTAATTGAAGAATAAAAGGAGCCTTTTCTCGGCGTGCGTCCTTAAGATGTGTCCCATGAATGACCGCACCCTCCAGACCCTGCTCAAGCCCGCCCACGAGGCGGCTTCCGGCCCCGCGCTGACCGGCGCAAAGGCCTTCGTGGACACCCTGGTGGAGGCCGGCGTCGAAGTGATCTTCGGCTATCCCGGCGGTGCGGTCCTTCCGCTCTACGATGCGTTGCATGGCGAGCGGCGCCTGCGCCACGTGCTGGTCCGCCACGAGCAGGCCGCGGTGCATGCGGCCGAGGGCTACGCGCGCACCACCGGCAAGCCCGGCGTCGTGCTGGTGACCTCGGGGCCCGGCATGAGCAACACCACCACCGGGCTGCTCGATGCGCTCTGCGATTCGATCCCCGTGGTCTGCGTCAGCGGCCAGGTCTCGACGCGCCTGATCGGCACCGACGCCTTCCAGGAATGCGACGCGCTGGGCATCTCGCGCCCCGTGACCAAGTGGAATGCGCAGGTGCGCCGCGCCGAGGACGTGGCCCCGATGGTGCGCAAGGCCCTGGCCATCGCCACCGAAGGCCGGCCGGGCCCCGTGCTGCTGGATTTCCCCAAGGACGTGCAACAGGCGCTCGTGCTGCCGAACGCGGAGGAAAGCCTCGTCGTGCGCAAGCCGCGCCGCAAGGCGCTGCCGCGCGCCGCGGTGCGCGAGGCGGCCGCGCTCATCCGCGCGTCGAAGCGGCCGGTGTTCTACGGCGGCGGCGGCCTGGTCAATTCCGGCCCGGCGGCCTGCGAGGCCTTCACCCGGCTGGTGAAGCGCACCGGCGCGCCCTGCACGCTGACCTTGATGGGCCTGGGGGCCTTCCCGGGCTCCGACCCGCAGTTCCTCGGCATGCTGGGCATGCACGGCACGCTGGAAGCGAACCTCGCCATGCATGAGGCCGACCTGGTGGTGTGTGTGGGCGCGCGCTTCGACGACCGCGTCACCGGCCGGCTCGCCGATTTCTGCCCGGAGGCGAAAAAAATCCACCTCGATGTCGATCCCGCCTCGATCAACAAGCTGGTGCGCGTGGACGTGCCCATGGTGGGCGATGCCGCGCAGCTCCTGGAGGCGCTCGCCGGGGAACTGGCCCCTTTCGATTTCGATCCTGCGCGCCTCGATCCGTGGTGGTCGCGCATCGGGGGCTGGCGCGCCGAGGATTCCCTCGGCTACGAGACGCGCCAGGACTGCATCGTCCCGCAGCAACTGCTCGACACCCTGCGCGCGCAACTGGCCGGTCGTGACGCGATCGTTTCCACCGACGTGGGCCAGCACCAGATGTGGGCCGCGCAGCGCCTCGCCTTCGACAAGCCCAACCGCTGGCTGACCTCCGGCGGCGCCGGCACCATGGGCTACGGCCTGCCGGCCGCCATCGGCGCGCAGGTCGCGCATCCGGACAGGCTCGTGGTCTGCGTGAGCGGGGATGCCTCGATCCTGATGAACCTCCAGGAGCTGTCCACCGCCATGCAGCATCGCACGCCGGTGAAGGTCGTCCTGTGCAACAACGGCTACATGGGCATGGTGCGCCAGTGGCAGGAACTGATCCACGAAGGCCGCTACAGCCACAGCTACACCGAGGCGCTGCCCGATTTCGTCGCCGTGGCCCGGGGTTTCGGCTGGCAGGCGCAGCGCGTGACGGATCCGGCCGGGCTCGACGCCGCGCTCGCCGCCTGCCTCGCGTCGAACGGTCCCTATTTCCTCGATGTGGCCGTGGCGGCACAGGAGAACTGCTTTCCGATGATCGCCCAGGGTTGCGGCCACCACCAGGTCCTGCTCGGCGAGAACCGGCTCTACGAGCCGCGACAGTCCCGACAGAAATCCGAAGGGTAGGAACCGCGCTCGCGACCTACCGGTCAAGGGTGCAAAATAGTCGGCCAGGGCACAACCCCGGCCGTTCTCACAGGAGCAGCAGATGCAGAACGTGACGCTGGAAGACAAGTACGTCTCCACTTCCGGTCGAATCTACCTGACCGGCATCCAGGCGCTCGTGCGCCTGCCCATCATCCAGCGCCAGCGCGACCTTGCCGCCGGCCTCAACACCGCCGGGTTCATCTCGGGTTACCGCGGTTCCCCGCTCGGTGGCCTCGACGAGGCGCTCTGGAAGGCCAAGGGCCATCTCGCCGCCCACCACGTCAAGTTCCAGCCCGGCGTCAACGAGGAACTGGCGGCCACGTCCGTCTGGGGCAGCCAGCAGGTCAGGCTGGTCGGCGACTCCGATTACGACGGCGTGTTCTCCTACTGGTACGGCAAGGGCCCCGGCGTGGACCGCTGCGGCGACGTGTTCAAGCACATGAACTTCGCCGGCACCGCCAAGCACGGCGGCGTGCTGCTGGTGGCGGGCGACGACCACGGCGCCTACTCCTCGACGCTGCCGCACCAGAGCGACCACCTGTTCTCCGCGTCGATGATCCCGGTGCTGTATCCCTGCAACGTCGGCGAGTACATCGAGCTCGGCCTGCACGGCTGGGCCATGTCGCGCTTTTCCGGCTGCGCGGTGGCGTTCAAGGCGCTGGCCGACACCGTCGAATCCTCCGCCTCCATCGAGGCCGATCCCTTCCGCGTCCAGACCCTGGTGCCGACGGACTTCGTGATGCCAGAGGGCGGGCTCAACTGCCGGCTCTCCACCGACCCGCTGGGCCTGCAGGCGCGCAAGCAGGAAGCGCTGATGCAGGACTACAAGATCTACGCCGCGATGGCCTACGCGCGGCTGAACAAGCTCAACCACACCACCATCGATTCGCCCAACGCGAAGCTGGGCATCATCGCCTCCGGCAAGTCCTACATGGACGTGCTCGAGGCGCTGGACGAGCTGGGCATCAACGAGCAGAACGCCGCGCAGATCGGCATCCGCCTGTTCAAGGTGTCGATGCCCTGGCCGCTCGAGCCGGACGGGGTGCGCGAGTTCTCCAGGGGCCTGGACGAGATCCTGGTGGTCGAGGAAAAGCGCCAGATGGTGGAGTACCAGCTCAAGGAGCAGCTCTACAACTGGCACCCGGACGTGCGCCCGCGCGTGGTCGGCAAGTTCGACGACCAGGGCGAGTGGGTGCACCCGCGCGGCGAGTGGCTGCTGCCCGCGAAGGCCGACTTTTCCATCGCGCAGATCGCGCGGGTGATCGCGAGCCGCATCGCGCGCTTCCACCAGAGCGACCAGATCAAGGCGCGCCTGACCTTCCTGGAGGCCAAGGAGGCGGTGCTCAAGAAGGCCGTCGACACGCCGCCGCGCCCGGCCTGGTACTGCTCCGGCTGCCCGCACAACCGCTCGACCAGGGTGCCCGAAGGCAGCCTGGCGCTGGCGGGCATCGGCTGCCACGTCATGGCCACCGCGATCTATCCCGAGCACAACCGCACCACCACCCAGATGGGCGGGGAGGGCGCGCCCTGGATCGGCCAGGCGCCTTTCTCGAAGCGCGGCCACGTGTTCGCCAACCTCGGCGACGGCACCTACTTCCATTCCGGCAGCCTGGCGATCCGCGCCGCCATCGCCTCCGGCGTGAACATCACCTACAAGATCCTCTACAACGACGCGGTCGCGATGACCGGCGGCCAGCCGGTGGACGGCCAGATCACGGTGCCCATGATCGCCCGGCAGATGGCGGCCGAGGGCGTGAAGCGCATCGCGCTGGTGACCGAGGACCTGTCGCGCTACGAGGATCGGTCGCAACTGCCGGCCATCGTCACCGTCAACGACCGCAAGGACCTCGACGCGGTCCAGAACGAGCTCAAGGCCGTGCCGGGCGTCTCGGTGCTCATCTACGACCAGACCTGCGCCGCGGAAAAGCGCCGCCGCCGCAAGAAGGGCGAGTACCCGAAGTCCGACGTGCGCGTGATCATCAACGAGGGGGTCTGCGAGGGCTGCGGCGACTGCGGCCTGAAGTCCAACTGCGTGTCGATCCTGCCGGTCGAAACCGAGTTCGGCCGCAAGCGCATGATCGACCAGTCCTCGTGCAACCAGGACTATTCCTGCCTCGAGGGCTTCTGCCCCAGCTTCGTGACGGTGAAGGGCGGCCAGGTCAAGCGCTCCAAGGCCGCCAAGGGTGTCAAGGATTCGGACTTCCCCGCGCTGCCCGTGCCGGTGGCCGCGAAACGGCAGTACGCCCAGTACAACATCCTGATCACCGGCATCGGCGGCACCGGTGTCATCACCATCGGCGCCCTGCTGGGCATGGCCGCGCACCTGGAAGGCAAGGGCATCTCGGTGCTGGACATGACCGGCATGTCGCAGAAGAACGGCGCGGTCACCTCGCACGTGCGCATCGCCGGCAAGCCCGCGGACATCAAGGCGCAGCGCATCGCGACCGGCGAAGCGGACCTGATCCTGGGCTGCGACATGCTGACGGCGGGGGCGCCGGATGCGATCGCCAAGACGCGCCCCGAGCGCACGGTCGCCGTCATCAATTCGCACGAGCAGCCCACGGGCCAGTTCGCCCAGCAGCCGGACTGGGCCTTCCCGGGGGATCGCATCCGTTCCCTGATCAGCGAGTCCGTCGCCGGGAATGCGCATTTCCTCGACGCGACGAAGATCGCGACCGCGCTCATGGGCGATTCCATCGCCGCCAACCTGTTCATGCTGGGCTTCGCCTTCCAGAATGGCCTCATCCCCCTCGGCGACGAGGCCCTCAACCGCGCCATCGAGTTGAACGGCGTGGCGGTGGACGCCAACAAGCAGGCCTTCCTCTGGGGCCGCCGCGCCGCCGTGGACATGGACCGGGTGCAGAAGGTGGCGCTGCCGGCACAGCCCGTGGTGGTGCAGATGCCGCAGCGCCTGGAGGCGCTGGTGGCCAGGCGGATGGCCTTCCTGACGCAGTACCAGGATGCGGCCTATGCGAAAAAGTATGCCGACTTCGTGGAAAAGGTGCGGGTGGCGGAAGAACGGCTCGGCACCGGCGACGCGCTGGCGAAGGCCGTGGCGAAATACCTGTTCAAGCTCATGGCCTGCAAGGACGAGTACGAGGTCGCCCGCCTGTACGCCAACGGCGACTTCCGCAGGCAGCTGGAGGCGACCTTCGAGGGCGACTACGCGGTGAGCTTCAACCTGGCGCCGCCGCTGTTCTCCAAACGCGATGACAAGGGCCGCCTGGTCAAGGCGCGCTACGGCGCCTGGGTGTGGAAGGCGTTCGGCGTGCTGGCAAAGCTCAGGTTCCTGCGCGGCACGGCGCTCGACGTGTTCGGCAGGACCGAGGAGCGCCGCACCGAGCGCCGGCTGATCGAGGAATACAGGGCTTCGATCGACCAGGCGCTGGCGGGCCTCACCCGGGACAACCTGCCCCTGGTCCTCGACCTCGCGACCCTGCCCGAGCACATCCGCGGCTACGGGCACGTGAAGGAAG